>NZ_JAGGKC010000077.1 GCF_017873395.1 Youngiibacter multivorans | reverse complement strand
CGGTGTTTGTCAAGGTAGTTGTCGCAAAATCTTATCGTCAGTTTTGATCGGATTCAGCCAAACCTCAGTTGGAACTTCCATCTTCCTGATTTGTCTGGACCATCGTAAGGGGTTCTTAGCCTTAGCTGCTTCATAAACTTGTCGTCGGTTAATAAGAACCTTCTCAGCCTCACCCATATGGACCTGGTGCGGCGTTACAAAGCCCAGTTTGCTATGCTTATGTTCATGCTTGTACCACTTTACAAACTCATGGCACCACCCTCTAGCCTCGTCAAGCGATGCGAATCCTTTTACAGGATACTCCGGCCTGTATTTAACCGTCCTGAATAATGACTCTGAAAAAGGATTATCATTGCTTACCCTGGGCCTGCTTCGAGAGGGTGTTATACCGAGTTCGTAGAGCGTGGCCAGCATTGTAGCTGCCTTCATAGGGCTTCCGTTGTCAGAATGTAGCACGAGTGGCTTAGTTTTCCTAATGAGCCCCTGAGCTAATACCGCTCTGTGTATGAGCCTGCTTGAATGCTCTGCTGACTCCTCTTCCCAGACTTCCCAACCTATTATATTCCTGCTGAATATGTCGATTATCATGTAGAGGAAGTAGTACATTCCTTTTATTGGTCCAGGTAGGTATGAGATATCCCAAGACCAGACTTGATTGATTTCTGTAGCCTTGTGTGAGCTTATAGGTCTGCTCTCACTCTTATTGCTTCTTCCACGGTGGCTCTGCTGATTCGCTTCATGCATAACCCTGTAGAAGCTTGATTCCGAGGCAATGTACTCACCCTTGTCAGCAAGGTCAGGAACAATCTGACTTGGTGGCTTATCTGCATACTCAGGGCTGTTCACCACTTGAAGTATCATGTCCTTCTCTTCGCTGGTGAGCTTGTTCTTTGGTTCAGGCCTGCTTGCAGAAGGCCTTCTGTCATGGTCAGGGGTTTCGGGATTCGTCCACCTCTGGTAGGTCCTAGTGGAAATACCAAGTATGTCACAGGCTTTCTTCTGGCTTGCTCCAGATGATACTGCCTCTTCAACCAGCTCTATGGCTTTTGC
>NZ_JAGGKC010000076.1 GCF_017873395.1 Youngiibacter multivorans | reverse complement strand
GAGAGTGTAGAAAATTTTGTGTTTGGACCTCTGGCTTAAGATTATAATAATCTTAAATCGGAGGTTTTAAACATGGCAAAAATTAAAAGGGATCCAAGGCTGATGGAACTAGCTAAACAGTTTCTTGAAATTTACGACCCTACTACTGCCGATGATGTCTATGATGGTTTAAAAGAAATGCTAGGTGGCACTATAGAATCAATGCTGGAATCTGAGATGGATGATCACTTAGGGTATCCTAAAGGTGTTAATGTCAATCATCCTGAGAATACACGAAACGGCTTCAGCAAGAAAACTGTGAAATCAACAGGAGGCCCTATTGAGGTCAATATTCCACGTGACAGAAAAGGTGAATTTGATCCTAAGGTTGTTGGAAAGTACAAAACTGATATCTCAGATATCGAAGAGAAGATTATCTCGATGTACGCCAAGGGTATGACAACAAGAGACATAGAGGATCATGTTCAAGACATATACGGATTCAGTATATCAGCAAGCCAGATATCTACGATTACAGACAAAATAATACCAATGATCAATGAGTGGCAAACCAGACCATTAGAATCGGTCTATCCTGTCGTTTTCATGGATGCCATCCATTACCATGTGAGACAGGATGGAGTCATCGTCAAAAAAGCCGTATATAACATCTTGGGTTACACAATGGATGGCACAAAGGATATTCTGGGCATGTGGATTGGAGAGAACGAATCCTCTAAATTCTGGCTTTCAGTTTTGAATGAGCTTAAGAATCGAGGAGTCCAGGATATACTGATTGCTTGCATAGACGGTCTTACTGGCTTCAAGGAGGCGATTAATGCTGTATTTGGAAAGACGAAGATACAACGCTGCATAATCCATCAAATTCGGTCATCCACCCGATATGTGAGCTATAAGGACATTAAAGCGCTCATGGCCGATCTCAAGCTCGTCTATAAGGCTCCTACAGAGAAGGCGGCATCGGTCAACCTGGACAAATTTGAAGAGAAATGGAAAACCAAATATCCAGCCTGTGTAAAGTCTTGGCGAATTAACTGGCCTGAACTGTCAGCATTCTTTGAGTATCCAGCTGAACTTAGAACACTGATTTATACTACAAATGCAATTGAGGGATACCACAGGCAGCTACGGAAAGTGACCAAGACAAAGACGGTTTTCCCTACGGATACTGCTGTCATCAAAATTCTCTATCTTGCGACTATGGATGTTATGTCTAAATGGACTCAGCGTATTCGGAATTGGGATAAAATCGAAAGTCAGATTGAAATCTTGTTTGAAAACAGGCTTAACCCACAAAAATAGACCATCAACGTAAGTTGACAGTCTATTTGGAATGCGCGTATTGTAAAGCCAGAGAATCGATTTTCGATATGGTGCCTGAGCTTGTCTCAGCTCTCCTG
>NZ_JAGGKC010000074.1 GCF_017873395.1 Youngiibacter multivorans | reverse complement strand
TGTCAACGGTCTTTGACTATGTCACCCCAAAAGTGACTTAACTGTGCTGTGATTATGTCAGGGTTATCTTGTAAAAAACAGTGAATTGGTTTTATGCCAAGGTGAATTGTTTTTAGGTTTACTTACCCAATGATCTTCGTTTAGTTTGATTTTATCGGGTACATCTTCTATAATTGCCTTAGCCCTTTCTCTGAGTTCAACTGGCTCAAGAATGCGGCCTTTGGTGAGAACCTGTATCCCGATGTATTCACTGGTGGCGACCGTGATAATATCTCTTTGGGATAATGGTTCTTTTTCTTTTCCGGTCATCTGTGGCAGACTGTATCGTTTGCCCAGATAGCTGAAGCTTAGACCCCGATCAAGTTTGCGTTTCTCCTGATGGGCCAGTATGATTTTTAGTTCTCGAAGTGGTATAGAGGGGGCGTAGTCCAGTTCTGGGTCCTTTGCTTTTACGGCAAACTTGCGGTTAAAGTATGAAATGTAAGTGGGCAGGTACGCGTTAGCTGCTTCTACGGTGGTGATTCCCTTACGAGCTAGATCTTTGGGCAGGCGGTCCTGCAAGGTCTCCCAGAGTCGCTCTATACGGCCCTTGGCCTCGGGGGAGTGGGCATAGATCAGTACTATTCCCAGTTCGTGCATGGACCGCTGGAACTGGGTCATAAAATTTGTCTTGCCGGAGAGTTCCTCATCGATTGAAAGGCTCTCTAAGGGCTTGTTATTGTTGCGAAAGGTTGTCCGGCAGTCCACATAGAATTCCTGGGGCAGTCTCTTTCTTGAGTTCATCTGATATACCAGCTCATTGTATCCGTGGGTGGTTTCCTCTTGTTCAAAGTGCAAAGCAAGAACCTTTCCGGTGGCATCGTCAATGGAGCCGTGAAGTTGCAGATATGAGCCGTTGGAAAGCCAGTCATAGGATGATGCGTCCATCTGAGCCATGGAGCCTTCCCGGGACCTTGCATCGCGTGAGGGGTGATTCTTTCGGGGGCGTCTGGACTTAGGTGATTTGATTCCCTGATTTCTCAGGATGCGAGACACGGTGCTTCTTGAGACGATGATTGCCTTATCCTCCTCCAGGACGTCTCTGGCGTGGGAGTAGTTATAGTTCTTGAGTTCTTCAGCGTAGATATCAGCAATCTCCTTGCGTTGCTCCTTCGTTAGTGCATGTGCAGGGGGTATGCCCCTGTTGCCATGTAGTACGGCACTAATACCATCATGTCTTGCCTTGGCCTTTAAACGCTGTACCTGTCTCTCAGTAATCTTGAGCAGTTGTGCTGCTTGCTTGTTGGTTCTTATTCCTTTGAGGCATTCATGCATTATGGTTACTCTTCTTGCTTCCTGGGTACTCATTATTATCTTCATCCTCCAATTATAGACTGGGGGGGTGACATAATCACAGCACACTTACAGGGTGACATTATCACAGACCATTAAGAC
>NZ_JAGGKC010000073.1 GCF_017873395.1 Youngiibacter multivorans | reverse complement strand
GGGGATTTACCTCCCTGTACTCCCTAAATGCTTGGACGTACATCCATCAGTACGCACACCCTATCCTCCTGCGTCACCCCATTGGTCAAACGCTTGAAAGCGGTATCGGAATATCAACCGATTGTCCATCACCTACGCCTTTCGGCCTCGGCTTAGGTCCCGACTAACCCTGAGCGGACGAGCCTTCCTCAGGAAACCTTAGATTTTCGACCTGCGGGATTCTCACCCGCATCTCGCTACTTATGCCAACATTCTCACTCCTGTACAGTCCACCGCTCCTTTCGGTACGGCTTCTCCCCATACAGGACGCTCCTCTACCGCGCAAGTCATAAGACTTGCACCCGTAGCTTCGGTGACAGGTTTTAGCCCCGGACATCTTCGGCGCGGGATCTCTCGACTAGTGAGCTATTACGCACTCTTTTAATGAGTGGCTGCTTCTAAGCCAACATCCTAGTTGTCTTTGAAATCCCACATCCTTTTCCACTTAACCTGTACTTTGGGACCTTAGCTGACGGTCTGGGCTGTTTCCCTTTCGACTATGAAACTTATCTTACACAGTCTGACTGCCGGACTCTATAGTTCATGGCATTCGGAGTTTGATAAGGTTCGGTAAGCGATATGCCCCCTAGCCCATTCAGTGCTCTACCTCCATGACTCATATCCGACGCTAGCCCTAAAGCTATTTCGAGGAGAACCAGCTATCTCCGGGTTCGATTGGAATTTCTCCGCTATCCACAGCTCATCCCATGGTTTTTCAACACCAGTTTGGTTCGGTCCTCCACGAGATTTTACTCTCGCTTCAACCTGGCCATGGATAGGTCACCCGGTTTCGGGTCTACGACATGCAACTATTCGCCCTGTTCAGACTCGGTTTCCCTTCGGCTCCGTACCTTAAGTACTTAACCTCGCTGCACACCGTAACTCGTTGGCTCGTTCTACAAAAAGCACGCCATCACACGCTTATGGTGCTCTGGCCGGTTGTAGGCGCACGGTTTCAGATTCTATTTCACTCCCCTTCCGGGGTTCTTTTCACCTTTCCCTCACGGTACTGCTTCACTATCGGTCATCAGGTAGTATTTAGCCTTGGGAGGTGGTCCTCCCTGCTTCCCACAAGGTTTCACGTGTCTCGTGGTACTCTGGTAGAACCCTGAAGATCTTCTCGTTCGCGTACGGGACTGTTACCCCCTATGGTCCAGCTTTCCAGCTGTGTTCCGCTTGATTCCTTCTTCGTGATGGGTTCCCCGCAACCCCGGAGGACATGTCCTCCGGTTTGGGCTCTTTCCTTTTCGCTCGCCGCTACTAGGGAAATCGATTTTTCTTTCTCTTCCTCCAGGTAATAAGATGTTTCAGTTCCCTGGGTTTGTCCTCCGTACACTATCTATTCATGTACGGATACTGGGGGTTTCCCCAGTGAGTTGCCTCATTCGGTAATCTTGGGATCTCAGACTATGTGCGTCTACCCCAAGCTTTTCGCAGCTTATCGCGACCTTCTTCGACTCCTGATGCCAAGGCATTCGCCATGCGCCCTTTATAGCTTGATCTATAAAGTCTTTCTCGCATCCG
>NZ_JAGGKC010000072.1 GCF_017873395.1 Youngiibacter multivorans | reverse complement strand
CGTATCAGAAGAAGTTACTCTTCTGTCGACTCCCTAGAAAGGAGGTGATCCAGCCGCAGGTTCTCCTACGGCTACCTTGTTACGACTTCACCCCAATCGCTGACCCTACCTTCGGCCGCTGGCTCCTTACGGTTACCCCACGGACTTCGGGTATTGCCAACTCTCATGGTGTGACGGGCGGTGTGTACAAGGCCCGGGAACGTATTCACCGCGACATGCTGATTCGCGATTACTAGCAACTCCGGCTTCATGCAGGCGAGTTTCAGCCTGCAATCCGAACTGGGATGAGGTTTGTGAGATTTGCTCCACCTCGCGGTCTTGCGTCTCTTTGTCCTCACCATTGTAGCACGTGTGTAGCCCTAGACATAAGGGGCATGATGATTTGACGTCATCCCCACCTTCCTCCCGGTTAACCCGGGCAGTCTCGCTAGAGTGCTCAACTTAATGGTAGCAACTAACGATAAGGGTTGCGCTCGTTGCGGGACTTAACCCAACATCTCACGACACGAGCTGACGACAACCATGCACCACCTGTCTTCCTGCTCCGAAGAGCTTCCCCAGTTACGGGTAATTCAGGAGATGTCAAGTCTAGGTAAGGTTCTTCGCGTTGCTTCGAATTAAACCACATGCTCCGCTGCTTGTGCGGGCCCCCGTCAATTCCTTTGAGTTTTAGTCTTGCGACCGTACTCCCCAGGCGGGGTACTTATTGTGTTAACGGCGGCACAGGGGGAGTCGATACCCCCTACACCTAGTACCCATAGTTTACGGCGTGGACTACCAGGGTATCTAATCCTGTTTGCTCCCCACGCTTTCATGCCTCAGTGTCAGTTACAGTCCAGAAAGCCGCCTTCGCCACTGGTGTTCCTCCTAATATCTACGCATTTCACCGCTACACTAGGAATTCCGCTTTCCTCTCCTGCACTCCAGATATCCAGTTTGGTATGCAGTTCCCGGGTTGAGCCCGGGGATTTCACATCCCACTTAAATATCCACCTACGCATTCTTTACGCCCAGTAAATCCGGACAACGCTCGCCACCTACGTATTACCGCGGCTGCTGGCACGTAGTTAGCCGTGGCTTGTTTTTCAGGTACCGTCATTATCGTCCCTGATCAAAGAGCTTTACGACCCGAAGGCCTTCATCACTCACGCGGCGTTGCTGCATCAGGGTTTCCCCCATTGTGCAATATTCCCCACTGCTGCCTCCCGTAGGAGTCTGGACCGTGTCTCAGTTCCAATGTGGCCGATCACCCTCTCAGGTCGGCTACGCATCGTCGCCTTGGTGGGCCGTTACCTCACCAACTAGCTAATGCGCCGCGGGTCCATCTCAAAGCGGATTGCTCCTTTAATCAAAGCACCATGCAGTGCTTTGATATTATGCGGTATTAATCTTCCTTTCGGAAGGCTATCCCCCACTTTGAGGCAGGTTACCCACGTGTTACTCACCCGTCCGCCGCTAAAGAGAAAAACGAATTCTTCTCCCCGCTCGACTTGCATGTGTTAGGCACGCCGCCAGCGTTCGTCCTGAGCCAGGATCAAACTCTCAAATTAAAAGTTTGCCTTGGCTG
>NZ_JAGGKC010000071.1 GCF_017873395.1 Youngiibacter multivorans | reverse complement strand
GATGGTAATTCCAAATGCAAGCAAAGATTTGCTAGTTGGTTTGCAGGGAGCAAAACAAAAGTAGATAGTATACTGGGGCACTGCGGCGTCATAAACTGACACCGCAGCACAAACCAGACAGTCAATAATTTCCCCTAATAAAAAAAGAATAAAAAAGGAGCAACATAAAATGAGTAATAATAAAACTAATCGTTGGCTTATTCTTTTTACGGGCATATTTGCAAATCTTTGTATAGGAGCTGCATACTCTTATAGTGTTTTTAGAAAACCGCTTATGGTATTGTTAGGAGCTACAGCTAGCCAGGTTACTATACCATACACACTTTCGTTAGCACTAATGCCTATATCGATGATAATCGCTGGAAAAATTCAGGATAAGAAGGGTCCAAAATTGACAATGTTTATTGGTGGGCTTATTTATTCGGCAGGTTTTCTTTTGGCAGGCTATGCAAAGAACATTCAATTTCTTTATATATCTTATGGAATTCTTGGTGGATTAGGGCTGGGTGCTGTATATTCGTGTACAGTGGTAAATACAGTTAAGTGGTTTCCCGATAAACGAGGTCTTGCTGGAGGACTAATTTCAGGAGGACTTGGTGGGGGTTCTGTTATATTTGCACCATTAGGGGTTTCATTGATGAAGACATATAGCCCTCTTTCTACCTTTCAGATTTTTGGAGGACTTTTCATAATAGTGATTTCAATTGCTTCATTCTTTGCGGTGGCTCCTCCTGCTGGGTATAAACCTGAAGGTTGGACACCTCCTGTTGCTAAAGCAGGAAACACTCTAAATGTTTCTATAGATAAAAATTGGCGTCAAATGTTAAGTGATCCTCTTTTCTTTACTGCGTGGATTACCCTAATAATAGCTGCAGTCTCAGGCATAATGATTATTGGTTTTGCTTCATCTATTGGACAGGAAGTTGTAGGACTTACACCAGCTGCTGCTGCAATTGGGGTTAGTATTTTAGGAGTTGCGAATACTCTAGGACGTCCGATTTGGGGTTCAATATCTGACAAACTTGGAAGATACAATTCCATGATAGTAATGTTTATAATTTCTGCTGCATCGATGTTTCTATTAAGTACCATGGCTAGTTCGTTTTCAGTTTTTGTTATTGCTTTAATAGGAATTGGATCTTGCTATGGTGGTTTTTTTGGCCTATATCCTGCTGTCACAGGAGATATGTTTGGTATGAAAAACATGGGTATGAATTGGGGTGTTATGTTTACTGCATTTGCACCAGCAGCAATTTTCGGGCCTATGTTAGCCGCACAGGTTAGAGCGATAAATAATGGAGATTATAGTCTAGCATTCATGATTGCAGGTGGCCTAAGTATCATAGGTATTTTCCTGACTCTGTTTTCACAAAGCATCGTTAGAAAAAATAAAATAAATGCAATGGCAGCTGAAATGAATTCAAAATAATTGTTTTAAATAAGAATAATAAGTAAGAATAATAAGGAAGTCTAATAAAAATATATAAAATATATATCGTAGAGGAGAAAAGAATTATGAATTATGATCCAGCACTAGACAACCACGGCCTACCAATGGGACCCTTCAAATCCATATCGGTTCCAAGACCTATCGCATGGGTAT
>NZ_JAGGKC010000070.1 GCF_017873395.1 Youngiibacter multivorans | reverse complement strand
GATTAGCGTGAAAAGAATGATTACACACTGAAAATGGACGACCTTAAATAAGCCTGCAAAAAAATTTTATTTTACAAGCATTAGGTCATTTGAGGTGGTGGAATTAAACCTTCTGAAATCAGTAGTCGGATTGCTTGCTTTATAGCTTTCTCTTTCTGCCTGTCTTTGATATCTGGAGGCATTTCAATTTTGAACAGATCAGCTGGGTTAAATACTTCTCCAGTTACCATCATGTGGTAAATTGAGGTAAGTATCATTCGGGCTATTGCAATAATTGCTCTTTTTTTGCCACGTCTCTTGCTGATGCGTTCATATTTGTTTTTGTAGTAAGAAGATTCTTTTGATTTCACGGCTGCATGGGCAACTTGCACCAATGCAGGTTTGAGGTATACACCAGCACGTGTTATCTTAACAGATTTCTTCTTACCAGCAGATTCATTGTTGCCAGGTGTTAGTCCCGCCCAGCAGCATAATCGCTTGGAACTGGCAAATTGAGACATATCTGTACCAATCTCGGAGATGATGGTAATAGCTGAAGACCTTTCAACTCCGGGAATGGTGCAGAGAAGTCCAATAATATTTCCGTAAGGAGCCACCATTGCTTCAATCTGTGACTTTAAGTAGGATATTTCCCCCTCGATAAAATTGAGATGGGAGCGTATGGAGAGCATCCTAATCTTTTGCTCATGAGTAATCTGATATCCTTCAATGGATTCCAAAACCAACTGGGATTTTGTCTTAAGGGATTTCTGCAATAAAGAAACACATGTTTCAGGATTATACTCACTTGTTGTAATTAGATAATCTGTAATGGACGTGGCAGATTTGCCGAACATATCTGAAACTACTGCATCAAGGGAAACATTACAGACGGTGAGCGCATTCTGAAAGCGATTCTTTTCACTGGACTTACAGGAAGTTAGTTTGTAAATATACCTGGTGTACTCTCGGAGTATGCGAATCGATTTGGGAGGAATAAAGCTGTTTGGTACGAGACCGAGTCTAAAAAGGTCACCAATCCACTTGGAGTCTTTAGCATCATCTTTATTACCTTTGATAGCTCTGACCCATTTAGGATTGGCAACAGTGACTCTTATGGTATCCTCCAAAAGATTGTAAACCGGAATCCAATATTTTCCTGTTGATTCCATACAGACATCTCTGCAGTTATTTTCTATCAACCACTGTTTTAATAGGAGGATAGAATTGTTGAATGTGGAGAATCGTTTTTTAGAATAGTTGGGGGTAATGCCGACGGAAGTAATTAGTGTGGCAACGAGAAAAGTTTTATGGACATCGATGCCACAGCAGATAGGGTAAATAACTTTCATTACGTAACCTCCTCTCAAAAAGTTAAGAGAAGACATTGACTGAATCGTCGCACATAACTAAGAGTTAAAACAATTATTAGCGTACGGTCTCAAAGAACCACTCATTTGTGCTTGAATGACGATTCTCACACTGTTTAATATACTGGCTTTTCAGAAAGAAATACGACTCACCTCACCGTGCTTTGTAGTGTACCTTCTCTTGAGATTAGTATAGAAAAGTTAGAAATAATCCGCACTAACTTTTAATTACTATTTGTGCCGCAAGCGGAGCGGCGGAATGGAGTTTAATATG
>NZ_JAGGKC010000069.1 GCF_017873395.1 Youngiibacter multivorans | reverse complement strand
CAGACTGTAGACAAATCGACGAATCTTAACTTAAGGTTCGTCGATTTTGCTATTGTTATACCTATTTTGGAGCAAAAGTTAGGATATGGGACTCCTATTAGCCATAGATTGGCTCCAGGAGACCCATTTTTCTTTTCATTTTTGTGAGTTTCAACAGATTCATGCATGCGAAAGTAAGGCCAACCTTCATTTCCATCTTGGCCTTCCCCATCATTCTCGTGTATCTGAGATTATGATTCTCCTTGGCTGTTCCAAAGAGCCTTTCTATGGTCTGCTTCCTCAGGTTGTAGATATCCTTGATGCCTGGACTTAGTCTGATCTTCTCACTCCACTCCAGATACGCTTCCCAGATATGCCTCAAGATAACCTTGACGTGGGTTTTGCTTTCAGTACATCTAGATAGGTGCGGGCACTCAGCGCATACCTTTCCATTGCTCTTATACTCCCTGTATCCTTCTCTGTTTGTGGTCGAGAGTAGGAGAAACTTATTATTAGGGCATATATAGCGATCATTGAATTGGTCATATTTGTATTCGTGTTTTCGGAAGAAACCGTCCTTAGTCATAGGTCTCTTGTATGGCAGCACCGGGATAATGTGGTCTTGATTGAGTAACCTTGCAATCGCTGGGGCTTTGTAACCTGCATCGCCTACAAGCATTTCAATTTCATCCTTTGGCAGCTTATTGTACAAATCTACGAATGTCCTTGAATCATGGTCGTTTCCTGGATGTACGGAGTATTCCAGTATCCATCCATTCGCATCGCAAGCTGTCTGAGACATATATGCGAAGACTTCCTTGTGAGGCCCCTTATGGAACAGTCCACTTTCAGGATCGGATTTGCTTCTGGTAACTTCTACTTCCTTCTTAGCATTACCGGATCCTCCTGGACTGTCATCATCCGAGTCGAAGGGCTTCTTGCCCTGGCTAACCCTATCTTCCTGAATTTCTTTCCATAGCTCTTCTTCATAGAACAGAGCAGCCTTTCTGGCAGCTTCTTTATGAATTTTGTTTCTATTGGCATTGGCTTTGATATGTGTTGAATCGACAAATACTATTTCCTTGCTTATCAAGCCGAGGTTCAGGCTTTCCTCCAGAATTTTGGAAAATATTTCATGGAACAGGTCAGAGTATCCGTTCTCTTCAGTTGGCTTAAATCGTCTGGTGTAGTTCTTTCCAAAAGTACTGAAATGAGGAACAGCATCAGTTATGGAGAGCCCGAGGAACCATCTGTAGGCAAGGTTAACCTCGATATCTTTGATTGTCTGGCGCATGCTCTTGATTCCAAAAATCGTTTGAATCATAGGAATCTTGAGGAGCATGATAGGATCGAGGCTTGGTCTGCCTTTTTCCTCTGAATACAAATCCTCAACCAAGTCATAGATGAAACTGAAATCCATTGAACGGTCGACTTCTCTAAGTATGTGGTCTTTTGGTACAAGATCATCCAGGCAAAGGAACTGAATTTGCTCTCTATTTTCAGTAGACTTTTTTGACAACATAAAAATCACCACACTTATTATGATATTTAAATTATATCATAATAATATGTTAATGTCAATAACTCCTTGAGTCCCAATGAAAAAAAGAAAAGCACCAGATCCGTTGGTGCGAATCTGATACTTTGTCTACAGTCTG
>NZ_JAGGKC010000068.1 GCF_017873395.1 Youngiibacter multivorans | reverse complement strand
GAGGACGCTGAAAAAGTACCGAACATTAACTAAGATCTGAGTTAAGAGCTCAGGTCTTTTTCTTTGGAATTCCAAGTAATATCTATTGTATATTTAATAGATATGTGGTACTATTAGTATAGGGTTATTATATTTTTAGAGGTGTACCATGATTAATTTCCAAACAGAAATATCTTTAAGCAAATACTCCGGGCTCTATGATTTGATCATCCCCAAGAACCATATTCTTCGTCGTCTTTCTGAGGAGATTGACTTTTCAAAGATTGAAGATGAGCTAATCAAGAAGTATTGTCTGGACAACGGAAGGAATGCCATCCCTCCTATGAGACTGATTAAGTATTTGGTCCTCAAAGAAATGTACACACTATCAGATGTAGACCTTGTTGAGCGTTCAATGTACGACATGTCCTTTAAGTTCTTTCTAGGATTGACGCCGGAGGATGAAGTTATCCATCCCAGTTCACTTACCAAATTCAGGAAGCTTCGCCTTAAGGATACTAACATCCCTACTGAGCTTGTTAATCTAAGTGTAGGTTATGCCATAAAGAAGAGTTTAATCAAGACAGGAACCATAATAGTAGATTCTACCCACACGAAGAGTCAGTTCAACCTGAAGTCACAAAGGGAAATTCTAATCGAGAGCTGCAAGAACCTTAGAAAAGCGGTATACCACATAGATGAAAGTTACAAGGACAGGATGCCTGCGAAAGTAACAAGCGGTATCTATGAAGACCAGATTGAATATGCAATTAAGCTTACCAGGCTGATTAGGTCTGATGAGGAAATAATCAAGAATCCGACTGTAATGGAGGCGCTGAACTATGTGGAAGAGGTGCTCGCAGACAATCAGGAGCATATCGAACGCTCTAAAGACTCAGATGCACGTGTAGGCCACAAGACTGCTGACACTTCTTTCTTCGGATACAAAACACATCTTGCACTTACCCCTGAGAGAATACTAACTGCTTTCACCATCACCTCCGGAGAGAAGCCAGATGGTAAAGAGCTTGAAGGGTTGATTGCAATGACAGAAAATGTAGGAGTGAAGGTCGATTCAGTCGTTGGAGATTCTGCGTATTCCGAAAAGGATAATTTGGAGATGGCAAAGGAACGCAAAATAAAGCTTGTATCCAGGTTAAGCGAATCTGTAACACATAGCCCAAACAAGAATTCACCGAACTTCACCTTCAACAAAGATGCTGGGATGTATGTCTGTAAAGCTGGACACATGAGTATAAAGAAAACAATAACTGGAAAGAAAAAGAGAGAGAAAACCGGTTCGGCTGCAGTAAGAACCTACTTCTTTGATGTTGAGAAGTGTAGGCTTTGCCCGCATCGGGAAGGTTGCTACAAAGAAGGATCAAAGACCAAGTCATTCTCGGTTACCTTGATGTCAACTATCCATTCGGAACAGAAGACATATCAGGAAACTGAAGAATTCAAGACTCTGGCAAAAGAACGTTATAAAATCGAAGCCAAGAACAGCGAGCTGAAACATGGCCATGGTTATGATGTAGCATCAGGACGTGGTCTGTTTGGTATGGAACTGCAAGGAGCATTCACCATCTTCGCTGCTAATATGAAGAGGATATTTGCTCTGTTAGGGGACTAATGAGTAGAAAATAGTAGAAACTGAGCTGCTATAACTCTAAAAAAAGGAAGATAAGAGGGTCCGGATTCCGTCCCCTCTTATCTTCTGCTCAAATCATGCTAATTTTGGGGGCTTTTTCAGTGCCCTC
>NZ_JAGGKC010000067.1 GCF_017873395.1 Youngiibacter multivorans | reverse complement strand
GACAAATCAGGAAGATGGAAGTTCCAACTGAGGTTTGGCTGAATCCGATCAAAACTGACGATAAGATTTTGCGACAACTACCTTGACAAACACCGGTTTTTTTGTGGGGAATTATTGAGCAAATTTCATATTATGCGAATATTTAGTGAATTGCAAAATTGCTTTATTAATAAAATACTGAACACTTAACGTATGAAAATCAAATAAATCAGCAAAACAACAATAAAAAAATCTAAAATATAGCAAAAAAATGCAAATTACTGTCCCGAGGCACATTGAGACAGTGATACTCCTACAAAAGGAGAAACCACAACATATTGCATAAACCGCATGGCTGAGCTGCTATATATAGTAATTTGTAAAATGTGTTGTTGTTTCCCAATACGCCTACAGATTAAAGGGCATATTAATAGTAAGCTTCTTTAGCAATTCATCTCGGAGTTTATTAAATAGTGTTAGTGCTGAGTCAAATTCGTATGGCTCAGTACTTTTATTTTTGTGGGGATATTGAAGCTAAATGTTTAGGTGTAAATCTACTATCAATATTGATTATGTTGTAAGTCAACGCTTATACTGAAATTAACTTTATAATTACTATAACCTATGACGCCATAGGAAATCCATTGTCTTACGACGGCTGGACCTACACATGGGAAAATGGCAGGCAGCTGAAGAGTTTAAGCAACGCTTCCACCAGCCTAAGCTACAAGTACAACTCTGACGGGATAAGGACAGAGAAGACCCTCGGATGGTCACCATAAGGGAATGATAAGAGCCGTATGAATCGAGAGATTCACGTACGGTTCTGTGAGAGCATTGGGGTGAAACTCCCCTCTGCTACTCGACTGGGAGGTCCCCCGCTTAATCAGCGGGGTCCTACCCGATTAAATTCTCAAATTATTTTAATATTTGTACCTCTTAAGTGACCCAGTTGCCTTCTATATGTCCCTCTTATTATTCGGGTAATAGGAAGACCGCTTTTTATTATACCAATATTTTTATAAAATCTACTTTTCCAATCTTTTTTCTAATAATAAATCCATTCATATCTTTCTGATTGATACACCAAACCAGTATAGTCTGAATTCCTATAGAATGCTGTATGGTATTTAATATGCATAGCAATTTCTGCAATAGTATCAGAATCTACATATTTACTATCAATATAAGACATCCATGCAGTTACACCAACTAAAACACTTGCTGCTGCTAGCATTGCAACGGACAGACTGCCTATAAACATTGTCTTCTTTTTTGGGGTTAGTAAGTACCATGAACTCATGGCTTCCATTTCTTCTCCAATTACCGTATCAGATCCCACTGTTTGATCAGATCCAATTATTTGGTCAGATACTAGCTCGCCATTAGCAAATACTTGAAGCTGGCTTGTTTTTTCATTAAAGATAACATTGAGTAGGTCTTCTCCATCTTCTACTTTAGTTGTTCTAACTCCATTTTTGGTTTTTGTCTGCTCAACAACATAGGTAGTGCCACCATACTCAACAGTCTCTACCGATACTATGCTTTTAGTTTCTGAAGCTGCAACCCCAACTGTTGATGTTAAAATAAAGATTAGCAGAAAACAACTGGTGATAGTAAAACATTTCTTAATATTCATTCGAAAACCTCATATATACTTATTCCATTTCATGATATTATAAAGGTGATAATATGTAAAGGATTTTTGATTTCATGTTATATTTATATAAGGAGCATTCCTGTAATGAAAAAACCTGAACTTTGAAAAAGGAGACCCATAGCAATACAATGAAAGTGTGCTGATCCAGGACAAGAAAGGCAC
>NZ_JAGGKC010000066.1 GCF_017873395.1 Youngiibacter multivorans | reverse complement strand
CCTCCCTTAATTTAAACCAATTATCTCTTATTATCTCGGTATATCTTAGATTTCCATATTAACCTTATGAGAGCATACTCCAAGGATTAGGGCATATCCTAATAACTGGGGTATCCGCGCATGGGGAACAAACCGCACCGGATTTGTATTTCGGCCATCGGGATTCCACATCAGTTCCAGGTGGCAACCCTCCCATGTCTTAAGGCATCATTGCGCCTAAATTCCTTCGTTCTGCCTATCCTTGGAGTGGAACGTCAGCAATGCTCCTTGCATGGGTCTAACGCCCTAACGGAATTGTTAATACTGACTGCCCCGGCTCTCATCTTTAATATGGTTTCTCTAGTAAATTTGAATGGACCTTATTCATGTGCCTATGCGGCTTAGGCACTGATCCATAGAACTATTTGCAAGTCTATGCTGCCTTTTGTTGCAAGTTCATGTCAGACAGCAGCTTTCCTGAATCATAGTTATTGCCTTTGTTCAAAATTGCGTATATCACCCGCACAAGTTTGCCGCACAGTGCGATGATTGACTGCATCTTATTCATTGGATTTAGCGAGCGAGTTATATTTCTCGCGTGTATTGCCCGAAACTCAGGATTATTTGCCAGCATTGGTATCATTGCCCTGAACAGGCTTTCCCTGAGCCTCCTACGTCCACGTTTGCTGATTATAGTCTTTCCTTGGTGCTTTCCTGAGCTGTCTTCTCTAAGGTTCAATCCCGCAAGCTTTATTATCTGGCGCGGATCTTTGAACCTGCTAATGTCTCCAATCTCGCTGATTATAACTACAGCTGTAAGCACACCTACACCCTTGATCTCAAGAATCTTTGATGCATTAGGCACTCTCAGTAGAAGTTCCTGCATAAGGCACTCTATGCTCTCTTGCTGTTCCACAATCATCTCGTATTGCTGCAATAGGTTCCACAGCGCAACTACAGCTGCATTGCTTCCAGTAACTCGACCTATTGATGTTGAAGCCACTTCTACAATGATTTCAGCCTTTCTACGGCTTGCTTTCTGTGAAGCCTTCTGCCAGGTCCTTAGTATCTCATCGACGCCTGCTGAAACTACCATGGCTGGTGTTGGAAATGACTTCAATGTCATCATCGCTGATTTCCCTGTCCAGGCTTTAAATACATCGTTGAATTCTGGGAACCTGATATCAAGCCATCTTGTTACCTGATTTTGTATCGCCGTCAGCTGCTCATTAAGCCTCTCACGCTCTACTACGGCCTCTCTCAACTCCTGATACAGGTCATCAGGAATATATACATCTCTGTACCTCCCATCCTTAACCAGCATAGCTATTGTCTTGGGGTCCTTCCGATCATTCTTTGAAGGGCTGTTATCATCAAGTTCTCTAGCGCATTTTACGTGAAATGGATTGACTATACCCAACTTATAACCACAGCTCTTAAGAAAATCTCCGAGTGCAAACCAGTAGTGTCCTGTGGGCTCAAAGCCTACTATGGTATCGGTCTTTCCATTTAACAGCATCAAGGATCTCATCCAACTCTCAAAGCCTTCAAATCCTTTTCTGGTATTGCTGAACTTGGTCAGCTTGGCAAGTTCGATTCCCCTGTAATCGAAGGCTCGTGCATAATGTTTATTTTTACCTACATCAATTCCAACTACCAACGTTTCAGGTTTGATTTGCATTAGCTTATCGTTTTGTGTACTATTCATTTGGAGACTCCTTTCATACTTTGAATTTGTGCCTTTCTTGTCCTGGATCAGCACACTTTCATTGTATTGCTATGGGTCTCCTTTTTCAAAGTTCAGGTTTTTTCATTACAGGAATGCTCC
>NZ_JAGGKC010000065.1 GCF_017873395.1 Youngiibacter multivorans | reverse complement strand
CAAATCAGGAAGATGGAAGTTCCAACTGAGGTTTGGCTGAATCCGATCAAAACTGACGATAAGATTTTGCGACAACTACCTTGACAAACACCGTTCTTCAGCGCCGATCCATTTTTAGTATGCTCCCACTTGCTGTAGACAATTTAAACAATAATGCTGTCAATGCAGCTGGGCATTGAAAAGTTCCGAATATTAACTAAGACCTGAATTCACAATTCAGGTCTTTTAATTTAGATTCTTTAATTATAATCCTGTCTTTGACACTTTATGGACGATAAAAGCCTGGAAAACGTTGATACTATGCGTTTCCCAGGCTTTAGAATTTTGCTGTTTTTTGCGTAATGTCTTTGGATTTTCGGTGTGTTTAATAATTTTTTCATCATTTTTTGTGTCAGTACTTCACAATCAGTCTGGAATCTGAACTTCAGCTTGAGCTTGGCGGGTTTGTCAGCCAGTGACTAGCACTTTCAGCGGTTCTTGCATTTCTTCCTATTATTTCAAACACTTACGGTCTTTCTAAGCGGAACAGATTGTTTTGACTCAAGAACCTGAGATAACTCGGGATTTCAAAGGAACAATCCGAACTCAATTAACGAGTCTCTAGAAAAACAGCTCTCCAGCCTTATAGCCTGCTGGCAATTCCTCTTCTACCAAGAATTTAAAGCTGTCATCACGAAGTATTGGCAAAAATGCCTCGTATGGGGTTCTTGGGAATTCACAGGCATAGTTGCTCGCTCCGAACCACTTGCCTTCTTTGCTGCTCAAATTCAGGTTTCTGGCAAATTTAGTATAGTTCGAGCAATCATGAACCGCCAGATCCCACTTTTCTTCATCTGCTATCTTCATGAATTTCAATGTAAGTTCCCTGCTCCAAATTGGAGATACATAGCCTTGTCTGCAGATGTACATATTCTCCCCGTAATAGTTATCTATGTTGTTCTCATTCAGATGCAGCTCTGCACAATTTATGAAGTCCAGTTTTGTATCCAGTATAGCCTGCTTTTTTCTGAAGAAGCCTTCAAAAAACTCAGGTGTCATTGGAGTCTCGATACCAACATTCTTGATGTACTTTTTAGCTATCCTTATATTTTCAATGACTTTGTCCGAGCAGTTGGCTGCACCCAGGTTAAACCTCAACTCATCAAGACCCGCTTCACCCAAAGCTTTCAAAGACTCTTCAGTGGCCAGGATTCCATTCGTGTACAGGTGCTGGTGTATCTCTGCCTTCTTGAACTTCCTTATGAGCGGATAATATTTTTCAATTTCCATGAAGGGCTCAAGATAAACATAGGAGATACCAGTAGGCTTCTTGTGGATTGAAAGGAGAAGGTCAATGTCCTTCTCATAGAATTTAGTGCCGCCAATCTCCCACATGCCTTCACCAACAGGAGGAATATCATCAAGTCCTCCATAGTTGTAGCAGAACTTGCACTCTATATTGCATTTGTTGGTTTTCCTGATTGCACTCAATCCAGTGCCTAGTAGACATGAACGGCAGCCATTCGGGAATTTGCTGTCATCACCTACATATATTGTTCTGTTCTCCAAGGTCTTAAGATTTCCGATTTCAGCCATTAAGGCATCATTCCTATGGTCAATCGCTTCCTCAATCTGAGCAAAGGTAGCATACACGATCTCCTGCTGCTTTATCATGAGTTCCTCTTCCTCAGGCAGTTCCGCAAAAAACTCAAACCAAACCAATGCATCCTTCTTTGATATCTTCATTATATATCCTCCCTTAATTTAAACCAATTATCTCTTATTATCTCGGTATATCTTAGATTTCCATATTAACCTTATGAGAGCATACTCCAAGGATTAGGGCA
>NZ_JAGGKC010000064.1 GCF_017873395.1 Youngiibacter multivorans | reverse complement strand
TCTCCTGGTATAGGCCATAATGTCGTCCTCCTCATCCTATTCCTACTAGGATACTTTATTTATTGGGGTACGACAACTATTCTGACACATAGGGAGAACATACATCATACTAGCCGGCAGATGTTATGGGTAAGGGAAGCATAACGGTTAGAATGAATTTGTTACTAGTATCCAGGTTGATTGAGACTATGCCATCGTATTTTTGAACTGCCTTATTAAGACTTAACAACCCATAGCCATGGTGATTCGACGTTGACTTTGTTGTTAATGGCAATCCATTGACTTTATTAATGGTACCTTCATAAGCATTCGCGAATGAAATAGCTAGTTGTCCCGCAGTAGTGGAACTATAGACTGATATGAAGCGGTCGTTGGGGTTTGTAACTTTTCTGCTTGCTTCAATAGCATTATCAAGGGCATTTCCAAAAATTGTACAGATATCCATGTCACTAATAAAGGCAGCAGGTCGAAAATCCAGGATTATAGACATAGATATATTATCCTTTTCAGCCTCTGCTATTTTTTCAGAGAGAAATCCGTCAAGAAGCTCGTTACCAGTCTCGACATATTTGTCGTTGGATTCTAAATTTACCAGCAAAGCATTAATATAGTTATTTAGTTGGTGATGATCTGACGTTCCAACTATTTTTTTTATGGCAATAAAATGATTTTTCATATCATGAGTGAGCAAGCGAAGATCATCTTCGGCAGCAATACGGTTCTTAATATTTTTTAATTTGAAGTCAGTTATAACTTCATGAAGGCGAGCTTCTTCCTGTTCCATTTGAACATACAGATATTTTTCGAAAAGAATTATTGAAGCTATAAGGAATAATTGTAATAAGATCGGGAAAAGGGTCATTTCAATGTTTTTCATTGAAACTCCATCAATCATAACAGAGAGGGAATATTTAACGTATAAAATACAACTAATTACAGACACAAGGAGAATGACACGGTCGGCACCAATGTGTTCGATTTTTTCGAAAGAGATTTGGTAATAAATGAAAATAAATAAGAATAGGAATACGCCATAAACTACAATAAAACTTTCAATGAAGAAAGGATAGAGTAGTGGAGTAATGAAGATGTTTTGCAGCGCATAGTAAATGGAAGAAGCCATTCCAGAAAGGTAAGCGGCTTTTTGCCACGATATTTCTTTTAAGTACTTCAAATAAATAAAAAAGATCAAAAACCTCAGAATAAATCGCAATACAATATTTGGGAATAAAAAATCGAAAAAATAGAGTAAGGAAAGAAATGAGAGGATTAATAAGGAGAATAATTTTTTCGCTCTGGTTGGTGCAATCTTTGGTTTGACTCCATGAAAAAAGCCAATAAATAATGCTGTTTCAAAAAAGAATCGCAGGAACTTGATTGAGTCACTACCCATATTATTTATCACCTACAAAACGTCCGAAATCAATTAAAAATTCTTTGCGTCGATGTTTGCTTAAAAGCACGGTATCTCCATTTGACATAATTAAAGAATCCTTATTTATCTTTTTTATGTGCCTATGATGAACAAGAAAGCTCTTGTGACATCTAAAAAAGGGATCGTCCTTTACCTGATTTTCAAATTCAACCAAAGGGGTATTGCATTTTACTACGCCTGAATTTGTAACTACGAGAATATCATGTTTAAAGGCTTCCATGTATAAAATGTCATTCACATTAATACGAAGCATTTCAGCACCCAGAGAAATAGAAATGAAATGACCTTCCTGTCTATCAAGAGATGAAAGCGCATCATTTAGTTGTCTTCTGAAAGGTTCATAGGAAACTGGTTTTTTAATGAATCCATATGCATGAACTTCGTATCCTTCTAAAGCATATTGCGTCATAGTAGTAATAAATATTATTCTTACATGATTGTTTTGTTTGCGTAAGATACGGGCAGCTTCCATACCAGAAAGCTGTCCCATTTTTATGTCCAATAATAGAATGTCTGTATTGTTTGGCAACTTCTTTACTAATTCTTCACCTGAACTAAGCACAGTAATGTTAAAGTCTACAGCTGTTTCTTTCATATATTGTTTGAGATGTGAAATGAGTAAATTTTGGCTATCGGTTTCGTCGTCACAAATAACTATATTTCGCATCATAAGTTCCTTTTTGCATGTAATTTATTTTGATTAAGCGTTGATTGACAATTTGATTATAGTGTAACTTGTTTCACAATGTCAAAAAAGTATACCATTTGGTCCAGTGGTGAGTGTAAAAAGACCAGTTGAGCAACATGTATTGCTTTACATGTTTGGTAAAACGATAATGAATCAAGAAATGTAACTGGTTCTCTAATTTGATCCTTATGGAGTGGTCATTTTCTAGAAATGCCCAAACCAAAGACTAATCAAAAAAGAATTGATTTCAGAAAGGGGAAATTATTTGAAGTAGTTAGGTAGGTTTTCAATTTTTGGAGTGAAGGCTGTTATTACAAGATCAGAAAGAATGTAAGCGGAAATTGTTGTGCACATGGTGGCTATGCCTCAAGTTTGTGAAAATGGAATATGCCCAGAAAAATGAAAACCCCATCCGAAGATGAGGT
>NZ_JAGGKC010000063.1 GCF_017873395.1 Youngiibacter multivorans | reverse complement strand
ATATAATTTATTAGGAAAGAATCGTTGAGGGGAAAAGAATGGCCATCAGATGCAGGAAAGCATTGATGACCCGAATGCAATTTTTCCGATTGTACAAAATCGCGGGAAAGACATGGACCTATGGGGATTCAATCATTCCCATAGCCTCGTGAACAAGACAAAAGAGGTACTACTTCTAAGCAAGGCCGGTGAATTTTTACGGTATTCGGAATTTCGGGCATGCTTCGCAGCCCCACGGGAGTGGAGCTTTTTAAAATATTGGTGCATGTGGTCATTCAAGTTTCTTGAACCTATCCAGACCTTTGCGCAGGATTTTGGAGCTTCCGCAATGCCGGCATAAGTCTGGATCTATACCATACAGCTTCTTTAATATCTGAAGTCCAGATAGGTCCTTGTAGATTGGTTCGAACCTTTGCCCTCCTACAAGCACCCTTACTAAATCAAGTTTCTTACGCTTTGTCCTGTTGCTGAGAAGACCGTAATGCCTGATTTTCACGAATCCTTTAGGAAGAACATGCATGAGGAATCTTCTGATGAATTCTTCGTTGCTGAGTGTGAGTGTTGTATTGGCACCGGATTTGTAATCTTTGACTCTGAAGGTAACGGATTCCTGTCCAACATCAAGTATCCTTGAATTGCTAATGGCGATCCTGTGAGTATATCTGCCGAGATAATCTATAACGTTGGCAGCACCTTTGAAAGTCTCCTTGATGTGTGGTACCCATTCCTTGGAATACATTTCCGAAAGGAGGCTGTTGAACTCGGAAGGGTATTGAAGCATTCGCATGTCTAAGGGTAAGGACAGAGTTCCTTCCATGTGGAGTCTTTTCAGGCCAGCAAGGAACTTGCCTCTGAAGAGCCTGGAAACAACTTTGACCGGGAAAAGGAAATTCTTTTCCCTGGTTATGAACCTAAGCGACTTGTTGAGTCCACCACCAAGAACAATGACATGTATATGGGGATGGAATGAAAGATTGCTGCCCCAGGTGTGAAGGATGCTTATGAAGCCGATATCTGCACCCATATGTTTTTCATCCCGGGCAAGTTCGGTCAGGGTTTCCGAGCTGGCACTATACATCAGGTTATAGAGAGACCTTTTATTGGAATAGATTAAGGGATTGAGTTCTTCCGGTACGGTGAACACCGCATGGAAATAAGGTGCGTCTATGACATCGGATTTCCGTGAATCTATCCATTTTTCCTTGTTCGTGGACTGGCAGCATGGGCAGTGGCGGTTTCTGCAGGAGTTGTAATGAACGTGGGTTCCTCCGCAGTCCTGGCAGGTAGTGATGTTGCCACCCATGGCAGATGTCTTGCAAGCCAATATTGCCCGAGCCACCTTGTCCGAGTCATGGTTTTCACCATACTTTTCAATATAGCTGCCGTAGCTCTGTTTGAAGACCTGTTGTACCTTGTACATCATAATCCACCATCGAAAGGATTCCTGAAATTGGAAGGACCTGTTCTTGATAGATGAATGTAGATGGCAGTGCTGCTTGAGGATTTGTGGCCGAGCAGCTTCTGTATGGTAAGAAGGTCAACTCCGCTCTCATAGAGATGGGTGGCGAAGGAATGACGGAATGTATGAGATGAAATATGTTTGGTCCAGTTGAGGGATTTTAGATGGCGGGAGAGTAGAAGTGAGATTCTGCTGGTGCATATAGGTTGGGTTTCTATATTGCTGGGGAAAAGCCAATCCATGGGCCTTCCATATCTTTTCCAGTACGCAGTCAGTATCTCCAGGGCATTGATGGATAAAGTGGCGTATCTTTCGGACCTGTTTTTTGAAGCACTGATGAAAATGCGGCCATCCTTCCTGCTGATGTCCTTGTATCTAAGATGGCAGACCTCGGACAGCCTGAGTCCGGAAGAGTAAAGGAGTGCGACACAGGCTTTGAGCCTAAGGTCTTCGATTGAACCAATGAACTCCATGACTTCATCCAACGTCAAGACCTCAGGCATATAGTGATTGATTCTCATGGTTGGGACTTCGTACCTGTCCCAGGATTGCTTAAGTATGAACAGCCTGAAGAGTCGAATTTGAGAAGAATGAGCCCTTATGCTGTGGTTAGAAAGCTTCTTTGTCTTCTTAAGGAACAGCAGATAAGTTCTTATGTCATTGTAGGATGCATCTTGAGGCTTGATGTCCAATGTATCAAGCCACAGAAGATACGATTTCAGGAATGATTTATAGTTAATCCTGGTGTTTTTTGTAAGGTCACGGAGTTCGAGGTAATAGTCCAGTTGTGAGAGGTAGCTTTCTAAAACGAGTTTATCCAATATAGTGTCTCCTTAAAGCGAAGAGGTGCATAGTGCAGCAACGCTTAAAGAGGAGGGGGCCTTGCCGGCCGGCTGAAAATTTCAAGGGTTATATTGTTGAATCGGATAGAATATGATAACATAGGCGTACAAATAGTAGTTGTCCTCCTTTAGGTTATTTGTAGTTTGTCGTGATTCCACAATAAACCAACAAAGAGGATTAAACTACTATTTTTTTCATGCGAAGAAATACTCTGTTAATTCAAGAGGCATAAGTATAGAATTTAGACAAGGAACTATCGCGTAGCGATTTTGTACAAT
>NZ_JAGGKC010000062.1 GCF_017873395.1 Youngiibacter multivorans | reverse complement strand
GTAAGCGGAAATTGTACAGCACATAGCAGCCAAACAAGTGTTTTGAGATAATCAAACCATCAATACGAGTGGAGTGATTATCATGCCGTCATCAAGAATGGAGTTACAGCAGTTCTGGAAAGCACAGGTTCAGGCATTCCGTGAGAGTGGACAAACAGTGAGCCTTTGGTGTGAGTCCAATGGAATCAACAAATCAAAGCTAAGGTACTGGATCAGGAAAGAAGATAGCGTTGTCGAAGGGTCTTCGGAAGACAATCAGGTTGATTGGATCTCTGCTGTGATTCCAGCATCACAAGGAAGAAGCTCTCTGAGGATTTCAATCGGCAATACAGTCATAGAAGCAAGTCCTGATGCAAGCAGAGAGCTGTTCGAAATTGCACTGAGGGTGCTTGCTGCAAAATGATTATCCGGAATTCCATAGGCAAGGTATATTTAGCGTGTGGGGCAACGGATTTCAGGAAGTCTATCAATGGATTGGCTCTCCTGGTACAGTACAGTTTTGATCTTGATCCTTTTTCAAACTGTCTGTTTGTTTTCTGCAACAGGAACAAGGATAAGCTTAAGATACTCCAATGGGAACATGATGGGTTCTGGCTTCACTACAAACGCCTGGAGAAAGGAAAGTTCAAGTGGCCGGACAATGCTGAAGGCAAAGCCATGGGAGTTACGGAACGAGAACTCGGATGGCTGCTTGACGGTCTTCCCATGAACCAGCCAAGGGCTAGAAAAGCTGTCGCTGAAAGAATAATGATATAGATGTGGTCGCTGAAAAAAGCATTGAAAAACAAGGGTTTTCAATGCTTTTTCTTGTGCGTTGGGTCAAGATATGGTATAATAGTGTTATGCAAAATATAGATTTAATACATTCAAAGACCACTGATATAACTGAATACAACGTTGATGATATTTTCAGCAAACTGGCGGAAGTCGAGGCAGAGAAATCAGAACTCGAGGAGAAGAACGAGAAACTCAGCATGGAGGTTGAGCAGCTGCAGGCTAAGGTCAAATGGTATGAGGAACAGATACGCCTTTCAGCTCACAAGAAGTTCGGGGCATCCAGCGAAATGACAGATGCGGACCAGATGTCCATCTTCAACGAAGCCGAGAAGGACGCCAACACATCGGTTCCGGATCCTTCCATAGAGACCATAATCTATGACAGGAAGAAGAAGGTAGGCAGAAACAATGAAATATACAAGGATCTCCCGGTCGAGACCATAGAGTACCGACTTGAGGGAGATGACTTGCTGTGCGGTAAATGCGGCAACGAGAGACATGTCATGAAGACCATTGTCAGGAAAGAGATCCAGGTAATACCTGTGCAGATAAAGGTCATTGAGCATGTCCAGAATGTCTACTCATGCAGAAACTGTGAAAAGAATTCATCGGATGCCGAAGCTACAGTGCCCATAGTCAAGGCTCCTATGCCAGCACCGGTGCTGCCTGGAAGCTTCGTGTCACCTTCCCTCATGGCTCATGTCATGATTAGGAAGTATTCTGAGGGAGTCCCTCTGTACAGGCAGGAGACCCAGTTCAGGAACACCGGGATAAACATCTCAAGGATCAACCTTGCGAACTGGATTATCCGTGGATCCTATGACTGGCTCAGTGTGCTGTACAAAAGGATGCATGAGATTCTCGTGAAGGAGGAGGTTCTCTTTGCGGACGAAACCACACTTCAGGTTTTGAAGGAGGTTGGCAAGTCTCCACAAAGCACTTCCTACATGTGGCTTTACCGAACAGGTGACAGAGGCAGGCAGATTATCCTGTATGACTATAAGCCTAACCGTCAGGCCAGGAATCCCAAGATATTCCTGGCGGGGTTCAAGGGCTATATTCATACTGACGGATACTCTGGTTACAACAGTGTTGATAACGCAGTGCTTGTAGGTTGTTGGTCTCATGCGCGTCGTAAATTTTACGATGCCACCATAGCGATAAGCGACACTTCCAGCATCCTGTTTACCCGCGCCCAAGAGGGCGTTGACCATTGTGACAAGCTCTTCAAGATAGAAGAGTCTATTAAGCATGCCTCCGATGAGGAACGTTATGATGAGCGAATGAAAAGAAGTAAGCCGCTGATGGATGAGTTCCACTTGTGGCTGCTAAACCAGAAAAAGCAGGCTCTTCCAAAGTCAATGCTTGGTCAGGCGGTAAACTACGCATTAAACCAATGGGACAAGCTAAAAAACGTACTTCTTGATGGAAGGCTTGAACTAAGCAACAATCTTTCGGAACGTTCCATAAAACCATTTGTCATCTCGAGAAAGAATTTTCTCTTCAGCAACTCTACTCGCGGAGCAACAGCTAGCGCAGTGGTGTTCAGC
Organism: Youngiibacter multivorans; assembly: GCF_017873395.1. GTDB lineage: Bacteria > Bacillota > Clostridia > Clostridiales > Clostridiaceae > Youngiibacter > Youngiibacter multivorans. The sequence goes on along the minus strand of NZ_JAGGKC010000062.1, from coordinate 265 downwards.
TTAATCGAGACAGCTAAGGGTAGCAACCTCAACCCATTCCCATACCTGACATATGTGCTGGGAAAGCTTCCAAATATTGATCTGGATAACCCGGCGGAGGTCGACTCACTTATGCCGTGGTCGACGGATCTTCCGGATAACTGCAGGCTACCAGTCAAAAATTAGTGAAAACCTCATCTTCGGATGGGGTTTTCATTTTTCTGGGCATATTCCATTTTCACAAACTTGAGGCATAGCCACCATGTGCACAACAATTTCCGCTTAC
>NZ_JAGGKC010000061.1 GCF_017873395.1 Youngiibacter multivorans | reverse complement strand
ACATTTCCGCCAGTCTCAGGTACGCTTGCCGGATTTGCTGTCTTTGTTACTCTGATCATCGGTGCCACATCGTCGAAGGTCACGGTCTCATCGTCATCATCCGTAGCTACTGTTCCGTAGTTGTCTACCGCTGTAGCTGTTACTACATTCGTATGTGCCGTTAACGAATCAGACGAGAGCCAAACAGTGTATGTGCCAGTATATGATCCGCCTGAAAGTATAGTTTGTGGTATAACTATATCTCCCTTTCCATTAAGATCTCCAAATACATCATCCACTAAACTGTTGAGAGTAACGGTCTGAGGACCAATATTCTCTACCAGGAATGTAAATGTCACATTCCCACCAGTCTCTGGAACATGTGTAGGGCTTGCTGTCTTTGTAACTCTAATTGCTGGTGGAACATTAAAGGTATTAACAATATTTAATGTTGCCAGTCCCTTTGGTGGTACTATAGCAACCCTTCCATCTGGATATGTGATACTCCATTCAGGAATTGTTACCTCGGAAATAGTGTATGTGCCTGGCACTAGTCCAGCTTTTATTATCGTTCCATTACCAGATGAATCGATGGGAATATTTAATGTGAAAGTCGGGTAATAGTCACTGGTTACATCTACATCTACATAAGCTGGCAAAACATATCCTACTGGTATACCGATAAAGCTCTTATTTATTTGTAAACTTCCATAAGCAAGGAAATCTGACGGCTTCAATAGTGGTACAGTCTGAGCTGATTTAGTAATTACCTCGCCTGAAGCTGTCACCGCACTAACAAAGCTTGAATCATTGTTACCTGCTATCTTAGCAGGCAAATCTTCCTGCAATACTACCCAAATCTCAACTGAAATTACATCACCATTGTCAAGTCCTTCAACCGTTATGATACTTGTGAAATCAGCTGTATTCAGTTTGTTTACAATACTTGTGACACTAGCATTTCCCGCAGGATCTGTTGAGTGTGTGATATCAACAAATGCAGCATAAACCATGTAGTTTCCATCATACCCAAAGTCACTGCCGCTAGTGGTCTTGGTAGACCAGAACATCTCCATTGTAATTATGCCATTCTCAGGTGCTGTTGAACCATTTACCGTTACGTATGCCTCGAAAGGTACTATCTGCCCTAATACAAGATCCTCCGGAGCTAATGATTCTCTAGTATTCGAATGAAGGGTGGTTCCCAACTGGTCTGGCCATCGTCCTATGGTCTTCTCAGGTAACGGAGCGTAGTACTTTGGGAAATACTTTTCGTATGTGTCAGGATTGTAACTTGAGAAGTCAATTGTATATGCTCCTCCGTCATCTGTGAATGAAGTATTTACGATAGTTTTGGTATCTGCACCTGTTACTACAACTTCATAATTTGGGGAATAGTAGTCAGCAATATTGAACAATATTGCGAACATTCCCTGCGAATCAACTTCAGCTACAGTCTCAAATCTCCATGTGCCATATACTTCTTTAACTTCTATATAGACTGCACTATCTAGTATCCATCCGCTACCCTTCATATTTACTTTTCCGCCAGGATTATAATCCTCTTTATTGACGATTACAACTGGAGCAACTAAATATGTTAATGGAGCTTCAGGTACTAATTCAACTACTATTGGCTCTTCTACTACCGGCTCTTCTACTACCGGCTCTTCTACTACCGGTTCTTCTACTACCGGCTCTTCTACTACCGGCTCTTCTACTACCGGTTCTTCTACTACCGGCTCTTCTACTACCGGTTCTTCCACAACCGGCACTTCAACCACCGGTTCTTCAACTATCGGTTCTTCAACCACTGGCTCCTCTATAACCTGTTGCTCTATCCCAATTACATCTTTCGACAGTTTATCTTTAGGATCAGCGTAGGTTTTGACTGGTGAAGCTAGAATCGGAAATGCAAAAAGGAGAGTTGTGACCAAAGAAATCCCGAATCTTAACAGTCTTCTGTCTCGCCATTTATGATGCGACAGATTCGTATTCATATGAATCTCCTCCAAATATAATCGAACTTTTCCGGTGCTACCGGAGTATTCGATTGAGAAGTAAATCTCCATAACTGCCTGGATCCTATTGATCCTCGAGCAGACTGGGCAGGAATGGAAATTAATTATCTGCGCATGTGCAATCATTGTAATCATTGATATTTCTTTAACTTTCAACGTGCTGAAAAACGCAAAAAGCCAGCGAACAATAAGAGTCACCAGCTACACCACACCTATTCAACTATTCAACGCATCGATATCTTATTTTCTCTAATATGGTTTCAAGATTTCTCTATACCTCTGCGACCTTGTCCTTACTTATCCGCTTCATTTGTAAAATTAGATCACGCTGATTCAACCACTAACTAACCACACTATCAATTGACTGTTTTTTTATGGTAACTAGGATAATATGACAAAATGGAATGCACCTAAACAAAATCCCGGAATTTTCTTTGGGTCACTCCACTATCAAGCGAAAGATATTATATTATATTGTATTATTTAAATACAATGATCTCCAATTCTTGCTTTGAAATCTTTTTGTAACTTTCTATCCAACTTCATTCTACCACTTCAAATAATCGAAAAAAATAGGTGTTTATAACGATTTTGTAAACGTTTTTATTATTAAATATATATATTTATGCATATTTATTATTGTTATTTTAAACTTTCTATCAAAAAAATATGTGAGACTTTCATTAACTACGATTTATCATTTTCAACTAATATTCACAGTTAGATTATTGTAAACCAATAATAACTATTCAATGCGTTCTCATATCGACAGCTATCGATTATGCATAACCAGTCAAATCCTTATCACATCAATCGTCCAGTATGGTATAATTCAAGGAGAGGACATACTTGATTGGATGAGAGGTGGGTTCCAAATGAAATTTCAGCTGACACAGGAATTTATCATAGCCTTGGCAGTAGGGCTCGCCATATATCTGTCTGCGGTTACATCGGTATACATGGTATTCGGACCACTTTCAAAGGGAAAGAGCAGGCTTAACATAAAGAAGAGGAAGCAGGAAGCTCCTGCATCGGAAAACTCTGAGGAATCAGTCAGAGCTATAGTAGAAGAGCTTGAAAATGAAAAATTAAAATCTTCAGGTAATATCAATGAGCTGGATGAGGAAATCGCAAGACAGGAAGAGATCTTAAAGAAGCTTAAGGAAGCAAGAGAGAAGAAATCCTAAAATTTCGGTAGTGTATTTTAATTTGTGTTTATACATGACTTAAGATACTAACAAGAGTGGGAATAGGAACAGGACAGGAGAGCTGAGACAAGCTCAGGCAC
>NZ_JAGGKC010000060.1 GCF_017873395.1 Youngiibacter multivorans | reverse complement strand
ACTCATTATTATCTTCATCCTCCAATTATAGACTGGGGGGGTGACATAATCACAGCACACTTACAGGGTGACATTATCACAGACCATTAAGACATCCAATAATTGGCAATTGCAAATGTACCTCCTTTCTGATAGAATATCCTTGGTAAATTGCGAAATGGTACATGATGCCCAGAGCCTTCCACAGGTTATGAGTGCATGATCGGCCTATAGCATCGAAAGACTTAGGTTGACAAGCCCCATGACCTTAGGTGAGCATAATGCCCGCACCGGTCCCTGGAGGGGCTTTGTTAGATTATTTGGAGGGAAAACAATGATATCAGCAAGTGAATTGAGAAAAGGCACAACCTTCGAGCAGGACGGACAGGTATTCGTAGTACTTGACTTTCTTCATGTCAAGCCAGGAAAGGGAGCAGCATTCGTAAGGACAAAGCTCAGGAATGTTATCTCAGGTGGAACTACAGACACCACCTTCAATCCGACTACTAAGCTTCAGGAAGCAGTAATCGAGAGAAAGGAAATGCAGTATCTCTACAATGACGGAGAGCTGTACTACTTCATGGACCAGGAAACCTACGAGCAGATTCCTCTCAACTATGAGAAGGTTGAAGATGCGATCAAGTTCCTCAAGGAAAACAATTTTGCAGTCATAAAGTTCTACAAGGGAGATGCATTCTCAGTAGAGGCACCTAACTTCGTCGAGCTTGTCATCACTGAGACAGAGCCAGGAATAAAGGGCAACACAGCTACAAATGCACTTAAGCCTGCGACTGTCGAGACCGGAGCAATGGTAATGGTTCCTTTCTTCATAAACGAAGGGGATGCCATAAGGGTAGATACAAGAACTGGAGAGTACATGGAAAGGGTTTAAGACCCTTGCAGCAGGCCGGCAAAGGGATATCCCTCTGCCGGCTTTGTTCTGCCATATGGAGGCTTATTTTGGAAAAGTTGTCAGATGAATCGATCAGCTGCTTCTTCAGGGAAGAAGTAGGCAGGGTCAGGCTTTTCATGTCAATAAGGGAGATCATAGCTTCAGTGGGTGAGGCTTCAGAACATATCGGCAAATCGCAAATATCCTTCGGTACCAAAAGAAGATTCGCATGGGTATGGATGCCGCTGCGCACGGGAAAAGACAGACCGGAGGGATGCATCATACTGACACTTGCCCTTCGCAGGAAGGCTGAATCAGCAAGGGTTGTGGAAGCAGTCGAACCATATCAAGGCAGATGGACACATCATATTGTTATCTCAGATTCAAAAGACCTTGATAGTGAGATATTGGCTCTGATTGAAGAGGCATATATTGCATCAAATTGAAAATTTCGTGAGAGTCATATAAATTTAAAACCCTGCCAGACAAGCAGGGTTTTCCTATTGCCAAGATTGTTAAAAAGAAAACGAAAAACGCTGCAGAACATACGAATTTGAGAAGCTGTAGTAGAAATGCTTTGGAAGCGAATTATCGAATTATCAGCAATGACTACGTTTACATATGAAAGAAGCATCATAAAATAATATAATTAAATATTTAACAATTTACTTGACTCAAAGCATATGACTTGTTACAATGACAATGTGATAAATAATTAACAAAGGCGGAGAGAATATGAAGACTGTTGGAAATGTAACTGAACTTGTAGCAAAGTTTGAGGAAGTCAGGGAAGCCCAGAGAAAATATTCTACGTATACACAGGAACAGGTAGATGAGATATTCAGGATGGCTGCGCTTGCAGCAAGCAATGCAAGAATAAGGCTTGCTCAGATGACGGTCGAAGAGACAGGAATGGGAATTGTGGAGGACAAGGTCATAAAGAACCAGTTCGCCTCTGAATACATATACAACCAGTACAAGGATGAGAAGACCTGTGGAGTGATCGAGAAGGATGAATCCTTCGGCATCATGAAGGTAGCTGAGCCTATAGGAGTGGTTGCCGCCATCGTGCCTACAACCAATCCGACATCCACTGCAATATTCAAAGCTCTTCTGGCACTCAAGACCAGGAACGGAATAATATTCTCCCCGCATCCAAGGGCGAAGAGGTCGACCATCGAGGCTGCGAGGACAGTGCTTGAGGCAGCAGTTAAGGCAGGAGCGCCTGAAGGGATAATAGGATGGATAGATGAGCCTTCAGTGGAGCTGTCACAGGCAGTAATGAAGGAGGCCGACATAATCCTTGCGACAGGCGGACCTGGAATGGTAAGGGCGGCATATTCATCAGGAAAGCCAGCTATAGGTGTCGGCGCAGGAAATACTCCAGCGATAATCGATGAGACTGCCCACATAAAGATGGCGGTATCGTCCATTCTCCTCTCGAAGACCTTCGACAACGGCGTAATCTGCGCATCTGAGCAGACAGTCATAGTCATGGATGAGGTTTATGATGAAGTGAGAAGAGAATTCCTTGAAAGGGGTGCCTACATCCTGAACGCTGACGAGACAGAGGCTGTAAGGGGTGTGATCCTAAAAAACGGGGGTCTCAATGCGGATATCGTTGGCCAGAGCGCAGCAAAGATAGCAAGCCTTGCAGGGCTGACAGTTCCTGAGGATGCGAAGGTCCTGATAGGAGAGGTAGAGTCTGTAGAGCTTGAAGAGCCGTTCTCACACGAGAAACTTTCGCCTGTGCTTGGAATGTACAGAGTGCAGACCTTCGCTGAAGCCCTTGACAAGGCAGACAGGCTGGTAAGGCTTGGCGGATTCGGACATACGTCCGTGCTGTATACCGACCAGGTGAAGATGAAGGACAGAGTGAATGCATTCGGAGCCAGGATGAAGACGGGAAGGACAATAATCAACATGCCTTCATCGCAGGGAGCCATAGGAGACATCTACAACTTCAGGCTTGCACCCTCACTAACTCTTGGCTGCGGAAGCTGGGGCGGGAATTCCATAAGTGAGAATGTCGGTGTCAAGCACCTCATGAATGTCAAGTCGGTAGCGGAGAGGAGAGAGAACATGCTTTGGTTCAGAGTTCCTGAAAAGATATATTTCAAGTCGGGTGCCATAGGCACTGCACTTCTCGAGCTTAAGGACATGAAGAAGAAAAAGGCTTTCATAGTGACAGACAAGGTGCTTTACAGCCTTGGATACTGCGACAGGATAGCGAAGATACTGGATGAATCAGGGATCGACTACAAGGTGTTCTTTGATGTGGAGCCGGATCCAACCCTTGCCTGCGCAAGGAAGGGAGCCGAGGAGATGAGAAGCTTCAATCCTGATGTTATCATAGCATTAGGCGGAGGCTCACCAATGGATGCAGCCAAGATCATGTGGACCATGTATGAGCATCCTGAGGTAAGGTTCGAGGACCTGGCCATGAGATTCATGGACATCAGGAAGAGGATATATCCGTTCCCGAAGCTTGGCGAAAAGGCAATGTTCATAGCGATACCGACATCTGCGGGTACTGGCTCCGAGGTCACACCGTTTGCGGTAATAACTGATGAATCAACAGGTATCAAGTACCCTTTAGCCGACTACGAACTTACACCTGATATGGCGATAGTTGATACGGAGCTTATGATGGAAATGCCTAAAGGACTTACTGCTGCATCAGGAATAGATGCCCTGACACATGCACTTGAGGCATATGTTTCAGTACTGGCTTCAGAGTATACGAATGCACTTGCAATGGAATCAATAAGGCTGATATTCAAGTACCTGCCTCTTTGCTACACGGAAGGCAGGACCAATATCAAGGCTAGAGAGAAGATGGCCCATGCTTCTACCATGGCTGGAATGGCATTTGCGAACGCTTTCCTTGGAGTGTGCCATTCCATGGCCCACAAGCTGGGTGCGTACCACCACATACCTCATGGAATCGCGAACAGTCTTCTGATTGATGAGGTCATAAGGTTCAACGCAGTTGAGAATCCCAGGAAGCAGGCTGCTTTCCCTCAGTTCAAATACCCAAATATAAAGTTCAGGTATGCAAGGATAGCCGATTATCTGGGACTTCAGGGTACTAACGATGACGAGAAGATAGAGAGTCTCATCGCTGCCATCGACGACCTGAAGAGAAAGCTTGACCTTCCAATGACGATAAAGGAGGCAGGAGTCAAGGAAGCTGACTTCTTCGAAAAGATCGACGAAATGTGCGTGCAGGCTTTTGATGACCAGTGCACGGGAGCAAATCCGAGATATCCCCTAATATCAGAAATCAAGGACATGTATGTGTCTGCCTACTACGGAAAACTGGTTTAGACATAAAATATCCGGAATCCACAAGGATGAATATGCATCCTTATGGATTCCTTATTTGGTCACTTTAGTGCGTTTCAAATGGCACATTTGAAACAAATAAACCACCTGCTATGCAGGTGGAGGAAATAATAGCTTCAGCTTCAAGAAAC
>NZ_JAGGKC010000059.1 GCF_017873395.1 Youngiibacter multivorans | reverse complement strand
AACTCTAAAAAAAGGAAGATAAGAGGGTCCGGATTCCGTCCCCTCTTATCTTCTGCTCAAATCATGCTAATTTTGGGGGCTTTTTCAGTGCCCTCCCTTTGAGGGCGTTTTCTTTTCATCGCAATATTCTAATGGATTCTAAATGCTTATGCTGTTCTTCCTTATGATGCCTGCACCTATGATGCCGATGACAACTCCGGATACTGCCTGTATGGCATTCATGGGTGCTGCGGCGATTGCACCTTCAGTTCCCCAGAATATGCTGTCTGCAAGGAAATACCCTGCAATCATGATAATTTCAGCAATTATGAAAGGTATTGCGTATTTTGCAGGAGCTGCCTTCGATCCTCTTACCATGAGTGCCGGTACCACAGCCATGAGTGCCTTTATCACGAAGGTGAATGGGGCATACATTGCATAGCCTGACACAAGGTCGGCAAGAGCCGAGCCTACTGCTGCAGGAGCAGCTGCGAACGGACCGAGGAGTATTGAACTTATAAGTATCATCCCGTCGCCAAGATGGATATATCCGTATGCTATTGGAACCTTCAGGAAATAAGTTCCGAGGAATACAAGTGCACCGAGCACTCCCCCGTATGTGAGTCTTCTGTAGTTTGTCATTTTATCCCTCCGTTTGTGCGATAGGAATAGTATAGTACCGAAATTGTGATTTTGGAAGAAAAACTTTGGTTTTCAAAAGACTTATGCGAAAAATATACAGTGTGGATGCATTTTCAGAATTTCCACGAACAAAAGGGCAGCTGCAATGATCTGCTCTCCGTCAAGAGGACAATGAAATAACATAAGATTTTGACAGTGCCTACGCACTGGATTAGCCGCAAATCAAGGGTGCTTTAGCTTCCGAGATTTGCGGTTTTCTTATGCAGCAAAATACAGTTCATACTTCATTAATGGGGCCAGGACCCCTAGATTCCGCTGCAAGCGTTTCGTGTTGTAGTATACAATGTAGTCTTCAATCATCTGTACAAGCGATTCACGAGAGGTGAACCTTTTGCCATAGTATCTTTCGCGCTTCAAGATACCCCAGAATCCCTCCATAGGACCATTGTCGATGCAACGGCCTACGCGAGACATGCTCTGTGTCATACCAGCCTCCATAAGCTTATGGTAGAATACTCGGTTTGTATACTGAAACCCTCTATCGCTATTATCCCGAATTCGGGATAATAGCGATTATGCCGAAGAAAAAACTATGCCGAAGAATTGCTGTAACTACGCAACCTAAAGAACCTATTATGGTTTCTTCGGCATAGTTTTTTATATACTTAAGGTACTTTAGAGACAAGGAGGTACCTTAAGATGTCAATTGACGAGATTTGTGAACTGTTATTGGACGCACTGACCAACGCCGGATACAACGAGAGCACCATCTTCAATTATCGTGGTGTGATCAGACGTTTCAAAGCTTACTGCAGAGAAAATAGCATTACAGAATACAGTCCGGATAGTGGCCAACCGTATGCTAATGATGTCATCAGCGCAAAGACCGGAAAATTCAGCAACAACAGATACCATACACAGGGTCGCTTCATCAGATTACTGAATTTTTACTATTACAGAGTTGAATTCAGCTTTGAGATGATGAAGCGAGGCAAGATCCAGCCTGAAGATCCGGTACATCTTCAGCTATACAGTGACTACCTGTCGTTCTTATATGAGACCTACGACAATGTAAACACGAGGCATTTCTATGAGTATGGCATGTATCGCATGCTTCAGTATATGCATCAAAATAGCATCACAGATACTGAGGCTCTCATTGCCGAAGATATTTATGGCTATCTTGCAGAATCCAAGCCAGAGAGGCTTCGTGAAATACTGTGTGAACTGAGATCAATATTCAGATATCTTGGCAGAGAAGATTTGGTCAATTCCATTGCCGGTATCCATGGTCCCAGATTCAAACGCATAATACCAACGCTAACTGACGAGGAATTTGATCGCATCAAAAATGTCATTGACCAGAAAGCAGTCTCATTAAGAGATGGTGCAATCGTTCTAACCGGCTTGTCCTGCGGTATACGAGCATGTGATCTGATCAACCTGAAGCTTTCAGATATTGACTGGATAAACGAAACGATTTCATTCAGGCAAAGTAAGACCGGAAACATGGTTCGTCTACCGCTGACCGCGGCAGTAGGAAACGCTATAGCCAGATATCTTTGTGAGGAAAGGCCGGCTGCAGATAATGATTATCTCTTTGTCAGACAGCTGGCACCATTTAATCCGTTTGCAGATCATGCCAGCTGTCATGCGATTGTTACAAGAGTGTTTCGTAAAGCCAGCATCTCCAATGAAAGTCGCATCTTCGGAATGCACATGCTTCGCCATAATGCCGCATCTACAATGGTGAAGAATCAGGTGCCAATAGAAACGATTGCGGCCATACTGGGACATTCCAGCCCGGATACGACAGACATATATATAACTACTGATGCGGAGCGCCTCAGAGAATGTGTGCTTCCAATGGTTAACATCTCCACCGAGGTGCTGCCATGATCACGTACATAAGCAATCTGTCACGTAAGATAAATGATTTCCTAAATTTTAAGAATTCCCTTGGGATAAAGTATTCCGCTCCAAGATCTCATTTAAAAAGCCTTGATTGCTACAATCTTAGTCATGATAATGAAACAACCCTTACCAAATCTTTGGTTGAAGGCTGGGCAGAATACTACGCAGGGAGAAGTGTAACTCGAGATCGCAGTTGGGCATCACCAATTAGAGAATTCGGGCGTTATCTTAACATCACTGGTGACAACGAAGCATATATCCTTGATGAAAGATTTAGGACTCAGCGGTACCAAGCAGAAGTGTATCTGCTCACGGAAGAAGAAATACAGATGTTTTTCAAAGAATGTGACCGTTTTGTCTTAAGATACAGCGGTTGGCCGAGTCATCGCTATGTGCTTCCAGCACTATACAGGTTTCTGTATTGCTGTGGTGCGCGATGCATGGAGGCGAGAGGCCTGAAGTGTACGCAGGTGCATTTGGATCAGGGATATATAGATATCCTTGGTGGAAAGGCTCTTCGCGACCGCAGATTGTACTTGTGCGATGAACTGATCAAATATCTTAAGGAATATGATGCTAAGATCAACACGGTGTTTCCTGATCGCGAGCACTTTTTCCCTGGCGGATATGGTGGCATGTATTCATCCTCGGCCATTTCATCGAATTTCAGGAATATCTGGTTGTCTGCCGGACTGAAACGTGATGGCAAAGTCAAGTCGAGAGCATATGACTTCAGACATCATTTCGCCTGTGCAAACATAATGCGCTGGTCTGAAGAAGGTAAAGATATCCACGCGATGCTTCCATACCTTATGAGGTATATGGGACATTCATCACTTGAAAGCACATATTACTACATACATCTGATCCCAGATTATTTCTCGCAGTACAGGACGCTGACCGCGTCGTCTGCATATGTTATTCCGGAGGTCGATGCGTATGAAGTATGACCGAAAGAAGGATAGGAATTTCTGGATACTGGCGCGAAACTATCTCCACTCATACATGCCGGTAACCAGAAATCTTTCAGATAAATCCGTAGATGCATACAAGCAGTCACTGAAGTCATATCTTGCTTTTCTGGAGGAAGTTAAGTCAATATCCGATGGCGGCGTAACAATGGATTCCTTTAACAGAAAGAACATTCAGGAGTTCATTGAATGGCTCAAGAGCAAGGATTATTCAGTAAAATCGATCAATCTGAAGCTGATGGCTATACGGTCATTTCTGAAATACTGCAGCGAAGAAGATTTTGAGCTGCGCGGCATATATACCGATGTATGTACAGTAAGAAAGCTCAAGGAAGAAAAGGCTCCGATTGTATATCTGCAGCCAAATGCAACTGCTGCTATACTGGCGGCATTCGACAACAAGACAGCCAAACATCGACGCAATCGCATGCTGTTAATACTTATGTATGACACAGGTGCGAGAGTCCAGGAACTGGCAGATCTTAACATTTCTTCGTTGCACTTAGAAATGAAGAACCCGTTCGTCACTCTTATCGGAAAAGGCAGGAAAGGAAGGAATGTTCCATTGCTTGAAAAGACAGTAAAACACTTAAAAGGATATCTTAGGGAATTCCATCCCGAAAATGATGAAGTGCCACTGTTCTACAGTATGCTTAACGGCAAGAACACCAGACTCTCTGCAGACAGCATCAGCCTTATCCTGAAGACAGCTTCAGATATTGCAAGAGAGAATTGCAGTGAAGTCCCTGATCGTGTCCATTGCCACATGTTGAGAAAAACAAAGGCAATGGATCTGTACAAAAGCGGAGTCCCTCTGCCATTCATAATGCAGCTGTTGGGTCATGAAAGCATGTCTACAACTTCAGGGTTCTATGCATTCGCGACGCTTGAGATGATGAGCGAGGCAATGAATAAATCCACAGACGGCATCGTGAGTGAAGAAAAGATATGGAAAAAGGAATCTGTAAGAAAGATATTGTACTCGTTGGAATAACAAAAAGACTATGCCGAAGAAACCATAATAGGTTCTTTAGGTTGCGTGGTAGTGTATTTTAATTTGTGTTTATACATGACTTAAGATACTAACAAGAGTGGGAATAGGAACAGGACAGGAGAGCTGAGACAAGCTCAGG
>NZ_JAGGKC010000058.1 GCF_017873395.1 Youngiibacter multivorans | reverse complement strand
CAAGGTGCCAATGATACTGCAGGGGAAGCTCTGTGGGAAAGTAGGTCGTCGCCAGGTCATCTAAATCCCCCGGATCTTTTGGTCCGGGGGATTTGACTTATACCCCTAAGGAGATTTTGAATGAAGAGTAAGCGAATGGTCTCTTACGCTGCTGTCATAATATGGATGGTCATAATTTACATGTTCTCGATGCAGGATGGGACAGAGTCCTCTGACATGTCCGGCAGACTTGTCGCCATCTTGAGATTCCTTGGTATAGGAACGGGAGAACAGGGTCTTGCAGTCATCAGCCTGTTGGTACGCAAGGCAGCGCATATGACAGAATATGCAATTTTGTTTCTACTGATTGCCAATGCTTTGAGTTTTGATTCTTCTGGTAGAAAGTTATATCTGTACGCACTCATTATCACGATTGGATATGCAGCTACTGATGAATTCCATCAAATGTTTGTTCCCGGCAGGGCAGGAAGTCCTGCAGATGTGGCAATTGATTCTGTTGGTGCTGGATTTGGTGTAATGGTAAGGACAATGTCAGAATCATATTCAGTGAAAATTAAACGGAACCTGAAAGCATGAATTCAGGTTCCGTTTTAATTTGCATTATAATCAGGGCCTTTCTGCAGCCATCTCGTAGAGTCCCCAGCTTTCATTGTTGTATTGAAGAGAAGACTAATTGAAATTCTCATCGACAAAGCCGGCTGACAGATAACAGCTGTGTGCTGAGGCATTGTTTTCAAAAACACCGAGGGTGACTCTGTTAACTTTTAGAATCTCGAAAGCATATTTAAGAGCTGAATCAACAAGTTCTCTTCCATAGCCTTTTCCGCGATGGTTCTTGTCGATCACGATAAATCCAATATGTATGCTGTTGTTTATGTAGTCTGCCTTTCTCATGAGAAAATGGCCTACAGGATTTCCTTCAGTGTCCATTGCGATCATTATCCATGCGTCAATATCATTTTCAGACCGGTCATAGTATTCGTGAAGCTGCTCAATGGTTAGTGGATATTCGAATTTCCCAGCACACCACTGCATGAATTCAAGTCTGTTTTCAAACCAGTCAATCATTGGTTTCAAGTCACATTTCTTTAGAGGTCTCAGTCTTATCATCCTATATGATCCCCGTGTCTGCAATAATCTGAGAAACTATTTCTCTGTAAGCTCTTATGTATATCGATGTGTCGATTCCGACAACAACACTATCGAAGCCGGCATCAAGATACTTCTTCGCTGAAAGGGCATCTCCTGAAAATATCATTGAAATTTTACCGCTGGCTTTGCAGGCACGGAGTATGCGTTCGATTGCTCCTTTGACATCAGTATCTTCAAACTGACCCGGTTTGCCCATGTCAATCGAAAGATCATACGGACCTACAAGAATTCCATCTACACCTTCGATGGAAACAATATCTTCGATAGACTCAAGGCATCCTTTGGTTTCACATTGTGGAATCAGAATGGTTTCTCGGTTGCAGTAATCCATATAGCTATCAAGGGATAATGAGTTTTCAGAAAATCCCCATCCTCCATCCCTTGTCGGACAGAATCCCCTGTTACCTACAGGAGGGAACTTTGCAAAGCCTACTAGCTGCATGACCTGTTCAATATTTTCGATTCCTGGGACAATGATACCATCTGCCCCTGAATCAAGAACCTTGAGCACTGGACTTCGTGAAATTTCCTTTACCCTCACCAGAGTGGAAAGTCCTGATGCCTTGCATGCAAGCATGTATTTGGAAGCACTTTCTTCTGATAAAGGACCATGTTCAGTATCAAGCATTACATAGTCAATTCCCGTGTATCCAAGACATTCAAGTGCAGTAGTGCTTTCCATTGCACTAAGTGTTCCTAATGGCTTTTTGTCAGATTTGACCTTCCTTAAAAATTCATTCCCCAAATTCATTTCCTCCATTTGCTTACTTGTTATAGTTTCGGTGAAAGGAACAGCGCTAGAAGAGAAGAGAAAAAACTCTGAAGAAGCTTTCCTTTAGGTTAGTCATTAAACCTCTGTCATTGAATTCTTCTAACGTAATGAGCCTGCTTCTGGCTATGTCATCGAAGAACATGCCTTCAACCTTTGAGGCTTCCAGTTCATCATAGACAACTGCATTGACCTCATAATTGTAATAGAAGCTTCTTACGTCAAAGTTTGCAGTACCCATTGTAAACATACGCCCGTCAACAACTATAGCCTTTGTGTGAATGAAGGAGCTTTTGTCATATAGATAGAATTTTGCTCCAAGCTGCAGTATCTCCTTGATGAATGTCATTGAGGCGTGCTGAACAGGAGGATGGTCATATTGTTCGGGCATTATTATCCTTACATCAACTCCTGAAAGGATGGCTATCCTCAGCGCTTCAAGAGTCCCGGAAGAGGGTATGAAGTATGGGGAGCTTATAAATATCTTTTCCCTGGCTGAAGTTATCATCTTTATGAAGAGCTGCTCAATTGTTGAAAATGGCGACGCAGGACCGCAATAGGCAAGCTGCATCGGGATATATGAGCTTACAGAAGTTCTTGGGAAATACTTCTCAAAATCTTGGATCTGTTTGTGCACTTCTTTTCTGCGGTGCAGCTCGAATACTCTGGAATTCTCATTGATATTAATGACAGAGAAAAAATCATCGTAAAACAATCCCTGCAGCCCGAGGACAAAATCACCTCGTATTCTCATGTGAGTGTCACGCCAGTAACCGAACTTGCTTTGTCCGAGGTACTCATCACCTATGTTGTTGCCGCCGATATATCCAATATCCCCGTCAATTATGACTATTTTTCGATGATTCCTGTAGTTGATGGAAGTATCGATAAGTCTGGTGAAGTTGGCAAAGTGCGCAGAATAGGTTACGATTTCGACACCACTGTCAATTAGGTCACGCAGATAATCCTTGTCGAATTTCCTTCCACCCACCTTGTCCATAACGAATCTGACTTCTACGCCTTCAAGAGCCTTTTCCTTTAGTATGTCAAAGATCTTCCTTCCAATTTCATCAGATTTGACTATATAGTATTCCATATGTATATGGTGTCTGGCATTTTTCAGGTCAACAAGAAGATCGTTGAATTTTTCATACCCATCCCTGTAAAGCTTGACTTCGTTCTTCATGAACATGGGACTTGAGTTCCCGTTTGTCACAAGCTTAGCTATATCCTGATAGGGACCTTCATAATCATCCAGACTCGCATTAATGAGATTCAACATTTCATGGGACAACTTATTCTTCAGGTTGGTACTCCTCCAGTTTCTGCCAACAAGAAAATACAGAACCAGACCGACAATTGGAACTAACATGAATATCAGAAGCCATCCTATGGATTTTTCAGGCTTCTCTCTGTTCACGAAAATAATGTACACTGATATTATGAAGTTCAGAAGTATTACAGTTATATAAATTATATTATAAAGACTCATATACACCACCGCTTATCATATTCACTCAAATCGTTATATACAGTATAATACAAATAATCATTAAGGTTGCTTAAGCAGGCTCTGTTAACACTAATTTTACCGCAATCGGGATATAAAGAGGAAAGAAGGTAACGTAAATGGAGACTAAGGCATATTTTCCAGGACCTACAAGGGTCAGAGAAAATGTAAGGCAGGCAAGGTCGCTTGAAACAATGAATCCTGACATGGACCCGCAATTTTACGAGATGTACTCGAAGCTTGGGAAAGACATAGGGAGGATAATTGGGACTGAAAATCAGGTTTTCATATTGTCAGGAGAAGGCATCTTGGGACTTGAAGCTGCATGCGCCAGTCTGACAGAGCCTGGCGACAGAGTTCTGGTGCTTGACAATGGCATATTCGGAGAAGGATTTGCTGACTTCGTTACAATCTATGGTGGGACTCCTGAAGTATTGAAGTTTGACAGATTAAGAGAAATTGATACCTCAGTGCTTCAGGAGTTCTTGGACAAGGACCATGACTTCAAATATGCCACACTCGTGCATTGCGATACTCCGTCTGGGGTCTTAAATCCTGTGGATGAGATATGTCCATTGCTTAAGAAGTACGGAATATTGAGTGTCGTAGATGCAGTTGCTTCTTCAGGAGGCGAGCCTGTTGATGTTGACAAGAACAGGATTGATATCTGCCTTGGTGCATCACAGAAGTCATTCTCTGCACCCGTTGGACTCACATTTGCAAGCGTAAGCGAAGCAGCATTCAGGTCCATGGAAGCGAGAAAGGCACCTATAGCAAGCTACTATATGAACCTTCTTTCCTTTAAGGATAGCATAGCCAACCAGTGGTTCCCATACTCCATGCCTTCATCTGATATCCTCGGACTGCGTCAGGCGGTAGACAATATCCTTGAAGAGGGAATAGGTGAATTACAGAAAAGGCATAGAAATATTGCCGGTGCAGTCAGGAATGCTTTTAGGGATTATGGACTGAAGCTTCATCTTAATAGCGGATATTCAAATACCGTAACAGTAGTAGAAATGCCAGAAGGTATTGATACGGTAGAGTTACTTCTTCGGCTTAAGAATGAAAGAGGACTTCTCCTATCCGGATCGATTGGTTATCTCAAGAACAAGGTCGTCCGTATGGGGCATATGGGGGAAAATGCAAATACTGAAGAGCTTATCTTTGTTTTAGAAGCGATGGATTCAGTGCTTGAAGGAATGGGCTACATCAGGACGTCTAATCTGAAGGACTTGTTCCTGAAGTATTTGGGATAGATAAAGGCAACAAAGATGGGGTTTGTCCTAAGTTATCGCCTGCAAAAATGATTTGGAGATATAAAAAAACCGAAGATTTTTTCGGTTTTTTTATATGAGATGGAATACAAAATTGAAAATTCCATTGGGCTTCATATACTAATGAAACAATTGAAGGTTGTCGATTATTTTTCATTTTTAGTTGACACCTAAGCCAGCAAATGTTATTATATACAAGTTGCCTGAAGCAACAAGCTCTTTGAAAATTAAACAGAAATAGGTAATAAGACCAGAGTAAATTTTTTTGAGTCACCTCCATATTGGTTGGAGGAAGACGCTTCGAGTAGG
>NZ_JAGGKC010000057.1 GCF_017873395.1 Youngiibacter multivorans | reverse complement strand
ACCTCATCTTCGGATGGGGTTTTCATTTTTCTGGGCATATTCCATTTTCACAAACTTGAGGCATAGCCACCATGTGCACAACAATTTCCGCTTACTTTTCGCCACTGATAGCACGGAAGTGCTCTCGGGCGCAGTGGGCTTTTGCTTTTTCAATTTCACGAAGATCCATCGATGACATATCGCCTTTGGTTTCAGCAACGAAATAAATATGTTTGACTTTGCCCTCATAGAAAGCAATCGCCCAGTCAGGGTTGTATTTTCCAACAGGTGTATTTATATAAGTTGGTGAGGGTGTTTGGACTTATTCCTGTGGCAACCCGAAGATCTGTTTTTTTCATACTTTTATCGATCAGAAGTTTAAAGAGTTTGTTGTAGCTGACACCCAAAATTCACACCTCGTTTATAAGGATTTCAATACATTGCCTGCTTATTCGATTATATCACTATGAATTCTCAAATTGGAGAAAAATATATAGATATTTGCGAAATCCTCTTTGAAAATTGTTTTTTATATATAGTATTATGTTTTTAAATGTGGCTTTATGATTATATATTTTAATGATATCTATTTACATAGTCTAATATTATCATTATACCTTCTGTTGACTTAAATAATTCTTTTATTGTTGTTTCATGAGTCCTTTAATAACGTCCATCATGTTTCTTTGGATTGAAATTTTCGTAAAAAATAGCAGCTTCCCTCAATCAGAGGAAAGCCGCACATTTCTGGCGGAGCGGGTGGGATTCGAACCCACGGACGGATTTCTCCGTCACCTGATTTCGAGTCAGGACCGTTATGACCACTTCGATACCGCTCCATATTCAATTTGCAGATGGCTTTCACATCCACAAATGATAGTATACTATAAAGTAAAGAGGAAAAACAATCCCAAATTACAAGTTCTTGACACATTGCTACACGAGAAAAATCAAGTGGGTTGCAGCTGGAAACTACAACCTGTTGCATAGTAATTTACACATTCATATTATCAGGAGGACGAACATGGAAGATTTCATAAAACTCAATGATGGCAGTATGATGCCAAGGCTTGGACAGGGAACCTGGTATATGGGGGAAGATACAAGGAAGAGAGCTGATGAGATTACATCGCTAAGGTTTGGAATTGAGCTTGGGATGACGCTCATTGATACTGCTGAGATGTATGGTGAGGGACTGTCCGAAGAGCTGATTGGAGAAGCCATAAGTGATGTGAGAAGGGAGAACTTGTTTATTGTCTCCAAGGTGTATCCGCATAATGCAGGGAGAAGGAACATCTTCAATTCGTGTAAAAAGAGTCTTGATAGACTCGGTACAGACTATTTGGACATGTATCTCCTCCACTGGAGGGGAAGAGTGCCATTGTCAGAGACCGTAGCCTGCATGGAAGAGCTGAAGAAGGAAGGACTTATCAGAAACTGGGGAGTCTCTAACTTCGATACAGATGACATGGAAGAGCTGCTTTCAGTACCTTTTGGAGCAAACTGCCGCGTTAACCAGGTTCTCTATAACCTTGGCTCGAGGGGAATAGAGTATGACCTTCTGCCATTCATGAGATCAAATGGAATGGCTACCATGGCATACTGCCCGATGGCACATGACAGACATAGCCGGAAAAAGATAGCGGAGAACGCTGTAGTCAAGGAAATCTCATCAAAATATGGAATAACTCCAGAGCAGCTTATGCTTGCATTCGTCCTTTCAAACGAAGGAGTCTGTGCCCTACCGAAGGCTTCAAGTCCCGAGCATGTCAGGCAGAATGCAGCCGCAATTGATATCCGCCTTACACCTGAGGACCTGGATATGCTTGCTGTCCATTTCCCATCACCAAAAAGGAAGATGACCCTGGATATGCTGTAAGCAAAAAGCACTTCGCGCGGAAGTGCTTCTTTCACATAAACCTAATTTCTCTTTTTTGTTTACCTGAACATCCCATCAATGGCTGCTATATCAGTATCAGATAATCTCAGTGTCATTGCATCGCAGTTGGACACTACCTGTTTCACGTTCTTTGCACCTGGAATCACAGCATCTATCCCATCTTGAGCAAGGTACCAGGCGAGAGCCAGGTTCTGCGGCGCCACATCAAGCTGCTTGGCCATCACTTTTAGCTTTTCCACCTTCTCCAGATTTTCTATGAATGCCTTGCCCTTGAAAAGTGGGTTGTTGGTCCTTGAATCCATGAAGGTTGAGTACCTGTTGAACTTGCCGGTCAGGAATCCTGAAGCAAGTGGATAATATGGCACGAAGGATATGCCCTTCTCCCTGCAGTATGGAATTAGGTCCTTCTCAGCATCTCTCTTAAGTAAGTTGTAGTGGTCCTGTATGACGTCGATGTAGCCGTCCCTATTGGCCTCCTCCAGCTGTTCCATGTTGAAGTTGGATACTCCTATGGCCTTGATGACGCCCTTGTCCTTGAGGTCCTTAAGCGCTCCTATGACCTCATACTTAGGAGTTTCCTTATCAGGATAATGGACATAGAAAAGGTCAATGTAGTCTGTTCCTAACCTCGCCATGCTGTCATAAACAGACTTGACAATGAATTCCACAGAATTATCCATTACAACGTTGCCTTCCTCGTACCTGTGGGCAGCCTTGGTCGCAATGACAATATCATTCCTATTCCTGTATTCTCCAAGCACATCACTGATAAGTTCCTCAGACCTTCCGAGCCCATACCAGTATGCCGTATCGATGAAGTCCATGCCGCAGTCAAATGCAGCCCTGAGGATCCTTCTGCCTCCATCGTCAGTCATGTAGTTGTATATGTTGTGACCACCGACTGCATTGGTTCCAAGTCCCACAGGACTTACAACAAGTTCAGTCCTGCCAATCTTTCTCTTTAACATTTCGCCCTCCCCTTTATACATGTTTTTACCGTATTTAAGCTATAATATCGCATCAACCTCGGGACCCAATATGTCAGCGTATCTGTCAGCATGCTTCGCAAGGACCTTCCTTGCATAGAAGCATGAAGCATTAACCTTAAAATTGTTCTCCCTTGCGTAATCCGCAACAAAGTCAACAAGCTTCTGGCCCATGCCGGTGCCCTGCAGCACAGGCTCCAGGTTAGTATGCAGCACAGTAATCAATCCGTCTTTCAGAACGTACTCCATTTCACCCAATCTCTCACCCGACTCAGTCACGACAAAGAACTTGCCCTCATCTGGTTCGTTCACTATCCTGTAGCCATCCATTAAAGACACCTCCATATTTCTATAACTCAATTCTATCATATCGAGTGTAAAGGAATACACCGAAAAGAAAAAAGAAGTCCGGAAATCCGGACCTCAGTTCACTATATTGTTATCCTCGACTTTATCATGTCAGCAATCCTGTTGGCATAGGCATCTATCTCTTCCTGGACCTCACCCTCAAGCATGATCCTGACAAGAGGCTCCGTACCTGAAGGTCTTATGAGCACCCTTCCCTTGCCGTTAAGCTTCTCTTCGATTGCAGCTATCTCAGCTGCAATATCCTTGTCATCTACATGAATGCACTTGAACTCAGCTGGTACCTTTACGTTGACAAGCACCTGAGGCATTATCTTCATGACCGAAGCAAGCTCGCTAAGCGTCTTGCCGGTGTACTTTACTATGCCTGCAAGCTGAAGGCCAGTAACAAGTCCGTCACCTGTAGTGTTATAGTCCCTGAATATGACGTGTCCTGACTGCTCTCCACCAATGGAATACCCGTTCTCGACCATGTTCTCAAGGACATACCTGTCTCCGACCTTGGTTATCTCAAGCTTAAGGCCTCTTTCCCTCGCCGCGATCATAAGACCCAGATTGCTCATTACAGTCACAACCAGAGTATCGTCCTTAAGCAATCCCATCTCCTTCATGTGAAGTGCTGAGATAAGCATAATGAAGTCCCCGTCTATGAGGTTTCCCTTCTCGTCAACTGCAAGGCATCTGTCCGCATCGCCATCGAAGGCAAGACCAAGGTGGCAGCCCTTGTCCACGACATACTTCATGAGCTCCTCAGGATGTGTAGATCCACAGTCCTTGTTGATGTTAACTCCATCCGGATCATCGTTTATGACATATACCTCAGCGTTAAGCTTCCTGAAGGCTGCAACTGCAGACTGGTAGCTCGCTCCGTTCGCACAGTCGAGAGCGACCTTCAATCCTGTAAGATCTTCCTTGAGCGTACTCATGGCATAGCTGACATAGTCCGCTGTTGCCCTGCTCTCATATATTACCCTTCCCACATTCTTTCCAGTAGGTGAAGGTACACCTTCAAACCCACCCTCGATTACTGCCTGGATCCTGTCCTCAAGGTCATCAGAAAGCTTGTACCCCTGGCCGTTGAAGAACTTGATTCCGTTGTATTCAACAGGGTTATGCGAAGCTGAGATCATTACTCCCGCATCAGCATTATAGTTCCTGACTAGAAGTGCAACTGCTGGTGTAGGCACCACTCCAAGCGAAACCGCCTCCGCACCAACAGACAGTATTCCCGCTATAAGGGCGCTCTCAAGCATATCCCCGGAAATCCTCGTATCCTTGGCCACAAGTATCTTAGGCCTGTGGGCACCCTCAGTAAGTACGTGTGCTCCAGCCCTTCCAAGCTCGAAAGCCATAAGTGGTGTAAGCTCGCTGTTTGCGAGTCCCCTAACCCCGTCAGTACCGAACATTCTTGCCATATGTTACCATCCTTTTTCATATTAATTCCGTAAAAAAACCCCGGGCACCTCCGGTGCCCAGAGTGTATCATGAGTATTTTATCATAAAACCAGTCTCAAACCTATACCAAAGTGAAGCCCTTTAAGCCTTCCCGTCCTTGCCATCCTTACCCTCAGCCACATGCTCCGCATGAGGCCTCATCAAAGGATTGTCCATCGTCCTAAGAAGCTCATCATAAACAGACTTCGTCGGCATGAGCCATACCTCACCAGTACCCTTGAATACGTTCATGAAGCCCTCCCCAGACAGAGCAGAGCCCATAAGGGACCTGGTGGTCTTCTCTACGGAGAATTCAATGGTTCCTGTCCTTAAGATTGCAAAGTTACCATCGACCTTCAGTATGTCGTTGACAAGCTTGTACTTGAATATCTCCTGCTCAGGGACAGGAAGCTCCAATGCAACTATTCCTGTTCCTGACAGCTTGGTCTGGAAGAAGCCTTCATTACCTAGAAGTGCACCGGAAACTGTCTTGACAGTTGTAGTCGACATCTCCACCTGCTGCTCAGCAGCAAAGAACAGCGTATCATCTATTATGACGCTCTCATTCTCAAGCTCAAGAAGCGCTATGTGACCGAATGACGGCTCAAGAAGAAGCTCTCCTGTTCCCTTGAACAGAGGTCTAACCAGATTCTCCCCAGTTATCTTCGATGTTATCAGCTGCTTCGAGAATGAGAAAAGTCCTCCTGTATTGGAGCTTACTTCTATCGGTCCTCTCATGAAGCTCAGCCTTCCTGACTCTATGTATGCTCCGCTGGAAGAAAGAACAATCCTTAGCTGCCTCAGCTTTATTCCTGCCTGCCTCATGAACGAAAGCATGAAAGCGGTCTTTACATCCTTGCCGCCTCTCAGTTCATCGAACTCCAGCACCTGGAACAGCGAATTTCCCTTTATCTCAGTAAGCTTCGTGAGGGTATTTGTCTGGTTCATATTGGTCTTCATCCCTATACCTCCGATTCAATTCTCTCCCCTGATTGTACAAAATCGCTACGCGATAGTTCCTTGTCTAAATTCTATACTTATGCCTCTTGAATTAACAGAGTATTTCTTCGCATGAAAAAAATAGTA
>NZ_JAGGKC010000056.1 GCF_017873395.1 Youngiibacter multivorans | reverse complement strand
TGATGACGGCATGATAATCACTCCACTCGTATTGATGGTTTGATTATCTCAAAACACTTGTTTGGCTGCTATGTGCTGTACAATTTCCGCTTACGAAAGAATAATGAAAGAGAGGTTTAACATGACAAATCAACTATCATCAACAAGTGCGAGACGCAAAGGCGCTGTACGTTTTTTTGCAATATCACTGGCAATACTAATTATATCTTCGTTCTTTATTTGGGGATTTCAAACATCTTGGGGACAAGTACGTATTGAAAGATTAACGATTATGGGTTCGGGTGGAGCTAAAATCAGTACATTGATCTACATCCCAAAAAATGCAACCAAAGAATCACCTGCACCTGGCGTTGTGATCTATCATGGCAGATCGAACCAAGCGCATAGTAATGACACATGGAGTATGGAACTTGCAAGAAGAGGTATGGTCGTATTATCTCCGGACTTGTCTGGTGGCGGTGAATCTGATGTTACAGATAGGATACCACAAGCCATTGATGTTACAGCATATGCTCTTAATAATTTAGATATTATCAAAAAAGATAATTTGAATATTATTGGGTATTCTGCAGGATCTCACAATGTGTTGGTCAGTACAGGTGTTTTTGGACCGAAACTAAGATCCGCATTGGGCGTATTTGGTCCATTCATGGTTAAGTTGACAGGTAATTTGGATAAAATTGCAGGTTTCAAAACCAATTACGGTCTGATTAAGTCAACAGCTGACCAATATGATTATTTCTTTATAGGTGATCCTCAAGCAAACAATGCTGCTATATCAGCAGCGATTAACAAAGGTATACCTATGGAAAGCGGCAAAGATTACGTCTTTAACGAGCAGGGTAATTCAACAAGATATACTGAAGTTGGCGGTACATTACACCAAACCGGAAATATCAGTAGTGAAACAATTGCAGCAATACTTAATTTTGAAAGAACCTATTCAGAATTTCCAATTGATCTAGCTGATAATGACCAAGTGTGGAAATTGCAGCAACTGTTCTCAGGTATTGCTTCTATTAACATGCTGTTCTTATTGGCAGCAACTATCGGATTAATGCTGGAATTTAACTTCTTTAGCTCATTAACAAATGTAAGACCTGAAAAGAAAGCTCAAAGAGGAGCGAAAGCTTGGGCGACTGATATTCTATTTACATTTGTCATACCTGCAGCTATATTTGTACATGTATCAGCGTACGCAATGGCTTTCTTACCAAAGACAAAACTATTGTCATCAGCTGCACTTAACGGGATAATGGCTTGGCTCTTAGTTCTTGCTTTAATCGGCGGCACCCGATTAATAATAAAAACTTCATCCCGCAAAAAAGCTGGTGAAGTACTAGACCTTTCAGATTTTTCATTAGGTGCTGAAGGTGTTACCAAACTGAAGTTAGCCAATATTGGTAAAGCTATTCTTCTCGGTGTTGGGATTGTAACTTTCTTTGGATTAATTATGACAGTATTAGAAGTATACTTAGGTATTAACATCCAAGTGTGGAACTTGGCAACTTTCTTAAAGCCAAGTGGATATAGAGTGCTTACGTCAATTCCATATATGCTTATTATCTTCACAGTGATGTTTGTTGGAAACTTAAGTCAAAGAATACTTCCTTCAACAGGAAATGCGAAGAAAGACATGATCATTTCAGTTACCGTAAATGCAGTCCTTACAGCATCAGCATTATTTGTGCTATTACTAATACAATATGGCGGTAGTTTAGTAATTGGTACAGGTCAAACAATTATTCCGCAAATTGATGTTTATGGAACTGGTAAAGACACCAGCAGCGGGGCACTCGATTTCGCCTTTGGATATTGCTTTATGATGGGTGGAACAACAGCGGTTGTTACTTACATCTATAGAAAATACGGCAACATCTTAGCGCCAGTAGTTACTTGTGCAATATTTGCGGGTTTGTTTACTACGTTAGGTATGGCATTCGTTATCTAACCCTGGATAAGCGGACAGTCGGTATCTGACACGATTTTTCAAAAGATATTTCAAATCTTTTGAAAGACTTATATTGCTAATTTATCACAGATCTATTTCCGCATATTTCGTGAGGGTTCCAGTAAAGATGCGGAAGCGGTAATCTCAAATAACCCATACCCTGTAAATGATAATCTCCTCTTGCAGCAGACAGTTGAAATGATAAAACTGTCACTGCAGGGGGAGTTTTTCTATGGGGAGATAATCGAAGATCAATCATTCACTTAACTTCACACTCTGCTACTCAAAATCATGCTGGAGCCATAGTAGGTTCTCCTGACACTTCTTAAGTATCAGACGGTACATACATCTCTAATAGGACAGGTTCTGTTCGATCATATTCTTTATACACTTTCTAATTGCAGTAATTATAGATACGAAAGTTTTGGGTGTCATAATTTTCAAATTATGGTATTGACTTAGAGTTAACTTCACCCCTTATCATTAGGGAGTAATTACAAGATTAGAGTAAAAAAAGAATCAGGAGTGCTATATGACATATACCATAAGCCAGGCTGCAGAAAAGATGGGAGTTACAGTTACAACTTTACGTTACTACGATAAGGAAGGTCTTTTGCCATTTGTTGAGAAGAAGCAGGCTGGTACAAGAGTCTTCAAAGAGGCAGATATCAACGGTCTGAATATAATTACCTGCATGAAAAATTCGGGGATGCCAATTAAGGACATCAAAAGATATATGGACTTATGCCGAGAAGGTGACAGCACACTTAAGGAGCGACTGGAGATTTTCTTTCAAAGAAGAGATGTTGTTGAAAAACAGATAGAGGAGTTTGGTAAGGTCCTTGAAACCATCAATCATAAGATCAGGTACTATGAGACAGCTATTATAGCTGGAACAGATGTGATCCATAATCAAAATCAGGACACGGGTAAGTAGATGGATGCAGAAAGTTACATAGAGAATGATTTTCTGCAGGGTGAGATCCAGGGAGGATAAGTTCATGAAGTTAATAAACAGGCAGATGCTGACAGGTGAAAGGGCACTTTTCAGAGCAAGGATCTGAAGATATCCTATTCGACCTTTGCGGATGGAGAGTCACCGCTTAAAGAAAGTAAAAATATAGATATTGACCACAGTTCATTCAAATGGAAGTATCCGCTATGGTACAGTAAAGACATTGTGGTAGATGAAAGCACGCTTTTTGAGATGGCACGGTCAGGAATTTGGTATACTGAAAATATTGCAGTATCAAATACTATCATTGAAGCGCCAAAGACTTTCAGGCGATCAAAGGGGATCAGACTGAAGAATGTGTCAATGTCAAATGCAGGGGAGACGCTATGGAAATGTGACCGTATAGTTCTCGAGAATGTCACAGCCAAAGGGGACTACTTTGGCATGAACAGCACGAATATCAAGGTTGACGGATTCCAGCTGTTTGGCAACTATGCCTTCGATGGAGGGTCAAACATAGAAATAAGAAATGCGAAGCTGCTCTCCAAGGATGCATTCTGGAACTGCGAGAATGTGACAGTCTATGATTCATATATATCAGGTGAGTACCTGGGTTGGAACTCAAGGAACCTTACCTTTGTGAACTGTACCATAGAAAGTCTGCAGGGCTTGTGCTATATCGAGAACCTTGTGATGAAGAACTGCATACTTCTGAATACGACACTTGCATTCGAGTATTCTACAGTCGATGCTGATATCATAGGGCGAATAGACAGCGTCATGAATCCATCAGGAGGCATTATCCGGGCAGATGGCATAGGGGAGCTTATCATTGATGAGACCAAAGTCGATTCCAGGAATACAAGGGTAATTACGGGAGAAATGAAACATGCGGTATGACTTTTCTTTAATGACTGACAGGCGCAATACGAATTCCATGAAATGGGATGTTGAGGATAGTGTCCTGCCGATGTGGGTTGCTGACATGGATTTCAGGACAGCCCCTGAAATCATAGAAGCAATTGAGGCCAAGGTACGAAAAGGAATCTTCGGCTACACGACAGTCCCTGATGAATGGTACAAGTCAATCGGCGACTGGTGGGAAAGAAGGCATAACTTCCAGATAGACAGGGACTGGCTGATTTTCTGTACTGGAGTTGTTCCAGCCATTTCAAGCGCAGTTAGGAAGTTGACTACGGTTGGTGAGAATATACTGGTTCAGACTCCGGTATACAACATATTCTTCAATTCGATCCTGAACAACGGCAGGAATGTGGTTGAGAGCAGGCTCATCTACGATGATGGGGAATACAGCATTGATTTTGCGGATCTGGAGGAAAAGCTTTCGGATCCACAGACAACGATGATGATTCTTTGCAATCCTCATAATCCGATTGGTAAGGTCTGGGATAGGGTAGTACTTGAAAGGATAGGTGAGCTCTGCAAGAAGCATGGCGTTATTGTAATCTCCGATGAGATCCATTGCGACCTTACGGAGAATGGGCATAGTTACATCCCATTCGCGTCCGTTTCAGGCGAATGTGCGGATATCAGCATTACCTGCATTGCGCCTACCAAGGCGTTCAATATCGCAGGCCTCCAGACTGCAGCAGTTGTAGTTCCAAATGCTATGCTCAGACACAGGATGAACAGGGCTTTGAATACTGACGAGGTAGCTGAGCCGAATGCGATTGCCATGGAAGCGACAATCGCAGCATTTTCAGAGGGTGAAGAATGGCTTGATGAACTCAGCACATATCTTTATGAAAACAGAAGGGTCGCAGCGGAATTCCTGGAGTCTGAATTACCGGAGCTGCATCTAGTCACAGCACATGCCACATACCTACTTTGGGTTGACGTAAGATGCATCACCATGGATACAGAAGGTCTGTGCAGGCATCTACGGGAAGTAGCAGGAATATATGTCTCTGCAGGGGATGCCTACGGGGAGTCGGGGAAAGGCTTCATCAGGATCAATGCTGCCTGTCCGAGAGAGCGTTTAATGGATGGACTTGAGAGGCTGAGGAAAGGTATCGAAAAATACAAAAATTTGTAGGGTGAAGGTGTTAAAATGAGCAAAGTATACTTTATCGAGAACGTGAAATCTGATTATGACCAGTTAGGGAAAGATGCACTGTTGCTGCTGAAGAAGGTAGTAGCAGAAACCGGCCACAGGTTTGACAAGGAAGTCCCGATTAAGGTTCATTTCGGAGAGAAGGGGAATAAGACATTTATTCCAGCAGCTTGTTATGATGAGACCATAAACTACCTGAAGGAAAAAGGCGTATCACCATCCTATATCGAAACGAATGTCCTTTACAGGGGTTCAAGGACCACGACAGAGGTCCATCTTGAGACTGCAAAGGCTCATGGCTTCAATCAGATACCTATCATAATAGCTGATGGGGACATCGGTACCGAGTATAATGAGATTGAAATCGGCAAGGAATACCTGAAGAGCTGTAAAATCGGCAAGGCATATGGGAATTATGGTCAGTTTATTGTGATGAGTCATTTCAAGGGACATATCGAGGCTGGATTCGGAGGGGCTCTCAAGCAGCTTGCCATGGGATTTGCGGCAAGAGGCGGAAAGCTTGAGCAGCATTCTGGAATATCACCTGTAGTTAAGGCGGAGAAGTGCGTATCCTGCGGCATTTGCGTGAACAAGTGCAACTATGGTGCAATTGAAATCATGGACTTTGCTGTGATTGACAGCAGTAAATGCATCGGCTGTGCTGGATGTATCGCTGTATGTCCTACCGGTGCGATAAGAAATACATGGACTGGCTCTCACTTTTTAGAGAAGCTTTCAGAGTATGCATATGGGGCATCCAAGGACAAGGACAACATCTACATAGCCTTCGTGCATAATATCACCCAGGAATGCGATTGTGCAGGAATGCACATGGAGCCAATAACCGGAAATATAGGAGTCCTAGCATCAAAGGATCCAGTCGCTTTGGATACTGCTTGCCTGGAGCTTGTACAGAAAAACAGCGGTGAACTGCTCTTCGACAAAGGCAGAACATCACTCAGGCATGCCGAGAAAATCGGATTGGGAACAATGGATTACGAGCTGATTCAGATCTGATTCTGATTGCAAAGATATCATGTCTGTGTAACGGTGTTTGTCAAGGTAGTTGTCGCAAAATCTTATCGTCAGTTTTGATCGGATTCAGCCAAACCTCAGTTGGAACTTCCATCTTCCTGATTTGTC
>NZ_JAGGKC010000055.1 GCF_017873395.1 Youngiibacter multivorans | reverse complement strand
GTTGGCGGCCGCCTCATGCACCCCTACGGGTGCAGCAGGTTATAGACCCTTATAGGGTCTGTGCAAACCGCCGGCTAAGCCGGCGGTACTGATTTCCAAGGAGATATCAGTTCTGAAAACCAAAATTGCATAGATCAAGTAACCGAAATGGGGAGAACGATAAGGGGTTTTGAAATGGGTATCTTCTGATCCATTTCTTTTGTGCTCTGGTTATACTTGAAAAAGAATATCTGTATAATAAGAGGAGACAGACCTGTAAAGTTATCAGGATCTGGACTATTAATATGATTTATTCCGAAATGAGGTAATTATGAAGGAAGATATATTATTCTGCAAGGGTGGAGGGTGTACCGCTAAGCTTGGTGCAGGAATCCTTGAATCAGTTCTTGGAAAGCTGCCAAGGCCCATTGACCCCAATCTGATGGTAGGCTTTGACAGCTCTGATGATGCTGCAGTGTACAAGCTTACTGATGATATTGCTTTTGTACAGACCCTGGACTTTTTTCCTCCAATGGTTGAGGATCCCTATACATTCGGGCAGATCGCAGCAGCAAATGCTCTGTCAGATGTCTATGCCATGGGTGGCGAAGTAAAGACTGCACTTAATATAGTCTGCTTCCCTGAGACCATGGATCTGAACATCCTGGGGAAGATTCTACAGGGTGGCAGCGAAAAGGTGATGGAAGCAGGAGGGTCTCTTGCCGGGGGACACTCGATAAATGACACTGATGTGAAGTATGGATTATCGGTAACGGGAATAGTTCATCCGGACAGGATATACAGGAACAACACCTGTCAGGTCGGAGACCTCCTGATACTGACAAAACCACTTGGAGTTGGAATAGTCTGCACGGCTGACAGGATCGGTGAGAGCTCAGAGGAGGCCATGGAACAGGCGGTGCGTTCAATGACGACGCTCAACAAATATGCTGCTGAAATCTTCAGGAAGTACGATGTGCACGCTTGCACAGATATTACTGGATTTGGTTTTCTGGGACATCTCATGGAGATGGTCGGAGATGAATATGGTGCTGAGATAGACAGCATTGAGGTGCCGTACATTAGGGAAGCCGTACACTACGCAAATGAGTTCTTCATAACTGCTTCAGCCCAGAAGAACCGAAACCATTTAGGAGACAGGGTGGTTTTCAAGGATGTACCGTTTGCCTTGGAGGAGATTCTTTTTGACCCGCAGACTTCGGGAGGACTTCTTGTGAGCCTTCCTCGTGAAGATGCCATATCAGCTATAACTGAGATAGAGTCATTGGGAATGCCATGCGGAATAGTTGGCAGAATCACGCACTCTGATGATAAAAGAATTATTATAAAATAGGGGGTAGTGATATGAAAAAGGAACTTGATGCCAGAGGTAAAGCTTGCCCCATGCCTGTGGTCGAAACGAAAAAGATACTTGCAGGAATGAATTCAGGCGACACTGTTGAAGTAACAGTTGACAACTATGTTGCTGTGCAGAACCTTAGCAAGATGGCCAGCCAGAAGAATATTCCCGTATCATCCATAAAGGTTGATGAGTCAGAATATATAGTAACACTGACGGTACCGGAATCAGAGCCATTTATTTCAGACATCGCAGAAGCGGTTGAGTGCATACCTGACGGCATCAAAGGAAACACCGTTGTGGTACTCTCGTCTGACAAGATGGGTGAAGGAGACGAGAAGCTGGGACATACTCTGATGAAGGGGTTCATTTATGCCCTCACAGAGCAGGACATCCTCCCCCAATCAATACTGCTTTACAACAACGGGGCGAAGCTGTCCGTGCAGGGATCCGATTCGCTGCCTGACTTGAAGCTTTTGGAATCCCAGGGAGTTGAGATACTTACATGCGGGACCTGCCTGAATTTCTACGGCATCACTGAAAAGCTGGGAGTGGGGTCAGTTACGAACATGTATGTAATAGCTGAGAAGCAGATGAAGGCATCGAAGATTGTAAGGCCATAAGAGCCAAATAAGGGCTTCCTCACCGACACCTGATGAGGAAAGAGATGGAAAGAAGGTACGTTTCATGATTTATCTGGATAATGCTGCAACTACATACCATAAGCCGCCCGAAGTAGCTGAAGCTGTATTCCAGGCACTTAAGGGAACAGGGAGCAGCGGAAGGGGTGCGCATGGCGCATCGCTGGAGGCTGGCCGGCTGGTTTACAAGGCCAGGGTGGCAGTTTCAGAGCTTTTCAATGTGAAGGATCCTTCAAGGGTTATATTTACCTCCAATGCTACTGAAAGCCTGAACATTGCTATCCAGGGACTTCTTTCGCCTGGAGATAGATGCATAACTACAGCAATGGAGCATAACAGCGTTCTTCGGCCTCTGTACCATATGGAGACTAAGGGGATCATACTTGATATTCTCCCTGGCGACAGCAATGGAAGAGTGGCAATTGAAGCCTTTGAGAGTGCCATAAAGCCTGATACGAAGGCGATTGTAATCGCACATGGTTCAAACGTCACTGGAAATGTTATGGACATCAAGGCAATAGGTGACCTCTGCAGAAGCTATGGCCTCCTTTTTATTCTGGATGCTGCCCAGACAGCTGGTCTACTTCCGATAGATATGGAAAAGCATGGAATATCAGCGCTATGCCTATCTGGGCACAAGAGCCTTCTTGGCCCTCAGGGTACAGGAGCTCTCTGTCTTGCTGAAGGGGTTGTGCCTGAACCATTGGTATATGGTGGAACCGGTATGGACAGCTTTGCAATGGGTATGCCGGGGGTTCTCCCCGAGAGGCTTGAGGCAGGTACCATGAATGTACATGGCCTGGCGGGGCTCCTTGCAGCTTGCGGATATATAAAGGGCTTCGGACAGGACAGGATATTCAGGGAAGCGTCTGAACTTGCTAAGGCCTTCCTTGACGGAATCAAGGATATCGCTGGACTAGTACTTTATGGTGATTTCAATGATGATTTACGTACTCCGGTGGTTTCCTTCAACATCAGGGACATCGATGCAGGAGAGCTGGCAGATGAACTTTATGAGAGGTTCGGGATAGCCGTGCGTGCTGGAGCGCACTGCGCACCATTGGTCCACAGGACATTCCGAACAGAAAAGCAGGGAATGGTAAGGTTCAGCTTTTCCCATTTCAATACCATGGAGGAAATTAAAGCGGCGATAGATGCTTTAAGGACCATCGGGGAGGAAGAGAGATGAGACCCAAGGAACTTCAATGCGTCGTTACATTCCATGCAACTACCGAAGCGATGGCATTTGAGGAGGCTGCGAAGGCTGCAGGTTTCAAAGGCAGGCTGATTCCGGTTCCGACAGCAATAACTGCTGGGTGCGGGCTTGCCTGGAGAGATGCTCCGGAAAGCAAAGTACATTTATTCAAATTTATAGTGGATGAGAGACTGGCATTTGAGTCTATCCATGAGCTTGTGATATAGAATTTATTGACAAGGAGGGTGTCGTATGGCAGACAAACCCAAGACAGTTGAGGAGTATGTTGCAGCATTGCCTGAGGGTGCGCAAAGGCATTTCAGGGAGATAATGGCTATCCTTTCTGATGCAGCTCCTGAAGCCAGTGTTGCGCTCAAATGGGGGACACCTGCATTTTCGTATGACAGGATACTGTTTACGGTAGCAGCATACAAGAAGCACATGAATTTCTGTCCTACACCTGCAGTTATCAGCGCATGCAAGGCTGAGCTGACAGCACAAAAGGTTACAGACTGCGTACTACAGATACCTTACGACAAACCAATACCAGTTGAAATTGTCAGGAAGCTTGCTGAATGCAGGATAAGGGATCTTGTAGAGAACGATGCAAGGTGGATGTAAAGCAGTCGATAATATGATTCAGGTAAATGTAAAGAGCTGTCAAAGGGTCATAAATGACTCGTTGACAGCTCTTTACTATTGTAAGTATGAAACCGCAAGTTTACAGAGGCTGCTACATGGAAACAGGAACAGACAGCAGCTCTCTTAATAGCTTCCTGTCATGAATCAGATAAAGAAGCTCTTCCTCGGTTGAAATTACTTCTGTTCTCTTCTTGAAGAATTTGTTGGCCTTCCTGGCTAACCTTCTGTTGTCCTCATCTAAAGATGCTATGAATTCTGTGATGCTGCGTCCCTGATAAAGCGTGATAAGGTACAGCGCAACTATCTGCTTGGCAAGGGAGAGGATTGATTCTTCAATCCAAAAGTCAATATGTGGAAGAGTGACCTTCTTCTCCATCAGCCTGATATAATCAACAAGACCGTCTTCGTTTGATTCCCAGAAATCTATGTAGGCATAATCAAAGCGGTTCAGGAACTCATCGGTGAAGTATTCAAAAGCATCCCCGTGAATTATCTCGAGACTCTTGCTCGTATTGAACTGAGGAAGGATGACTTTGTTGAACAGGTCAATTACATCCTTATTATGTTCAATGACTGTAACGCTTTCGACTTCATCCTTCAGGAGCCACAAGTAGGGCAGCAATCCTATTCCAAGCCCCATGGTAAGGCATTTGCCTGTGCCTTTCTCTACCCCATCTCCCATGCTTATGATTTCACTTGGAGCAGGGGACATCCAGGTAATATTTCCTTCCTTTAGAGAGGGCATCTCCAAATCAATATTGAAGTATCCGACAGGATGGTAATGGAACAGGTATTTACCGAGCTGTCTGTTGAAGTCCGTGTTCATCAGTGTCCTTTTAGGAATGATATCTTTCGAATACTTTACAGTCGGAGTCTCGATCTTGTCGAGCCTGATATTTTTAAAGTAGGGATTTTCTGTCAGTACCCTTTCATCCAATGCCAGGCTTTCGCCTGGCATTCCGTATTTCTTCAGAATTGTCTCTACCTTTTTTTCCATTCCTGGAGTAAGTGGCTTTTCTAAATATTCGAGAATATCAGCCAGGTAGTTCCTCTGGTCAAACATAGACTGCATAATGGCGCTTATAGCTGTTTTAATTTCCTGGTTCTTTTCTATACTAATCATTTTATACCTCTTAAATGGTCTTTAAGCTTATTCAATTCATGGTATCATATCTCACTTTATCCATGCAAAGAGAAATGCTTAGGGATTTGTGGAGAAATATCTCAAACAATCAATATTTTGTTGGTATTTTGTTGACAAAAGTCTGTAATAGTATTGATATACTGATATTGAAAAAAGTAATATGAATATAAGTAATTAAAGATGCAGGAGGTGATGGAATGAAGCAGATTGTTGCACTTGGTGGAGGTGGCTTCTCCACTGAACCTGAAAATGAGCTTATAGACAGATACATACTTAAGTGCAGCGGAGCAGAAAATCCCAAGATATGCTACGTTCCTACTGCAAGCGGAGATTCTGACATATGTATCTCGTGGTTCTATGATTTCTTCAATAAAATGGAGTGCCAGCCATCACATTTGTCCCTATTCAAACCACCATCAGGGGACATCGAAGCCTTTGTTCTGGACAAGGACATCATATATGTCGGCGGCGGCAATACAAAGAACCTTCTTGTACTGTGGAAGGAATGGGGACTAGATAGGATCCTGAGAAAAGCATGGGAGAAGGGGATTGTACTAGCTGGTATAAGCGCAGGCTCAATCTGCTGGTTCGAGGAAGGGCTTACCGACTCATACGGAGACCGCCTAGAGCCTCTTGAATGCCTGGGATTCCTTAAAGGAAGCAACTGTCCACATTACGACTCTGAGCCTGACAGGCGACCTGCATACCAGGAACTGATTGCTTCAGGGAAAATGCATGCAGGGATAGCAGCTGATGATAGTGTGGCAATTCATTATGTGGATGATGAGATATTCAGGATAATCAGTTCACATCCTGGAAAGCATGCCTATGAGGTAAGGTTTGAAGGAAAACTGATTGAATCGCAGATTCCTGCAGAATATCTCGGGCAAGCGTGACAAAGGAGAAGATACATTTCAGCTGGATTCAAAATAGAATGAATAAATTTATAATGGGGGTTAGAGATGGAACAGCTTGTTCATGCAGCTAGCATTGGCACTAAGGATGCAGAATGGCGCACGTTGTTCAGGATTTCAAGCGTTGCCGCAATACTTATGGTAGTCCTGATTCCAATCCAGATAGTCATCTTCTCAATTTCAATGCCACCTGAAACAATAGAGGGGTGGTTCGAGCTGTTCAGGAAAAGCTGGCTCCTTGGTCTGATTCACCTCGACATTATTTATATCATCGACAATGTGCTTGTTGCGGTAATCTATCTAGCACTTTATATTATTTTGAAGAAGCGGAATGAAAGCCTGATGGCGATAGCAATTCTTCTGGGATTTTTGGGCATAGCAGCATATTTCGCATCGAACACATCCTTTGAGATGCTGTCACTGAGCAGGGCATTTGAGAAGGCAGCAAGCGATACTGACAGAAGCATGCTTATGGCAGCTGCCCAGGTAATGATAGAGACCTGGAGAGGAACAGCTTTCAATACATACTATGTGCTAAATGGGATTACACTTCTGCTCATATCCAGGGTTATGTATGGAAGCGGGACATTCAGCAACAGAACAGCAGTAATAGGTCTTATATCAGGAATCCTTATGGTTGTCCCTTCAACTGCTGGAATGATCGGGCTAATATTTTCACTTCTGTCACTAATACCATGGATAATATTTTGCATAATGATTGCAATAAGGCTGAGGAGGCTAAGCATAATATAAATTGCAGATGATATCTGAATAGATGTTATAATCAAAACAAGATAGAAAATCACAACAAAATTGAGGGAGTGAGTGAATTGAAGGTTGAGAGACTGGACCGCCTGTGTATTGGAGTACCGGACCTCGAGGAAGGCAAAGCCATGTTCGGGAAGACAATGGGTCTTGAATTCGAGTTCTCAGGTGAAGCGACAATGCCTGATGGAAAGAAAGTGAAGCTTGCCATCAGCAACCAGGGAATTGAACTCCTGGAAATACCAGGGAAGGACATACATTTCAGAAGCTTCCATTTCAAAGTGAATGGTATCGAAAAGGCTGCTGAAGATGTAAGGGCCAATGGAATCAACATAATCAGCGAGTTCAAAGTAGGAAACATGGAAGAGAAGGTTATGGATCTTTATGGTCTCAGGGCAATCCTCATTGACTACCCTGGCAACGACCCTGCAAAGGCCGCCAGAGGAGAATCGTAAAAAACTACTAAACTAAGAGAGCTCCGCTTGTCATCAGACGAGCAGGAGAGTGTAGAAAATTTTGTGTTTGGACCTCTGGCTTAAGATTATAATAATCTTAAATCGGAGGTTTTAAACATGGCAAAAATTAAAAGGGATC
>NZ_JAGGKC010000054.1 GCF_017873395.1 Youngiibacter multivorans | reverse complement strand
ACCTAAATATATAAAAGAACTTGAAAAAACCTTCCCTTTCTTCCCTAAATTAGAAAGGAGCAACGGATCATGATAAGCAGCACAGATGAAATAGAGAGATACCAGGAACTTACAGACGAGGACAAAGAGACGGTCATTAGGTGGATAGAGGACAATCTAATTCAATCTAAGACATTCAACCAGGCTTATACCTCATACGGCCTTAAGCACTACATGGAGAATGACACAGGAATATATGTGTGCAATGGTGCTTTTAAGGGGTGCATGATGATGATGGGATATGAACCCAAGGACATCAGAACACAGAACCATATATACAAAATCTCCAGCAAGTCGCCAGGAGTACGGTTGAGGTAGTGCCGCCATTGTTTTAAAATCCGAATCAATTTAAACCGACCGGCGGTGAGCAGCGCGTTAAAATTTTTGAAGCTATATAGGCCGCCTGGCTTTTGCGTTATTAAGACAAAGGAGTGACGATTAAGTGAAAGGTAAGATTACTAAAGAATATTTAGGCAGAGAAGGGTTAAGGTCCATTGTTAAGGTATCCAATATCTGCACGATCTGTGAAAAAGAGTATGCAGCACAAAATATATATACCTCGATGTACTGTCCAGAGTGCGCTGCAGAGGTCAAAAAGGAAAAGACAAGGTTAAGGGTTGCTAAGTATAGAGCAAAGAAGCTTACAGAAGAAAACAAAATAGAAGGGTTGTAAAACTCTCCAGAATGAATTGTAAGGCGTTTTGATGGTATATAGGGGTAACTGTCCTCTAATGTCATTAGAACGCCTTATGTTGCGTGTGGGGGTGTGCTGAAAAATAAGCAGGGTCAGCCGAAAATCCGGCAGGGTACTTTCTAACAAATTTGTGATTAAGACATCCCCCCAGATATGGGGGGAACTTCCCACATTTGTTATAAAGACTTTCTTCCTGAAATGGAATAAACTTATACTCAGAAATGAGTAAAAGCTGGAGGTTGTCAACGTGGATTCAAAGTATTTAACCATAGCAGAAGCCGCTGCCGCTGCAAAGCTAACACCGCAGGCAGTATACAAGCGCATTGCCACAACAGAAAGTTTAAAGAAACTCGTCAAAGTAGTTGATGGTAAGAAATACGTTCATATCAATATCTTGGAAGTATTAGCACCACAACAGAGTAAACAACAAGTAGACAACGAATTGCAAACCAGTTTAATTGAGACAATAGCGCTATTAAGAAGCCAATTAGAGGTAAAAGACAAGCAGATCAGTGAATTAAACGAGCGACTAAGAGAAGCGCATATCATGACAGCGCAAAACCAGAAGCAGCTTATCGAGCCTGCACCGGGTCCGGTGGAGAAGAAAGCCTGGTGGAAGATACTTGGTTGATGTGATTGCAGAGAAGGCTAAGAGGAATCAGGAAGCGACTCACCTTATAGGCAAAGGAAAGCAATCAAAAGACATGGCTTCCCAAGAAGTTGTGAAACCAATCGACACGAACAAAGAACTCGGAAAGATTGCAGGAGTGTCAAAAATGACCGCGGTCAATATATGCGCGAAATGCAGCTTTCGCGAATAAAAAACCATGAAATACTATGAAATTTATGTTGACTTTATAAAACCGTTAGCGTTACAATGAAACCATAGGAAATTCATTGAAGGAGGATTCATAATGAAAACAGCCAGCGAAAGAGCCAGGGAACAGGTAGAAAAGCAGCTACAGCAAATAAAAATTGTTACTCATGATACAAAAGAAGGGCAGATTTTTCACGCAGCATATGAGATTATGAGAGAGAAAGATAATGGGTCGCTATGGTTGGCAATGATCATGTACCAGTTAGGGAGGAAAAACCCATGAACATGAAGCCAAGATGTGAATGCAGGACAGAACTAAGGCTTGAAATCGGGTATACTTGCGCCGATTGGAAAACTAAAGCCGGCAGAGGGTCCGGTTATGATTATGAAATTGCGCTTGTGTGCCCTAAGTGTGGGACCGTCTACCACTTAGGCAACATAAAGCACGAGGAAGATTTTTCAAAAGCTATTGAGCGCCTATAAGGCGCTTTTAAACGTTAGGGGAGTGAAGATCATGACGATTGACATCAAATTTTATGACATTAAGGAAGTCGCCGCAATACTCGGAGTTACACCAAGGACAGTACAGACATACATCACAGATGGCAAGATAAAAGCTATGAAGATTGGCAATAAGTGGAAAGTCAAGGAAGAGGATTTAAAAAAATATCTTGATATACGATGATTACGGTCCTATACTGAAAACAAATACATAGAAAAAAGGCCCTCCGATTCAAAGAAGCCGGCAAGCTTCAGAGAATCGATTCAGTAAGTGCGACAACACTTAGAGAACCTTGAGAACCTTTGTTCTGTACAATTAAAATTGTAACATGATTGTACAAAACATAGTAGTAAAAATCAAGACCTTAAGTGTTAACAGCGCTTGAGGTCTTTTATATTTTGCGGTTATAAGCTAAAACTACCGCGTTATCAAAAAGTTAGAGAGTATGGTTAAGCTTATGCAGAGAATTAACCAGGACAGGTCCTATCCGCTTTTGTGGGCCTGAACTACAGAGGGGTTTAAATGTTCCCCTTGCGCCTGTAATGACGTACGTATAAAACATTGGAGGAATTATTTTAGAGGGACCATAGCAGAGCAATAATACGCACGTGTGGGGATAATGCACGTGTAGAAAGCTATGAGGGAAAGCGGCCAGGGTGAAGGTTGAAAGCAGCTATACCGCGGGGTATCCCCCTTTCAATGGGGGAATTACGCCCTGAAACGGATCAGGTCTCAGCAAGCTTCCCTGGGGGTATGGTCAGAAAATAAAATAATTTTAGAAACATGTTGCATGTTGTGGAACAACGTGATACAATGTACTCAAGAAACGAACGGACGATATTTCCCGGGAGGTGTAAAGGCCATGTCACGAGAAAGGCAAAGGGCAAACAGAAGAAAGAAACACCAGGAAGAAAGATTAGATAGCAGGACAGCTTGGGGGACATTAGATCCAGTCCCAGCGGAAGCGGTCAAAAATATAAGGGGTGAAAACAATGGGAGATTATCAGCTTAGAGCAAGGATTCCACAAGAGACAGCAGACAAGCTTTTCAAGATCATGCAGGAACTTCAGGAGAAAACAGAGGGTGCAGACGTGACACTTTCCAGCGTGACGAGACAAGCGGTAGATAATTACATAAAGTCAAAGGAAGGAGATTTTCTAAGTATCGGGGTTAACAGACTCACAAGTAATGACCTAAAGGATATTGGTGAATACCTTACCAACGACAGGGGCCGTATGAGTGCTTTTTCCAATGAGTCAAAAAGGTTTATGTTAATGCTTTCATTGGAACTTGACGGTATACGTACAAAAAAGTGGGACCGAGAAAATCCGGGATTCATGGATTCTATGAAGTCAGAAGGACTCGACAAAATGACACTTGACGAGATGAAAGCATTAAATAATAGTTTACAAGAGACATTAAATAAAGCTAATGAAACACCGTAACAGGTGTTTTTTTATACCCTGAATTCCTAAACAGTAGGTGCTGGAGGATTACCGCACATGCAGCCGGATTGAGCGTGAGGGGATAAGGGGAGCAAATAACATGAAGGGAGTGAATAGCATGACATATGCAGAAGCAAAGCAGAAGCTTAAAGACTTCCAGGATATACCAGACGAAAAGTTAAACAGTATGAGCCTGGAAGAACTTAGGACGCTAAACAATGAAGTTGACGAAGTAAGAAAGATCATAAAGCGCGAAGAAGCAAAAGGCGCAGAGATACTTCAGACAAGAGAGAAAGCATTAAATGAGGGTGTCGTTATAAGGACATTCGGTATAAATGGCACAAATACAATGACAGGAGGAACGAAAGCAATGGAAGATACAAACAAAGAACTTGAAGTAAGAAGTTTTCAGCGATATTTAGCTGGAGAATATAACCTCATGAACGATACAGAAAAGAGAGCGCTGGATATGTCAGGAAGCGCCGCAGTAGTACCGCTGGAGATTGCTAACAAGCTTTTGACAAGCGACAAATACAGCGACCTGCTTCACAGAGCGACAGTTATCAGCAACGGGGCACCAGGTAACATACAGATACCAATAGCAAGCGCCACAGCGGCAGCATGGAAGCTGGAGAACTCGGAAGTTGATGGAAGTGAAGTAGCGTACGAAGCTGCACCAACGTTGACATACCTCTCTCTTGGTGGGTATGAACTCTTCAGACATATGAGAGTATCAGCGGCAGCGGCCAGCATGGCGACAGGAAGCTTCCAGAACATGATGCTTGAACTGCTCCAGGGTGAAGTAATAGAAGCGCTGGAAAAGTCATTCATAGATGGATCAGGAACCGGACAGCCAAAAGGACTTGCGAACCTCACTTGGGACGCAACGAACCAGAAGCTAACAGCGTCCTCGATTACACCGATAGCACCAGCAGACATAGCCGGAGCGCTGGCCCTGCTTCCTAACAAGTACGCAAGGAACGCAGTTATAATCGCAAACACCGACACTGTATTCAATACTATGGGACTATTCAAGGGGACCACAGAGTTTGCGTATAACCTTGCAGACGCAGCGGAAAAGTTTATGGGACACCAGATCATCATAAATGAGCACGTTGCCGATGACGTCATATACATTGTGGACCCTTCACAGCTTTATGTTAGGTTTGCAATGCCGATCCAGGTTGAAGCTAACAGAGCGTCAGGATTCACCAGTGCCAGCATAGACCTCAGAGCGCTAACAGTTGTTGACGCAGTATGGAATCCAAAGGCTTGCGCAAGAGTAGGACTTGGAGCACAGGGTTAAAGGAGTAAAGAATGAGCGATAAACATATAACCTGCAAAGATTGCCAGGACATTTTTACATTCACAGTTGGTGAACAGGAATATTACCAGGAGAAGGATTTTAATGATCCGGTAAGGTGTCCACGTTGCAGGAAGGCCAAGAAGGCCGCCAGAGACAGACGAGACAACGATTAAATATATTGCCAGGTACTCATGCTGGTTAATATATGGTCCTGGTTGTGGGACCTTAAAGAGCATAACTGAAGGTTAAGGGAAGCTATACCGGAATTGAAAAGGCGTTTTCCAATTTGAAGTGTGATCTGGTTAATCGCATTAAGAATTGAACTTCTATAGTGTCAGCAAGTGTTTATAACAAGGGTGCAGGTCTCATCCAGTCGCCCACAGTTAATATTCTGTATTCAAGCACCAGGTGAAGAACTAACCAATTGACGCCGAAGTGCACTAAATTAAAATCCAAAATCTTTTTATAACCGGCCTGCGGACCTCCTCCGGTTGGTGCAGGCAAACAATTTCGGTAATTTCAAACATACCTCCTTCAAAATCGCAACGATGGAAGACTCAACCGGAGTTGCAAACAAGGTGCTGCATAGTTACTCATCATTCCTATGCAGCATTTTTTTCTAAACAAAATATGTAACGTGTTTATATAAAGGGGTGGACCCGTATGACAGAATCAGAAAAACAGATATACCAGAAATTAAAATTGTTTCCGGTATTTAAAGCCGGCAATGACAAGGCGCCAGCGGTACCCAAGGGGACTTCCTGGAAGGACGAGCAGAACCACGTAATCAATCCCAATGGGTTAAATGGTCACGCAGCATATGGCCTGGTATGTGGTGAGAAGTCACAGATCATGGTCCTTGACATTGACAGCAAAGATAAGCCGGTACCAATGATAATACAGGAGTTGTTTGAAGCTGCAGAGCTTACAGACAGCGACAGGAATATATTTACAAATACATTCACAGTAAAGACGCCAAACAACGGATACCATTTATATTTCAAGTACCGACCAGGGTTGAATAATGTAAATGGAATAATACTGAAGAACGTTGATTTTAAAACTGAGGGTGGCTATGTAATAGCACCGTACAGTTATATAAAAGCTAAGGACGGAAACATAAAACAATACCTGCCTACAGGTGGGAACATGATCCACGACATGCCAGAGAGCCTATATAAGTACATCAAGAACTCAGGCAATAAGAAGAGCCCTTCCAGAGCGCCACAGGCCACCACAGCCACCGCGGAGGAAGAGCATGACATATTCGCACCGCTTAAGGGCATGAAGGCCGGAGAGGGCCGAAATGGAGCCTTAAACAAGGCGCTATACGATTATTGTAAACGTAAGAACATTAAAGATAAACCGGTCATAATGGCGCTTGCAGAAAAGATAAATACGGAATACTTTGCAGAACCAGAGGAAGGCGCTTTAAAGACCGCAGAGAGCGTTTATAAGGCGTTGAGCGAACCGGACGAGGGTTTATATTACCTGTACGAAGATGGCGGCAAAGAGCGCGTTAACACCGCATTACTGGCGAAATACATCAGGGAAAACTATAAATACATGATTGTACGTAAAAATGGATTCGACCAGGATCTAATTTATTGGTACCAGGGTGGATATTACAAACGGATCTCGATTAATTCCCTGAAGGGTAAAATCAAAGAACTGATACCTGAACCAATACAGAAAGCTTCAATGCTGCACGAGGTTTATCAGCTTTTAGTTACCGATGAATCAACGGTAAGGGTTGAGGATCTGGACACTGATTCGGACTATATAAACCTTAAGAACGGACTATACAACGTAAAAACAAAGAAGATGGAAGAGCACCGAAGCGACCTATTAAGCACTATACAGATTAATACGGACTTCAATCCACGTGCAGCATATCCGGCAAAGTGGGACAAGTTTCTAAACTTCCTAACAGACAACGATCAGGAACTTCAAATGGTGCTCCAGGAATGGGCAGGATTGACCATAAGCAGTATACCAGGTTACTTCCCTAAGAAAGCGCTGGCGTTATACGGTCCCAATGGTAACAACGGTAAGAGCGTGTTTATAAACCTACTCGATTACCTCATAGGAACCGAGAACATAGCGACCAGGGATATTCAGGATCTAAGCAAGCCATTCGCAACAAGTGACCTGTACGGTAAAAAAGCCCTGCTTATAGATGACCAGAAGGAAGCAGACTTCACAGACAGCAGCATATTTAAGTCAATCACCGGCGGCGGTCTCATTGCGTGTGAATTCAAGGGTAAACAAAGCTTCTCATATAAATTCAATGGGACAGTAACATTCGGTTGTAATGAATTGCCATATCTATCAGGGGAAAAAGGCAGCCACGTATTCGAGCGCTTACTGATTATTCCATGCGTGAACGTGCTCCAGGAAGGGGACCGAGATCCTTTATTATTTGACGACCTTAAGGACGAGATAGAGGGTATTTTGTTATGGGCCCTGGAAGGTTTGCACCGGCTTAAGGATAATAACTATAAATTTACTCATGCCGCAGCCACAGAGATGGCCAGGGAAGAGTACAGAATGAAGTCAGACAGCTTGTACAGATTCGTAATGGAAGAATACATCATGACAGGGAACCCAGCGGATAGAGTATTAAAAACTCAATTTGAAACCATGTATGAAAATTGGGCCTATATGAACGAGATTGCTAAACCTATCATGAAGAAAAATATCAAGGATAGAGCCATGAAGATGGGTATAAAACTTGGAAAAATATCATCTGAATATTACATGGGTATAAAACCAATAGAATAATAGGGAAAGAAGGGAGACTTTTCAAATATTCTTTATTAAAAAACAAATACGTTACAACGTATAAAAGAATATATATAAACCTAAATATATAAAAGAACTTGAAAAAACCTTCCCTTTCTTCCCTAAATTAGAAAGGAGCAACGGATCATGATAAGCAGCACAGATGAAATAGA
>NZ_JAGGKC010000053.1 GCF_017873395.1 Youngiibacter multivorans | reverse complement strand
GGTATTTGGAACAGCTGGAATCCAGAGCATAGTGACAGGACTTGAAGGAGACGGCGGAATTGACATCATGACAGGTGGAGACGATGCAGAGATCCTGATAGGCGGACCTGGAGCGGATAAGATTTACGGTAATGGCGGAGACGACGTAATGCTTGGAGACCATGGAAATATTGCAGCCACAGAAACGCTTGTAACCATAGACTCGAATGTCAGAACTGATGGTGGAGACGACATTATGACAGGAGACCTGGGAGCAGACATCATGATGGGCGGAACCGGAGGTGACGAAATTAGTGGTGGTGCAGGCAACAATGTGATGCTAGGTGACCATGGAAC
The DNA here is from genome assembly GCF_017873395.1 of Youngiibacter multivorans. Classification (GTDB taxonomy): domain Bacteria; phylum Bacillota; class Clostridia; order Clostridiales; family Clostridiaceae; genus Youngiibacter; species Youngiibacter multivorans. The sequence continues at coordinate 7,779 of NZ_JAGGKC010000053.1, read as the reverse complement.
AATAAGCAGGACAGCTTCAGCTGGAGAGAAGGTATTTGGAACAGCTGGAATCCAGAGCATAGTGACAGGACTTGAAGGAGACGGCGGAATTGACATCATGACAGGTGGAGACGATGCAGAGATCCTGATAGGCGGTCCTGGAGCGGATAAGATTTACGGTAATGGTGGAGATGACGTAATGCTTGGAGACCATGGAGATATAGCAGTCACAGATATGCTTGTAACTATAGACTCGCATGTTGAATTTGATGGCGATGTTGATATCATGACAGGAGACATTGGAGCAGACATCATGATTGGCGGAACCGGAGGCGACGACATGACTGGTGGTGCAGGCAGCAATGTGATGCTTGGAGACCATGGAACAATAAGCAGGACAGCATCAGCCGGAGAGAAGGTATTTGGAACAGCTGAAATCCAGAGCGTAGTGACAAGCCTTGAAGGAGACGGAGGAGACGACACCATCACAGGTGGCGATGACGACGACATACTTATAGGAGGAAGCGGAACAGATACCATTTCCGGAAATGCCGGAGATGACTTAATAGCAGGTGACAACGCTTCGCTTGACACATTAAATGGAGACAATGCAGGAAACAGGTACGTAACTGCTACTGGACCGGTATACCTTGCTGACGGAAGTGTAAACGTCGGAGGAATGATGGGTTATCCTGGAGATGCACCGTTCTGGTTCGAATTCGGTATAGAGCTCAACCATCTGGGAATTGCAGGAAATGACGACATTAATGGTGGAGCAGGCGAAGACATGATATTCGGACAGGATGGAAATGACAACATCGATGGAGACCTTGATGATGACTACATTGAGGGCGGTAGCGGAACAGATACCATTTATGGAGGACTGGGGCAGGATGACATAATCGGAGGAAGTTCAAATCTGTTTGGATTTGAATTGGCTGAAGAGAGGTCGGATGGTTCTGACACCATATTTGGCGGAGAAGGCACCGATACTGGCAGAAACACTGTTGGGTATGGAAAGCATGCAAATGATGCGGATGTAATCCTTGGAGACAATGGAAACATCTACAGGCTGGTAGGACCTGATGGTTACCTTAAATACGGCTATGACACTTACGTAGAAATCAGAAGGCTGATTCCAAGGGTAGCGAAGCTTCTTGACTATACTCCTGGAGGACCTGATTATGTCAGTGCAGCTTCAGTAGATATTGGAGATGCGGATACCATTCATGGTGAGGCTGGAGATGACACGATTTACGGTATGAAGGGTAATGATATCCTTTATGGAGAAGCCGGAGATGATGATATCATCGGAGGCTGGGGCCATGACTGGATCTCAGGCGGAACCGGTGATGACGGAGTGCTTGGAGATGACGGAAGGATATACACATCAAGGAATGGAATAGAGGAACCTCTGTATGGTATCGGATTGAATGCAGAGCTGTATATCGAGGGAACAAAGTCGATGACAGCCACCATTTACAAGTCCGGTGAGATCAACAAGACGGTCAACCTGTATCCATTCAATGTGGATGACATGAAGGATCCTTTCTATGACCCACAGCATGCAGACGACATAATCTACGGTGGACTTGGCAACGACTTCCTGCATGGCGGCTCTGGAGACGATGCGATATCAGGAGCAGAGGCACTCGCTGAATTCTACATGGCACCTTTGAACATTGGGAATGTTCTTGGATATAATGCGACGACGACATTGTTTGCTGCATATAATCCAAAGGCTCCAATGGCAAGGGTTATGGTGGATAAGAACGGTAAATTTGTACTGACTGGCGGGACAGAGTTCCTGATGAACTTTAATGCAAATGAACTTGACGGTAACGACATGATATTCGGTGACCTTGGAAACGACTGGCTGGTAGGCGGACCTGGGATGGATTGGATGTTCGGAGGCTTTGGAGATGATCTCCTGAATGCTGATGATGACCACAATCCATTGACTGACAACACCGAGGTAGATTTTGCACCAACTGGCAATCCGACTTACTATGACGACATACTGTTCGGAGGCGGAGGACGGGATATCTTAATAGCTAGCTCCACAGGAGACGTAATGGTTGACTGGACAGGAGAATATAACAGCTATGTGGTTCCTACTTCAAACTTTGGACCGGGTACAGTCATAAGGTACAGCACCAAGGATATCGTGAAGTTCCTCTATGACTTGTCTGAGGGCGCGGGTGTGGACACTGACGCAGGTACATACATTACGGGAACAGACCCTGCAAGGAATAGCGAGCCATATGGCGAGATAGGCCTTGTAGTATCAGGTGATCCGTTCGATAAGGACCTGAGTGGTGCACCAAGAGATCCTCAGCCTGGAAACAAGGGAGGTAAGAAGTAACAAAATAACCCACTGCTCCCGTGGCAGCTCACGCCGCTGCGGGAGCAGTTCTTTTGTTTTAAGATTCCTGAAAACAAAAGAACTCGTGTGTTGTGTAATGGTGCAAGATGATACAATAAAGGTGTGGTGAAGAGCTTTCCTTGGTGGATTGAGGGGGCGAAAATTTTGATTTTCGAAGATTTGAAGGCTTTTGCTGAGCGTCTCGACAGGGCATATTTCATCGACAACGAATATAAGCAGTATGCGGACTATGACCAGCCACTTCCTATCGGATATGAGCAGACAATTTCGCAGCCAAGCCTTGTGTTTCAGATGACCTACATACTATCACCTGAAAAGGGCAGCAGGGTGCTTGAGATAGGCACAGGCTCAGGATATCAGACTGCGCTTCTCGCTGAATTTTCTGGTGAGGTCTATACCATAGAGAGGATAAGCGCTTTGGCGGAGAAAGCGAAGAAACGGCTTCTCGGACTCGGCTACACCAACATATCCTTTATGACTGGTGATGGAAGCCTTGGATGGGAGGAGCATGCTCCTTATGACAGGATCATGGTGACTGCGGCAGCAGCAGAATTGCCTCAGGAGCTTCTCAGGCAACTTGCTGCTGGAGGAAGGATGGTTATCCCTGTCGGCCCGAGAGGGTGCCAGGAGCTCATGCTTGTGGAGAAGGACATTAACGGAGAAATATTCACCAGGATCATTGAAGAAGTGGTGTTCGTGGAGCTTAAAGGCAAATACGGATGGAGCTATTGGAACAAATAAATTTTTTTGGAGGGACTTATGAGATATCTGGTAATTGGAGCAGGAGGTACGGGCGGAAGCATCGCAGCGTACATGAACGAGGCAAAGAAAGATGTTTCGGTAATCGCGAGAGGAAAGCACCTTGAGGCTATCAAAGAGAACGGACTCAGGATGGAGACTCCCGACAGGGGTAGCTTCGTGACGAAGCCAATAAAGGCTTTTGACATGGAGAATTACAATGAGAGACCTGATGTTATTTTCGTATGTGTTAAAGGGTATTCACTTGATGATGCCATTCCTTTTATCAGCAAGGTATCTGGGCCTCATACGGTTGTCATTCCAATCCTCAATATTTATGGTACTGGCGGCAGAATGCAGGAGAAGCTTCCCGGAATACTGGTAACTGATGGATGCATATACATAGCTGCCGAAATATCCGAGCCTGGAACAATAGTCAAGAAGAGCGACGGAATCAAGGTGGTTTTTGGTACGAGAAAGGCAGAAGAAAATCGCGATGTACTTCAGGCGGTTAAGAAGGACCTGGAGGAAAGTGGTATCATAGCAGTGCTTTCCGACAACATAACACGTGATACTCTGCAGAAGTTCGGATTCATCTCGCCATTTGCTGCCTGCGGTGCATACTACGACGTACCTGCCGGAGAATTCCAGAAGGAAGGGGAAATCAGGGACATGTTCACAGCACTCACAAAGGAGATACTCTCCATTGCGAAAGCCATGGGCATCGAGTTCGAGACTGACCTTGTTACGTCCAATCTGACATTCATAGACAGCCTCAGTCCTTCAGCCTCTGCATCGATGCAGAGGGACCTGAAGAAGGGCGGTGCATCAGAAATTGACGGGCTGGTCTTTGAAGTGGTGAGGATGGGCAGGAAGTATGGTGTGGATGTTCCTGTTTATGAGAAGGTATCAGAAAGGTTCGGATTCAGAATCTGAGGAAAGTGATTCAGGATAAGAAAAATCTAGTAAATGAAGAAAACGGATCTTAAGCGGTACGCCGCCAAAGATCCGTTTTACATATATGAAATATCGGGATGGAACTGATTATTCTGTCATTCCATGGTGCATGCATTCGTCATGCTCCATCTCGATTACTTCCAGTTCACAATGCAGGAAGTGCATAACTTCATGCCTGTACATAGGGTCGTCCTTTGCGATTCCCATGAAGGAGGAATCCTTCTCCATGTGGTCAGCAACCATCTTCAGGATTTCGCCTGTCGGCTTGACCCCGTGAGATTCAAGTATCTCGAATGCGATGGCTGGAGCTGAAGGGAGTGCCTGTATGGCTTTTTCAGCGGCAAATGCCGGTGTCGAAGCAAGCAGCGTAAGTGCAAGTGCGAGTCCTGCTATTCTCTTCATCATATCAATCAGTATCCTTTTCTTCTGGTTTATTTTTTTATTTATTCTTTCTACACCGTTATGATATAGGGACATTGTGGAGATATTATGGAGAAAAGGAGTGAATTTGTAGTTAAGAAGGAATTGTATACTCCACTGTAATCTATGACGGATTCTTATTTGCTGCTTCTCCAGGACTTTTCCTCAAGCATGTCATAGAACTTGTAAAGCTTCTGTACTCCCCATTCAAGCCTGAAATAGTGGTTTACATATGGAATCAGCATAAACAGGAGAAGCAGAAGAAGTATAGATAGAAAAAGGTTATCCTTAAGGATTAGGCAAATAAGTGTGATCATCGAGATAATGGCGAAAGTAACTGTCACTATAAGGTGTATAAGCCTCTCATGCTGGAAGAAGCCTATCTGTATGAGGAGATTCCTCCTGACAATTTCTTTTTCCTCTGGATCCATGTCCTTTATTGAGATATCTTCAGCATATTTAAGATAGTCGATCATCCTCTTCTTCATAGGTCTCACCTCACCTTGATTATATACCTTTAAGGGCAATCAGGTGAATGTTCCTTATTGCATGGGCTTTGGCATTCTTCAGGCGAAATCTGCATTAGTCAGGATTTGCATGAGAATGAATTGAAAAATCTGATAATTTCATCTGGCAATGATATAATACTTGTAATCGGGATGAATCATTAGCAGCAGGAGTCCCGGATTAATTATGCAGATTGATGAAAGGCTCATCGGTAAATAATGAGCCATGAAAAAACAAGCGAGGAGTGATTTTAATGAAAGCACATGAAGAGTTTGAAGCGGTTGAAATCGTAGAAGAAGGCAAGAAAGCGAAGAAGGGTGACAGCAAGAAGAAGCAAAAGCATGAATTCATTGTCGAGTATCAGGAAAAGAGGTTCCAGGAACAGGAGATTCTTGACCTGTTCTTCGAGGAATGGAAGAAGACCAGAAAGAAGAATGAAATCAAGGATCTTAAGATTTACCTCAAGGTAGAGGAAAGCGTAGCATATTGTGTCGTCAATGAGAGTGAAATGATAGAGGTAAGGCTGTAGCACTTTACAAGATTTTTAGGAGAGTTAGGTATCACAGGTGTCAGGGCATGCTCAATACAGGGGGTGTCAATATGCTTGAAATTCCTGAAAGCTTTGCTATCAGCAGGCAGCTTTGCATAGAGATAGCGGGTAAACACATCAAAAGTGCAGTAGCAGGTCATTCTCCTCATAAGTTCGCGTTTTATAGCGGTGACCCTGCATTCTATAATGAACTGCTTGAAGGAAAGCCTATAGTACAAGCAAAGGCTATAGCAGGATTTATTGAAATTGAGGCAGGGGATTCAAGGATACTTTTTGGAGATGGTGCTAATATAAGGTATCATGAGCCAGGTTCACCACTTCCTGAAAAGCATCAGCTTTTAATTGGATTTGACGATGGTTCGGCAATCAGCTGCACAATACAGATGTACGGTGGAATCTGGGCATTCGCTGAGGGACAAACAGACAACAAGTACTATAGGATGGCACAGGAGAAGCCATCTCCGCTAACTGATGGCTTCTCCAATGAATACTTCAGGAGCATAGCCCTGGGTGAAAAAAAGAACCTCAGCATCAAGGCACTTCTGGCCACTGAGCAAAGGATTCCGGGGCTTGGGAATGGAGTACTCCAGGATATCCTGTTCAATGCCGGAGTCAATCCGAAAATGAAGATCGGAAACCTTGATAGTGGAGAATTGGATAAGCTGTTTTCGTGCACCAGGGATACCCTGAGGCTTATGGCTGACCAGGGTGGCCGGGACACTGAGAAGGACTTATATGGCAGGGAAGGCGGCTACAGGACCGTCATGTCGGCTAAGAATCTTGGCTCACACTGCCCAAGTTGTGGTGAAGCCATTGTGAGGCAAGCCTATATGGGCGGTAATGTATATTTTTGTCCGTCCTGCCAGAAGCTCTGATGATAATTAGAATTTACTTGCGAATTGTACGAATGATGATTTTTGAGAAGATTAATTGAAAAAAAATCATACCAATAAAAAAAGTGCCAACTGACTGATTTTCTGCTAAAATGGTAGGAAATGTATCAGCGGGTTTAGTTCTGCTTTGTACAAAAGATAAAAAAAGTGATTAATAAGGTGGTGTCCAGCATGAGTTTCAAGCACATTCAAACAATACCAACCCCCGAGGAGATCAAATCAGAGATTCCGTTGACTAAATCAGCTCTTGAGGTTAAGGCTAAGAGAGACCTTGAAATCAGGGAGGTCCTTGAAGGGAAGTCATCGAAGAAGCTCCTGATCATCGGGCCTTGCTCGGCGGACAGGGAAGATTCAGTCATGGAATATATGACAAGGCTCGCTGGTGTCAATGAGAAGGTCAAGGAACAGCTTGTGCTGATACCCAGGCTATATACGAACAAGCCTAGGACCACAGGAGAAGGATACAAGGGGATGCTGCATCAGCCGGATATCAATGAGGCTCCTGACATAAGCAAGGGCATATACACAATCAGGCATCTTCATAAGAGACTTGTGGAGGAAACGGGGTTCACGGGGGCAGACGAGATGCTGTATCCTGAGAACGCCAGATACCTTGACGATATACTTGCATACCATGCAGTTGGAGCCAGGTCCGTAGAGAACCAGGGGCACAGGCTTACTGCAAGTGGAATCAACGAGCCTGTGGGAATGAAGAATCCGACAAGCGGCTACATCAATGTAATGCTGAATTCAATAAAGGCAGCACAGCTTCCTCATGATTTCATCTTCAGCGGAAACGAGGTGCAGACTGATGGAAATCCTCTGGCACATGCGATCTTAAGAGGAGCAATGAACCAGTACGGAAGAAGCATACCGAACTACCACTATGAGGACCTCATGATGCTCGCTAGGATGTATACGGAAGCAAACCTCAAGAATCCTGCTGTAATCGTCGACTGCAACCATGCCAATTCAATGAAGATGTGGAATGAACAGCCAAGGATAGCCAAGGAGGTCATGCACAGCGCAAAGAGCTCAGAATCCATCAAAAGGCTCTTCAAGGGCTTCATGATAGAAAGCTACCTAATGGATGGTGCACAGCCTGAGACAGGCACGAACTACGGCCAGTCCATAACTGATGCGTGTCTCGGCTGGGACAAGACTGAAAAGCTGATACTTGAGCTTGCGGAGCTTACAGCCAAGCTTGTATGATAATGAAAAGTTAAAGGAAGCGGCTCCCCTCAGGGGAGCCGTCAGACTGTAGACAAAGTATCAGATTCGCACCAACGGATCTGGTGCTTTTCTTTTTTTCATTGGGACTCAAGGAGTTATTGACATTAACATATTAT
>NZ_JAGGKC010000052.1 GCF_017873395.1 Youngiibacter multivorans | reverse complement strand
GGAGATCCCTTTGTCCTATGAGACATAATAAAAGCTCCCTTCATGATTAACAGTGGTTTTCTTTTTCACTGTCTCTCATAAAGGGAGCATATCATCTCAGCATGCAGACCTTTATCATTTTATTTAATCTTACCACTTGCCCTTTGACATATGTCCTGCAAGCTCAGCCTTGGACCTGCCCTTGATCACCCACAGCTCATCCTTCGCCTCTTCGAATGCCCTTACACAATTCGGGTCAAGCTTCAGCTCAATTCCCTCGTTGCAGAGAGCAATCATCTTATCAACTAAAGTGATAAGTTCAAAGTGGATATCGTTAGTCCTATCAGACGAATATATCTTCTTTGCATCCTCATCGGAAAGCGCCTTGAAATGCTCAGGACCAACTCCGCATTTAGGACAAGCCGCTGGTGGAGCCTCTCCCTCATAGATATAACCGCAAACATCGCATTTAAAAAGTTTCTTCATTTTCCTACCTCCATATATATAATCTAAATGTTGACTTCAGCATTAGCTTCAGCCATCACTCACTATTATAACATTACAGTATTAACAATGTATGAACTATGTATTATGGTTTGCTTTTTGGAGCAGTTTTCTTTGCAGGAGCAGGCTTCCTCTTTGCACCTGGTTTTACAGCTCCTGGTTTCGGCTTGCCTGGCTTCGCTGTTGGTGCAGGTTTTCTGCCTGTCACAAATCCAGACTTTGGCTTCGGTTTTCCAGGTATTTCAAGAGGATTCCTTACTGCTGATCCAGCCGGCTTAGGACCATTTTTATGAGCCTTCCTACCAGGTATCGGAGTTGTCATTGTCTCATCAGGTGCCAGAAGGTCTGCAATCAGCTCAGGCAGCTCGAAGAATATGTCATGGCTGTCCAGGTCTACCTTTGATACCAATACACTGACCTTGTCGCCAAGTCCGAATTCTCTGCCATTGCTTTCCCCTCTTAGCTTCATATGCCTGTCGTCAAACATGTAGTAATCGTCATAGAGGCTTGTTATATGGACAAGTCCCTCGATGGTGTTCGGCAGTTCGACGAATATGCCAAAGCCTGTAACTGAGGAAATTATTCCCTCGAAGGTCTCGCCCATGTGCAGGCTCATATACTCTGCCTTCTTCAGCGAATCCAGGTCCCTCTCAGCTTCATCAGCCACCCTTTCCATGTCGGAGGATATCTTGGAGGCCTCAGCCACTATTCCTGACAGTTCCTTTGCCCTGCCCTCAGGGATTCCCTTGTTGATGAACTCCTTGATGATCCTGTGGATCATAAGGTCAGGGTATCTCCTTATAGGAGATGTGAAATGGCAGTAATAGGTTGCTGCAAGCCCGAAGTGACCTACGCTCTCAGGCGAGTACCTTGCCTGCATCATGCTCCTTAGGAGCAGCTTTGATAGAATCAGCTCCTCACTCTTTCCCTTTACCTTCTCAAGCACTTCCTGTAGAGATTTCGGCTGGACTCCGCTATAGAGCCTTACCGGAATGCCCAGGTTAAATGCAAATTCAGAGAATGCCTTCAGCTTTTCGCCATCCGGCTCCTCATGGACTCTGTATATGAACGGGGCGCGGGTCCAGAACATGTTCTCAGCAACAGTCTCATTGCAGACTAACATGAACTCCTCTATCATCCTGTTGGATATCTCCCTGGGGTAAGGTCCTACGTAAATTGGCTTTCCCAGCTTATCCAATACTATCTTGCTCTCCGGGAAGTCAAAGTCGATTGCTCCTCGCTCATCCCTTTTCGCCTTAAGCACTCCCTGCAGCTCTTCCATGTCCTTCAGCATAGGTATGTAATCCCTGTACTTTTCAAGTGTCTCATCCATCTCGCCCTTAAGGACCCTTGTGACATCCTCATACGTAGCCCTGAGCTTGCTTTCGATCACCGACTCGAATATGTCGTAGTCTGTGACCTTGCCTCTCCTGTCTATCGTCATTTCACAGCTAAGAGTAAGCTTTGGCTCATTGGGATTAAGTGAGCAGAGGTTGTTTGAAAGCTTCTTCGGAAGCATTGGTATTACAAGGTCCAGAAGGTAAACAGAAGTAGCCCTCTTGAACGCTTCACTGTCTACAGGAGTACCCTCCCTGACATAATGTGTGACGTCAGCAATATGGACTCCAAGCCTGAAGGTACCGTCCGGTCTCTTTTCAACAGTAACTGCATCATCAAGGTCCTTCGCATCTGCTCCATCTATCGTCATTATCATCTGATTCCTGAGGTCACGTCTCCTCGCCATCTCGCTCTCCGGTATTATCTCGGAAAGCCTTTCAGCCTGCTCGTGAACCTTAGGCGGAAACTCCTCAGGAAGAGCATATTTCTTGACTACAGTCAGGATATCCACTCCCTTGTCGCCCTTCTTACCAAGTATCTCCGATATGACTCCTTCCGGGTTCCTGCCCTTTTCAGGCCATTTGGTGATTTCAACCACGACAACATCATCAAGCTCAGCAAAATTTCTGCCGTTCTTCGGTATGAATATGTCGTATTTCAGCCTTACATCTTCAGGAGCAACGAATCCGAAATTCCTTGATTCCTGATAGGTTCCGATAACGGTATTGTTCTTTCTTTCAACTACCCTTATTATCTCGCCTTCTGCCTTCTTGTCCTTCTTATCTTCCCTTAGTATCTTTACCTGTACCCTGTCACCGTGCATGGCGTCAGCCATGGCAGTCGGAGGGATGAAGGCATCCCTTTCATCGGCGCCTCTTGTAACGAAGCCAAAGCCTCTCTGGTTAACAGTAAGAGTACCTGTAATTATCCCGAACTTTTCAGGCAGAGCTATCCTGTTATTGGCAAGCATAAAGAGCGTACCATCCTTTATGAAGCCATCTACCGCAGCCCTGAACTCCTTCAGCTCATTTCTTGGAATCTGAAGGCTTTGGGCAAGCTCCTCAACTGTTAAGGGCTTGTAGTGGTGCTGTGAGATTATTTCCATCAATTTTTCAAGAAGCATTGAGTGTACCGCCCGGCCAATGCCAGGCTCTCCTTTCATTCATGCTTTTATTTTTGGTAAAAAATGTCCTATATAAGAATTATACGCCATATGATAACCAATATTACAAAAAAAGGCCGCAAATGCGGCCTTTTAACAATTATTTAATCAATATGGACTTAAATGTGCCTATTTTCCAAGAAGGTCAAGCAGTATTCCGCCGTATTCCAATATTACCGGAGCAAATACCAGAGAAACAACTGTCATGAGCTTTATGAGTATGTTCATCGAAGGTCCTGAAGTATCCTTGAAAGGATCTCCGACGGTGTCTCCTACTACAGCAGCCTTGTGGGCATAACCGCCCTTTCCGCCATGTTCGCCTGACTCAATGTACTTCTTGGCATTGTCCCAGGCTCCGCCTGAATTGGACATCATTATCGCAAGCAGAACTCCTGAAGTTACGGCACCTACGATCATTCCACCTAGAGCCTCGGTTCCAAGAAGAAGTCCGAGTACTACAGGAACGACTATTGCAAGGACGCCTGGAAGGATCATCTCCCTTAACGCAGCCTTGGTCGATATCGCAACGCATTTCTCATACTCAGGCTTTCCTGTACCTTCCATGATTCCAGGGATCTCCTTGAACTGTCTCCTTACTTCCTTTACCATGTCATTTGCTGCTTTTCCGACGGAGTTCATTGTAAGGGCTCCGAAGAGGAACGGAAGCATGGCACCAATGAAGAGGCCGACCAGTGTAAGAGGATTAAGAAGGTTAATAGCACCAAGCTTTACAGCTTCTGCGTATGATGCGAAGAGGGCAAGGGCTGTAAGTGCAGCTGAGCCTATCGCAAATCCCTTTCCTATGGCAGCTGTGGTATTACCTACTGAATCCAGCTTATCGGTAATCTGCCTGACTTCTTTAGGAAGATGAGCCATTTCCGCAATACCGCCGGCATTGTCGGCAATAGGGCCATATGCATCTACAGCAACTGTTATTCCTGTAGTTGAAAGCATACCTACTGCAGCTAGAGAAATACCATAAAGTCCCATGGTCGGATTCGTTGCTCCACCCATGATAAAATATGAGACTATTATTCCAACTACTATGAACATTACAGGTACAAGAGTTGAATACATTCCAACTGCTAGTCCGGATATGATGTTGGTGGCTGGTCCTGACAATGACTCTTCAGCTATGTTCTTGACAAACTTGTAGTCAGAGGAAGTGTAGATCTCTGTGATCTTTCCTATGAGGATACCAACCATCAGTCCCGCTGCAACAGCAAAAGCGGCCTTCATGTCACCGAATATCATTGCGCTGAGAACAAATGCTGCAACCAAAGTGGCACCACCAGCAATGTAAGTTCCAAGGTTAAGTGCGCTCTGAGGATTATCTTCCTTCGAGCTGTTCGATATTGTAATTCCGATTATTGCACCAATTATACCTACAGCGGCGAGGAGCATAGGGAATATTGCCCCGTCCTTTCCAAGAAGTACTACACCCAGAGTAAGGGCTGATACTATGGATCCGACATATGACTCAAAGAGGTCCGCACCCATACCTGCTACGTCACCGACATTGTCACCTACGTTGTCTGCTATGACAGCAGGATTTCTCGGGTCATCCTCAGGTATTCCTGCCTCAACCTTACCGACAAGGTCAGCGCCTACGTCAGCGGCTTTTGTATAAATACCTCCTCCAACTCTAGCAAAAAGAGCAATTGAGGAAGCTCCAAGGCTGAATCCTGTAAGGTATGTTACATTGCCGTCAAAGGCAAGATACAGCGTCGCAAGACCAAGTATTCCTAGTCCAACAACCGCCATTCCCATTACGGCACCACCGGAGAAAGCAATTCTAAGAGCCTGCTTCATACCGGATTTTGCAGCATTTGCAGTCCTGACATTTGCCTTTGTAGCAACTGTCATTCCGAAATATCCCGCTGCAATTGAAAAAAGAGCACCAAGAACGAAAGAAATGGAAGTCTGCCATCCAATAACAAAAAGGATAGCTGTTACAGCAACGATAAATACTGCAAGATACTGGTATTCAGCCTTAAGGAAAGCCATGGCACCATCATGGATGTAGCCTGCGATTTCCTTCATCCTGTCATTACCAGGATCCTCCTTGCTGATTGAAGAGGCAAGATAGAACGCGAATGCAAGAGCAACGACGCCGCACAACGCCGACAGAAGAAAAGTGATTTCCATTGACAACACTCCCTTTTTTTACCTTTTATTACCTTTTTACCTTAGAACAATAAGTGAATCATCCTGGCAAGCCAGGTTTTGTCTTGAAGCGTATCTTCTTTTTATATATGATACTACTTTCATGTTTATCTATAATTATATTTAATTATAAACCACTTACAAAATCAATTAGTTTTTCCTTAAATTCCGGATCAAGGGGTAACAGGGGATCCGAATAGGTCTTGAGGTTACCATCCCTGTCGGTCGGTGCTTCCTTGAGCACATGGTTCATCCCGGGGATTATGAACATCGTCGAATCAGGCTTGGATTCGTGGAGAAGCTTCGCATCCTCAACAGAAACCTGCATGTCATTGTCACCCTGAAGTATCACAGTCTTAGCCTTCACACCCTTCATTACCTCCGAAGGGTCGAACCTGAACCATGATATGAGATAAGGCTGGACACTTGGCCGAAACAGCATGAAGAGGTCTGCAGGTATTTCAGTTACCTTCTGTCCGTTTGTCAGGCTGTCGATTATTGGAAGAGACCTGTTGTATATGTCTTCTCCTGATGCCTTCAGCTGTCTCTTAAGCGTCTCATCTGCAGGTGTACCGATTCCAGATACCATGACAAGTCCTGAGAGATTCGGCAAATCCATCTCAGCAACAGACGCGAGCATTGCCCCTTCGCTGTGGCCGATAAGCACAATTTTCTTATAATCCTTGAAATAGGCTGCAATCTTTACTATGTCATCGCTGTAGTCGGTGAAAATGAGGTCTTCCTCCTTCTTCACCAAGTCAGCGCTCTTTGCTATTCCCCTCTTGTCATATCTGTAGCTTGAAACCTTTGCCTCAGCCAGAGCTTTAGCAATCATCTTCAGGCTGTTGTTCTCACCAGCCTGTGGATTGTTTCCGTTCCTGTCAGTGGGGCCTGATCCCGCCACAATTATTGCAAGGGTTCCTGAAGCACCCGATGGCTCCATCAGCGTACCCTTAAGGGTGCCGCCCTTCACCGGAACTTCAATCTCCTTTTCAGGAAATTTCCCGGTAGAGACCTCTTCCTTTCCGGAACAACCGGCAAGAAGGAAGACAGACGCAGTTAGTACAATAAGCTTATATGCAAATCTTCTCATTCTTACCTCCAAATAAATAGAAGCAGTGATGACTTTCATTCAATATCAAGAGTTCTTCAGGTTCTTTATATCGGTGATCGCCATGGCTGCTCTATAGATGCGAAATTGGTGTAAAATAAAATGCTGCCTGCAAGACAGCATAGTTATCCTATAGTATGTTCATTAGGATTGTGTTCACTGCGAATAGTATCGCGAGCAGCACGGTTATTTTCTTAAAGAAGGCTTCTCCAGTCCTTGACCTGTTCTTGCTGAAGAATGTCTCCTGTGTTCCGCCGCCTGTGAATCCCTTCAGACCGTCGGATTTGCTCTGCTGCATAAGTACTACTGCTATCATGGCAATCGCCAAAACAAATTCAATAAATATCAAGAAACCGTTCATAAATTCCTCCTGAGCTGTAATCAACAACTCATTTTAACATATTTCAAACTCTATAACAAATATAATATAACAAATCAGATTCCTTAACAATACCAAAAAACACAATTTTCACAAAGAAATTAACAAAAGATGAACAAACCTGTCATAATCAGGCAGGTTTATCCCTATATAGCCAGTCATCAGCTTCAGTTATTTGGCATTGAGCAGCTCCGCGTTGTCCACATATATCACAAGATAAGGGTCAGCCTTTCCCTTCTCAACCATGTACAGCAGGAAAGAATCATCGAAAACTAAATTCTTTGATGGCGGAGGCACTGACTTATCCAGGACAATCTCAGCCTTTGATTTCAAAGCTGCACCGCTTTCATTGAGAACAAACTCCATCCTCTGCAGGGCACTTCCTATGAAGTAATCTTCAAATCCCTTGTTCATCAGGTACTGCCCTATTAGTGTCTCATAATCCTTCTTCATATCAATTGCTATCAGAGGGACGTTGAGCTTGTCGTATCTGGTCATCTCCATAGGAGTGCCTTCCAGACTTCTAGCCTTATCAAGCATTACTTCAAGAGTTTCCTCTGCCGGCAGCTTCGCAAGATACAGCTCCTCCTTGTCATCCTTGTCCTTAAGCCTGACTATGAATTCCTCATCATCCTTGTAATGAAGTATCTCGACCTGTCCCTCAAGCTTACTTCTTCTTACTGCATCCCCTTCTTCCATGATGCCGAAGGACTGGACCTTCACTCCTTTGAAATCAAGACCCTTTGCCACCTTTTCAAAGTTCTCTGCAAATGCTATGGACTTCTTCAGGAAAGAATAGGCAAGGTAGCTTTCAGTATCCACCTTCGATTCGACCTTCCACTTCCCGCCTTCTCCGAACTTCTTTTCAAGCTCCGCATTCACCTTGTCAACAATTCCCTCCTTGCCCATCCCGACCATTGCTATATAGTCTGCCGGGTCAAGGGACTCCTTCTTCTGCTTCATGAGGTTCAGCTCCGTGCTGTATGCCCTTTCACTCTCCAGAAGGATACCTTCCCCGATAACATTCTCCACAAGTTCGTTCCATGCAAGCTGGAAGGTAACGGACCAGATAATGTTGCCTTCTTCAAGAGGTACATTGAGGACTGGCACCATCCTTGTGTCCTTAGTCTCTGCCAGAACCTTTGCCACTACCTCATGCTGGTCTTCAGGCTTTGGCCAAAGAACATATGCAACTGCTGCTGCAGCCACGGCTAATACTGCGATCCCGGCAATGAATCTCTTCTTCATCTGGTTTCACCTCATCTTCACTTTGCTGTCAGGATCTCAGCGTTGTCTACATAAACCACGAGATATGGGTCACTCTGACCAGTCTCAGTCATATACAGAAGGAACGAGTCATCGAATATTAGGGATTTTGGATCCATTGGCATCGAGGTCACCATGGAAATCTCAGCCTTTGACTTGAGGACAGCTCCGCTCTCGTTCAGCACGAACTCAATTCTCTGAAGTGCAGAACCTATCGAATATCCTTCAAATCCCTTATTCATCACTGCCTGATTCTCAAGCTCCTTGTAATTATGCTTGATGTCAAAGGCAATTACAGGAATGTTCAGCACATCCGAAGGTCCGAGCTTCATCCCCTGCCCCTCAAGGCTTCTGGCCTTATCGACCATTTTCTCCAGTGTCTCTTCCTCAGGCAGCATGGCAAGGTATAGCTCTTCTTTGGCTTCCTTGTCCTTGAGCCTTATTATAAACTCCTTGTCGTTCTTGTAGTAAAGCAGTTCAACCTGTTGAGAAAGCTTCCCCCTGACTTCAGGATCCTCCACAGTCATGATACCAAAGGATGAAACCTTAGTTCCCTTGAAATCCAGTCCGTCTTCAACCTTTTCAAATGATGTGCCAAACTCCAGCACCTTCTTCAGGAACGCAAATGCCAGGTAATCATCAGGTCCAACCTCTGATTCGACCTTCCATTTGTCTTCTTCGGCAAACTTCCTGTCCATCTCATCATTTACCTTCTTTACTATATCGTCCCTGCCCATGCCAACCATGGCAATATAGTCAGCAGGCGACAGGCTTCCCTTGGTCTGCTTCTGAAAGTTAAGCCTTGAACTAAGCTCTTTTTCCGTTTCAAGTATGATGTCACCATTCAGAACATTATCCATGAGCTCGTTCCACGCAAGCTGGAAGGTCACGCAGTAAAGCATGTTGCTCTTCTCCATGGGTACATCAAGCACGGCGTGCATGCTGGTCTTTTCCGATACCTTAAGGTCCTTGGCCTGAACCTCCGATCCATTTTTCGGTGCAGCTGAGCATCCGATTGTTCCCAAGAGGACAGAAACCATTGCAATTAAAGCAATAATCTTCTTCATATTAAACTCCATTCCGCCGCTCCGCTTGCGGCACAAATAGTAATTAAAAGTTAGTGCGGATTATTTCTAACTTTTCTATACTAATCTCAAGA
>NZ_JAGGKC010000051.1 GCF_017873395.1 Youngiibacter multivorans | reverse complement strand
TGCTAATTAATTTTAGTGGGGACCCTTCTCTGATTCAGTTTCGTAGGCGGAATTCAGGGAGGGGTTCTTTCCTTTCTATTCAATTCTTTCTCTCTCCAGTATATCCGTCAATTTACGGACAGGCAAGCATGGCTAATCTATGTCAAAATTTCGCGGCTCTAACAATCAACATCAAATTCTTCTTCAGATGGGAGTTCGAAGCCGTGTAGAATGCCATTGGAATAGGCACTATGATCTTTTATTCTTATAAGATATTTCCACCCCCGTTCCTGTATATGTGCCATGTTGTTATAAGCCTCATACCCTCTGTCAGCAATAATTAATGCGGGGGTTTTCATCATAGATCGGTCAACCATATCTGTAAGTGCCCGATTTTCATTAGAAAGATGCCCTTTCAGCACTATCGCATCCTCATATGTGTGTCGCTTGATATCATACAAAGCGTTTAGATGCAGTAGATTATATAGTTTTCTCCCATCCTTAGATTGATACAAAGAATCTAAGTCAGTTTTATTTGTTGGGATATGGATGTCAGAACCATCGACAGCCAGCAAACGGTACCCCTTAAACAACGAATCTACTGTTGTTCTTTGGGCAAATGAATGGAATAAACTTTCAAGTGCGGTATGTTTTATTTTTGCTCGCTGTTGTACAAATGCTGCAGCTGAAGCTACGTTCATACTACATCCGTATTGACTTAGGATTTCGTTAGTTAATGAACTTCCTTCCATTCCTAGTATCGAGATAATCATCTTTTCGAATGGAAGTTTTCGATTCCTAACGAAATCCACACCTGGTTTTCGGATGTGTTCACCTGGACCATTTTTCAAGTCATGAATGAGTGACAACAAAGTTTCTCTTAGCTCTTTCGGATTATTTTTCATGTGTGCCCTCCTTGCAATTGGTATCTTCCTAATTACAAGGGCCGCTTTCGTTACGGTATAAAAATTAGTAACGAAAGCGGCCGCACATTTTAAGTATCTTGTCAAACAAAAAATGAATTTTGGGTAAAAAAAGACCTGCACCACGTATAACGTGATGCAAGCTTTTTAACTTAATGCCATTGATGATTATCCCGGGCGACACTTTTGCAGCCGTAAAAACACAGCATGATGGCGATATTACGCTTGTGTCATGTGGTCATTTGCCATACCAGCTTCACAAACACAGCTATGGACATGGTGATGAATATGGGGCGTATGAACTTGGAACCGTTCCTGATTGCTAGGCGAGTACCAACGGTAGATCCTATCATCATGAAGAGTGCAACCGGGATGCCAATTGCATAATCTATCTTTCCGTTAAGCGCGAACATCACAAGTGAAGTTATGTTCGAGGTGAAGTTGATGAGCTTGGCATTACCTGATGCGTTTATGAAGTCATACCTGAAGAACCTTATGAATATGAAGATAAGGAATGATCCTGTACCAGGTCCGAAGAATCCATCGTAGAAGCCAAGGGTGAAGCCAACCAGGGTGCCGAAGAGCACCTTTCTTCTTGTTATCGTAGTGAAGTTGTTATGCTCTCCGATCCCTTTCTTGAAGACTGTATAAAGGCCGACCACAAGGATCATCACTGATACGAAGGGTGACAGGAAGTCCTGAGGTATGAGAAGCACGGTCCTGACTCCAAGTGCTGCACCCAGTACCGTTGCAGGTACTGCGAACCGAAGAAGCCTGAAGTTGATCTTGTTTGACCTGGCGTAGCCAAGGGTCGAGAGGAAAGAGCCTGAGGTACTGGCGAACTTGTTTGTGCCCAGTGCGAAATGTGGGGGTACTCCAGCAAAAAGGTATGCAGGAAGTGATATGAGACCTCCTCCTCCGGCGATTGAATCTACGAAGGCTGCAAGGAAGCCGGCTGAGCATAGGAAAATCATCTTAAAAAGCAAAGAAATCAGTCCAATCAAAATTTATTTTCACCATAAGATTATAACATGGAGAGCGCATGTCAGGAATGATATAATCTGACTGTATAGGATGGAGGTGGAAAAAGATGTCTGATAAATACAGGGATATGATTATGGGCCATGCACTGTCCAAGAAAAAGGCCGTGAGTTCATTTCCTTTCGATGATACTACTGAGGTCTTCAAGGTTTCCGGCAGGATATTCATGCTCGTTAACAATGAGGAGCCATTTGAAATAAGCCTGAAGTGCGATCCTCAGAGAGCAGTGGAGCTTCGGTCCATGTTCGGTTTCATAAGGCCTGGATACCATCTCAACAAGAAGCATTGGATTACTGTGGTTGTAGATGGCAGTATGGGCATCGGATTCTATGAGGAGCTGATCGACCATTCCTATCTGCAGGTTGTGAACAAGCTGACGAGGGCTGAGAGGGATGAGCTCAGGGATACAGAATGAGTTCACAAGGCTTGGATTTTCTGGTAAAGTATCAGGGTATCATTGAGAAAGGATTGATTTTTTGAAGAAGAACGAATTGATAGAAGTAAGAATAGAGTCGCATGAATTCCCAGCTACAGGAATCGGATATGCCGATGGAGTGAAAGTGTCAGTTAAAGGAGCTTTCCCGAGTCAGAAAGTTTCTGCGAGAGTGTCCAAGAACCGCAATGGAAAGGCTGAAGCAAAGCTGCGAGGGGTCTGTGAAAAGGCTCCATATGAGATTGATGCGCCTTGCAGACACTTCGGAAAGTGTGGCGGATGTATCAGCCAGAACATTCCAATGGACCTCCAGGAGAAAATGAAGAATGATGAGGTTGTAAACCTATTTTCTGAAGCAGGGCTTCCGATGGGTATATACGAGGGATTGGTTGCTGTAAAGGAACAATACGGATACAGGAACAAGATGGAGTTCACATTCGGTGACGAGGTAAGGAATGGTGAACTTACACTTGGAATGCACTACAGGGGTGTAAAGAATGCAGTTGTGAACGTGGATGGATGCCTGCTTGTCCCTGAGGACTTCACCAAGATTCTTAGCTACACGGTTGAACATTTCAGAAAGCTTGGAACTCCGTACTACAGGGTAATGAAATGGGAAGGGGTTCTAAGGCACCTGATGATCCGCAGAGGAGAGAATACCCGCGAGCTCATGGTTAACCTTATCACAACAACCAAGGGGGAGCTGGATACAGAAGTCTGGAAAAAGGGCCTTATGGAACTGGAACTCGATTATGACCTGGTTTCTGTCCTGCACACTGAAAATGACAATCCTGCAGATGCAGTAAACTGCGACAAGCTTAATGTACTTGAAGGCAGAGACCATATTTTTGAGGAACTGCTTGGTTTGAAATTCAAGATATCGCCCTTTTCATTTTTCCAAACAAATACAAAGGGTGCAGAGCTCCTATACAGCACTGTTAGAAGCTTCATCTCTGAAAAAAAGAACGAGATTTTCGACCTTTATTGCGGAACGGGAACTATCGGTCAGATCGTATCTGAATACGCTGATAGGGTCATTGGAGTCGAGATAATTGAAGAGGCGGCTTCTGCTGCCAATGAAAACGCTGTGCTCAACGGGCTTGACCACACAACCTTCATTGCAGGTGATGTCAAGGATGTCATAGCAAAACTTGAATCCTCTCCTGACCTGATAATACTTGACCCGCCCAGGGGGGGAGTACATCCAAAGGCTCTGGAGTACGTTGTGAACTTCAAAGCCAATGAAATAATATATGTATCCTGCAATCCCAAAACCCTTGTGTCTGATCTGAAATACCTGACAGCGAAGGGATATGAGATAAAGAGGACCAAGGTAGTAGACCTGTTTCCGAATACTCCACACATTGAGACAGTGATACTCCTACAAAGGGAAAAACCACAACATGTTGTATAAAATGCATGGTTGAGCCACTATATATAGTAATTTGTAAAATGTGTAGTTGTTTCCCAATACACCTATGGTTTAAGCGGATATAATATAAACTATAAGTTATTTCAGAATGCACAACATGGTGAAGACGTCATCTGGATATCTGGATTCTATATTTAGCAGACAAGACTACATTCCGAAGGTTAAATTGGGATTTGAAAGGAAATTAGAATATGAACCTATTTAAGCGATTCAAGAAAAAACAGGCAGTAAATGATTCGATGTATCTGTATACGGAAAAGGAGCGGGAGGAATATGAGAATGGCATCAGGGAAAGATTCGGAGAATACACTGAGGTAATTCATGAAATATTCTCGCCTGATATCCATTTGGATATCATCGTCGTCCCTCCTACAGAAGACAATGATTACTATACGCTTATTACTATGGGTGTTGGTGCTTTTAGAATGAACGTTCCAAAAGAATTGGAACGATATGACTATGGGAGAATGGAACTGGTATTATGTTTACCCTCAATGTGGGACATCAAATCAAAAAATGAAAAGGATTATTGGCCTATACGACAGTTGAAAGCTGCTACAAGATTGCCTATTCAATGTGATACCTGGTTAGGATACGGTCATACCATATCATCGGATCAGCACAATAGTCCATATGCTGCAAATACCAAATTCTGTACGATGATGTTGCTGAATGCACTTGACAAGGACTGGGAAACTTTTGATTTCAGCCTTGAAAGTAAAGGGAAAATCAATTTCTATCAATTATTTCCACTCTATAAAGAAGAACTGTTATTTAAGGAAAATAATGATGAAGACGCTTTACTGGATTTGTTTGATGATGATGATGTCACGCCAATAATCAATATTGCCAGAAAGAATTATTGCGATATCAGTAATTAAATTCAAACTTGTCGAGCCTGTGGGTAGCACGCCTTAGACAGCACGAGTTGAGACGATATGGTATGGTGTTGTCGAATTGTGCTTTGAAGATCTGATATCAATGAATTTAAGACGCGCACAGGAAACTATAGACGAGAAATCTTTTGCGCATGCTTACTCGTTGAAGATGAGTGTGTTTTTTGGCAGATGACGCTTTGGATAAAAGGGATATAAATTATGAGGGTTCGTTTATCAAAGCGCTTAATATAAAATGGAGAAAAATAGATTGAAAAACCAAATAACCAATTTTTCAATGAACTCGTTATAAGGAAGGTGTTGTTGTGGCTGATAACAAAAAAATACACTTTATCCCACCATTACCCCCGAAACGAGAAAAGCAGGTTGGTATTTATTGCCGTGTGAGTACAAACAGTGCTGACCAACTGAAAAGCCTTACCGCTCAAGTCTCAGCTTTAACAAGAGTAACAGCTGCTAATCCTAATTGGTTATTAGTAGATGTGTATATCGATATTGCTTCAAGTAAGACAGGTTCTTCGCGCAAAGAATTTTCTCGTATGCTGCATGATTGCAAGTCCCATGATATAGAAATCATCCTAACCAAGAGCATTAGCAGATTTGGCCGAGATACCGTAGAGATTCTTGATGCCTTGAATCAGCTAAGGATCCTCGGTGTACCTGTAATATTTCAACAGGAAGCACTCGATACAGCAGATACAAATAATGATCTTATGATTTCAATAATTGAGTCAATTGCTCAGGCCGAGAATGAATTACGCAGCGATAATATAAAATGGGGCATCAAACAACGTGCCGCTCAGGGGACTTCAAGGCTATATAACAGAAAATGCTATGGGTATTACAATGATGAAAATGGTAATCTGGTTATTGATGAGAAAGAGGCGAATAATGTTCGCATTATATTTAACCTTTATCTTCAGGGCAAGAGTGTTTTAGGTATTGTCAAAGAACTGGAACTATTGGGAATTAAGTCTCCTACTGGAAAGGCTACATGGCCTAAAAGATCAATTGACGTAATGCTCAGTAATGAAAAGTATATGGGCAATGTGCGGGTGTTGGATAATGGAAAGTACGAGTCATACTATCGGGTTGAGAATAACAATCCGGCAATAATATCTAAGGAAACTTTCCAAGCGGTGCAGATTGAAAAACAGCAACGAAGTAATGTTATTGAGAGTGAAGAATGTAACAAACGAAAAAACAAAAAATACAGTTCGAAGCAGTAAAAAACAAAATAGCCTAATCGAGAATTGTTTCTCGAAAGGATAGGGTAGCTGTCAAACCAGCATAAATACAGCATTATTATCATGTTCTTTAAAGATGTGAAATAGCCTAATAACTTCACGTTGAGACAGTCGTCTTGATAGAGAGGCAAAAGCCTTGAACGCCAAGGGATATGGCGATTTAATCAAAATGTAAAAATTGCGAAAAAAGCACCAAAATTCGGTAAAACTGCCAATTTTGGTGCTTTTTGATCAGGTGGGCATACTTTTACGCGAAAATCTTTAAAGCAAATATATAATTAAAAGATTATTCAGTATTTTTACACATCTATGTATCATTTTATATATTAGTATGCTAAAATATAAACAAATAAATCACTAAATTTCTTGATGATATGGAGGGAGTTTATGAAAAAGCTAAGTGTTCTCAAAACATTATGTAAGTTAGTTATAGTTATATCTTTTCTTGCATTATCTAATCATTCTACCAGTGCACTTGCAACTACACCATTATCTTCATTAACACCAATCGGAATGGGAATTGATGATATTAAGTTTGAATTAGACATGATGCCAATGGCCGTAGAGGTATGTAATGGATATGCTACACATGATGCGGTCGCTAGAAGCTGGGGAGTAATATATCGTGGTGTGTATCCTGATACTAGTAATAAAGTTTTTCCAGATCCTGGTGCATGTTGGCAATGCTCACGCTGTAGGATGGTTTTAATAACAGAATATGATCCATTAATAACAGGGTACGTTGGGTATTATGCTTCATATAATCCAGGATATGTAATCTCAATTTACGGTGCTACACTTTGGACAAATGATGTTTATTTTACAAACAACTCACGTGTTCCGTACTTTTCTTTACGGTATACATACTAACATTAAGCTAGTTAATAGATAGATATTTCAAACGATAGTATTTATAATTACTGTATCTAATAAAACAATATGGCATTGTAATATACTAATAAATTACAGTGTATTACAATAATAATAGAGGTATCTTTAATGAAAAAATTTTTAACTATATTTTTGATTCTTTTGGTTATTTTTATATCAGTAGGATGTAGTTCTGGCAGTAAAAGAGAAAAAGTAGCCAATGATTTTATTAGTGCATATTACAAGCAATATGAATACAGGGACAAACTCATTGAACTAAGAAAAAACGAGATCTCAAACACTAAAGTTGAAGAATATATTAATATAATATTTGGTGAATTATTGACTGAAAACGCCAAAAATAGGTTAATTTCGAATAGGATAATTCCAAAATGGGATATTATATATTCTAACGTGAATAATGCAACCGTGTCTAATATGGGTTTTACTATAGCAAAAAATGAAATAGAAGGGACTCTATCTTATAGTGCAACTATTATATATGAATTATTAAATGGAGAAAAAGTGGAGGGCGAAATAAGCGGCCTTATAATGATAATCGATGATAAAGGCACGTATAAGGTGGAAAATTTTAAAATTATTCAATAAAGTTATAGCGAAACTGCGAGACTTATTAATTACAGGATGAAGAATATTGGATTAGGACCATGAAAAGTTAAATTGGTATACGAATCTATATCAATACAATCTAAATATTATATTTTTTCTTATTCATGAAGTGTCGATGGTTCATTGTGTTGTAGAATTTAACATAAATTTGATTTATCATTATGTGCTTCTAAAAGTAATGTGTTAATTAACCATTTGACATAGAATCCTTAGTTTACCCCTTTGTGTTATAATAAATAAATTATGTGATTCCGTAGTTATATTGAATTTTTAAGGAGAAAGGAACTATGATAAAAGTGAAAAATAAAATTACTTGTTTGTTTCTTTATTCAATCTTATTTACACTAGTAGTTTCTAAAACAGTATTCGTATTTGGTACTGAGTACGAAAAAAGAGCAGAATTACCTATAACATACGAATTGCCAATGCCTGATATTTCATTGATAAATTTTAAAACTAGTGAAAATAGTTTTAAAGATATTTATGTTGATTCTCTGAAAAACATGTGGCTAAGTCAAGTTATTTCATATAACGAAACTCTATATAATCAAAAAGTATATAAAACGGTTGAAACTGGTAGCACAATAAATTTGATATTTGAAGATGATGTTATTGTCACTGATTATACTGAATTGGATGAGAAAAATATGGCTTATAGTGATATAAAGATACTCAGTGTGGAATATTTGAAACCTGAGATTGCTAAGGATATTTTAAGTGAACCTATGAGCTTGCCTAATAAAATTATCACGTATTACGGGTGGTCAAACGGATATGTTACTCTTGGCACAAAAACAGGACCAACCTACTTATCAATTGCGAATCTGGCTTTAACATATACGCCGATAAGTAGTAAGTTAGTAAGTTGGGTAGTTTCTGAAGCTGTTAGTGAGATTTTCACTTCCTTCGATAGAAATAGGCCAGTTACTGCTGAAACAAAAAACAAGTACTATTATCAAAATAAAGCTGGTGCTGTTTATGTTTCAAATCAATGGCTTCCTGTAGCCTACGTGGGATCGAGACGCTCATTCGCTTGGAGTTGGGCTTCAGTATACAACTATTATGGGGAGCCAATAGTAGATCAAAACGGACCAAAGAATGGGAATAACAGTACTAATCCAACTAATTATGATTCAATCGAAACAAAACCACATTTTTATGACAACTTATGGATTGTGAATAAAGCACTGGAAACTTATCAGACTGGCGGCTATTGGGATGCGTTTGGTTTAGCATATACTCCTTTAAATTAACTGTGATAAGTAAAATGAAATGTATTTTAAAATTTGTATTGTATATTCTTATTTCGTTATTTATTTTAAGTTGTAATTCAAACAAAAATTATGAAATTATCGATAAATACAATCACAACATCTCGCAATCGATGAAGGATTTTTTTTCGGCTGATGGTAATTCAACGTTAAGTAATTCGTTTCAGTCAAATTTCTGTAATCTAACAAAAGTTAAGTTTATAGATGACGAGGATTTAGTTGAATATACATTCTTTGTATATGATATTATCATTGCACCAAGGACCCTTAAACCTATATCGATAGAATCTATAAAAGTTTTACCTACTGGGGTAGCATTTGAATATCTAACTCATGACTTTAACAACGGTAGAAGTAACCTTAGTGATTGGCAAAGATTTGCCGAAAATTTAGACTTTCCTTTATGGACTGAAATCCAAGACTTCACAGCATATAGACTATTAGTAACGTATAATGACTTGGGAAGTGACACTATGACTTATTTCGGAATAAATGAAGAGGATTTGGAACCTGGTATGTTAGAAATCAAGTTGCGAATTAAATATTCTGGAGGAGTTGAGGAACTAATCTTACATTTTAAGAATGAACCTAAGATTTTGACTTCAATAGATGACCCCCAAATAACTTCATATCCGTATCTGAAAGCATTAGTAACAGAGGGTAAATCTGTTTTCAGGCTTGAACCATACAATAAATTAATACCTAATGAATGATATCAGAAAGGAGCTGTTGCAAAATAGCTCCAAGTAAAAAATGGTAAGCGGAAATTGTTGTGCACATGGTGGCTATGCCTCAAGTTTGTGAAAATGGAATATGCCCAGAAAAATGAAAACCCCATCCGAAGATGAGGT
>NZ_JAGGKC010000050.1 GCF_017873395.1 Youngiibacter multivorans | reverse complement strand
GTACTCATTATTATCTTCATCCTCCAATTATAGACTGGGGGGGTGACATAATCACAGCACACTTACAGGGTGACATTATCACAGACCATTAAGACATGAAGAATCCTCCCCTTCATTTATCCTTTCCACTGTGATATAATCTTTTAAAACAAAAGAAAGGAGGATATCATGCAGATTCATATAGATGAAAATACAATCGAAGAGATGAAAAAACAGCTCAAGAAAGAAGGAAATATCTACAGAATAGCCATGATGGGCTTTGGCTGAGGTGGCCCGAGTTTCGAAATAGTTCAGGGTGAACTATCTAATGAGGACGAGGTATTCGAACAGGATGGAATTAAAATCGCAGCTGATGGAGACATGGCATTCTTTTTCCAGAATGTACGGATCAAGTACATCAAGACATTTTTTGGAGGCAGATTCGTTCTGATGAGCGAAAGAGGACGAGACCTATCTGCATCAGACTGCTGATATAACCTGGGACCGGAATTTTCCGGTCCTTTTGTTTAAAAAAAAGAAAGCCCCTTATAAGGAGCTTCAAAGGAGAGAGCATAAACAATTATGCTGCAAAATAATGTTGATAAAGGGGATTCTTCATATTTCCAATTTATCAGACAGAAGTTACCATTGTGTGACCCTCATGGAAATTTTGTAAGAATATTGGAATCACTTCAGGTTCTGGTCCAGTATGGTTGACAGATTGTTGATACTTACAGTCAGATTCTCCATCTTTCCCTCGATCCTTGTCAGGAGATAGATTGCCACGACCATAGGAAAACCTATGTCTGATACCGCACTTATGAGAACATCCATTTTATCACCCCTGTGATAAATATGCCGGTTTCCTCCGAAATGCTACTCTTTGGCGTCAAGAATCAGGCTTTTCACACTGGTCTTTATGAAGCTTGCTTCAGAAATGAGCGCCATCACCGCTATGAAAGTCCTTATCCTGTCCCTGTCAGATTCCTTAAGGTTCAGTGTGCTGATTATGCTCTCAAGCTTAGTGCTGCTGAATATACCCTTGCTCATGTCAAAGATATCCTTGTTCCTCTGTATGTTGTAGAAAATCTCATATGCAGTATCAAATGAAATTATGTCATCTGACCTGTCATTTATGTTATTGAATGCAAGTCTGAACACTTTTCGGATTTCTTCCATTGTAAGTACAGGCCTCATGTAGCTGATAAAGAAAAGCTCGATAAGATGTATCCTTGTATAACCCTTCTTTTTCCCATCCACGGGCTTTGTTATTATCTCATTCTTGATATAATTCTGTATTATGTTCACAGTGTATCTCTCATCTTTGAACACAGTCTCCAGGAATTCTATAACCTGGGACAGGAACAGATCATACTTCGGAAAATCCTCAAGCGGGATCAGCGTAGTCCTGGCAAGGTTCTTAACATTAAGATTAAGGTCTCCAAGATTTACGGACTTCTCCAGTTCATTCAATAGCGTCCACCCTCTCTCACAAATCATACTGTATTATACGTTTTATTTTACCATATAATCCAGATTTTAAATATCCAAACTTTCCTTATATACCTCTTTTTTCGGTATGTCTCTTTCTTTTGCGACAATCGCAATGGCATCTTTCTTGGCAATTCCCGAATCAATTATCTTCATCAGATGCTCTTTGATTGACATATTGCTGAAGGCTAGTGCTTTTTCGTCAATCAATTCCTGCCTTGTCCTTCCGGATATGCAGATCACGAATTCACCTCTTGGTTCCCTGTCTTTGAATGTTTCAACAAGTTCGCTTATCCTTCCTCTGACATGCTCTTCGTGAAGCTTGGTTATCTCCCTTGAGGCACAGGCCTCTCTGTCTCCAAGGACTTCGAGCATTGCATCCAGCGTATCCCTCAGCCTGTGAGGAGCTTCATATATTATGATCGTCTCTGTCCTGTCCCTGTACTCGGTCAGAACATCGCGCTTCTCCTTCCTTGACTTTCCAATGAATCCAAGGAAAGTATGCCTTGCTGTATAAAGGCCTGAAGAGACAAGGGCAGTCACAGCCGCGGAAGGTCCGGGCAGCACCTCGAACTCTACCCCTTCCCTAATCGCAGACTTGATTACCACTTCACCGGGATCAGATATTCCAGGCATTCCGGCATCAGTTACCAAAGCTATATTTTCGCCGTTCCTGACCCTTTCAAGTATGAAATCGCCATTTTTGACCTCATTGTGCTCCCGGTAGCCAATCAGCGGTTTCCTGATATCATACCTCGCCAGCAGCTTTGAGGTAACCCTTGTATCCTCGCATGCTATGGCATCACAGGTCTTCAGAACCTCCAGCGCCCTTAAGGTCATGTCACTTAGATTACCGATTGGGGTCGGTACTATATAAAGCTTTGTCATCTTAGATCATCTCCATAGATTTCTCTTATCTGGTCAGAATAACCGCCATTCTCAGAATGAACATATATTGGCTCTACCCATTTAAGGAATTCACCACCATATTTCTGGCCTTCTACAAGGACAATATTCGGCGCCTTGCCTAAGGTCGGGTGCACTGTCTGAATTCTCTTCGGTTCAATTTTGTGCTTCCTCATAAGCTCAAGTATATCAGCAATCCGTTCGGGCCTGTGAACCATGAATAGCCTTCCTCCATCCTTAAGCAGGATTTTTGATGCCATTATCACGTCCTCAAGCTCCAACGCAACCTCATGCCTGGCTATCGCAATGGAATCTTCAGGATTCCTGATTCCTGAATGACTTTTCTTATAAGGTGGGTTTACCGTTACAGCATCGAACGATCCGAGACCCTTCAGTAGCTTATGGTCCTTAAGGTCGCCTTCGATTATCGAAATCCTCTCCTCGAGGCTGTTGATTTTTATAGTACGATTGGCCATCGAAACGAAATCCTTCTGGATTTCAAGCCCATAAATTACAGAGGCTTCCGTCTTCCCTGCAAGGAGTACTGGTATGATTCCCGTTCCCGTGCAAAGGTCCATGACCCTAGAGCCTCTCCTTATGCTCGCGAAATGCGATAAGAGCACAGCATCCACACCGAATCTGAATCCCTTTTTCTTCTGTATTATGACTAAACCATTAAGCTGCAGATCTTCCAGGCTCTCATCCTCTTGAATCAGTATCTGGTTTCCCACAAAAACCACCTCCGTCTTTGTATATTCTATCTGTTCTGCGATGATTCCACAATGAGAAGCAATGTTTACCTCCATATCAATATGATTGTATTGAGGTGACTTGAAATAAAATATAGAATGGAGTCATAGGGTAAACTAAAAACGGTATTGGAAGGGGGGAATGGCATAGCCGGATGGAATCCCCATATGGCATGCCGTACAAATGTCAAGACATGAGGAATTGTTCAAGAAGCTTGTTTCCGCATACTATAATGACAACTTCAGGGATGTACTCACTGAAGTCCTTTCCCAGGAAAGGGAAGACCTCGATTTCTTTACAGATATCGTATCCGTTCTGTGTGGTGTCGACATAGAATATGACGACAAGTATGTAAGGAATCTTGTCCGAGCCATTACCAATTACCAGGTCAACAAGAATGTCATCGCAAAGGTCGGCGAGTGCAGCGATACCTGCATGTCACAAACCGGCAGGACAAAATGCCAAGCTATATGTCCTTTCAATGCAATAGTCAAAGATCCACTCACAAAGTCCTTTGTAATTGATGATTCCAGGTGCATCGGATGCGGGCTTTGTGTCGATGCATGTGATTCAAGTGTACTGATGGACAGAGTAGAACTACTTCCAGTAGCTTCCCACATAAAGAATGGTGAGAAGGTCATTGCTGCCGTAGCGCCGGCAATAGCAGGCCAGTTTGGCGAAGACGTAAGTCTGGACATGCTTCGCGAGGCATTCGCTAAAGCAGGGTTTGCAGACATGGTCGAGGTTGCCTTCTTTGCAGACATGCTTACACTCAAAGAAGCAGTCGAATTTGACAAGCTGGTTCAAAAACCGGGTGACCTCATGATCACCTCCTGCTGCTGTCCTATGTGGGTAGGCATGCTGAAGAAAATCTACTACGACCTTGTACCTGACTTGTCACCTTCGGTATCTCCAATGATTGCAGCTGGCAGAATCTTGAAAGAGCTTAACAAGGATGTCCGGGTTGTTTTCATAGGTCCATGCATCGCGAAAAAGACGGAGGCCAAGGATCCTGACATAGCCGGAGTCATAGACGCCGTTTTGACTTTCCAGGAAGTCAAGGTCATGTTTGAAGCTCTTGGGATAGATCCACAAAAGATGTCCGGAATTCCATCAATGGAATATGCTTCCAAAGGCGGAAGGCTTTATGCGAGGACTGGCGGTGTATCCGTGGCCGTAGGAGAAGCCATAGAGGAGATGTTCCCTCTTAAATACAGGATGTTCAAATCAATACAGGCCAATGGAGTCAAGGAGTGCAAGGACCTTCTCGACAAAGTCAAGAAGGGTGAGGCAGGAGATATATCCTTCGTTGAAGGCATGGGGTGCATAGGCGGCTGCGTCGGAGGACCTAAAGGTCTGATTCCAAAGGAGGCCGGCCTTGTATTCGTCGAAAAGACTGCTCAGGAATCTGTTATCAAGGTAGCGGCCAATTCCTTTTTGATTGATGAGATATTGGGTAGATTCGGCATACACGACAGGGAGGACTTCAAGGACCACGCAAAGACTGAGATATTTGAGAGGACATTCTAGAAAGCGGGGATTTCTCAACCCATTGCACATGATCAGGAGGCTTTAGCAGTCTCCTCTTTTTCATGCTATAATATATTGACGCAAATGCGTGAATCCATATTATTCGGAGATGCCATGATACAGAAAATAACGGAATTTGACAAGGCAGCTGTACTATATATCAACAACAGGCTCAGGACAAGGGTACTCGACTATTTTTTCATTGGTGCAACCTATCTTGGCTCTGATGTCTTCGCACTTGGTGTGATTCTTGGACTATTCTTTTTTCCAGGGCGGAACTTCAATTCATTTGCAGCCGCTGCTGCCCTTTCGCTCTTTTTCACATCGATTACTGTTGGAGTGGTAAAATTCTTTGTAAAGAGAAAGCGTCCATTTGAGAAGCTGATTAATCTGAACAGCATAAAGATTGGCGTGGACCAGTTTTCATTTCCTTCCGGTCATACTGCAGCAGCATTCACATTAGCTGCCACCGTAGCACTTCTGACATCCAACTCATTGATTTCAATCATCTACTACACGCTTGCAACTCTGGTTGCTATGTCAAGGGTATATCTCGGAGTCCACTATCCTTCAGATGTTGCAGCCGGTGCGGTTGTCGGAACTTCCTATGCTGTCGTGGTCCATTTTATGATGTTGGGGAGTGTGTAAAATGCTTGATGACGTATTAGGTGTTATATTTGACCTTGACGGGACTCTGGTGGATTCCATGTGGGTCTGGAGAAAAGTGGATGAAGACTTCCTTGTGGCGAGAAATATCGACCTTGAGCCAGAAGAGCTCATGAGAAGGATTGCCCACAAGAGCTTCCATGAGACTGCAGTCTACTTCAAGGAGACATTCAATCTCCTGGAGACACTCGACGAAATTAAAGCCCAGTGGAACAATTCGGTAAAATCCATATACCGTGATAATGTAATGCTCAAGGAGGGCGCTCTGGAAATACTTATAAAGCTCAAGGAAAAGGGCACAAAGATAGCTCTTGCAACCTCAAGCTCGGAGGAAATCCTTGAAGCGTGCCTGGAAGCGCGTCAGATAAGACAATACTTTGATGTGGTCGTTACCACTGATATGGCTGGAAAGACTAAGGTGGAACCAGATGTCTATCTCCTTGCTGCGAACAGGATGGAGCTGAGTCCATCATCTATCGCGGTCTTTGAGGACATACCTGCGGCAATGCTTGGAGCAAGGAAAGCCGGAATGAAGGTATTCGGAGTTCATGACAGCTTTTCGGAGCATCTCCATGAAGAGATAATCAGGAACTGTCATGTCTATGTCAGAAGCCTTAAAGATGTTGAGATAAACTAAGAACCAGGAAGAGGTCAATCCTCATTTCCTGGTTCTCTTGATTTCACGGTAAAAGCTGTCAAGTCTTGAAGTAAACGCTGAAAGCGTGAAAAGTAACCCAGCTCTTTTTCTGGCATTTTCTGCAAGTCGCAATCTGAGCTCATTGTCATCAAGTACTCTCACCAGAGCTTTAGCAAGCTCTTCACTGTCTTCAGGCTCAAAAAGCAGAGCACAATCATTTTCAGGTACTACCTCAGGAACTCCGCCAGTTCTTGATGCCACTACCGCAGTACCTGCAAACATCGCCTCCATGATGGATACCGGCAGTCCCTCCCATCTGGATGGGAGCACAAATACCCTTGCTTTCCTGAGATATTCACCGACATTGCCCACATTGCCCTTGAAATCAACTGTTTTCTTCAGCCCAAGTCTGTCACGAAGTTCAATAAGCTCATTCTTCATCACTCCGTCACCAAGGACCACTGCAGTATATCCTCTGTCTTTTATCATTGAGAGGGCTTCGAGAAAAACATCAACACCCTTTTCCTTGCCTCTAAGTGATGCCACAAGGATAAAATCAAACTCCTCGTTCCTGGGTCCGCTAAACCTCTTTTCGTCTGCACCGCCATAGACAATCGTGCAGTTCTGTCCTGGATAGAGCCTGCATAGCTCCTTCCTGGCTGCCTCGCTTATGACGATTACCCTATCATATATTCTGTAGCTTAAAGCCTCAAGTGGTTTTAAGAGTAAAATGCCCCTTCTCCGGTTGTTTGTTGAGTGTTCACTGAATACAAACGATATTTTCCTGAAAAACAATCTGAGGAATGCCAGATAATACTGGGGTGGAAACAGATGTGCATGAACTATGTCAGGCTTTTCAGATAAAGTCACATTTACAATCCCTCTGATTGCACCAAAAAATCTGTACTTGTCATGCAGTGCAAGGTCTATCACCTTTACTCCCGCATTCTCGAGTTCAGATTTGATCCAGCTGTCACTTGATACCAGTGTAAGTATGACGCTGGTATTCTCCCTTGAATTAAGAGCATATGCACTAAGGAGTGTCTCAGCACCTCCCACATCAAGATTATTGATTACCTGCAATATCTTCATCTCATCCTCCGGACCAAAAAGGCTCGCTATTTCAGCGAGCCTTGAGTCTACTTCAGTGTAACGTTGTATTTTGACTTCAGGTCCTCTAGAAGCTTAGTATAGTGGTCCATCTGCTTTTCCTTCAGGAGCTCAGTCCTGATGGTTTCCTTGACATCATCAAAATTCGCTGTTCCAAAGCCCTTCTTGTCTGTGGTCTTTATTATGTGGTATCCGAACTGGGTCTTTACCGGTTCCTTAGTCATTTCACCCTTTTCGAGAGCAAATGCTGCATCCTCAAACTCAGGTACCATCATCCCTCTACCAAAATCACCCAGGTCTCCACCCTGTGCCTTGGAAGGACATGATGAGAACTCTTCAGCTGCATCGCTGAAATCCATTCCATCTTCAACAATCTTCTTCAATATGTCATTTGCAAGCTCTTCGCTGTCTACAAGTATGTGGCTCGCCCTTACCGACTGTTGTCCGCCATACTTTCCGGGATTCTGGTTGAATGCAATCTCAGCATCAGCATCATCCACGCTGATTTCAGACATGATCTTATTCATGGTGCTGTTGAACCTGATCTCCTTCTCAACCTGCTCCATCTGTGTAAGGTACATCTGTTCCTTGTCGACTCCTATTTCCAGTCCAAATGCATTGATAAGCTCTATGCTAACCAGCTGCTCAAGAAGCTGCTTTCTTCCAAACTCGGATTGGAAATATGCCTTTCTTTCCGGAGGAAGCTGTTCTATTGTCCTGTCAAGAACATCCGATGTAATATCCATTCCATTAACTGTAGCCAATATCTTTTTTTCCATAATCTTCTCCTTAAATCCTTGATTGATTGTATACTTTCTTATACTAACACAAATTCCTGAAACAGTGAACCACATCGTGTTAACACAAAATATACCTTAAGACCCTAAACATGTTAATACTTTTTTGCTATCATTATTAATCATATAAGAAATAATTGGAGGTAGCATATGAAAAAGAATCTGGAGGTCGGAAGCAAAGCACCAGACTTCACTCTTACAGGCTCAGACCGCAAGGAGCACAGACTCAGCGACTATAAAGGAAAGAAGGTAATACTTTACTTCTACCCTAAGGACAATACACCTGGATGTACAATCGAGGCTGAAGGCTTCAGAGACAGCAACAGCGACCTTTCTGCCTTGAATGCAGTTATCCTTGGTGTCTCAAGGGATTCCCTCAATTCACATGACAAGTTCATAGACAAGTTCTCACTTCCATTCATCCTTTTGTCCGATCCAGACAGCGTTGTATGCGAGGAGTATGATGTCCTGAAAGAAAAGACTATGTTTGGAAAAACCTCCATCGGAATACAAAGAAGCACTTTCGTAATCGATGAGGAAGGCAAGATCATCTATATTAACAGAAAGGTTACCGCTGAAGGCCATTCAGAGGAAATTGCAACCTTCATTAGAGACATCTCATAATACTAAAATAGGGAGACATTATGTCTCCCTATTTTACGCTTATTGCCGCAATAGCAATGAACAATCTCCTGTGTGAGAGCTCATTAAGGTCAAGCTCCTCCATCCTTCCATTATTGGATACTACGACAAAGTAATCATCTGAATAGCCTGTGACAGTAACCCAGTGATTATCCAGCTCATCCTTGTAGCCCTTCATTGTACGCTTTCCTATTATAAGAGGCACAGGATTGTCCCGATCTATATTCCTTCTTATTTCTACCATTATCTTCTTAAGTCCATCGCTTTCCTTATATAGGCTGTGTATTATCCTGACAGAAGCCTTTCTTTTCCTTAGTCCGTAATATGCTATGGCGGCGAGCTTGAACCTCAGTGCGGTCGTAGGACCAAGCAGATATTTCTTGAAGAACTGCTCCTGAAGTTCCTTCACTTCCTCCTTAGAATATTTTTTCCTCGCCTCATATGCAACATAAGTATGGAGAGTCACGGATCCGCAACCGAACTTTGCGATTCCCTTCGAGCCGATATGCTGATTTCCGCCATACATTCCTCCGAAATAATCTCTCAGGTCATCCCTTATCATCATATATTTCTTATTTTCAATCACTCTTTCCAAACCAAGACCTCACTCCAATCTACCCTCTATTACCTGCTTGAAGTTATAGACAGCACCGACAAGATTAGCATCATTGTAGAACCTGCAGGTTGCCAGCTTTGGCTTGGCCATTGGTGACCTGTGGTCTGCATGGTACTTATCAAGTGAACCTTTCAGCATTTCCAGGAATGCAGGCTGTCTGCTGATACCTCCACCAATAAGTATCAGCTCTGGATCGTACATGAACTGGATATTTTCAATCTGCCGGCAGAGCTCCCGAAGATAACCTTCAAACACTTTTAATACAAGTTCATCCCTTTTCTCTATCCACTCGAATACCTTAAACCCGTCCAGCTCGTGCGGTAAGATTCCCATTGCCTTCGCTATTGGATTTAAGAATCCTCCTATTCCGCATCTGCCTGCAAACGTATCCTTACCTGAATATGGCATTCCAGGATCACCTGCATATATGAAGCTAAATTCGCCCGCACTGTGGTTCTTGCCACGATGTACACTTCCATCCTTTACTATGGCTCCGCCAATTCCTGTGCCGATGACAACCACCACAGCATCATCAACACCTCTCAGCTCGCCTTTCCAAATTTCCGCCCATGCAGCTGCCTTTGCATCATTTTCTACTGATACATCGGCTGATATCCTTGATCTTACAAGACCTGCTGCATCAGTATTGTCAAGGAATCCCAGATTCCCGCTAGTGTACATATAGCCTGTCTTGTTGTCTATTCTGCCAGGCATACTGAACGCAATACCATGAGCATCATCTCCGTATTTCTTCCAAAGAGTCTCGACCACTTCAAGGAAGTCATTAACTGACCTCATCCTGTTCGGCATTCTGTCCTTCAGAATAAATTCAGCTGATTCATCCATTACTGCATATTTTATTTCGGTTCCACCTATATCAATGGCCAGATAATTCACCAATGCACCTCCTCTATACAAATAGAATATATCACATGCGAATTTTCGTGTCTCATATATTTAAGCAAACAAAAAAAACGTCCCTAAAGACGTTTTAACTACGGCGATTCAACGAATCGCGAGTGGTGGCTTCACTCGGAATTGAACCAAGGACACGAGGATTTTCAGTCCTCTGCTCTACCAACTGAGCTATGAAGCCAAAATAAAAATCTGGCGACGACCTACTTTCCCACAGAGCTTCCCCTGCAGTATCATCAGCACCTTGAAGCTTAACCGTCGTGTTCGGAATGGGAACGGGTGTAACCCTCAAAGTTATAGACACCAGATACGAAAAACCTTAGGTTTTTCGATCCATTCGTGCA
>NZ_JAGGKC010000049.1 GCF_017873395.1 Youngiibacter multivorans | reverse complement strand
CAATCGGAAAAATTGCATTCGGGTCATCAATGCTTTCCTGCATCTGATGGCCATTCTTTTCCCCTCAACGATTCTTTCCTAATAAATTATATCATACAAACATTTACAATTTCGTTACATTTGACAATATTTGCAGACTTCCTGTCTCATTTTGACATCTGGACCGGCAAAGTCCAAATCAGTATGGATTCCATTCTGATTTTGCCGTCTCGTCCATTCCATATACATATACTAATAATATTTTTCACATGAACAAACTGTGTTGTTTCTTAATTTTGATAGTATTCTCTTTGCACATTGTGTAAACTCAAGTTTTACCAAAAATTAAAGGATTATAATGAAGATATAGACATCCGAATTGATCTGGCTGGTTGAAATTCAGCTCAGGTTTCGGATACTTCATGATATCCATAGCTGATTGAACCCATGGGTATCAATTAACATAAATACTCTGTTAGGAGGGTTAAAAATGAAAAAGATGCTTGTTCCAATCGATGGTTCTGACGCTTCAAAAAAGGCGGCAGCAAGGGCAATTGAATTTGCTAAGCAATATGGCAGTGAGATTACATTCCTTACGGTAGCTAAAGCTCCGGACTTGTCACAGTACGGCATGGCAGATGCAACAGATTTCAATGAAGTTGTCGCAGGTGTAGGCTCAACCAGCGTAAAGAGTGCAGAATTTCAGGACAACACAGAATTCCATATCGAAAAGTCTGACCTTTTCCATGGAATGAAAGGAAAACAGACACAGATGCTCGATGACTTCTTAGCGAAGCTTGATACTACAGGAGTTCCATTCAACAAAGTAGTTCTGGAGGGTGAACCATCTGTTGAGATCCTCAAGTTCGCTGAAAAAGAGAAATTTGACCTGATTTTAATGGGTCGAAGAGGATTCTCTAAGCTTCGACGTTTCTTCATCGGATCCGTCACCCAGAGAGTTATCGCAGATGCTCCTTGCCCTGTTTACATCATGCATGAGGAAGACACAGTCTGATGATTAAGAAAATCTAAATCAAATCAAGAGGCGTCTGGATTAAGACTGCCTCTTTTCACGTAATTTATATAATTTTCAAAAAAAAGAATTTAATGCATTTACATGTAAATTGAGTTAAATATAATTAGCACTTTTTATATTTTCAACAAAGTAACATTATCCAATAAATTTGTTACATTATCATGATTACATGGAAAATATGATAAAATATATTAATAAATAATACTGGAGGATCATTATGGCAAAATCGAATAGGAATTGGCATCAGAACTTCTATGAATACATTGATTATATCGTTAATCACGATAACTATTCTGGATTACCGATATTAAGGTCAGATGATGGCAGTTATAGGTGGATTGCAGTTAAGCAAAGTAAAATTGGTAGGCAACGCATAGCATGGGCAGACAAAAAGGCTAGTGAATTCAACATTCCTAATGTTCCAGGAGTTTATGCTGAAGTAATGAGAATGTTACATCCAACAAAATTGAAAGTATGTCAGATATGTGGTGAAAGCTTATCAATATATTATTTTTATCCAAACTCCATATTTCTAAAAGCTCTTAAAAAGGAATTCGGGTATGATTTCACATCTTGTAATCACATTAGTGATATATGGGACATTTTGATTGAAAATGAAGTGCCTGAATTGACAGTCAGAAAATTCTTTAACAAAAAGTTTGAGTTTCCCCAAGAATATCTTATACTTTCAAAAAAAGATCTAATTGATAAATGCGAACAGTCATGTAGGCTTGGCGGTAAGACATATCTTGGTCCTGGGGCCATGTCGAACTTTCCGGATCGTTACGATGGATTTCACACATATAATAGGTGCTGTCGTGCTTTGGAAGATAAGGGTCGATCTTCTGAAAACCTAAAAAGCTACACAAAAGATCGCCGTGCTTATGAGTACTGGAGTGATGGTAATATTCATGCAGCAAACATGTATATGGGAAGTGATTTTTTTTCAAATACAACAGCAGATCATATCGGTCCGATATCACTAGGATTTGTTCACGATCCAAGATATCTACAGCCGATGGATTTTGGAAATAACGCGTCTAAAAGAGATAGATTACAAATTGATGATATTGAAAAAATACTTGAAGTTGAAAGTAGGACTCGTATTTACCCAATGTCTTGGTATTCCTCGACTATTTGGGAATATATAAAAATGAATTACAAATTTCAGCCCCAATACGTATCAACAGTTTATAGAGATATACTTAAACAAAATATGGTAAATTTTATGTTTATACTTGGGAATATTTTCGATAAGTGTACTAGCATAGGTGAGGAAGTACTAACCGAAATATTACTAAAGCCTAAATACGACTACTTCGCATCAAGTTATGGTTTTAATAACCTGGGTGACATCGTCACAACTTCTAAACGTCATTACACAGAACGAAATATAAATGAAATGAAGAGATTTAGTCGGATTGCGATTGATTCTGTCAAAGATTTTAACAGCAAGGAAAACCGAAATATCGATGCATTTCTCACTCAAGCGGAGATGAATGCATTGGATAGAGTCTGTACTTTAATTTCGAGCCGTGCAGAAATTTCCTTGATAAAGTTAAAAATTGAATCATTAATGCAAAACATACAATATAGATTATTAAGCACTATATCGAAGAGAGTGTAGAAAATTTTGTGTTTGGACCTCTGACTTAAGATTAGAATAGTCTTAAACCGGAGGTTTTTTAACATGGCAAAGATTAAAAGGGATCCAAGGCTGATGGAACTTGCTAAACAGTTTCTTGAAATTTACGACCCTACTACTGCCGATGATGTCTACGATGATTTAAAAGAAATGCTAGGTGGCACTATAGAATCAATGCTGGAAGCTGAGATGGATGATCACTTGGGGTATCCTAAAGGTGTTAATGTCAAACATCCTGAGAATACGCGAAACGGATTCAGCAAGAAAAATGTGAAGTCAACTGGAGGCCCAATCGTGGTCAATATTCCTCGTGACAGAAAAGGAGACTTTGATCCCAAGATTGTTGGAAAGTACAAAACAGATATCTCGGATATCGAAGAGAAGATTATCTCAATGTATGCCAAGGTATGACAACAAGAGACATAGAAGATCATCTGCAGGACATCTACGGGTTCAGCATATCAGCAAGCCAGGTTTCTACGATTACAGACAAAATCATCCCAATGATCAATGAATAGCAATCAAGACCTTTGGAACCAGTATATCCGGTAGTTTTCCTTGATGACATCAATTACCATGTGAAACAGGATGGGGCCATAGTCAATAAAGCCGTATACAACATATTGGCTTATACAATGGATGGCACAAAGGATATTCTGGGCATGTGGATTGGAGAGAACGAATCCTCTAAATTCTGGCTTTCAGTTTTGAACGGGCTTAAGAATCGAGGAGTCCAGGATATACTGATTGCCTGTATAGACGGCCTCACTGGCTTCAAGGAGGCGATTAATGCTGTATTTGGAAAGACGAAGATACAACGCTGATAATCCACCAAATTCGGTCATCCACCCGATATGTGAGCTACAAGGACATAAAAGCTCTCATGGCTGACCTCAAGCTCGTCCATAAGGCTCCTACAGAAAAGGCGGCATCGGTCAACCTGGACAAGTTTGAAGAGAAATTGAAAACCAAATATCCAGCCTGTGTAAAGTCTTGGCGAATTGTTAGAGCCGCGAAATTTTGACATAGAGTAGCCATGCTTGCCTGTCCGTAAATTGATGGATATACTGGCAGAGAGAAAGAATTGAATAGAAAGGAAAGAACCCCTCCCTGAATTCCGCCTACGAAACTGAATCAGAGAAGGGTTCCCACTAAAATTAATTAGCATGGTTATTTTATCAGAATTCAGGCTAGATAGGAAGGGGGAATCTCTCTTCGTAAGGAGCCATGAGGTAAATTTTTGTCCTGTTTGTGGAGGGTCACTTAGGGTTATTGGTTCCATGGGGAGAAGCTACGTTAAGACTAACGGCAATACAGTCAGGTTAGTCATTCGGAGGCTTAGCCAACGCCAGGTTGCAGCGACCCACAAGGTACCAGAAATACCATTGCTCTGCTCTTACGCCATGCGAGTGCCGGGGATGGCTCGCTCTGGAAGATCTCAAGCCACTGGATGAAGCCAAGTTCGTAATCCCGCATTGAATACGCTGAGAATCTTCTTTCCATAATTGACCGTCGCAAGAATCTTCGATCTACTATAGTTGCCTCCCAACTAGAACCTGCCGAGTGGTTGGATCAGATTCCCGTTCACCTTGCCGCAGAATCAATCACCAACAGAGTATCATCAAAGACGCATAGAATTACGATAAAGGGTATCAAGTCAATGATATCAATATAGGAAACTTTTAAAGCCACCCTTTGGGGTGGTATTGCGCTTCGCACCACTAGCTCTGCACTATGTGCGTTAATGGCTCTTTAACTGCGTGCACATGGCTCTATAAAAACGCTGTACGCATACCACAGGCAGCTACGGAAAGTGACCAAAACAAAGACAGTTTTCCCTATGGATACTGCTGTCATCAAAATTCTCTATCTTGCGACTATGGATGTTATGTCTAAATGGACTAAGCGTATTCGGAATTGGGATAAAATCGAAAGTCAGATTGAAATCTTGTTTGAAAACAGGCTTAACCCACAAAAATAGACTATCAACGTAAGTTGACAGTCTATTTGGAATGCGCGTATTGTAAAGCCAGAGAATCGATTTTCGATATGGTGCCTGAGCTTGTCTCAGCTCTCCTGTCCTGCTCCTATTCTCACTCTTCTTAATATCTTAAGTCATGTATAAACATAATTTAAATTACACTACCATATCGATTTGATATTGCTAACTCATTTTCGAGTTTTCATTCTCGGTAATTTGATGGTGAATTATTTATTAACTATTAGATTATTTCTCACCATTTCAGCGATCCTTTCATTTGACACTTTCAATTCACATTAAATAGCATAGATGAGAAATAAGGAAAGACTAACAAAGGTTATTAGATTAGTCTTTCCTTATTTCAATTTTATTAGTTTACAGAGAATTATTTGATACAATTTACAGAATCTACATTTAAAGTAACTACTACACAAACTTAACAAATTTTGGCTAGTGTTAGTTACATTAACTAGTCTAAAACAATCTAAGTTGTGTCGCTTTAAAATGAATATCGGCCATATCATTGAATATTGCTTGTGAAATGGATGTAAAGTAATCAATGTGGCTGATTTGATCTCTTAGTAGCTGCACATATTTAGATATAGCTATATTTTTATATACTGCTTCATGTCCAAAACCAATAT
The DNA here is from genome assembly GCF_017873395.1 of Youngiibacter multivorans. Classification (GTDB taxonomy): domain Bacteria; phylum Bacillota; class Clostridia; order Clostridiales; family Clostridiaceae; genus Youngiibacter; species Youngiibacter multivorans. Next base: position 6,276 of record NZ_JAGGKC010000049.1, on the reverse strand, counting down.
TCTCTAAATCAGATATTGTATCGTATGCAGTTATTTGTAATTCTTCACTTATAGTTGGTGGTTCTGGAAATAATTCATCTGGTGAAAAGGACAAGTCTTTTCTTGTGCAAATAAGGATTACTCTCTTTCTTTTTTGTGGCACCCCAAAATGATGAGCAAAGAGCGTTCTACCATTAGCATTATATCCAAGCTCCGAGAACAATTGAATTATATTTCTATATGTTTCCCCATTTTGGAATGTTAATAACCCCTCTACATTCTCAAATACAATAATCTTGGGTTTTACCTTCGATACTATATCTGCAAAATCTCGAAATAATTGGTTCCTAGGGTCATCTACCTGCCTAAATCCAGCCATTGAAAATCCCTGACATGGTGGCCCTCCACAGATAATATCTGCTTCGTTTTCGAGAGCCGTTTGAACAATTTGCGACTTCGTTAAAGGATTAGTAATATCACCACATAGTATTGGAATCTCCGGATTATTCACTTTTAATGTCATACACGCACTTTCTTCTATATCTGTACTTAATATAGAATTGATTCCACCTGCTTTAAAACCAGCAGTCATCCCACCCGCTCCACAAAATAGATCTAACGAGCGCGAACAACCAGTCTTTCCCAAGATATTCTTTGCAATTTGGTATGCCAGAAGTACGGGAACTGCATTTCCAACTTGTTTTAATTGTTGATTCTTATTACCACAAAAATAATAGTCATCGTTAAAACTCTGAAATCTCGCAGCTTCTCTCACAGTAATAACTCTGTTATGAATTGGATGAACATAAGTACCATTTCCAGGTCTATTAAAATATGTTGTTATTGTATAACTTGGTTTTTTGTAATCAATACGACCATATAGAGTAGTTCTACCCCCTGTTTCTTTTATTCTTTCCAATCGTTTGGATTTACTTATAGTTTCTTGAGGAATATTTTTCCAATTTCCGCCTTGTGGAATAGGTTTAATCATTTCTAAGTCGAGGTCGCTAAGTTTGAATAATGTGTGATTGAGAACTCGATTGGATTTAATATCAAGATATTTATTATACAAGTTTGTGAGTACTTTTTCCTCAAATGAAGTTAATGAGTAACCACATTGGATTATTATTTCTTCTATTGAAATATTGCCTTCGAGTAATGAAGCTATTGTTGATAATTGTGTATTAGGTAAAATATATTTTATCTCGTTATAAAATTTTAATATAATTGACTTGTCATAATTGCCTGAATTGGCATCGATATTTCCCGATGTTGTATCAATACTACTAATTTCATATGCTTGACAGACCAATTCTTCAATCTCATCTAAAATTTCTGACGCCCCCACTTCAATATATTTTTTTACAAGTTGTCGTATTTCATTTTTATTCTTTGAATATATTGGCAGTGGTAACGCATCTAATTCATAATTATTTATATGATTATTACTACTTGTAAGCTTAAACAGCCAGTTGATCAATGAAGAATTTAGCACACCAATTAACCAGTCTAAATCTATATCTAAATTATTCTCATTAACTACAATAAAGTTACAAGAATTTCCTAATACTGTATTTGGTTTAATGTATGAAAAAATAACCCGCTTTTTTTTGCTTTGGTTAGCAATTTGCTGGCAAGCGATTCGGTGTACCTTAACATACCTCCCCTTTGGTGATTTTTTTATAAAATCTTCACTCACATAGTCAAAAGAGTTTTGTCGATTTATTTGAAATAAACCAATATTTCGCCCCCTGATAAGCCTGTATGGGCTTTCAACTGATGTAATATAATTTTTATCAATCGAGAGGTCAAGTTCACCCCGTAAGTTCTTTATACAAGTTATATCTTTAAGTTTCGGAAATTTATTTACTGCTTCTAAAACACGATACTCACTTTCTGTTAACACGACAATCGCGTTCTCACAATTTGAATTAGTTAAATCGTCAACATGTATATTTGTGGTGTTTTCGGGATTTTTATCATAATCCTTTGAAATATTAATAAAGTCTGTAGACTGACCTTTTTTTAGCAGTATTGCACATAAAGCCTGTTGAGCATCAACATATGAGCTATCTTCTCCCATAGTTTTTATTGAAATAATCTTGTAATTAAAAAGCATTCGATTTCTAAGCCTACTACAGGTCTTATCTGAAAGTATTGAACTAGGTATCAACAATGAACATTTGCCATTATCAGTTAAGTAATTTTCAATTATTTCTTCAACAAAAAGTTTGTACAAATTGAGTGTTCCTGTAGTTGAATATTGAAAGTGTTTTTGTGCCAATTCGCTTATTTGATAATATTTGCTCTTATCATTATTTTTTTCATTTTCATCAATATAGTGTGTATGTTCAGCCTTCAGATTCTTGTAAGGAGGATTCGTTGCTACAATATCAAATCTCCTCTCTGCAATTTCTTCTCCAAAAACATCCTTCAAACTTATAAATCGTATTTTTGAATCACCAACGTTAAAAAGTAATCCTCCACCAATATGTGAACGATAGTAGTCATCCGAAAGTGCAATGCCAAAAAACTCCAATGCAAAAAATGTCAAATTATCACGATAAATAGCTATCGCCTCTTCATTTATATCGCATACATAGATATTATTTATAAGTTCTTTTACTTGTTCTGAGGTTAATCCTAACTTTACACACCCCAGAATATATGCAAATACAAAATTGCCTGTACCAACACAAGGTTCAAGGAATCTCATCTTGTAAATGTTTTCAATTTCCTCTTTCGACATTTCACTTATTAGCTCATCCATCATTTTAACTGTAAGCTCTAATGATGTAAAATAACTACCAATTTGTTTTCTACGAAGTTTGTCCATGCTTTTTTCATAATTCTTACTACTCTCTTCAAGTTTTGCAAATAGCCTAACATCGAATTCCATATTCTAACCACCCATTATTTTATGTGATAAGCATAACATAGGCAAGCTTTCGAGACAATAAAAATGAGACGTTATGAGCAGAAAATATTCCATGCTACATCAGATATATTTTATTTGATAGATTTTTGATCGTACATAATATTCTTGAGGTGATGTAGTGAAACGATTTATTGTTCCTGTGGGAAGTCCTTCAAACAGCAGGGTGAAGCCTGACTCAGGAGCAGCCCAGGGAACCTCAATGAGTTTCACACCGTGTTCAACACACTTACCTCTTGGAGTTCTATAGTGGATAAATGCCTTTTAATGGAAGAAATTCAGATGCTTCCGCACTTTGTACTCCATGTCCTGGACAGCCTTGCCGCCCTCGTGGCAGACAGGACATTGGAACTTGGCATCAATCTTGAAGTCTATGTATAGATGGAGTTCATCAGCTTTTCCAGGTTGAAATCTTTGGACTTAGCGAAAAAGAGATCCTTAATCTGAAGTCCAACTGAAAAACACCTCATTATTAGACATACAAACAACCACATTTGTTTTTTGTATCAATTATATCAGTTTACTAAAGTGATGTTAACTTACCCCTTAAAACAGCGAAGACCCGTTTCATTCAACTTTCTCATAAATCTCAATAAATCAGGACAACTCATAAATTCATTTTAGAAGTGATGTTCCTTAGATAGTATAAAGATGAAATTGTACTGTATACAATAAAAGTAATTGTTTGAATCACTGATACTTATTGGTTATGAAATAAGAGGCTTCATTATTCATTATGGGTAAAACCACAACTCACTATTAAAAATTAATATTGAAAAGCTACCTAGTTCCCAGTAATGTATTAGCGGCCAAACACATACATGAAAGGGATGACCAGATGGCTTCTGCTAATACTTTATGCAAAATATTACTTAACGTCAATGGGGTTGTTGTTTCAGGCCATGACTTTTATACGGATTCTTATGGGGTGCAGCATCTTAAGATCAAGGCACGGCCATTGGCTTGGTATCAAAACCGTTGTCCGTACTGTGGCAACCATTGTCCTGACTACGATACAGTTGGTAAGGGCTCCAATACATGTCGAGGTCTGGATTTCGGCGGAATACTTATTGAGATTGAGGCACCAACCAATCGGATCAGTTGCCCTGAACACGGAGTCGTGACTGCCAACGTACCATGGTCATATCCAGGCAGCGGGTTCACCAGGGACTTTGACCTGACCACGGCATGGCTTGCAACATACCTTCCGCGTAGTACGGGTTCATCCTATATGCGGATTAATTGGGCTACTGTCGGCAAATGTATCAGTCGTTCTCTTAATGACATTGAGCCAGAAAGATCGAGAAGGCTTAATGGGCTTGTTAACATCGGCATTGATGAAACCAGTTACAAGAAAGGACACAAGTATATTACAGTTGTCCTAAATCATGATACAAACACTATTGTCTGGGCATCTGAAGGACATGGTAAATCTGTCCTTCAACGGTCTTATCGCCAGCTTACGCAAAAGCAGCTAGCATCCATAAAGGTGGTCACAGGAGATGGTGCCAGATGGATAACCGAGTGCGTGAATGAGTTCACGCCTGACTGTGAAGGCTGTGTGGATCCATTCCATGTTGTCGAATGGGCCATGCAATCCCTTGATGAGGTACGCAGGGAAGTTTGGCGTGAAGCCTATGTGGAACCTCAGCAGCTATCCAGCGAGAATCCACGTAAGCCAGGCAGACCCAAGCAAAATGACAAGGCTCTTGCCAAGGTAAAAGCTGCCAGAGCTAAGGCAGAAGAAATCAAGAACTCCGTATATGCTTTGGGCAAGGCTCCGGAGAATCTGACGGAAAAGCAGCAGCTCCGTATTCAGCTGATAGCATCCACCAATAAGCGATTGTTCCGTGGATTTAAGCTGAAGGAGAAGCTTCGCCTGACTCTGAAAATTCAGGACCCCGAAGAGGTTGAAAGAGAGCGGGCAGCGTGGTGTTGGTGGGCTAGTCATAGTCGTATACAAGCTTTCAAAGACCTGTATCAAAAGATAAAGCGGCATAAGAGGCATATCCTGAATGCAATCCGTTACGGAATGAGGAATGCCAGAATTGAAGCAACGAATAACAAGATAAAACTAATTGTTAGGAAAGCATATGGATTTAGGAATATCCAGAACATGCTAGATATGGTATATCTTGTATGCTCTGACTTAAAGGTTCCACTTCCTAACCGAAAATCTAAAGTGGCTAAATCAGCATAAATACTTGGACTGAGGCTATTTTTTCAGGTAGGCCAAAATCGTGATACAGTTCTTTTTACTCTTGTGCTTTTACATCGCCCATTTCAAAGTGCCGGCTTTCGTAAATATCAGAGGTTTGTTCCAACTAATCATAATGTAAGTGGAAATAAAATTCACATATTGCTAGAGTTTCACAGCATTCAGTAGGCATAAGTTATTTAAGGTATTTAAGTAATTCGGGGCAATCTAAGTATATCTGATCTGATTCATTCCAATCTTCAAATAATACATTGTTCCCACATGTGCATTTTCCATAATACTCCCGATAAAGAAGAATGTTGTCAATAAGAATTAATTTATAGCTTGATAAGTTTGTTTCCTTATGGCATATACATTTTGCTTTTATCATGTTTCATCTCCTTGAAATCATTATGTCCTAATAGTGAATTAATATACTTATAGTTGATGTCCTAGGTTCTTTTTTTCTGTGTATTTGAGTATTCCGGCTTACAGAACCTCCACATCCGTTGTAAAGAGTCACCCATTCCGATGGCTGGAGCCAGTGAATTTTATCAATGAATCCGTGATAGAGAGCCACTCTTGTAAGTATTAGAATAAAGTTGCGGTAATTGCCTTAGTATTTACGAGAGGAGGATAATAATTTATCGAAGGAAAAACAAATGGGAAGAATCGAACTTTCAGCAGTGTTCACTGTTTCTCCATCATGATTGTTTGCGGAGGCTGTGGTGAAGTGTTCCGCAGGGTTCAGTGGAGCAACCGGGGCAATATTGTCGCCGTCACAAGTCACAATAACGACCAAATCCTGGCTGGTATCGACGCTCAGCTTCAAAAGTTACAAGTAGAGTTATTGAAGCTTGACAGTTCCAAGGTGTTAGAGCCGCGAAATTTTGACATAGATTAGCCATGCTTGCCTGTCCGTAAATTGACGGATATACTGGCAGAGAGAAAGAATTGAATAGAAAGGAAAGAACCCCTCCCTGAATTCCGCCTACGAAACTGAATCAGAGAAGGGTCCCCACTAAAATTAATTAGCATGGTTATTTTATCAGAATTCAAGATAGAAAGGAAGGGGGATTCTCTCTGCGTAAGGAGCCACGAGATAAATTTTTGTCCTGTTTGCGGAGGTTCTCTTAGGGTTATTGGTTCGAGAGTAAGAAGCTAC
>NZ_JAGGKC010000048.1 GCF_017873395.1 Youngiibacter multivorans | reverse complement strand
GATGGCAGGCTGATCAACTCAGCCTGCCATTAACCAAAGCAAATCTTGGACAAGAAAACACATCAGGTTTTGGACAACAGAAGTCAGCATTAACAGTTGATATAGATTTGAAGCTCACAGGAAAGCATACAAATGAAGTTAAGGAATTGCTAAAGGATAGAAACCATTATAGATTAATATCTACTACCAAAACTTTTGACTACCTTCCAGAAAAGAACAAAAAGAGTTATCCTACGATATTGTATAGATTACCTTTCAGAATTGTTAGATTTCCGATAACAGAAGATACTTATGAAGTTGTTGTTACCAATCTTGACAGAGAAATATTCCCGCCACAAATATTGAAGGAACTATACTCAATGCGATGGGGAATTGAAACTTCATTTCGGGACCTAAAATATACAATAGGATTGCTTCATTTTCATTCCAAAAAGGTGGAGTTTATACTCCAGGAAATTTTTGCTCGACTTGTTATGTACAACTTTTCTGAATTAATCACCTTGCACGTGGTTATAGAAAAAAAGGACAGAAAATATGAATATAAGGTCAACTTTTCTGTCGCTGCACACATTTGCCGAGAATACTTCCTTGGTAAAATAACTCCACCAAATATTGAAGCTTTGATCTCTAGGTACATAACTCCAATTCGCCCTGGACGTTCAAGACCTAGGAATATGATTGCAAAATCAACTATAAGCTTCATGTATAGGGTAGCATAATTTTCTTAAACTGAATAATTTTTGACAGGGAATATTTCCTGTCTATTTGTGATGCTTATTTTAGGTTACCAGTTTCTAATTTCCCTATGTGTATGGTCAATTAACATCAAAAAGAAGCTACCACTGTTTGTGATAGCTTCTTGAGCGAGATTAACTTAATGCCATTGGGATAATCATCCCGGGCGTCTGTTTTTCTATTTCTGGTTTGCGTCTTCCCAGTCCTTGAGGAATCTTTCGATTCCTGCATTTGTAAGAGGATGCGTAAGCGATTCAAGGATTACCTTGTATGGAATCGTAGCTATGTGGGCTCCCGCAAGGGCTACCCTCTGCACGTGGTTCTTGTTCCTTATGCTTGCTGCGATTATCTCAGTGTCAATTCCATAAAGGTTGAAGATATGGACTATCTCTTCTATGACCTCAACCCCATCAAGGCCTATGTCATCAAGCCTTCCAACAAATGGTGATACATAGCTTGCTCCTGCCCTTGCAGCTGCAAGTGCCTGGGTTGCAGTGAATATCAGAGTCACATTGGTCCTAATTCCCTTCTTTGAAAGGTAGGATACTGCCTTCAGGCCTTCAGCCGTCATAGGTACCTTGACCACTATGTTCTTGTGTATCTTCACCAGCTCTAGTGCTTCAGCGATCATCCCATCAGATTCGAGTGACAATACCTCTGCGCTTATGGGTCCGTCAACTATGTCGGTGATTTCCTTTATGACATCCGCGAAGATTCTTCCCTCTTTTGCTATGAGGGATGGATTCGTGGTTACACCCGCTAGTATTCCCAGTTCGTTCGCCTTCCTGATTTCATTTACATTGGCTGTGTCTATAAAGTACTTCATAAGTTTGGGCCAAGCCTGCTGCCATATGCAGCCTGTGCCTTGCCCTTCACCTCCCCATTATCATTTTGGAAGCAACATAGTCGTCTATGAATAGCTTTCCAAATATGATTTTAGCACAATTTTCAGCAAATTATCATAAATTCGACATTATTATTTATCATTTTCAATCATCCTAATCCGTCAGATGACATGAACCTCCTGGCAGACTCCCTGATGTACTTTCCCAGGTTCATCCTGTAGCTTCTGTTTTTCAGGCACCTTTCAAGGTACAGCATGGACCTGATCATATAAATCGGGAAGACCTTAAGCCTTGATGCCTTAAGGTATCTCCTGCAGTAGTAGATCTCACTGCAGACAAGATGGATCAGCGCATAGGCACCAATGTTCCTTGAACTCCTCTCGTTGAGATGTGTTGCTTCTGCAGGGGGATAGCTGTAAGTTTCATAGCCTGCAGTCTCTGCGGCTATCCCGAGAATCAGCTCCTCCTCATAAAGAAAGGTATTCTCGTCAAATGGAACCACCTTTAGAGCCAGCTCCCTCTTCATCATGAAGCAGCATCCTACGAGGTGATATACCTTCTGGATCTCATCAAAGGACTTGTCAAGGCCGTAGTATGTTCTGTATATGTTCCGGTAATTCAATGATCGAAGCCTTGTAGTAGCAAAAAGCTTCTCCATTATCCCGGTCTTCACAAATATCCTTGATATCTCTGACACTTCTCCATTCTCATCAAGAATCCTCGGACCAGCTATGCCTGCCTTAATGTTTCCGTCAAGAAATTGCTTCAGCCTGTCAATTGCACCCTCATGGTAGATGATGTCGGAATTCGAGACAAGAATATGCGTGCAGCCATCCTCCAGCGCCTTAAGGACCCCAATGTTGTTTCCTGCTGAATAGCCTTTGTTCACCTTACTTCCTATCAGCTCAACATCTGCATCAGAACTATAAGTATCCAATAGCCTTCCAAATGACCCATCAGGCGAAGCGTTATCCACCACATATATCCTATAGAAGGACTTGCAGGTAGCTCTGATTGTTCCTATGCAATTCGAAGTCTCTTCATACGTCATGTAGTTTAGAATCACTATCCCTATCATTGCATTCCTCTTCATTTTTTAAGATATTGTTAATTTCGGATAAATGTTTGTTCTGGTCAGTTTTCAGCCTTTTATGATGGCATATTGCAAATGAAGTCAAATAGCATCAGATTGCTTATATTTACAGTTGCAATCTCCCTGTTTTAGGTTGTCCCTGATTTGTCAAAATCAGGACCAGTAGTAAAATAATGTTAGAAGGTGTAAGCCCTAATCAGATTATATCCATAAAACACCAGGGCTGCACAAAAAAACGAAGGAGTGATTACGTATGAGGAACAGACTGCCAATAGGTAGGAACTTTTTCGGGGACGACGAGTTCATGAGTGATTTCTTCAACGACCTCCCTGCACTTGGAGCCTCGACTAAGCAGTTCAAGGTGGACATCAAGGAAAACGACAAGGAGTACATGATAGACGCTGACCTTCCCGGAGTCAACAAGGACGACATAGTCGTTGAATACAAGGACAAGTACCTGACAATTTCAGCGGAAAAGGAACAGAGTACCGAGGAAAAGGGCGAGAACTTCATCAGGCGTGAAAGGTCCTTTGGCTCGATAAAGAGAAGCTTCTATGTAGATGATATCGACGAGAGCCAAGCTATAGTCGAGTACAAGGATGGAGTACTAAAGATCGTACTTCCTAAGCTTGTTGAACCGAAGTCTGGCGGAACTAAGTTTGAGATCAAGTAGAAAATACGACCCTTCCGGAATATTTCCGGAAGGGTCGTACCCTTTCAATTCTTTTACTTTCAATCGACTTCAATTGCTATTTCAACAGATTCCTTTCCCTTACGAATATCAGTGTATGACCAAAGGTCGTAGGATGAGGATCTACTGCCATAAGGAAAGCCTCATAGCTGCCAAGCTTCGCTGCCAGAATAGCATTCCTTCCACTGAAGGTAACCGCCAGCCTTGAAGTCTCATATGCCTTGAAGGAGGAATAAGAATTGGCAATAACATAAGAGCCAGGCGCATTCTCTGTGATTACTGCGTTGATCTGCCTGATATGCTTGTCTACAAATGAGTACAGGGCATCACCCGCCTGCATTGGATTGTATAGGTTGTTCACTACTATCTTGGCTCCAGGCGCAAGAGTCTTTACTGCTGTTATGATTCCTGGGAATGTTGCCTTGAACACTTCAACACCTGCAGGAAATGATTGAACCAATGGTGATGGCGGATCATCAAGTGCAGCGTACCTTGCCATCGCTACAGAGTAGGATAGTTTCCGGATGTTGTCATAAAGAGATTTTAAATCTGTTGCTCCGAAAGCAGCAGCTACTGTCGGTAATACCGGTGTAAGAAGGTTATTGCTGCCAATGTTAATCGTCACAATTCTTGAACCTGCAACTTTGCCTTGGAAAACCACATCGTTGGTGAGCATTCCCAACAGCTCCATTGAATCAAGACCTTCTTCTCCCAGATTCCTGTAGTCCACATCAAATGCAATCTCAAGATAATCGTCAAGCATATCCGCATAACCATAGTAGTCAACCGGATTCAGCGACTTATATGAGCTAAGACCTACTGTGACAGAATCTCCAAGCGCAGTATATTTTATTCTGGTTTGTGCTGACGCAGAAACCGACGCAAAGGTCACTGAGAAGAGCATGAACGCAGCAGCAAACATTGCCATCAGCTTCCTGTACCGTCTCTTCATGGTATTCCCTTCTTTCTACTTTCTTTTGTATATTTCTTATTTAATTATCCACCTGCAGTGATACACATTCAATGAATAGTCAGAAAATTCACAGAAATTATACCATGTGTTTAATTCTCAGTTTCTTTCATCCTTACAACGTCACTGCTTTATTTACCATATGTTTTACGCAGCTTATCGTGTATTACAAATACAGCTGACCTTGCTTCCTCCACCTTAAGAACCAGTACAAGTATTACATAGGTGATGATGCCAACTGCTATTGAAACAAGAGCAGAGACATTAGGGTTCAGAATCTCAATAATTAGCCCATATGCAAACCAGACCACAGCACCCATGATTGCAGAAGCTGCTGCAATCCTCACAATGTTCTTGATCCTTCCACTTATAGCTGAGAAAGCTGTCTTTTTTCTAAAAGAAACCACAAGTGCTGAAGATGTGGCTATCGCAGAGATGCTTGTAGCCAGTGCAAGTCCTCCTATGCCGAGGTACCTTGAAAGCACTATATTGAGGATTATATTGAGCACCATGCCGAATATGGAATTTCTCATGGGAGTTCTCGTATCTCCAAGAGCATAGAAGGTCCTGGAGAAAAGGTCCCTAATGGCATATGCTCCATGCCCGATTGCATAAAAGAACAAGGCTGAAGAGGTTAGGATTGCAGCTTCAGCTCCAAAGGCTCCTCTCTGGAATATGAGCCGTGTTATAGGGCCAGAAAGGACAAGGATTCCCGTCATTGCTGGAAGTATCATCATTAATACATATACAATTGCATTGGAAAGGGTTTTCGAAAGCGCATCCCTGTCACCCTCTGACGCCATCCTTGATATTGTAGGATACATCACTGAAGAAACAGGCTCTACGAATATCCCCTGCACGAAGCCATTGACTACCTGTGCATAGCCAAGGGCTGATATCCCTCCAACAGCTATCCCTGAAGCAATTGTCTTGTCTACAAGCACGTTTACCTGGTTTACCGATACTCCAATGATTACTGGGATCGAAAACAGCAGGAGCTCCCTTATATTGGAATCATGAAGCTTAAGTGTACGGGTGTATCTGAATCCGGCCTTTTTCGCTGCAGCTGCAAGGAATATGGCCTGAAGCGCAAGTCCCAGGATTATGCCTATGGCAAGGATACTCGAATTGCTTCCGGCAAGGGCGTAGGATGCGATGGCTACAAGGTTCGCAGGTATGCCTATAAGGGCAGGGACTATGAAGCTGTCCCGTATCTGAAGCATGGCAGTGAGGATATATATTACTGCAGAGATAACAATTCCTGCTATGCTAATCCTTGTAAGGGATGCGGCAAGCTTTAGTGTCTCTTCAGAGAAGCCTGATGCGAAAAGCCTCACTACCGGGACCGCAAATATGATTATGGTTATTGCCAGCAGTGCACACATCATGATTATTACAGATAACAGGTTTGAGGTGAACAGGTCTGCATGTTCACTGCTCCTCTCAGCCCGTATCCTGTTGTAGATCGGTATGAAGCTTGTAAAGAGTGCGATCCATATGAACGAGAAGATTGATGTTGGTATGGTCTGAGCGATGTTAAAGGCATCGGTTATCTCAGATGCCCCGAAGAAAAATGAGAGTGACACCTCCCTGAGAAAGCCCAAAAGCTTCGACAGGATCGTTATTATCATTACAGCTGCCACCGTCTTTTTCATATCCATCACCCCCTGCCCTTTTCACTAAATTATACTATAAGCAGGCTGAAAACCTAACAAATTATGAACACTCTCCCGATTCAGGACCCTTTCGCCCTTTTTCTGATATCATGGTTGTAGGGACTTTTTATGAATGCCCATCAGCTTCAGTATAAGAACGAGGAGTGGTATTTGTGGGAATAGATATGAACAATCCGAGGGTCAGGCTTGCGCTTGAAATAAATGAAAAGTTGCGCTCTGCTGAATTCGATGGCCGTGTACTTCAGGCCATGGCAATAGGCGGATCGGTCTCACGCGGAAAGGCGGATGCCTATTCGGATCTCCAGCTGCTGTGCTTCTGGGACATGTTTCCAGATATGGATACAAGGAACAGGTTCGTCGAGCTTATAGGGGCACATCTGATGAGTGAGATCGACGAGGACAACAACGAAGACAGCCTGGTAATAGGCTCCATACAGGTGGATGTCACCCATAACGGAGTGGATTATTACGACAATCTGATATCAGACACATGGGAATACCACCTTGCGGATTACCAGACTCTTGCCTTCCTGGACACCATAAGCCACGCACACATACTAATGGGAGAAGAGGTCATCGGAGATTGGAAGGAAAAGGCAGCTGAATACCCAAGGGAGCTTGCAGTGAATGTCATCTATGATAACCTGCAGGAGCTGACAAACGGCAATATTGAGCTCTTCATCCAGAGGGATAATCCAACCGAGTTCTACGCTAAGATAATAGATATCCAGCACAGGCTCTTCAACGTACTGTCCGCCATCAACGACAGCTACTCCGGAGGCTACAAGTGGATGTACGCTGAGCTTGAGGAAATGAGCCTGGTGCCTGTGAACATAATAGGAAGGTTCAAGGCCATGTTCGAAGGAAACAAGCTTGATACGGTTGAGGACCTTTATTCATTGGTCTTCGAGGTCCTTTACCTTGTGAACCACTCCTTCCCGGAGATGGACTTCAACGTACAGGAGGCATTTGACAAGTTCATGGTTAAAAGGCTTCCTCTGGAGGCATGACGAAAACAAGACAGGGTCATCTCGTAATGAGTTGACCCTGTCTTGTTATTCGGCTCCATTTAATGATCAGTCTGTCAGTTTTGGACTAGACTTCCTTATGCGACTTCTTTTCCCTGAGCTTAGGAAGGTCATTAAGGTCATAAGGAGTACCCTGGTATACAAAGTTCAGCCAGTTGGCGTAGAACAGGTTGCCATGCCCCCTCCATCTGAAGAGCACGCCCTTCTTCGGGTCATCGTTCCTGAAGTAGTTCTTTGGAACCTCCATATTCATGCCCTTCGCAATGTCCCTGTCATACTCATTCTTAAGGGAGTCCTTGTCGTATTCCATGTGGCCCTGAATGAATATCAGACTTTTGTCCCTTGTCGCGACTATATGCGGTCCGGTCTCTTCAGAATCGGCAAGTATCTTAAGATCAGGTACCTTAAGGATCTCTTCCCTTTCCACCTGGGTATGCCTGGACTGGGGTGCATAGAATTCTTCGTCGAAGCCTCTCATGAGCTCAGACTTCTTTTCCTTCACCTTGGTAAGGAACACCCCGAAGAGCTTCTTGTCAAGCACATGCTTGTTTATCCCGAAATGCCTGTAAAGCCCTGCCTGGGCTCCCCAGCAGATATGTATGGTGCTGAATACATTGTCCCTGCAGTAATCCATGATTTCAGTGAGCTCCTTCCAGTAGTCTACGTCCTCAAAGGGCAGGAATTCAACCGGAGCTCCTGTAATAATCATCCCGTCGTATTTCTGGTGCTTTACCTCATCAAAGGTCTTGTAGAAATTATCAAGGTAAGTCCTGTCGGTATTCTTCGAATCATGGCTTCCCATTGACAGAAGCTGGACCTCCACCTGGAGAGGAGTGTTTGCGAGAAGCCTTATAAGCTGCTCCTCCGTTGTCTCCTTGGTCGGCATGAGGTTCACGATTGCAACCCTCAGAGGCCTTATGTCCTGCTTCTGGCCCCTCTTCTCATCCATTACGAATATGTTCTCTTCCTTAAGGGTCTTGTAGGCTGGCAGCCCCTTTGGCACAAGGATAGGCATTTCTATGTTCCCCCAATCTTTCTTATATTCCTGAAAGCGCCTGCTCCAGGTCATATATTATATCGTCTATATGTTCAGTACCTACTGACAGCCTTACGCTTCCCGGCTTTATTCCCGAAGCCTCAAGCTCCTCAGCAGTCATCTGAGAATGGGTCGTGCTTGCAGGATGTATGACCAGAGACTTCACGTCTGCAACGTTCGCAAGAAGTGAGAACACCTCAAGATGGTCTATGAACGCCTTCGCCTTCTCAGCTCCGCCATTTACCTCGAATGTGAATATGGAAGCTCCGCCTCTCGGGAAGTACCTGTTGTAAAGCTCGTTGTATGGGTTCCCTGGGATGCTCGGATGGTTGACCTTCTCGACCTTAGGATGCTCTGACAGATACTTTGCAACCTTAAGTGAATTCTCAACATGTCTCTCGACCCTGAGTGAAAGTGTCTCCAGTCCCTGCAGGAACAGGAAAGAGTTGAATGGGCTGATTGCTGCTCCAGTATCCCTCATGAGTGTCACCCTCACCTTGATAATGTATGCCAGGCTCCCAACAGCCTCTGTGAATACCACTCCGTGGTAGTTGCTGTTCGGTTCTGTAAGTCCGGGGAACTTCCCGCTCTTCTTCCAGTCAAACCTTCCGCTGTCTATGATCACTCCTCCTATGGAGGTGCCATGTCCGCCTATGAACTTGGTAGCGGAATGAACCACGATATCAGCGCCATGTTCTATTGGCCTGAGAAGATATGGTGTTGCGAAGGTGTTGTCAACTATCAGCGGAATTCCGTTCTCATGGGCAATTCTTGCAACCTCCTCTATGTCGATGAGGTCAGCATTTGGATTTCCCAGCGACTCGATGAATACCGCCTTGGTATTAGGCCTTATTGCAGACTCAAGAGTCTTAAGGTCATTTCCGTCGAAGAAGGTGGTCTCGATCCCGAAATCTTTGAAGGTGTTGGCAAAAAGGTTGTAAGTTCCTCCATATATGCTTGTCGAGGATATTATATGGTCTCCTGCAACAGCAATGTTCTGGACCGAATATGCAATTGCAGCCATTCCTGAAGCGGTGGCAAGGGCTGCCACTCCGCCTTCAAGAGCCGCTATCCTTTTCTCAAACACATCAGACGTCGGGTTCATGAGCCTGGTATATATGTTTCCACCCTCAGATAGGTTGAATCTCGCCTCAGCCTGTGCTGAACCTGAAAATACGTAAGATGATGTCTGGTATATGGGTACGCATCTGGCATCAGTCGCCGGATCCGCTGTCTCCTGACCTACGTGAAGCTGCAGTGTCTCGAATCTGTAATTTCTCTTTGTGTCGCTCATTTTGATCCACTCCTTGGTTTTTTTGATATAAAAAAGAGCCCCATCCCAATGCATAATGTATGCAAAGGGACGGAAGCTCCGTGTTACCACCCTTGTTCGCCTGTACCTTGCGGCACATGACCTCATAAGGTACGCTGGACTAAGTCCATAAATACCCCTGCACTATAACGTGTGCTCTACGTCCCGGCCTAAAGTCACCCTTCAGCCGGCAGGCTCCGGGACCATCTTCAGCAAGATCTCTTCCACACCCTTTCACCAAAACGGGTGCTCTCTGTAAGGAGTCCATGCAAGCTTACTCTTCCCTTCATTGCCTCTTTCAACTTATTGTAGACAACTGTACCACCAGGAAAGGCACATGTCAACAGAGGAAATGCATAAAATTTTTTGAATCTAAGCTGATAACGCAAAATCAGGCTCAATGTGATATAATTTTGGTTAAGACTAACAATTATTCGGAGGAGATATGAAGCGGAAATTCCTTTTGATATATGCCATCATAACAGTCACCGTATTTCTTGCCGCATATCATTCCTTCAGATGGACCAGCGGGCTGGTCAAGGATAACTCCAACCTTGCAGTACTGGGTGTAGTCGACCGTCTGATAGAGTATACAGGGAACAAGGATGCCCTGAGCTATGAAGACTTCCTGCGTCAGGGGGATGAGCTTGTCCACACCATGGGTGACATGGCCAAGGTCATCGATGACTCCAGCTATGGAAACAAGAGCGACCTTGACAAGATGTTCTATGAGCTCTCCAAGCTTTTCAGGAACTCCACACGGTTCGACCTTCAGCACACGAGGACCCTCGGTGAGATACACGACCTGCTTGTCAGGTACAGATACATTTCAACCTCGCAGGAAGGCGCACGCCTTGTAGGCGAGATAATAAGCAGGGCTGTCTTCATACAGCCTGACTACTAGGAGGGCTTATGGAATACCTTTTTACTGTGTCCTATTTTCTTGCATTCCTTTTCCTTATGGTTTATGGAGCCTACCAGCTAATCACATATTTCAGGAAAGACCACAACGTGACAAGGATCAACAGGCTTACCATGGTAATGACTGCCCTGTCATTCATGGCTTTCATGTACCTCGACTTCAGCATGGTGAATGCCATCATCGGATCTGTTATCTTCATGATAATGATAAGGGTGGCCTATGTCATCTATTCAGATACCTACGAATAGTCTATGGCAGATGATTCATTGACTCTCAGGACCTTTCCTGGATATCACGGATTTTTTTACCTTTGTGAAAAAATGAATACTTCACCTGAAACAGGCTTCGCAATTGCGGAGTCTTTATTTTTTCCGCTCCTTTTTCCTGATTTCCCAATTTTTCAGCTTACATGAATATGTATTGAAAGCTGGTCCATAATGGCTAAAAGCAAGCTTTTGCCATTCTTTTTGGAATCAGCATATTTTCATTAAAATACAGGGAGGGAATGCTATGGATATCAACGAAGAGAGGACTAACCTGTTGCCTGGTACGCATGGATATCCATGCTCTTCTGACCCTGAGGAATCGGAAACTTCATCTGACACCCTGGTTTCAAATTACCGGAATGCCCTGAAGGCAGCCTTCGACGTGCTTCAATCCCGCGAAAAGGACATCCTGTCTTACTATATAAGTAAAGGCACCGTTGGCCTCAAGAGCTATTCGGAGCTATGGAAGGAAGACTATGAGGCCATTGAAAAGGAAAAGGACAGGGTACTTGGAAAAATGATTCTGCTAATGGAGTCATCTTATTTGGATTCAATCTGATAGATATCTGTTTCCACCCAGGGATTGGTTTGTGGTAGAATAAATCGAAAACTTTCAGATACACAATCCATCCAAAATTGGAGATGATACCATGTCAAACTTGAATGAAGCAGCAAGACTAATAAAGAAGGCAGGAAAGATACTCGTGCTTACCGGTGCGGGCATGTCCACGGAATCAGGGCTTAAGGATTTCAGGTCGAAAGACGGGCTATACAGCAACAGGTTCAGAGGGAATTCCCCTGAGACGATACTGTCTGCTGGCTTTTTCAGGAGGGACACCAGGACCTTCTATGACTATGTTGGTGAAAAGCTCGATGTTACAGGTATAGAGCCAAATAAGGGCCACAGGATCCTTGCAGCCTGGGAAGACACCATGGACCTTTCTATAATCACACAGAACATTGACGGTCTGCACCAGAAGGCAGGAAGCAAAAAAGTACTTGAAATACACGGAACCCTTGCTTCAACCACCTGCACCAGATGCGGCGAAAAGAAAAACCTCAGAGAGGTTCTCGACCATGGTTACGATCATGCCTGCGGAGGTGTTTTCAAGCCTGATGTGGTTCTGTATGACGAAGCAGTGGACAAGATCGATCTTGCATTTGAGATGGCTGAGAAGGCTGACCTCCTTATCATACTAGGCACTTCACTTTATGTTTATCCAGTGGCTTCCATACCGGATGTCTACGGAATTTCCTCGAAGAAAGCAATAATTGTAAACAGGGACCAGACCAGATACTCCATGCATGCGAATGCCCTTGAATTCAACGAGTCAATAAGCGCCACACTGGAGAAGCTTGACCATCTGATCAATGAATGATTCTTTCAGGCTCCTTTAGAAGACCTTAATCTTTCGTGAAATTGCTCACAAAATGGTGTAATTTCAGAGGTTTGGTATATAATTAAGTGGTATTCGCATTAGGGGGACTCGTATGAAAAGAAAGAAAAAGAAATCAAGCACCATTAAAATAGCACTTTTGTCTGTCCTTGCACTACTTCTGTTTGGTGTAGGATTCGGTTATGCATATGTAAACAATCTGCTTAACTCCACCGAAAAGGAAGTAATATCCGAAAAGGAAGAAGACCTTGGAATCGGAGTCGATATTGAAATCGAGGACGAGGATGGTGAAAAGGTCGAGACAAGCAAGGACATCTACTACTACGAAGGCGTCAAGGGAGTCACAAACATAGCCATATTCGGCATAGACGCAGAGTCAGGAACTGCCGGAAGAAGCGATGTCATAATGATCGTGACGGTAGATGAAAACTCAAAGAAAATCAAGCTTACATCAATTGTAAGGGACACTTATGTCAGCATACCGGGAAGGAAGATGGACAAGATAACCCATGCATACGCGTACGGCGGTGCTCAGCTTGCCCTTCAGACCCTGAATGCCAATTTCAACCTGGACATCAAGGATTTCATGGCAGTTAACTTCACTTCCCTTCCAAAGATCATCGACATGATCGGCGGAGTCTCAGTGAAGATAACTAACGCAGAAGCCGGAGAGATCCCTGGAATGACCGGGGCTGGAACATTCACCCTGAACGGGGAACAGGCTCTCGCCTACTCCAGGATAAGGAAGATAGACAGCGACTTCGAGAGAAGCAGAAGGCAGAGGACGGTAATGCAGGCAATCATAAACAAGATGATGAAAAGGCCTGTAACCTCATACCCCACACTCATGAAGAACCTGCTGCCACTTGTCAAGACCAACATGAAATCAACTGACATGCTCTCACTTGCTACAAAGGTCGTAACTACCGGAATCTCAACGATCGAGCAGAACAGGTTCCCGCAGGATAACTATGCTGCAGGAAAGATGATAAGCGGGACTTACTTCTTCGTTTTTGAAAGGGAACAGACCCTGAAGAACATCGGAGAATGGATTTATCTGGACAAGAAATCAGAATAAGATAAGGGCAGCTGTGCTTGTGATATGCTCCCTTTATGAGAGACAGTGAAAAAGAAAACCACTGTTAATCATGAAGGGAGCTTTTATTATGTCTCATAGGACAAAGGGATCTCCA
>NZ_JAGGKC010000047.1 GCF_017873395.1 Youngiibacter multivorans | reverse complement strand
GATGACGGCATGATAATCACTCCACTCGTATTGATGGTTTGATTATCTCAAAACACTTGTTTGGCTGCTATGTGCTGTACAATTTCCGCTTACGGAGTATCACTGTCTCAATGTGTGTTTAGGCAACAAGGAGATACTAACACGCAAAATTGAATTCTGCGTAATAGTACCCCCCCTTGCCATTTAAGAATCATTTCGGCTAATTTAACTATCAGTTTTAAGCGAAATACTGGAATCCAAAATAACTTTAAAAAGAGATTCCATTCTGAGCCAGTTCCTTCTCCGTAGAAGTAGATGCATTTCTTGAAAGATACATTTTGGAGACATGACTATATTTCTTCCTGATCCGTTTCTGCTGCAAAAGGCACGTATTTCTCCAAAGGTATTCTAATAGAATCTATTTTTTCCAGTTCATTGAAGAATTCATCCTTGGAGTTATAATCATAGGTCCATACGGTCTTATCTAACCCTTTTAATTCTTCATTAGGTTTATAGTATATGGTAAGCCTTAATTGTTCCATATGGTCATATTCTTCGTCCACCTCAAAACTAAACTGCCTGACAAGCTCGAAGTGGAATAAGGTTTCTCCTGTATGATCATATTCCCCACATTGAAATAAAAGAGCATCATCAGATACGTCAACCTTGATATTCGAAAACTCCTTAAAAACATCCCATGCTAATTTCGGATTAGGATTGTCAAAATCAAAACCTGACTCATTCAACATTTCATTTAAAACATCCAAGGCCATATGGGCATCCATCATTTTCTCATCCTCCTTAATACTGACTCATGTGTAACCTCCTGCGATTGTGTCACAAGATCGGAGATTTCACCTGTAAATCCATCTGTCGTTTGCAACAATAACTGGAAGAGTCATAGGTTTACTTTCGTCTCATTTATTCGCTTCGGATTTCTGTGGGTTCTTCATCCCATCCCCCACCCATTAATCAGAGAACAAAGGAACCTCTTTGAATATCAAATATCACATTATCAATTTCAATCTTTTCGGCTAATATTAAGACTGTGGACAATGTTAATTCAAGTATAATATTAAACTTCATATTCAAAATTACCTTATTATTTTTATATACCTTTAAATTTCTTATCTCAAAGAAAATCTCATTAAGTTCAAAATAAGTGTAGTCTTTCTTATAATAATCTGAAGGATTTTGATTGAATACTAAAGATTTTATATTTGTAAATTTAATCACATGTACTATATCATCTTCAAGCTTTATTTCAGCGACTCCTTGTATAGGGTCATACAAAAACCCAATCACCCTTAAATCCCATAATCTGTTGGTTACTTCTATTATTTCCATAATAAGCCCCCTTTTATTTTATTAGGCTATTAATTAATTAGCTTACTTAAGTTAGAAATTGTAAGGGGGATGTGAGTCATAGCCCTATCATTAACCTGTGGTCTCGAAGGAAACTTTGTCTCCAAAGAGGGTGTACTTTGTGGTGACGCCGTTCACTGTCTTCTCTGTCCTTATCCCGTCAGAGTTGTACTTGAAGCTTAGGCTGGTTGAAGCGTTGCTCAAGCTCTTAAGCTGCCTGCCATTTTCCCAGGTATAGGTCCAGCCGTCATAGTTTAGTGGATTCCCTATGGCGTCATAGGAGATGGCCTTTCCATTGTAGGCTGTAAGCTTGTCCTTCCAGCTTGTGTCGCCATAGGTATGTGTTTTGGCACGTCAATCAATATCACAATTTTGCAAGTTCTTCCACTAGTTCATCGAATAATGGCTGAATTGAATTTGGAAATTTATTTTTGTTTTTTTTATCAACAAATTGTTTTATTATATCTTTATTTTTTTCATTTAAAATATCTAGAAGAGAATTCAATACAGCACATTTATTTCTATAATTTTTCGAATCAAACATCCTTATCAAAGGGTAAATGCTTCGTTCATCACCTAGCATATATAATGATGAATATGCAAAAATTTTATTGAAACCGTATTTTTCTTTATCAAGACGATCAAACACAAACTCCCTCATGCTCGTAATATCAGAAAATTCAACATAATTTGAATATGCTCCTAACGCATATCCCCTTACGAGATAATTCTTATCTTTTTGGCTCATATCTTTTATCTTTTCCCATAATTTTGAATCGATTTTATCCGGAATCGACTGAATTGCTTGAATTCTCACCAAATAACTTGAATCGTACAGAAGTTAATACAGAATTTCTCCCAGTTTCGGTTGTTCTAAATTACCAACGGCTTCTGCAACTAAGTATCTAATTTGATTATCTTTATCTTTTGATAGCAATTTAATCATTTCAAAATCAAATTCTGATTGATTTCCCTCTATTAACTCTATTAGATACTTTTCTTTTTCTTCATACTTCAAATAGACCCCTCCTATGAAACATCATTGATTTAATAATACTATTTTACTTGAACGCTTATTTACTTTGATTATAATTTTTTCTCTTCTTTACATTACGTTGTTTTCGTGCTTTTTGTTCTTTCTGAAGTCGTGACTTCTCTTCTTTGAAATACTCTTGTCATCTAAAGCTCTCGCTATCTCTTCATCAGATACGCCAATCAATCCTGTATCTTTTTGATTTGTTTTACCTTTAGATTTAGTATATAAAATTGAATAGGTTCGTGCGAACAGTTGACTTACAAACTTAAGATTTTCATATGTTTGTGTAACATAACCATTTATGCAAGCTGCAATGTTTTTACGTTGATTAATTGTAAGAACAACCGCAGATATTACCGTAACTGCAACACTAATGCCCTGTACAATCAAGTATATTTCAATGGTGATATATCCTGATTCATCGATACTGTTCACTGGATTATTCAGCGCATAGACGAAGAGGTTATTTTCAATCAGACTGTCCTGGTCAACTTCAAGAATGCCTGAATCGTCCGCATTGACAAACCTGCCCCAGTCAGGATTGTAGTACCTTGACTGGAGATAGTAAAGTCCGGTCTCTGTGTCGTAGCGGTATCCTCTGTAGCGGTATGGATTTTTAACTCCAATCGTGCTAGCAAGACTTCCCGTTGTAGAGATCAGCTTCCCCCAGGTGTCGTAGGTGTAGCTGACCACAAGGTTTCCTGCATTATCAATAAGCCCTGTGATGTCCCCCTGGGCGTTCCTTGTGTAGTAGTATTCTGTTCCGTTCATGTTCATTGAGAAGAGGTTCCCTGAAGCATCATAGCTGTAGTGGATCTTGTCCGATCCAGTGGTCTCGAAGCTGACCTTGTCACCAAATACTGTGTACTTGGTGGTCACTCCATTTACAGTTTTCTCTGTCCTTATCCCGTCAAAGTTGTACTTGAAGCTGAGGCTGGTTGAAACGTTGCTTAGGCTCTTCAGCTGTCTTCCATTCTCCCAGGTATAGGTCCAGCCGTCATAGTTTAGTGGATTCCCTATTGCATCATAGGTTATTGCCTTGCCGTTATACGCTGTAAGCTTGTCCTTCCAGTTAGTGTCGCCATAGGTGTAGGCTACAGTGGTCAGCACTGCACCAAGTGTTCCATTGGTGTAGGCATACTCCTTCTTGTTAAGGATGTTTCCTCCGGCATCGTATGTATAGGTTATGGATTTGTTCAGATATCCATTGTCTTCCCTTATGACCTCGTTAAGCTCATTGTAGTAGTACTTCGTGAACTTGGTCCCGTCTGTTATGGTCTCTATGTTCCCGTTCTGGTCATAGGTGTATGACACTGCGCTTCCATTGTTGGTTACGGATGCTACCCTTGCTGTGGTGGACCCGTTGACTCCTGAATGGTAGGCGTAGTTAACGGTCCAGGTTGCTGAACCTGTACTTATGACTGATGTATCGATCCTTCCTAACTCGCCATAGTTCGTCAAGCCATATGCGCCGCTTCCCAGGGTCACCTTCTTTGGCCTGTTGTCATTGTCATATTCATAGTTTACAGTAACGCTGTCCCCACTGTATACTTCAAAGCTCCAAAGGGAGTATCCATATATTGTACCTCTGAGCCTCCCGTTCATTCTTACATATCGTCCAGTTGCGGAAAGGCCACTAATATCATCGATTCCACCATTACCAGTTTCTGTACTGAAAACAGTAGTCCAGCTAGTAGCATCATTCGATACTTGAATATCATAGCTTTTTCCATAGGCATATTCCCAATCAAGAACCACTCTGCCGATGCTCTTACTGCTCCCAAGATCAACATATATCCATTCATTATCTGTAGCATAACTTGAACATCTTGATGAATTGTTCGCATCAAATGCATATGAGGCAATAAAGCTTGGATTTTCAACCGACGAACTATTGGAGACATGATTGTATGCCATATCTTGGTTATTAACTGACCCAAACGTCTCGGTTATTCCACTGACATTGTTGTTGATATCAAAGCCATTTGTCAGGCTGCTTCCATCGCTTCCTGATATCTTAACAAGGCGGTCTGCAAGGTCATACACATATCTGTAGCTTGCACTGTTTACCACATCCTCCAAGTAGCCAAGGTTCCCCGATGCGTCATAGCCGTACCTGAACTTCACCTCGTACTGGCCTGTCGCACTGTTCCATACCTTGTATGTCGCCACCCTGTCCAGGTTATCGTAGTCTGTGGCTACCTTGTGCCCGTTTCCATAGGTGGACTCAAGCAGCCTTCCAGTCCTCAGGTCGAAGCTGTTTGTTATGAGGGTCTGGCTTCCTGCAGATACGGTGGTGCTATTCCCCAATGCATCATAACCGAAGGTATAGCTGAACCCGTTGTGTGCTATGGTCTTCAGACTGTCGTTCTCATATGTGTATCCATTTGTCACAACGCTTCCGTCAACCGTCTTCGATACCCCGGTTAGCGCATCAGTATTGCTGTCATAGCTGTAGGTTGCTGTCTTCCCCTTCGGGTCTGTGCCGCTTGTCAGTGTTCCCTTGCTCTCGTTGTATGCATAGCTTACGCTGTTGCCTGAACTGTCGGTAATTGTATCTGCGTATGCTCCGCTTGCGGTATAAGTTGATGATGACTCCATGAAGGATGTGGCGCCGCTTACCTTCGCCTTCCTTGGGTTTCCGTAGCTGTCGTATTCGAAGCTGTACACCACATTCTCAGCGGAGGTGGCCTTGGTCAGCCTCCTCTTCCCGTCAGCTGAATACTCGTAGGTGAAGAAGCTGCCCTTGGGATCTGTTAACTTCACAAGGTCATTCTGCGTGTTGTAATCGAAGCTTGTGTTCTGCTTGGCAAGGTCCACGGTGGAGGTCACGTTTCCGTTCGAATCGTACTGGTAGCTCTGTCCGTACTCCTCCCTGTACAGCTGTATGCCATCGAAGTAGGCGGTGTTAAGGTTGTTTTGGTACATTACATATATGTCAACCTGATTGAACGCCACGCTTGGTATTACAGTTCCCATAAGGTATTGCCAACCAGAAGAGTCAATATTGAACTCCATCTCATACCATACATGGGAGCCTCCCGATACAGGCTTGAATCCAATACTTATTCCGAACATTTACGAAAAATGTCTTTCTGTGAAATACGTTATTATTGCAACTCAGGTTAAAATAACACTTTGATTTTTGCTGCTATCTGTTTCGCATTGTAAGTTTCTTTGTTAAGTGTAATCACGATTTTAGATTCGTCAATTGTAAACACCACAAATACATCCAGTCTCTTTTGCTTTATCAACCTTCTGCACATATCATAAGATATGTTTTGGCCAAATAAACTTTCGTCTTTGAAACTGTAAATAGCTATATGTTCAATATCAAAAGTGAATGAGTCTTTCAGGAAGTCCTGACATTTATTTGATAAAGATACCAACCTAAAAAAACCATTAGAATACTTGTTTTTTTCAAATGAGGCTTCATGCCGCAATTGTATACTTTCAATTTTTTTAGGTGAGAAACTTTCTTCATCTGCAAAGCCCATATCAGCAATAATTTCAATCTCTTTCTTAAACTCAAATATGTTAATCAGTTTTGCTATATTTTCCGGTATGCAATGCAACCCACTAATTAAGATATCGGCAGTATTGATATATGCATGGTTATCTACCTTTATCTTCATTTCCTAAATCCCCCATATATGCCTGAACCTATAATTCCTATAGGAACATGAATATTTTGGGTGAATTGAACATTCATATGAAATAAGCTTTTAACACCAACATCAAATCTAATATTGGAGACTTTTGTCCCTATCTTTAGCAATGTTCCTCCGGCTTCATGGAAATTTACATTATTTGTAGATAATATTTTGACATTCTTAGCTAAGTTAATGCCGCCGTTTCTCCCGGTCTTTGCGCCTAAATTCGCTGCAACTTTAAATCCTCCACTTAAAACTTGCGATGCCCCAGCCATAATTCCACCGGTCATAAATCCTTCTACCGCGCCGTTAATAGCCCCATTTAAAGCTGCTTTTTCTGTCCCTTTCCAGCTTCCGGTAGATACTCTATGGGAAACTGCACTCGTACCAGCGCCTACTGCAGCACCAATTGCCGCACTTGCTAATGCCGCTTGGGTTCCAGCGACTAATGCTGGAATAAAAGCGGCTCCAGCACCGCCTGTAGCTACTGTAATCGCAGCCCCCAAAGCAATTGATCCTGCACCAATTAATGCTTTCATTGCCCACTTCGGCCAATGGCCATCTTCGTCACTCATGTTGACCGGATTGTTGAAGCAATACGCAAAGAGGTTATTTTCGAGCATATGGTCATTGCCACCATCAAGAATATCCGTGGTATCCACATTAATAAACCGACCGATTTCCGGATCATAGTATCTTGCGCCTACATAGTAAAGTCCTGTCTCTGTGTCGTAGCGGTATCCCCTGTACCTGTATGGATTCTTAACTCCAATCGTGCTCGCTAGACTTCCAGTTGTTGCGATCAGCTTCCCCCATGTGTCGTAGGTATAGCTAACCACAAGGTTCCCTGCATTATCAATAAGCCCTGTGATGTCCCCCTGGGCGTTCCTCACGTAGTAGTATTCTGTTCCGTTCAGGTTCATCGAGAAGAGGTTCCCCGAAGCATCATAGCTGTAGTGGATCTTGTCCGAGCCTGTAGTCTCGAAGCTGACCTTGTCACCAAATACTGTGTACTTGGTGGTCACTCCATTTACAGTCTTCTCTGTCCTTATCCCGTCGGAGTTGTACTTGAAGCTGAGGCTGGTTGAAGCGTTGCTTAAACTCTTCAGCTGCCTGCCATTTTCCCAGGTGTAGGTCCATCCGTCGTAAGACAACGGATTTCCTATGGCGTCATAGGAGATGGCTTTACCGTTGTACGCTGTAAGCTTGTCCTTCCAGTTAGTGTCGCCATAGGTGTAGGCTATGGTGGAAAGCACTGTACCTAGGGTTCCGTTGGTGTAGGCATACTCCTTCTTGTTAAGGATGTTGCCGCCTGCATCATATGTGTAGGTTATTGACTTGTTCAGGTATCCATTGTCTTCCCTTATGACCTCGTTCAGCTCATTATAGTAGTACTTAGTGAACCTGGTCCCATCTGTTATGGTCTCTATGTTCCCGTTCTGGTCATACGTGTAGGATATGGCGCTTCCATTGTTGGTTATGGATGCAATCCTTGCTGTGGTGGACCCGTTGACTCCCGCATGGTAGGCGTAGTTAACGGTCCAGGTTGCTGAACCTGTGCTTATGACTGATGTATCGATCCTGCCTAACTCGCCATAGCTCGTCAAGCCATATGCGCCGCTTCCAAGGGTCACCTTCTTTGGCCTGTTGTCCTTGTCATATTCATAGGATGTCGTGTATGTGGTGCCGTTTCCTGTCTCGGTTATACTGCTGACATTGTTGTTGACGTCAAAGCCGTTTGTCAGGCTGCTTCCGTCGCTTCCTGATATCTTAACAAGGCGGTCTGCAAGGTCATACACATACCTGTAGCTTGCACTGTTTACCACATCCTCCAGGTAGCCAAGGTTCCCCGATGCATCATAGCCGTACCTGAACTTCACCTCGTACTGGCCTGTCGCACTGTTCCATACCTTGTATGTCGCCACCCTGTCCAGGTTGTCATAGTCTGTGGCTACCTTGTGCCCATTTCCATAGGTGGACTCAAGCAGCCTTCCGGTCCTCAGGTCGAAGCTGTTTGTTATGAGGGTCTGGCTTCCTGCAGATACGGTGGTGCTATTCCCCAATGCATCATACCCGAAGGTATAGCTGAACCCGTTGTGTGCTATGGTCTTCAGCCTGTCGTTCTCATATGTGTACCCGTTTGTCACAACGCTTCCGTCAACCGTCTTCGATACCCCGGTAAGCGCATCAGTATTGCTGTCATAGCTGTAGGTTGCTGTCTTCCCCTTAGGGTCTGTGACGCTCGTCAGTGTTCCCTTGCTCTCGTTGTAGGCATAGCTTACGCTGTTGCCTGAACTGTCGGTAATTGTATCTGCGTATGCTCCGCTTGCGGTATAAGTTGATGATGACTCCATGAAGGATGTGGCGCCGCTTACCTTCGCCTTCCTTGGGTTTCCGTAGCTGTCGTATTCGAAGCTGTACACCACATTCTCAGCGGAGGTGGCCTTGGTCAGCCTCCTCTTCCCGTCAGCTGAATACTCGTAGGTGAAGAAGCTGCCCTTGGGATCTGTTAACTTCACAAGGTCATTCTGCGTGTTGTAATCGAAGCTTGTGTTCTGCTTGGCAAGGTCCACGGTGGAGGTCACGTTTCCGTTCGAATCGTACTGGTAGCTCTGTCCGTACTCCTCCCTGTACAGCTGTATGCCATCGAAGTATGCGGTGTTATGGTTCAGGTAGTACAGCGCATATATTGATATGCTGCTGTAGCTTCCGTCCGCTATTATCGGAGAGGACATGTACTGCCAGTCTCCGGAATCCTCGTTGAAGTTCACTGCAGCCCACTGGGTTGTCCCGTCTGTCTTCCTTATCACAAGGTCAAGTGCAAAGTACCTGAGTCCCGACAAAGGCACTGAGGCTCCCTTGGCCCAGCCGCCCATGACGAAAACATCACCTGCGCTTCCAGATACGTTTATGTTCTGTACCAGGCTCTTGTTCGTCCCTGCATTTCCGTTTATCTTAAGGACGTTGTCATCAATGCTTGACGGGTGGTTGCTGTCGCTTGTAACCACTGCCCCGTCTCCCGTGGTGAAACCCCCTGATGACCATCCGTCCAGACCATACTTGAAATCCCCGTTCTGCACAAGGCTATACCTGTTTGCGATGGAGCCTTCCTCAAGCTGGATCGAGTCGAACCATGCGGTTCCGCTCTCACCCTCGATACCTATGCACGCATAGGCGCTTCCTGATATGGCATTTGATGGTATGGTAAAGCTCACCTCGACCCTTGTCCAGTCATTGGTCCCTGACACATACTTCCCATATGCATATTTCCAGCCTGCTGCATCCTGGTACCTTACAGCTGCAAGGGCTCCCATTGAACTTCCTGAAGTGACACCACTGGTCTTCATGTAGGCTGACAGCGTGTATGTATTTCCCTTGGCAAGGGTAACCAGCTGCGACGCGAAAACCGTGCCGGCATTGCCTGTCTTGGTGATCCTTATTGACTGGTTCCCAAGCTGCTTCTGGTCTGACACATAGGCCAGCGTACCCGTTGAACCGTTATGCTGCTCAAGGGTCCAGTATGATCCGCTTTCCCCTCCATGGTTTCTAAGCTCGTTGACCACTGTCTTCTGAAGCTTTGACTCAATGGTCAGCTTGTTCTTCGTTGACCCTGCTGTGCCGTATCCATAGTAGGCTCCATAGCCTCCGTTGTCCTTTATGGATATGGTGTTCCCCTGGTTGTTGAACTGGTATGTGTTGCTTCTTCCCAGGTAGTCGGTGAACACAGTGGTGTTGTAACCGTAGCTTAGGGTAAGCTCCCCTCCAAGGGCCCTGGACGTGCTTGTCTCACTTATCTTCTGCACCCTGTACGGAGCCACTCCGTAGTAGGACCACCCTATCCTGTAGCCGTCGTGGTTTGTGGCGGTTACGAGCTTCTTGTTCCCGTCATAGGCGTAGGTGCTGTACTTGCCGTCAGGATAGGTTATCCTCTCAAGCTGAGTCCCGTTGTAGGTGAAGCTTGTGCTCCTTCCTGCAGGATCTGAAATTGACAGCAGCCTGCCTGTGCCGTCGGTGTTAAGCGTAAGGACCCTGCCTGAACCGTCAGTCACTGTGTACAGGGCTCCGTTGCCTCCATAGGCCAGGGTCATCTGGTTACCTTCAAGCTCCCGTATCTTTCCAAGCTTTCCCAGGGAGCTGAATATCAGGCTGTTCCCTCCCTTGTCGGTTATGACATACCTCTCTTCGGTGCTTCCTCCGTTTATCGCCATGGACATATCTATTCCAGACTCGTCCACATACTTCCCCTTTGCACTGTCATACAGGAAATAGTGTATCGTTCCGTCCTCGTCTGTATATGCGTAATACTGTATCCCATCTATAGTCCTTGGAACAACGGTCTGGCTTAGGCTTGTCCTCCAGCCTGCACCGTAACCCATGTCGGTACCCGCCTCATTGGAGTTCCACACATGGACAAGTGACAGGGGCAGCCTTGATCCTGTGAGGGATATGTCCTCATGGACAAGCACCAGGTTCCCATTGTAGTCATTGACATACCCTGTTCCTGCCCGGCCCACTGACTGGGAATGGTAGGTCCAGTAGCCTTCAAGTCCCGAATTGTTGACGTAGCTTATGGTTATCTGGGGTCTGTACGCTTCACCGTAGCTGGTGTCTGACGAGTGGAAGTCAATGTAGTATCCGCTGGTTTCTATGGAGTTCTTCAGCATGAGGCCGTTGTTTACCCCTGTGGAGTACCATTCCTTAACTATCCCCGTTATGTCCCAGTCGAACCTTGATCCTGACGAACCTGAGACCATCTGGTATTCCTCGGCCTTCACTGAGTTGTAGGACGGCTTGTTGTTCCACGTTATGGTGGATGAGCTCCAGGCGGAGTTCACCTTGTACACCTCTATCTGTCTCGGTGTCACAACGCTGGTATATGTTGCCAGGTTAAGGGATGCGTCAACTATTAGGTCTGCTGCAGTAAGTGCAGGCAGCGTGAACTGGAGAAAGCTCCTGTTGACATATGAGCTGGCACCGTAGCCTGCTTTCAGGAGCCCCATGTTGACATAGTTTGTGTTAGGGTACGCTGATGATACTGGTGCGTCGAATATCTTCGTCCTTTCCACAGTGGTTGAGACCACAGGGTCTATCACCACAGGATACTGCCTTGATTCGTCGGCAAGCCAAGCGTTGTCAACCTTAAGGGTAAGCCTGTACTCGCTTCCTGCCTTGACCTCTGTCAGGCCAACTTCCACGCCGTAGCTTGCCTCACCAAGGGCGTCAACCATGAAGGGAGCAGGCATCTCCATGACTTCCTCACCTGTTGCCATGTCCCTCAGCATTATGCTTCCGCTCTCATCCAGGACAGGTACCATGTTCTTCAGGTACAGGCTGAAGGAAAGCTCAGGGACCTCCATCCTGGACTTGACTACTATGTTCTCCTTGACTTCTTCAGCCATTACAGCGTACTCAAGGTCCATTCCAGGGAGTATCTCCTCATACCTTGCTGTTGACTGCAGGTTCCTTAATACGGTCTTGTCCTCAGGGAGTTCCCCTTCAGGTACCACGATGACAACCTTGGTCTTGTCCCCGCCATCAAGGTTCCATGCTATCTCGTACTGGTCTTTCCTTATTGTTACAAGCTTCGATGCATTGCTGCTTTTTGCTATCTTGACCTTGTAGGAGTTCTTCCTGTTCTCAAGGACAGGCGCATTTGATTCATCCACACCGTCTGACAGGCTGTTGTCTATGTCGGTAAGCTTTCCATCTTCAAGGTAATGTACAGCTGATGGGTAGATGACAGCCGTGTACGACATGTCATCATTCAAGAAATGCTTGACATTCTTCTCTCTCTTTTCGATAATCTCCCCAATGATCTCAGGCTTTTCTACCTTAACATTAGGAGCGTCTGCCTTTGTGAGCTCCGTAGCCAAAACCTTTCTGGGAACCGGAGTCATGGCTAGAGCAAGGCACAGGAAGAATGATATGGCTTTCTTGAATTTTGTCAAAATCATCACCCTTTTCAAAATTATTGTACAACTAATATCAGTATAAGCTGTCGCCTATCACCTAAGCTATATCGGATTTAGGATGCGATTACTTAATCAATTCGAATATCAGTCTCGTCAATCAATGTAACTATTGTCGTGTATATATTCACCTTAATACATTCTACTAATTCATAGTAAATTTGATTACCCTCTGCATTCTTGAATTTGTAGACTACCTCAAGAAGATATTTAGCTTGATGCCTGATTAGAGGACTTTCACTCTTCAGATCCTTCTCCCATTTTCTCAGGTATGATTCCGGATTGTCTCGGATATGCTCAAACGCCTTCACCACAGCATCTCTTAGTAATTCTTCATCCACATGTCTGTTTTTACAAAGAACCTTCCCCTTTTCTTCATACTTGTGATTGCACTGCCAGATGACTCGCCTGAGCTTCTTGTTTGTGGAGTTCCAGACCTTTCTGCCTAATAAGCCACCACACTCTCCGCAGCCTGGATTCCCGAAAACTATAACGATGGAGGATTTCTCACCCACACCACCACTCGTCACGGAAACCCCCTCGAAACTCGATCCCTACAAGGGCATCATCGACAAGTGGCTGGAGGAGTACAAGGAACAGCGGTTTTTCGATGATGCCAAGGTCCTGCAGGTTCCGCGTGAAATATGCAGCGTTCATTTCACCATTTTTAAATTAATAAAAATTTGTCGGTAATGTTGGGATACCCCATAAGTAAATAGGCCATCGCCACATTATATTAAGTGTGGGATGGCTTTACGTTACAATATTGCTGACATTCGCCCTATTAAGCTCCCAAAATTTGTAGTGATATTATTGTTGCACAACAATAATGAATAAAGTTCTAGTCACTGCTAAGTTATAAAATTTTAGATGTGTAATATACTATTATTATCATGCTTATCGTAAAATATGATAAAGATAGTACTTTCTTACTATTTTGCCATTCTATAATAGAAAAACAAAGGAATTGAAATGCAACGGTGTACATAATTAATAACAGAGAAAATAGACTCTTAGTGAATAACCCCCAGACAAACAATACAATTATTGAAACTCTTATAATCGGTTTAATCCTGTCATAGACTGTATTAAACATATTAAACTCCATTCCGCCGCTCCGCTTGCGGCACAAATAGTAATTAAAAGTTAGTGCGGATTATTTCTAACTTTTCTATACTAATCTCAAGA
>NZ_JAGGKC010000046.1 GCF_017873395.1 Youngiibacter multivorans | reverse complement strand
ATGCCCTAATCCTTGGAGTATGCTCTCATAAGGTTAATATGGAAATCTAAGATATACCGAGATAATAAGAGATAATTGGTTTAAATTAAGGGAGGTCTCCATGCTTACATCAATTGCACTTATACTTCTTATCGGCTTCACATTGAGCGGAATCCTTGGAAAGCTAGGCCTTCCAGGACTCCTCGGTATGGTCGCGACCGGGATTATCCTCGGGCCCTATGGCTTTGACCTGATTTCACCTGAAATCCTGGACATCTCAGCTGAACTCAGGCAGATTGCACTGATAGTCATATTGGCGAGAGCAGGACTTTCACTTGACCTGAAGGACCTTAAGAAAGTAGGTCGCCCGGCATTCCTTCTTTGCTTCGTACCGGCAACCTTTGAGCTGCTCACAGTTACCTTACTCGCTCCTTCTCTTCTTGGAGTCACAAGACTTGAAGCAGCAATACTTGGTGCCGTGCTCGCAGCAGTTTCCCCGGCAGTTGTGGTTCCAAGGATGCTTCACCTGATGGAATCAGGCTATGGCCGGGATAAGAAGATACCTCAGATGATAATGGCAGGAGCATCCGTTGATGACGTCTATGTCATTGTCCTGTTCACAGCTTTCCTGGGAATGCATGGAGGCTCAGGCTTCGATGCAGCAAGCCTTGTGAAGGTCCCTGTATCGGTAGTATCAGGTATAGCTGTCGGAATACTTGCCGGATATATCCTGGTCAGGATATTCAAGATGTTCCACATGAGAGACACCATAAAGGTCCTGATCATACTAAGCGTATCCATGCTCATGGTTTCGGTTGAAGAATTGCTTAAACCCTGGTTCCCCATGTCAGGACTCCTTGCAGTCATGGCAATCGGTGGAACCATACTAAAGACATATGAGCTTCTGGCCAAAAGGATAATGGGTAAATTCTCCAAGATTTGGGTAGGCTCTGAGATTCTTCTCTTCGTTCTTGTCGGGGCCGCAGTCAACATAACTGCTCTTGGCGGTACAGGCGTAAAGGCACTAATACTTATATTCTCTGCACTCATTGTCCGAATGCTGGGTGTAGCAATAAGCGTATCAGGTACAGACCTGACATTGAAGGAAAGGCTCTTCTGCGCAATAGCGTATCTTCCTAAAGCAACAGTTCAGGCAGCCATTGGCTCCATACCTCTTGCCATGGGAGTACCGGCAGGAGGAACCATACTCTCAGTTGCAGTACTCGCAATAATGGTAACCGCACCTCTAGGAGCGATTGGTATAGACAAGACATATAAGGTGTTCCTGACCTTACCAACAGAACATCTGAATAATTGATACAAAATCCATACGTACATTTACTTTAAAAACAGCCAATCCCAAGTCACAATTTGACACGGGACTGGCTGTTTTTTTATACACATTTTAATACTGAATCTGATTAACTATCTTGCCAGATATATATACGGTTCTTATCGCCTCGGCTAAAAGCTGTGCCTGTCTGCTAATGATTGAGCGGGTCTTGTGGGCAATTCCCAGCTCCCAGGCAAGGGGTGGATCATCAACCCTGAAGAATGACAGAGATCCGGGTCTTTCCTTGTATTTCAATATCGCCTCTGGAACAAATGTAACGCCTACACCAGATGAGACAAGATTGAGTGCCGTGACTACATTTGAGGTTTCAAGCACTGGTGAAGATACGATTTCGTACTTGTTCAATAGATTCTGTGTAAGCTGACGAAGCTGATTTTCCTCCTTCATCAACACAAAGGGTTCTTTTTTGAACAGGAGAAACTCTTCCTGTGTAAGCGTAGGGACTTCATCGTCCAAATCATGATTAATACCTTCAAGTATTGGATTGTTTTTGTTCACAGCGAAAAGGATATGTTCATATGCAAGATGTTCGAAGGTCACGCTGCTTTGTGTGTTCGGAAGCTGCATCATGCAAAAATCAGCCTTACCCTGTTCAAGTAGCGAAAGCAGGTATTGCTGTGAGCCTTCCTTGAGCTCGATTGAAACATTCGGATACTTTTTCATGAAATCAGGAAAAATTAGTGGCATCAGTATGGACGATCTCCACAGAGTTATACCTATTGTTACCTTTCCGGAAATCGAGCTGGAGATATAGAGAATATCCTGTTCAAATTTCTTGGTGATTCTAATGACATCCTTGACATACTCCATATACAGCTCTCCTGCTGGAGTCAGCTTCAGTGGATGTGACTCCCGTGAGAACAAAGTTGCGCCTACATTCTCTTCCAATTTCTTCAGGTATTTTGTAAGCGAAGGCTGTGATATGTATAGCCTTGCGGCTGCCTTGGAGATACTCTTTTCCTCTGCTATGGCCAAAAAGTACTCATAACTATGTTCAATCATGTACTCACCTCTCCTCAACTATATGCCTTGCAGGCTATAAATACAATGCGTTTATTGGTATTAGATTAGCTGTAAACATTAACATATAATGAATTTACAAATTAGCAAGAGTATTTCAAGATAGTTAGCAATTTAACAAGCTCTATGATGAAGTATTGCTAATCACTATTCATGGAGGTGCATATCATGTGGAATGCCGTAATCGTCGACAGTGACTACGGAAGCGTAAGCAAAGAGAACCAGAACTATTTGAAGGCAGAATATGAGAAAAGGAATATCTCATTAAGGATTGAGCATTTCAATACACCAGAGGAGATAATCGAAGGCTGCCAGGATGCTGATGCAATATTAGGTACAGGTAATCCACCAATAACAAGAAAGGTTTTGGAAAGCCTTCCCAAACTAAAGGTCATCCAGAGATTCGGTATAGGAGTAAACTCTATCGACCTGGAAGCTGCAAAAGAGACAGGAGTTCTTGCACTGTATATGCCCGGGTTCTGCGTAGATGAGCTGGCTATACACGCTTCAGCACTCATACTAAATCTGCTTAGAAACATCTCCTACTATGACAGAGGAATAAGGCAGGGTGAATGGAGAAAGGCTCAGGGAGTAGTTCCCAGAAATCCGAAGGACCTGACCCTCGGGCTATACGGATTCGGTGGTTCAGCTAAGCCGCTCTATAACATATTCAGGCAGGGATTCGGAACCAAAGTGATTGCAGCAGATCCTTATGTCAAAAGTGAAATGAAAGCTGAGTATGATGTGGATTTCGTTTCCTTTGATGAACTTCTTGAAAAATCCGACATCATATCAATCCATGCTCCACTTACACCTGAAACCAAACACATCTTCAACAAGGAAGCCTTTAAGAAGATGAAGAAGAACAGCATGATCATAAACATATCCAGAGGAGAGCTTATTGACCAGAAAGCTCTAGTTGAAGCTCTGAATGAAGGGGAAATACAGTTTGCAGGACTAGACGTGTTCGAGCAGGAACCTCTGCCAGTTGAAAGCCCTCTTGTAGGAAATGACCAGACAGTCCTCACCTGCCACAGCGCGTTCTATGGTGACAATGCACAGAATAATCAGCTGACATTGGCATTAGAGCTTGTCGATTCAGTGCTTAATCATAAGATGGTGGTTCGAAAGTACATTGCAAACAGTGGTGTTACTAGCAAAATTGAAAATTTCGAGATAGTTTGAAAAACGGAGGAAACAAATGAATATAGGATGTCGCATAGTAGAGGATTTTGAAAGACCAGCTAAAGAACTCGTAGAACTCTTCAGAGAGTTTCCAGTAGCAAACATCGATGACTGCATGAACAGAATGGCAGCAATACATCAGGACATAAGGCCGATGAACAGCGCAAAGCTGCTCGGACCAGCGTTTACTGTAAAGGTACCCGAAGGTGACAACCTTATGTTCCATAAGGCAATGGATATGGCAAAGGAAGGTGATGTCATTGTCATTGACGCAGGTGGAATGACAAGCAGAGCAATATTCGGAGAGCTTATGCTGACATACTGCAAAAGCCGCGGAGTTGCAGGAGTCATTGTGGACGGCAGCATAAGGGATAAGGATACCATATCAAAAATGGATATACCTGTATACGCTCGCGGAATAACACCTAACGGCCCATACAAGAACGGACCAGGTGAAATCAATACTGTAATTTCCTTCGGAGGACAGGTCGTAAGGCCTGGTGACCTTATCATCGGTGATGAGGATGGAGTCATAGTAGTCAAGCCTGAGGAAGCCGTTGAGCTTGCACAGAAAGTCCAAGCCGTATCTGACAAGGAAATGGACATAATGGACAAGATTCTGAACGAAGGCACCTATATAAGGCCATGGGTAGATGAGAAACTTGCAGAAATAGGCTGCGAATATATACCCAGGTAGACGTTGCAACATGTTTCATAACATTCTTTTGACCGGGAAACAAATGATTACTGATAGCCTTAGTTAGAAATGTATCTCTGTTAATTAAAGGGTAAAAAAATAAATTCGGGAGATGTCAAAATGAAAAAAAGATTAAGTGTTCTGTTACTCCTTTTATCAATGGTTCTTATGATTGTAAGCGGTTGTGCAGCAAAGACAGAAACGCCTTCAACTCCAAGCAGTACCACAGCCCCATCAGCAGAAGTCAAGTACCCGACCAAGCCGATCACAATAATGGTAGGCTATTCAGCCGGCGGATCTTCAGATGTAATGGTTAGAATACTTGCCAATAAACTTGAGAAGTACATCGGGCAGCCTATCGTAGTTGTTAATAAGACAGGAGCTGGCGGATGGGTAGCATGGGAAGAGCTTATAAAGAGCACGACCCCAGATGGATATACCATCTCGCTCATCAATACACCTAACATCACATTAGGTGCATTCGACAGTGTAAATCCAAGGGCATATACCATAGATGATGTTGATCTTCTCGCTAATCAGGTTACAGACTTTAATGTCATCGCAATCAGGAATGACGAGAAAAGATATACCGACCTGGGTTCCCTGGTTGAATATGCCAAGACCAATACTGTGCTTTCTGCAAGCTCGGCAACCGGAATCATTTCAGATGATGCCACTGTCGTAGAATACTTCAACATGAACTACAAGACTGATTTCGAAATAATACAGACTGCAGGAGCAAAAGACAATGAAACCATGTTCATATCAGGTAACAGCGATGTACTGGTTGCTAACATCGCGGATGTGCTCGCAGCATCAAAAAATGGAAGCTACAAGATAATAGCAATATTCTCCCCAGAAAGGTCAAAGCTGCTGCCAGACGTCCCTACTGTCAAGGAACTCGGCTTTGGAGATGCATATATGTTCTCAGCAAGAGGATATGCTCTTCCAAAGGGTGTTGATCCTGCAATCAAGGAAAAGATCATGGCAGCGCTTGAAAGTGCGATCAATGATCCAGAAGTTGTTAACAAGCTGAATGAAATGGGTGCTCAGACTGACTTCATGAAAGGTCAGGAGTATTACGACTTCCTTAAGAACAATGTCAATCTATCAAAAGGAATATACGGTATAAAGTAAGTCATATGGGGTATTTTGGGAGTACGCAGGACGTACTCCCCTATCCATATATAAGGAGGACTAAGCCAATTGAACACAAAATCGATACACCAGGATGTTTATATCAGCGCAGCACTCTTCATGATACTGGCGCTACTTTTTACAATAACACTCAAACTGCCAGATTCATCTTCAATCTTCCCGTTTATGCTGATTGGCGGAATCGGGATACTGAATGTATTCGTAATGCTGAAGGCTCTGAGTAAAACCAAGGCAATGAGAACATCTGAATCTAACATCACAAATCCGATAAACTGGGAAACAATTAAGATACCAATGCTGATTTTTATTATGACTGTTGGTTATATTGTAATCTTCCAATTCACGAATTTCTTTGTCTCTTCGTCCATTTTTCTAATTACACTAATGAAATTCTATAAGGTCAAATCATGGAAAGTCATCATTCTGACGACTATCATATTCAATGTCATCATATATGTCGGTTTTGTCAGATTCCTGAATGTTCCATTGATTTAGTACTATGAAAGGAGATTTGAAATGGATTTTGGAACTATAATTGGTAACATTTTTACCTTAGAAGTCATGGGTGCACTATTCCTCGGTACTACTGTTGCCATCATTATGGGAGCCCTTCCTGGACTAAGTGCAAGCATGGCAGTTGCGCTTCTGATACCTGTGACATTTGGTATGAATCCAATCGCAGGCCTTGTAATGCTTACAGGAGTTTACACTGCTGCTGTGTATGGAGGCTCGATTACCGCGATCCTCCTGCATACCCCCGGAACACCGGCTTCTGCAGCAACTGCTATCGATGGCTACGAACTCGCGAAAAAAGGTCAAGGCTTCAAGGCTATAGGAGTAGCTACAGTAAGCTCAGTCATTGGAGGAGTAATATCTGCACTTGCACTGATGTTCCTCAGCCCGCCTCTTGCACAGATTTCACTTAAGTTCGGTCCTCTTGAGTATTTCCTTCTGGCAGTATTCGGATTGACTATAATCGGCAGCCTTGCTGGAGACTCAATGGCTAAAGGAATGATAGGCGGACTGGTAGGTCTGTTCATTGGAATAGTTGGCCTTGATATGATGAACGGTGTTCCAAGGTTCACCTTCGGACTGCTTCCTCTCGAAAGTGGAGTGTCGATGGTCCCTGCTATGATTGGAATGTTCTCTATATCACAGGTCATGATCATGACAGAGGATATTATAAAGGGAAAATCAAATCTAACCGAAGGTTCAGAGAATCTTCTTACCGGACGATTCCTGCCTACCTGGAAAGAGTTCAAGGTACTAGTACCAACGATAATAAAGTCATCAATCATGGGTGTATTCGTTGGTATACTTCCTGGAGCAGGTGCTGACATTGGCTCCTGGGTTGCATACAACGAAGCGAAACGATCATCGAAACATCCTGAAAACTTTGGAAAAGGCGAAATGCTTGGAATCGCAGCTTCAGAATCGGCAAATAATGCAGTTACAGGAGGAGCGCTAATACCACTCCTTACACTGGGTATTCCCGGAAGCTCTGTTGCAGCCATACTTCTTGGCGGCCTTATGATCCAGGGACTTGTTCCAGGGCACGAGCTGTTTGATGTATATGCTGAAATAACATATTCAGTCATGTTTGGATTCCTCATCGCGAACCTCATGATGGGATTCATCGGATATGTCATCGCAAAGCAGGCTGTTAAACTCTCAAAGGTACCAATGTCTGTTCTCGCTCCTATCATAGTAGCATTGTCAGTAGTCGGCTCCTTCGCAATCGCGAACAGCATGTTTGACGTATATATCATGGGTGCCTTCGGTCTCATAGCTTACTTCATGCGAAAATCAGGATTCGGAACAGCACCAACCATACTTGGAGTAATTCTTGGTGCAATGCTTGAAGCCAACTGGAGAAGAGCTCTCGTACTTTCAAAGGGAAGCATGTTCAATTACTTCCTAAACCGCCCCATAGCTCTTGTTCTTCTAATTTTGATTCTTGGTTCCCTCTTTGTTCCAATGATCATGAGTAGGGTCAAACGCAAGATGAACAGCGATTTGAAGGTAGAATCAGGCGATAACTCACATGAGTCTTCTGATATTGACTAAAAGCAGATTGCAAATTGATTTATAATCCACATAATACTTATTACTTTAGCCATCCGTATCGGGTGGTTTTTTTCTCTGTATTCTTAAACAGGAAGTGGCTTTACAATCATGGTGTGGCAAATCCTTGCATCATATTGTATGATGAATCAGTAAAATCGATGACATACAGAGCTGACTAATCCAATTGAAAGGACATAACCCACAATGCAGCAATCGACACTAACAATAATCGTATTATTTATAATGGCAATATTGTTCATTACTGAAAAGCTTCCTCTGGCACTGACCTCTATGTCTGGTGCGGCTGTTCTGGTCCTAGCAGGAGTAATAGAAATTCCAGACCTGTTTTCAGCATTTTCAAGCTCTACTGTTGTGCTGCTTGTTTCGATGATGATAATCGGAGCATCTCTGTTCCATACTGGTATTGCAAGTATCATGAGCGATAAAATAATTCAGTTTACAGGTACTACAGAGAAAGGAATCATGATTGGAACCTTGATATCTACTGCATTAT
Organism: Youngiibacter multivorans; assembly: GCF_017873395.1. Classification (GTDB taxonomy): domain Bacteria; phylum Bacillota; class Clostridia; order Clostridiales; family Clostridiaceae; genus Youngiibacter; species Youngiibacter multivorans. The sequence continues at coordinate 7,125 of NZ_JAGGKC010000046.1, read as the reverse complement.
TATCTTCAATCTGCAGCGGCGTAGCCGTGGTTGCCATGATGCTTCCTATTGTCATAGGGATAAGCACAAGAGCCAAAGTATCAGTTTCAAGACAGCTGATCCCCCTTTGCTTCGCTGCAAGCTTTGCCGGCAATCTTACTCTAGTCGGCGCTGCAAGCAATGTGATAGTATCAGGACAAATGAAGATTCTGGGTGTTCGGCCTCTCTCGTTCCTCGAGCTTGGTAAAGTCGGCCTGCCAATCACCATCCTGGGCATTCTTTATTTCCTGATTGCAGGAAAGGCATTCCTTACTCCAGGTGATTCATCTGACAAGGAATATCTGTATGCATTCATGGGAAAAACCAGTATCCAGAGTCAATCAATCAGCATAAAGGGAATTCTCAATATTGTGATTCTCTTCGCAGTACTTGCTGCCATGGCTTTGGACAATGATGCATTACCAATGCACCTTGTAGCAGCGCTTGGTGCAATGGTAATGGTATTGACAGGCTGCATCAAGGAAAATGACGCCTATAAAGCTGTCGATTGGTCTACAATATTCATTGTCGCAGGGATGAGCGCAGTATCTAAAGCCATGGATGCTAGTGGAGCGGCACAGCTCCTAAGCACTTCAGTCGCATCCATGATTGGGACTGAATCAAGCAAACTGCTTGTACTATTTGTTATTGTTGGATTCACTATGCTTCTTACAAATTTCATGATGAATACTACCACAGCGGTGCTGCTGACTCCTCTTTTCATACCGTTGGCTATTGCACTTGAAATCAATCCCGTTGCTGTAGGTGTGGGAATCTGCGTGGCAGCATCAAGCCCTTTCCTTACACCAGTGGGTTCTGGAACAAACACATTGATTGTAAAGCCAGGAAACCTAAAATTCATGGATTTCTTCAGGCCAGGGCTCGGCGTTTCCATTCTGATAATGGCTTGCAGCATTGTATTTATCCCATTGTTCTGGCCTCTATGAGTTTCAGCAAGTTTAATTCACTTCATTATCTTGATTCGAGATTCTTATACTTTGAGACAAACAATTACCTGTCGAACTATTCTATATAACTAGTTCAAAATTTCGGGCTTGCTAATTACATAAATATGTAAGAGTCGGGATCAAAGCATTTATGCCTTGATCCCGACTCTTCATCTTACATTTTTTTAAGCTTCAATATTGCCCTTGCTTCATCAGGTGTAGCTACTTCCATACCAATCTCATGTATTATCCTTACTACCCTCTCAACCATCTGGGCATTGCTCTTCGCAAGCTCTCCCTTAGTGTAGTATACGTTGTCTTCAAAACCTACTCGGACATTTCCACCTTTCAGCAGAGTCTGAACAACACCTGTCAAATGAGTCTTGGCACCAATTGATATTGTACTGAAGTTGACATTCTGATCCTTTGGCAATTTTGATATCATGAAATCAAGATTCTGCTCCGAGTATGAAATGGCTCCCTGGCTTATCTTGTTCATGCCCATTACAAAGGAAAGTGATATTGGGTCATCAAGAATACCTGCTGGCTGATAAACATCGAATACATCTTCAAGAGTCTCAACATTGAATATTTCCAGCTCTGGCTTTATATTTAGCTCCTTCATCCTCCGTGCTGTCTTCATTATCCAGTCTCTTGTCCACATGTAAATCCATGTAAGGTCTCCCCAGGATGTAGTTATAAGTGAACAATCAAGTGAGCACATCTCCGGACGCACATCCGGTGATAGGAATAATGCAGCCAGCCCCTCATCCGCAACTGAACCTGGTTTTGTCGGCGGAGCTGTGGAGTTCTGAAGTATGATGTTGCATTTAGACCTAATTTTGCTGTTGATTTCTGCAAACGTATCTGTATCGCAGCTAGAGCGATCGTCCTTATCCCTTGTATGGACATGTACGATAGACGCACCGGCATTGTAGCAGTCATAAGCTGAAGCAGCAATTTCATCTGGTTGAGTTGGAATATTTGGATTTAATTCCTTGCCATGAAACGCACCTGTCTGAGCTACTGTAATGATTACCTTTTTCATATTTTACCTTCTTTTCTTATTATCAATACATGCAACGAAGCTACAAGTCAATTAAACTATTTCATCAGCAGTACTTGGGGCAACTTCATTCATTTCTGCAATATATTCCTTGGTGCCTTCATCATACATCGAACCATACTTGTCTTTGTATGCTTGAGTCCTGAAATAAGCAGGATTCTTATCGAGAATAGTAACAGCGGCGAGGGATATCAATGTTACTACCAGCATGAACCATACTGGATGAAGGAATATGGGCGCTAATGCTTTTGAGTTAAGTACCCATACCACCATAGCAATATAGGATGTTATCATCAAAACCATGGCAGTCTTTGATTTTGCAATTTTAGGGAGGTATATGGTTGTCAGTATTATTATGCCGAATGGTACGCTAAGCGCAAGTCCTGCTCCGACGAAGCTTAAAAGCACCTTTACAAAGAATGCTGCAAAGCAGCTGACTGCAGTGAATACAACTATTCCAGATATTCCAGCTCTTAGCTCAGCCTGTGAACTAAGCTTCTTTCCTCTTCTAGCAGCCGCCGGTTTAAGTATGTCATTTACAAACATAGTCGATGCTGAAATTGAGAGATTTGTAGCTGTGGATACGCTCGCTGCCCAAAGTCCTGCCAGTGATAGTCCTGCAAGGACACCAGGCATGCTTACTATAAACATTGGCATCGCCATTGCACTGTTGGGAAGGTTCGGATAAAGCTTGAGGGCTCCCATACCAATTATTGCACAAAGGTAACCTATTGGAGCTACCAGAAGTCCACCGATTATAAATCCCCACTTTGCGGTCTTTTCATCCTTTGCAGTTGTTATGCACTGCACCTGTGACTGATGACCGGCAACATTGAAAAACATCAATACTGGGTACACAAGCCATATTGACCAGCCAATTCCCGCAACGGGACTAAGATATTTCGCCTTGTCCGGTATATTGTTTACTATTCCTGCCCATCCACCGATATCAGGATTTGAGAAAACTGTATATATACCAAGTCCTACCGCAAGATAGCACATGACCATATTCAGTATGTTTGTAGCCCCGCATGACATCCACCCACCGAAAACCGCGATGAGGAGGAATATGATCGCTGAGAGTATCATACCGGTCTGCACAGTGAAATACTGTGGAAGAAGTGTCGCAAGGATTGTTCCACCGGCAATGAACTGAGACACCATTATTACGAAGTTCATGAAAATCTGGCCTACTGTTGCAACCATTCGTGTTGTTTCACCATAGGCATCTCCGTATAGCTGTGAAACGGTAAGCATCCTCATCCTTCTATATTTTGAAGCAAGGAGCAATCCTACGAGAGTGACAGAGAGTCCAAGCCAAAGCGGATGTGTGCCTGCTGCGAATCCATAAAGGTATCCGCCTTGAGCTGCTCCGGTTGTTGCATTTGCACCAATAGCGACACCCATTATTGTCGTCATTACAAGCGGGAGCCCCATTGAACGGCTCGCCATAAGGAATCCTTCAGCGCCTTCCTTATGAAGCTTCTTGGCCCTTGCTGCCTGTATTTTGTTTGCGAATGCTGCTATAACGAATAGTCCAATGAAATAAGTGACTACAATGATGAGTGCGACCAGGTTTTTGTCCATTCCATTTTCCCCCTTAAATTTGGTCTCTTGAGTCAAGCTTTTGCAAAATAAATATTTCATTCTTCGTGGTGGTCCTTCAACGTCCACAAAGACTTAATGGATCAAATAAAACAGTTAATCCCTTTATTGATCTTATGCCATGATACTTGATTACTCATTACCTTACATTTGGACAAGTATGTGAGCTGCAGAGGTCGTTGCAGCTCCATACACGTTCACAATGTATTATTTCGCTTTTGGATTCTCGAGGAGCACAGCAATTCCCTGTCCTCCACCAATGCATGCGGATCCTATGGCATACTTCTTGTCAGGATTGTTCAGGAACTCATAGCAAAGGCTTGTAAGGATTCTTGCCCCCGACATGCCCAGTGGATGTCCCAATGCTACAGCTCCACCATGTACGTTTAATCTTTCGTAAAGTGGGGTCCCTATATAGTTTCCTAGTTCCTTGAGGCATGCCAGAGTCTGACCGGCGAAGGCTTCATTTATCTCAAGATAATCGATATCTTCAAGTGTCAGGTTATTGTTCTCCAGCACTTTTCTAATTGCTGGTACCGGACCGATACCCATTTCGCTGGGTTCAACCCCAACAACGGCATAATCTACCATAACAGCCATAACATCGAGTCCTTTTTCCTTCGCTGTTGATTCAAGTGTGAAGATTTCGTAAGCTGCTCCATCATTGAGTCCGGATGCATTTCCAGCTGTGACAGATCCCTTTCCATCTCTTCTGAATGCAGGCTTCAGCTTAGCAAGAGCCTCCAATACAGTATTTGGCTTTGGATGTCCATCCTTTTCTACTACAGTGACATTTCCCTTCCTGTCTTTTATTTCAACTGGGATAATCTCCTGCGCGAAGCGACCGTTCTCCATAGCAGCCTTTGCTTTCATCTGGCTGTCATAGGCAAATTGGTCCTGGTCTTCTCTTGGAATGCTATATTTCTCTACAAGAATTTCAGCAGTATCACCCATATGGTTGATGAGTGGGTAAAGGCTCCTTGGCTGTGCGCTGCGGTGTCCCTCAAGATTTGCATCCAGCACCTTGAAATCTCCTGAAGTGAATCCTTTCCAGCGTGCTTCAAGAGGCAGGAAATACTCTGCACGTGAAAGGCTTTCTGCTCCGCCTGCGGCAACGAATTTTGCATCTGACAGGACAAGGTCTTTATATGCATTAATGGCTGACTGGAATCCCGAACCACATATACGGTTAACGGTCATGGCTGTGGATTCTATCTTACATCCTGCAAGAAGCGAAATTACCCTGGAAAGGTTGTTATGTACCTGAGTTCCGTTGACATGACCGGTAACAACCTCGTCAATGTCTTTAATGTCTATCTTTGCTCTTCGAGCAGCTTCTTTCAAAGCTATTGCACCCAACTCTTCTGTAGGAACAGTCTTCAGATCTCCCAGGTAAGCACCAACCGGTGTTCTTGCAGCACCAACAATAACTACTGGATCTTCTAGTCTTCTTCTCAAAATAATCTCCTCTTTCTTTATATTTTTACCTAACTAAATGTTATCAAAATATTTCGCTGGGACCGGTATTACATCACCGTCGATTAGCAGCTTCGCTTCTGTAGCTGCCTGGATTTCTTCAAGTGTATATTCTGGGTTATACTCTCGGACCTTGATTCCTTCTGATGTTACATCAAATACACCCATCTCAGTATATATTGATGTTACAACACCCTTTGCAGTCAAAGGAAGAGTGCATTTCTTAAGAATCTTTGGAGCAGCCCCTGCAGTATGATACGTAGCGACAAACACTTTCTTCGCGCCTACGCACAGATCCATTGCTCCACCCATACCTGCAACTCTTTTTCCTGGAATCATATAGTTGGCGATATTACCCAACTCATCGACTTCCATGGTGCCAAGTACAGTAGCATCTACATGTCCGCCTCTTATGATTCCAAATGAGGTAGTACTGTCAAAGAAAGATGCTCCTCTGGAGATTCCAGTCTTAGTAGCTCCGGCATTAATTACCAGATCCTCCTGCTCGACCAGCTTCTTGTCTTTGCCTTCAGTCTTCTTGATGACATCAAAAGCAGTGGAACCCAGTCCGATGACTCCGTTTTCTCCATGCATCAATACTTCCATTTCTTCGGTGACGAAATCTGCAACTGCAGTAGGAAGTCCGACTCCCAAATTTACAAGAGATCCAGGTTTCAAATCTCCTGCAATCCTTTTTGCAATAAATCTTGCCGCCTTATCCTTATCCATTATTTGCCTCCTTTTACAACAACGGTATTTACCAGTACCTGTTGTGTATCAATATCCTGGGGATCCAGTTCTCCTAATTCAACGAGCTGACCGACTTCCAGGATTGTGTTTTCTGCTGCTGCTGCCATGCTTGGTGAATGTGCATGTGCAGAACCGAAATAGCGGCAATTGCCGGCTGAATCGCCAATTGAAGCATATATTAGTGCAAATTCAGCCTTCAGGGGTTCTTCAACGAGATATTCCTCGCCCTTTATTGTCAGCTTCTGCTTTCCCTGTTCAACAAGTGTTCCAAGTCCTGCTTTGGTGATTACTCCACCCAGCCCATATCCGCCTGCCCTTATCATCTCCGCAAGACTTCCCTGAGGATAGAGCTCCACCTCAAGAGTGCCTTCCGCATGCTGCTTCACAGACTCCGGATTCGGTCCGATAATTGAACAGATGACCTTTTTGACCTGCTTATTGGTAAATAGCCTACCAGCTCCGAAGTCCTTAGTACCGGAGTCATTGCAAATGAGAGTCAGGTCTCTGACGTTTTTCTTAACCAAAGCATCAATCAACGTATGCGGTGCACCGTTGCCCCCGAATCCGCCAATCATGATTGTGGCTCCATCTTGAATTTTTTCAATTGCTTGTTCAACAGTTACTACTTTGTTCAAAATAAATCCTCCTTAGCAAACTATAGTTATAAAAATAACAAAAATTCGGAAAACGCTTACACTATTATGTAAACATTTTCTTGTATGATAGTCCACTTCCCATAATTCATAAAACCATAACCTAAGGTTATGGAATATCCTGAAGTTATGGTTACAGCATATTCAAAACTATCCTGAAACTAGCACTGGTGGCCACATTTTAAAGTTAGAGTGTTTTATATCATGTCCTCAAATGAATACGCAGCTCGTATTGCTATGAATGAAGCTTATAGATTACTATCACTATAATTTGTGTTTCTGATAAAATTTATACAATATTAAATCTATTCTACCTGAAATGCTAATTTATCACGGTAGCCCTTCCAATGACCTCCTGTCCCTGAATATCCAATCAAGTGGGCATATTAAATAGATTCCTGACCCAATAACATACTTAGGAGAGAAAGAAACTAGCACAGAAATCAACCAGAATTAAACCTGACATCATTTCTTATTAGGATATCAATGATATTTTGCACAAATCTGAATTTACTATATAATTTATTAGGAAAGAATCGTTGAGGGGAAAAGAATGGCCATCAGATGCAGGAAAGCATTGATGACCCGAATGCAATTTTTCCGATTGTAC
>NZ_JAGGKC010000045.1 GCF_017873395.1 Youngiibacter multivorans | reverse complement strand
TCTTCTCCCCGCTCGACTTGCATGTGTTAGGCACGCCGCCAGCGTTCGTCCTGAGCCAGGATCAAACTCTCAAATTAAAAGTTTGCCTTGGCTGCTTCTTTCGTTTCCTACTCGAAGCGTCTTCCTCCAACCAATATGGAGGTGACTCAAAAAAATTTACTCTGGTCTTATTACCTATTTCTGTTTAATTTTCAAAGAGCTACGTCACTTGTAGGGTGACTTCCTTTATTATGGCCCAGCCATAATGCAATGTCAACGGATTCGGAGGCTTGAAGCGCCTTGAATCAGGCAACTTGTACATATTAACACGCTTTAATAGACACGGTTTTGCCGATAACCCAACCTGAAGCAAAATAATGGTATTTTGCTTCAATTTACTCGATTTTTCTCTTGTTTACGTTTATTGATACGCTAGGGTTAGTGTACGCCAACAACATGTATTTTGGACATCAAATCTTTGATTTCCTGTAACTTCCAGTTAACATATTCTTAATGTAAACCTTTAATTTTAGACCAGAAACAGCAAACGCTCCCATTAAGGGAGCGTTCATTTATAGCCATTTCGACGATATTGAGGTTAAGCTATCAACCCATTGTACGCCCTATATTATCGTTCCCGAAGCCCTGTATGGTTTAAGGACCATTCTATAGAACAAAGCCAACAGTACAAGACCCTTGAATACGCTGCTTATTGAGATTGTCCACCACACTCCATTCAAACCTAGCGCTGTATATGTTGAAAGGAAATAGGCTCCAGGTATTCTCAGAGCATTGAAGAAAATACCTACATATGAAGGGATCTTTGTTTTGCCCAGACCATTGAAGGCACCCTGATTGGAGATCTCTATTGACATGAAGACCTGCGAAAGCCCCAATATCCAAAGGTATGATGCGCCCATCCGTATGATTTCAGGTTCTTGGATGAATATGCCAAACAGCTGCTTGGGAAAAACCATGAGCATTATCATAGATAAGAATCCAAGACCTGACACTGCCAGGACTCCTGACCTATAGCCTTTTACAATTCTCTCATATTCCTTGGCTCCGTAGTTCTGGCCAACGAATGCGCTGAGAGCGGTTGAAAATCCACCGGCGGTCATCCAGGAAAGTGATTCTATCTGAGAACCGACCTTCTGTACTGCAATCGCTTCAGGTCCATATACGGCTATTATCCTTGCGACAACCATAGCTATCATTGCAAAGAACCCATTCTGAAGAGATACCGGAAGCCCAAGCCTGATTATTTTCCTTATGTGCTGGATAGAAGGCTTTCTAAAGATGTTAAGACGAAAATAGGTTTCCTTTCTGGTCCTTATATGAACTATGAATAGTGTCGTCACTAACATTTGAGCTGCAACCGTCGCTATAGCAGCTCCCCTGACTCCCAGAGCGGGAAATGGCCCCACTCCATATATAAGGAGTGGATCAAGAATCATGTTTGCTACAAGCCCTGCAAAGTTAAATCGAAAGGGCACCTTGCTAAGCCCGGCTCCATTGAATATTCCGGTAAATACCGGATTCATAAAATTGAAGAATATTCCACAGCCAATCACCAGGAGATATCCCACAGCCATATCTATGACATTTTGGTCTCCAAGTCGGAAAAAGGATATGAGCTGATTCCTGAAGATGATTATGAGCAAGCCGTAGATAGCCGCTATGAAAAGATTCAGTTGTATCGCTGAGACCGCATGTTCTTTTGCACCGTCCTCATCCTTCCGTCCAAGATACTGCGCTACAAACACCTCAGCGCCAGACTTGGAAATCAGTATCAGAGAAAATCCGAACCACATGAAAAAACCTGCAGTTCCTACTGCTGCTACAGCATCACTACCTGATCTTCCTACCCAGAACATATCTGTAAGATTATACGCCATCTGCATGAACGAAGTGCCCATGATTGGAATGGCAAGCTTTGTCAAAGTTATTAGGATGTCTCCTTTAGTAAGATCGATCTTCTTTTCCATTAAATACCTCATCAAAATATAAATGAACTACATGCAAAATATAGCATATCCGTAAATAAATCGCAAAAAAAGTGGATCCCGGATAAAACTCCGGAATCCCCAACAATTCAATTACTTTGCCTTCTCAAGTGCAGCCTTTATAGCATCGATAAGACCCTTTGAAGAATAAGTTGCACCTGATACTGTCGTCAGGGCATCAGCTGAATTTTCATCTTTGACTTCCTTTATAATCGCTTCTGAAGCCTTTCCGAAAAGCTCTGCAGTATCACCGTTCTCAAGAACAGTAACATCTGAAACCTTGCCGGCCTTTACTACAACAGAAACCTTGATTGGCGCCTTGAATCCCTGTGCTTCACCCTCGTATGTACCGTCCTTAAAAGCTGGCTTTGAGGAGCATCCTACAAAAACAGCTGCTGCAAGCAGAGCCGAAGCAATAACCTTAATTGACTTTTTCATTTTAACCTCCTAAACCCGGTGACTTGCATCTCAGCCTTGATGTCTGAAATATGTCTATCTTGGGTATGAAAATGACATTTTTTATTGTACTTGATTTACGAACACAACGCAATATCATATCAGAGTTTTTTACTCTGATTTTCCTTTTCTGCGTTTTCCGGTCAACCTATCTATGGAAACACAAATAAGAGATGTGAAATTTTTCATTTTTTCAACGTACAGACTTCCTTCATCGAGATATTCCCTTGAATATTTCCTTATGAACTCGAAGAGGATACTGCCTTTGTCTTCTCCGATATATTCGACGGCTTCCCCAAACACCACTACAGATTCGTAGTCAGTGCTGAATTTATCGCATAGTATGTCTGAGCGGGTAACCACAGTGAAGGATACCCTGGGATAAGATGCTATATCGCTAAGCTTCTTTCCCTCCTTTGCACAATGTATGTATATGAAGCCATCCTTTACAACATAATTGACTGGTATGCCATATGGAAATCCATCAGTTCCCATAACCGACAATACACCAAATGAGCCCTTTTCAAGCGCCTTTTCAGCCGCACTTAAATCCATTTCCCTGTCTGTTCTTCTCAAAAGTCACTCCTCTCGTCACTAGTCAGTGACATTATAACAAATCTGGTCGGCATTCTGGAAACATCATCAAGCACATCCTTTTCCTTTTTAAAGCCATTTTTCTCAAGGAGCCTTATTGATTGCAGATTCTCTTTCGATGTGAAAGCTTCAATTCTTACTAGGCCAAGTTCTTCAAACCCGATCTCAAGAACCGTCCTAAGTGCTTCAGACATGTAACCATGACCCTCGAACCTTTCAAGCATCTCGTAACCTACTTCAGCGACTGTCTTGTTATCATTGAAATTCCACAGGGTTATGGTTCCTATGAACTCCCGGGTTTCCTTTGCTTCAATGACAAAATACAGCCATCTGCCAGCTTGTGACCCGCCGATGATGTAATCTATGAAGGTCTCAGCCTGACCTATCGAAGTATATGCTTCATTGTCCGTATGTTCTGCAGTCTTCTTATTGCTCTTCAGTACAAGCATATCCAGACTGTCTCGCTTTTCAAGCTGACGAAGGACAAGCCTTTCAGTTTCAACAAATTCATTATTACTCAGGCCACTACCCATACTGTCCCTTTCTCACCTGTCTTCTTGTTATGCATTACGATCTCGAGGAGGTTCTCAGTCCTTGGATCATAGCCCTTTGGCAATTCCAGTATCAGATTGTATCTGTCTGTGCATTTGTCATCCTTAATCTCTTTCTCTACTTCCAGCTCCTGACATTTCTGTTTCTTTCCGTCAAGGAGCATTTCAATCTCAGTCGTGAATCTGTCAGGACTTATGCATTCAATTTTGTCTTTTAGGGCCTTTAATGATACAGGCCTGAAGGAAATCCTTAAAACCTGCTTTTCCCTGTCAAGGAACTTCTTGAAATCAAGGAATTCAATCTCTCCAATCTTTATATCCAGATCTCGCGCTTTGTCTGTGGTTACATTATAGAAGGAAAAGCCGAGACTAGTGACTCCATAGTTATGTGTGCAAAGTATGGACCCGTTAGTCTTTTCATCAGTCTGAAGAAAATAATATCCGTCATTGTCACTGTAACCAGTGGCAATTATGTTCTGAGCCCTGTCGAGAAACAGCACTTCAGCACCTTGCAGCGGTTTCCCGTGGTTATCCATTACCTTACCATGGATTTTTTTCATTACTGTCACCCTCCCATAGTTATTTTTGTAATTTCAGCTCCTCAATGAGCTTCTGTATCCTTTTCGTCCTGGTCTCCTGGGCCTTTGCCTCTTCTATTCCTGTGATGTGCTTCTTACGGAAGGTATAGGATTTTACCTCAAATTTTGCTGTCAGAGCCTCGGACTCAAGTGATGCCCTTACATCGTCCGGAACAGCTACCGTCCGTTCCTCCTCATCCTTCTTGAATCTTACACTCACGTTATCGCCGATAGTTTTACCTATCCTCGACTGAATATCCTTGGTTATCCCAAGTATATAACACTCTGTGCCCATCTTCATTATGGAGCCTCTGTATTCCACACCGTCAAACCTGACATCTGCCTTAATCCTTTTGCTCCCGAATTCCTTTTCGATATCGAATGGAACCTCTACATAAGCTCCACCTTTTCCTGAATCCACAATTATTGCATCAAATTCCAGCATCAGACCAACTCCATTCATTTTTCTCTTTGGCACAATTATACTCCATAGGTGCATAGATGCGCCATAATGGAAAAACCGCAGTCACAGCTGCGGTTAATGTTAGAATATTTTCCTTGTCCACTCTTCACAATTCCAGACATCTGTCACGATGTCTTCATAGAACTCCCTCTCATGGGATACAAGTAGTATGGTGCCCTTGTAAGCCTTGAGAGCTCTCTTCAGCTCTTCCTTAGCATCTACGTCAAGATGGTTTGTAGGCTCGTCCAGAACGAGTATATTTGATTCCCTGTTTATTACCTTCGCCAGCCTGACCTTCGCCTGCTCTCCACCAGAAAGAACCATAATCTTTGACTCGATATGCTTTGTAGTTAGACCGCACTTAGCCAATGCAGTCCTCACCTCATACTGGTTGTAACCAGGGAACGTTTCCCAGAAATCCTCTATGCAGGTATGGTATTGGCCATCTTTGCTTTCCTGCTGGAAGTAGCCTATCTCAAGATTATCCCCAAGCTCGATTTCCCCCTTGTAGGCGGGTATTATACCAAGCAAGCTCTTCAGGAGTGTAGTCTTTCCAAGTCCATTGGCTCCTGTCAGGGCAATCTTCTGTCCTCTTTCAAGATAAACATTGATTGGCTTTGTCAAAGGCTCATCGTATCCTATAATAAGGTCATAAGTCTTGAATACAAGCTTGCTTGATATCCTTGACTCCTTGAAATCAAACGATGGTTTTGGCTTTTCAGCCACAAGCTCAATCTTCTCCATCTTGTCCAGCTTCTTCTGTCTTGATTTAGCCATATTGGAGGTAGCTACCCTTGCCTTGTTTCTTGCTATGAAGTCCTCAAGCCTGTCAATTTCCTGCTGCTGCCTTTCATAGGCAGATTCCACCTGCTTCTTTTTAGCCTCATAAACCGCCATGAAGTCATCATAGTCTCCGACATATCTCGTAAGTGACTTGTTCTCCACGTGGTAAATGAGGTTAACTACACTGTTGAGGAATGGTATGTCATGTGAGATTAGAATGAACGCATTCTCGTAATCAAGCAGAAACCTCTTCAGCCAGTCAATGTGCTCCTCATCGAGATAATTTGTAGGCTCGTCCAGAAGAAGGATATCAGGAGACTCCAGAAGCAGTTTACCCAAAAGAACCTTGCTCCTCTGACCTCCAGAAAGCTCATTGACCTCCCTGTCCAGACCGACATCCCTAAGTCCCAGACCTCTCGCTACCTCTTCTACCTTGGCATCTATAACATAGAAACCATTATGGTCCAGCGTATCCTGAAGAGTGCCCATGTCATCCATCAGCTTGTATAGCTCATCCTCTGTTGCGGTTCCCATCTTTTCACCGATTTCCATGATCTCTTTCTCCATATCATAGAGATAAGAGAACGCTGAACGCAGAACATCCCTTATGGACATTCCTCTTTCGAGCGAGCTGTGCTGGTCGAGATACCCGACCCTGACCCGGCTCGACCATTCTATGGTACCCTCATCCGGCATCAGCTTGTTCGTTATTATGTTCATGAATGTCGACTTTCCTTCACCGTTTGCCCCAATCAGGCCTACATGCTCCCCTTTTAGGAGCCTGAAGCTGACATCCTCGAAAATTGCCCTGTCGCCAAAGCCGTGGCTTATGTTCTTTACTGTCAATATACTCAAGTATTCTACCTCTTTTTTTCAAATAATCCCTGATATTATATCAGATAAATCTCCATAAGGAAAATATTATCGAAAATTGAACATCCATGGAAATCAAGGCTGATTTCCATGGATGTTGTTCAACTTCAATTCAGTTCTTTTGCCAGCTCAGTCCTGAGATGTCCGAGAGCAGAGACTGTAGCCCTGCTTCTTATCCTGTTCCTGTCACCACCTGAAAATACATGCCTGAAAACAGTTATAGTTCCCTTAATGTTGACTCCGATATAAACAAGTCCTACAGGCTTTTCGGGTGATCCGCCATCAGGTCCTGCTATTCCTGTAGTTACAAGCCCCACCTGAGCGCCTGTATTTTCAAGAAGTCCCTTGGCCATAGCATGGCATGTCTCCTCGCTGACTGCGCCGTGGCGCTTCAGTATGACTTCATCAACACCGAGGTATCTGGTCTTGGATTCATTGCTGTAAGTAACAAATGCCTCATCGAATACCTTGGACATACCACCCTCATAGCCAAGCATCCTGCTTGCTATCATTCCGCCGGTAACTGATTCTGCACAGGCAAATTTCAGTTTGTTCCTTATAAGCAGCTCACCGACGACCTTTTCTATGGTGTCGTCATCCTCACCGTAGATATATTCTCCTATCCTGGCTTTTATCTCAGCTACCACAGGATCAATAAGCGCTCTGCAGGCAGATTCATTTTCAGCCTTCGCAGTAATCCTGAGCAGTGACTCAAAGTCCTTGGCATATGGTGCTACTGTAGGATTTTCATTCCCAGTGATGATATCCCTGACCCTCGATGCCATATCCCACTCACCGAGTCCGATTACCTTAAGTGCCTTAGATATTATAGTCGAGTCAAGGTACTTCTCGAGATAAGGCTTTACCTTTTCCTCGAACATTGGAATCATCTCTTTTGGAGGCCCCGGAAGCACAACAATGGACTGTCCTTTCTCATTGGTCATTACGCATCCTGGAGCTGTACCATTGTCATTTTCAAGGATGTATGCATCCTTGGGGAAGAGAGCCTGCTTCTCATTGCCTGCAGTCATTGCCCTTGCACTGTCCCTGAAATATCCTTTGATCCTTTGAAGGCTTGGCTCATGGATGTACAGGTCCTTACCCATCGCCTTGGCAGCTGTCTCCTTTGTGATGTCGTCAGTTGTAGGCCCCAATCCTCCTGTTGCAAATATGATGTCACAATCCTTCAGTGCTGACCGAATTGCATCCAGCAGGCGGTCCTCATTGTCTCCGACTGTTGTCTGTCTGTGTACTGAAATTCCTAATAAGGCCAGCTCCTTCGACAGATAGTGGGAATTTGTGTTTACTATATCCCCGAGCAATATCTCGGTTCCGACTGACAGTATCTCCGCTTTCATGATGTACCCCTCTTAAATATGATGCGATGTATCTCCATACATCACTATCTTTCCAGTATTATTGTCATCAATTTTTACCAGGCTTATGCTCGTCTGCTTAACTACCGGTGTCTTCCAGTACTCGATGAAGCCGCCCTCAGCAAAAAAACTCATCAGAGCTTTGAGCGTTACACCATGGGTTACGACAAGGACATTCGAATCCTTGTTTTCTGATATTATCCTGTCTATTGCCTTTTTGGCCCTATTAAGGATATCGCTGAAGTCTTCGCCAGAATTCTTTTTGAACTTGAACGGATCGGTCCAGTAATTCTCAAAGTTCTCTGTCTCTTCATTCTGAATCTCCTCAAGGGTTCTTCCTTCCCAATCTCCCATATTCATTTCCTTCAGCTCATCCATGAAGATTACCGGTATATCCAGTCCCTCGCTGGCAAATTGCGCCGTAAGTGCTGCTCTCTCTGATGGGCTTGAATATATCCTTTTTATCCCATATTCCCTGACAGCCTTCTTCAGCATTTTTCCCTGCATGACTCCTTTTTCAGTCAAGGGGGAATTCTTCCATCCCTGAAGCCTGCCTTCCTTATTCCAGATTGTTTCACCATGCCTCGTAATGTATAGATTCAACAAATTATCACCGACTTTGTAAATTATTCCTAGGTATATTCTACCATAGAGCTCCGCTCAGGACTCCAAAAATGATTAGTCCTTCATACCTCTCATAAGTGCGACCTTGTACGGGAAAAGCTCACTTATCATGACACCTCTGGCTACTGCAGGATCAGTTTTCATAATAAAGTCCGCCTCTTCGTCATTTAATGCTTCGAATATCACTATGCCGAAGGTAGCATCATTTCCTGTCTGTGTCCTTCCCGCTAAGATAAGGCTGCCTTCCGATTTCATGGTTTTAAGTCTTTCAAAATGGTCATCAACAGCCTTCTCATCCTCAACTGTCCAGGCACCACCATTCGAGAGACGGTCACACAGCTTAAGCACGTAAATATATTCTTTCTTTTCGTTCATTTTCCACTCTCCAAAAAACCGGACATTCATCATGTCCGGCTAAAATTCCAATTATTTTACTTTTCCTCGCTCTCAATCAGGCCGAGAGCTATAGCTCCGACAACTCCGGTATCCTGGCCAAGTTCGGATGGGAGAATCCTTGTAGCTTCCACCATGAAGCTGAAGCACCTTTTGGATGCGCTTTCCTTGATTTTATCGAAGAACAGCTTGCCAATCTTCGATACCCCTCCACCTATTACAATTATCTCAGGATCAAATGCAAGAATAAGGTTCGCTACAGCTATACCGAGATAATCAAATGCTGTATCCAGTATCTCCATGGCAACCTTGTCACCTTCAAGATACGCCTGGTAGACTTCATAGCTCGTTATATTTTCAATGCCTGACAATGATGTCTCTATCCCTGCTTCAACAGCTTCCCTGGCCCTTTTTGCTATGGCCGTGCCGGATGACAGAGCTTCGACGTCGCCGTAGTTCCCGCAATTGCAGCGATGCTTGCTTGAAGGCTCGATTGTCATATGACCTATCTCAAGAGCATTGCTTGTATTTCCTCTGTATGGCCTTCCATTGAGGACAGCACCACCGCCAACTCCTGTCGAAACGGTCATGTATACGATGTTTTGTGCACCTTTACCTGCACCAAAGGTGTATTCCCCGAGAGCTGCCACATTGGCATCATTGTCAAGGTATACAGGTATACCAAATCTGTTCTTTATCGGAGTTACAATGTCAAAATTCTTAAAGGGGAGATTCGGAGTTGTGATGATCACACCCCTCTTTGAATCAAGAGGTCCAGGCGAACCTATTCCGATTGCCCTTACTTCTTCTTCCTTTATCTGGGATGCTTCCAGAACCATTGAAATTGAGTCCATGAGCCTGCCGAGAACTACTTCCTCACCAAGAGACGAGCCCGTTGCCAGCGTAGTCTTCTCAATTATGTCGCCAGTCAGGCTGCTGATTGCAGTCGTAATCTTTGTTCCTCCAAGATCTACTCCAATAACGTATTTCTTCATAATACGGGGCTTCCAGGGCAGGTCACCCACTCTCAACTCCTTCATAAATTTATGGTAGGAAAATACTGTCTATTAGTTATTCCATATAATTATATCATAAGAGATGCAGAGGGTTATACGTAGTCTTTAAGCAAATTATGCCTTATAAACTACAGTCTGTGTGCTGGCCCGAAATTCCATATTGGTACCAGATTTTGTAAAACACTCGAAACGTTTCGCGCATTCTTTGACATTGCAATATGCTATGTGTATCATTTATCACATGAGCAATTTTGACTGGAAATATGGAAATCAGCTATCAGGCTGACTTCAACACAAAAGATAAGGGATGGTATGTCATAATGTTAGAAATACTCGTTAAAGCCGGCAGCTATGTGCTGATGATCATAATCGGTTATGTCATGAAAAGGGCTGGAATTTTCGGCAGAGAAGCCGTAAAGATTCTTTCAAACATCATTCTCATGGTTACACTGCCTGCAGCAGTCATATCAAGCTTTGCAAATTACAACAGACAGATGTCTCTTGCAGTGCTTGTTCTCTTCGGAATATTCATGAACCTTCTTTTCATCGGTATCGGATACCTTTCAGCACTGAGAAAATCAAATACGGAGAAGTCGTTCGGAATAATAAACTATTCGGGATACAACATAGGAACGTTTGCCATGCCGTATCTCCAAAACTTCATCGGACCAATGGGTATTGTAGTAGCAGTTCTTTTCGACACAGGTAATGCAATAATGACAACAGGTGTTACCTACGCCATCGCGTCGAGGTTTGTAAGCAATGCAAAATTCGAGATTGCTGAATTCATAAGGAAAGTCACTTCATCAGTCCCTTTTGACATTTATGTCGTAATGATGCTGCTTTATTTCATGAATATCAGGCTGCCATGGTTCATTTACGAGGTTGCGGGCAATATCGGCAGAGCAAATGCTTTCCTGTCGATGTTCATGATTGGAATTGTCTTTGAAATCCCAAAAAACTTAAGGCAGCTTGGTGATGTATTCAAGATCCTCCTCATACGATACTCAGTGTCTGCACTAGCATCGATAATTCTATATAGCATCCCGATCTTCAGCCTTGAAGTGAGGCAGATACTCATAATACTTCTGTTCTCTCCTGTTTCCGGAGTCAATGTAATAAGCACACTGCGATGTAATGCTGATGTAGAAAAGTCCGGTGCCATAAACTCCATATCCATAATCCTGAGTCTCATCATCATGACCTTGCTAATACAAGTCTTTGGATATTAAGCTTTAGTACTAGTATTATATATGGCCATACATATACAAATTTCCAATTAAAGGGAGTGGGAATCAAGAGATCCTCACTCCCTTCATTTTTATTCCTTGGCCTCTTTTGCGGCCTTTGCCTTTTCGACTATCTTTGGAACTTCTGCAGCAGGCACTTCTTCGTACCTTGCGAATTCCATCCTGAATTCTCCTCTTGCCTGTGTCATGGATCTAAGGTCAGTTGAATATTTGAACATTTCACCCTGAGGTACCTCGGCCATTACCTTCTGAAGTCCATCAACCGGCTCCATTCCAAGTATCTTGCCTCTCTTCTTGTTGATATCTCCTATGACATCTCCCATATATTCATCCGGAACTGTCACTTCGACTCTCATGATAGGCTCAAGAAGAATCGGTGATGCCATTTCCATGCCCTTTTTGAATGCCAGGTTGGCAGCAACCTTGAACGCCATTTCAGATGAGTCAACCGGATGGAATGAGCCATCATGAAGTGTTGCCTTAAGCTTGATTACCGGGTATCCAGCAAGTACGCCTTCCTTTATCGAATCCCTCAAACCCTTCTCAACAGCAGGTATGAAGTTTCTCGGCACAACGCCTCCAACTACCGCGTCTACGAATTGCAGGTCAACTTCTCCGTCAGTTCTTGGTTCAAACTTTATAACTACGTCTCCGTACTGACCGTGTCCTCCGGACTGCTTTTTATGCTTTCCCTGGACATCCGACATCTTCTTGATTGTCTCCCTGTATGCAACCTTTGGAAGCTCAAGTCTTACATCTGCACCAAACTTGTTTTTGAGTTTGGATGCAAGTATTTCAATGTGCGTCTCTCCGAGTCCGGAAATAAGGGTCTCCGCATTTTCAGTATCTCTCTTTACAGTGAATGTTGGATCTTCATCCAGAAGCCTTGAAAGGCCTGATGATATCTTTTCTTCATCTCCCTTTGACTTTGGTATTACAGACATTGTCATTACAGGCTCAGGGAAATTGAATTTGTCGTATACTACCTTGAATTTAGGATCACAGAGGGAATCTCCCGTCTTTGTGTACTGCAGTTTCGATACAGCTCCAATGTCGCCTGCGATGACCTTAGTTGTCTGGAACTGCTGCTTTCCTCTGAGGAAGAACAGGTTCGACAGCTTTTCCTGCTTGTCGCTGTTTGTATTCACAACGACCTGATCCGGCTTTACGTTTCCGGTTATTACCCTGAAAAGCGATATTTTTCCAACGAACGGATCTGCAATAGTCTTGAATACAAGCGCTGAAAATGGCTTGTCTTCGGTCAGCCCGATAAACACCTCTTCGTTGTTTGAAAGGTCTACTGCCTTTTGAGGTATTGCATACTCAGGGGTAGGGAAACACTCCAGAATGTCTTCAAGGAGAGTCGTCATTCCTATGACCTTCGTTGCGCTTCCGCACATAACAGGCGCTATGTCTCCACTTACGCAGCCCTTTATAAGTGCGTTGTATATCTCTTCCTTGGTCAGCTCTTCTCCGCCTATAAATTTATCAAGTAAAACCTCGTCAGTCTGAGCGACTGATTCGACTATCATTTCCTTAAGCTCTGCAACCTTATCCTCATATTCTTCAGGAACTGGCTGCTCCATCATTTCAAATGTAACAGGATCATGTATCCTGGCCCTGTTTGAGATTACGTTTATAACACCGCGGAAATTCTCTGCAGTGCCTATTGGGTATTGTATAGGTACTACTGACATGCCGTACTTTTCCTTCAGGCTGTCAAATACCTTATCAAATTCAGTGTTCTCCCTGTCCAGCTTGTTGATGTAGAACGCTCTTGGCAATTTGATCTTGTTGACGTATGCCCATGATTTATCCGTGCCTACTTCGATTCCTGAAGCTGCGGATACTACTATTGTAGCTATGTCTACCGCTCTCATTCCCTGGATGCCTTCTCCCATGAAGTCAAAATAACCCGGTATGTCAACCAGGTTGATCTTAGTTTCCTGGTATGCGAAAGGAGCCACAGAAGCCTGGAGTGATATCTGCCTCTTCTTCTCTTCAGGATCAAAATCCGTTGTAGTTGTTCCATCCTCAACTTTTCCCAGCCTGTCGATGGACTTGGTGTAGTAGAGAAGAGCCTCAGCGAGAGTTGTCTTTCCAGTGCCGCTGTGGCCGATTAGTCCGACGTTTCGTAAATTTTTGATACTGTACTCTTTGATGTGCATATCATTTCCTCCTTCTTGTGTCTAGCCTCGAAGTTAAATGTAAACCTTTAACCTACCACATTAGCATATCAAATTTTCAGAGTATTTTCTATCTTTAGTTTATACTTTGGCCTATTTTCAGTTATTTTACCTGCTTTTATTACGATTTAAGCAATATTTTTTATTGCTGCAGCTTATCATGGTTTATAATTATATTGTTGAAGGAGTTGACTGATTTGATTATTGAGAACGAGAAGGACCTTGAGGGTCTAAGAAGAATAGGACGGATCGTTGCCATCGCAAGAGATGAAATGGCCAAAGCTGTCAAGGTTGGAATAACAACACTTGAACTTGATGAGATAGGCAAGAAGGTGTTAGAGGACAATGGCGCTGTTTCAGCACCAAAAAGCGAGTATGATTTCCCTGGTTTCAACTGTATAAGTGTGAATGATGTGGTAGCCCATGGCATCCCATCAGAGTATAAGCTAAATCCTGGAGATTCAATTAACATCGACGTATCCGCCTCCCTTGACGGCTACTATGCTGATACAGGTATGACCTTAGTGATCCCCCCGGCAAAATACAAGCAGGCGAAGCTTGTAGAAGTTTCAAAGGCAGCCCTCTACAAATCGATCGAGAAGGCAGTTGTAGGCACGAGGACTAATAATCTTGGAAGAGTAATCTATGATGAGGCTAGGAAGAGCGGATTCAACGTAATCAGGAACCTTACTGGTCACGGAGTCGGCAGAAGCCTTCATGAGGATCCTGAGAACATATTCAACTATAACGAAAAACGCGGATCCATAATCCTTAAGAAAGGCCATGTTCTAGCTATTGAAACCTTCATTTCCGAAGGAGACGACTATGTTGAGGAATATGCTGACGGATGGACGCTTAAGACACCAAACCAGCACCAAGTGGTCCAGTTCGAGCATACCGTGGTAGTCACCGAGGGTAAGCCGTTAATACTTACTCTGGGAGAATTATCCGACTTCTATAGTCCTGATGAGAAATAATGTTGAATTCGAAGCAAAATAAGAGAGATGCCACTAAGGTATCTCTCTCTTATATTGTCACGAACCTGTCATATGCCTGTCGATGAAATGTGTCACATAACGCAGTGCTCTAGCTGCTTCTGGAACCGACTTCCCAAAGACTGGAAAAACATGGAACATCCTATTCCAGACCTGAACCTCAACATTCACACCTTCCTTGTGTGCCTTCTCTGCAAGATCAAGTGAGTCTGAAAGCAATATTTCGTCTCCCCCGACGATTATTAGAATTGGAGGAAACCCGTTGAAGGTTCCATATATCGGTGACACAAGGGGATTCTCATATTCATCAGGAGAAGCGTATTGTGGAGCAAAATCCATTTTCCGGCTGAAAATCAAATCTTTGCTCCTGTTCGTAATGTGGCTTTCTCCCCTTGACATTAGGTCAGTCCATGGAGAAAAGGCAACAATTGCCTTGGGCAGAGGTTTTCCAATCTGTTTCAGCTTGTGTACCAGTGAGAACGCAAGCCCTCCTCCGGCTGAATCTCCAATTACTACAATCTTTGAAGGTGAATATCTCTCAAGCAGATATTCGTATGCGTTCAGCGCATCATCAAGAGCTGCCGGAAACTTATTCTCTGGAGCAAGACGATATTCGACAGACAAGGTCCTTACTCCGAATTCATCTGCAAAATTTATTCCATTCCTTCTCATATAAGCGCCACCACCGAACGTATAACCTCCACCGTGCAGATACATTATACATTCATCCTGTGATGCTCCCCTTGGTATTGAAAGCATGCAGGACATATCGCCAATGATAACATCCTCAATTGATACTCCCTCAGGAACCTTAACCTTCAGTTTTTCTTCAGTCAGCTTTCTCAGTTTGTCAGTATCACCCAAATTAAGGGATATTCTTGCTTTACTTATCATCCTGGTAAGAATTGATGGACTTTCATTCATAAAAAGGACGTATGGCTTCTTATCCAAAATCTCATCTCCATTATAATATCATCCAATATAATGAATTATACCACATATGCCATACTTTAAATTACAAAGCGACTACACTTGATTTTTACGACAAAAAAACCGGCAACTCTGCCGGTTTAAAAAATTGTCCGCAAAATAAAAATGGCTCCGCGAAGAGGGCTCGAACCTCCAACCTATCGGTTAACAGCCGAGTGCTCCACCATTGAGCTATCGCGGAATATCCATTTTTATATCTTTTTTTAAAAAGATAAATCTGGCGACGACCTACTTTCCCACAGAGCTTCCCCTGCAGTATCATTGGCACCTTGAGGCTTAACCGTCGTGTTCGGAATGGGAACGGGTGTAACC
>NZ_JAGGKC010000044.1 GCF_017873395.1 Youngiibacter multivorans | reverse complement strand
AGGGATGGTTATTTGTTCCAGGAGCACGGAAGCTTAGCTCCTATTGAAAAAGAGATTGAGATAACGCTTAAGGACATAGATCAGCTTAATGCTATAAAGTCATGGTTACGAGGAAGTGGGAACTTGGTACTATCAAGTGATCCTGATGTTTTCTACAAGGCAAGGCTAAGTGGGCCAATTGACTTCAAGAAGCTCCTATATCTAAGAACAGCAAAGTTAAAGTTTGTCTGCCAGCCATACGGTTACCAGGAGAGTGGATTGACACTCCAGACCATAACTGTACCAGGAAACATATTGAATTTAGGAATAGCAACATCCAGGCCAATAATCACTGTGTTTGGCTCTGGAAGTATTAACCTGACTGTGAATTTAGCTAATGTGATTCTGAGTAATGTTACGGAATATGTGACCCTGAACAGCGAAATCGAAGAAGCTTACAAGGATCTGATTGGAAAGAATAACGATATGCAGGGAGAGTTTCCAATACTTTATCCTGGCACAAACTCAATCTCTTGGACCGGAATAGTAACAAAGCTTGAGCTAGTGCCCAACTGGCGAAATCTGTAGGAGGTGGAGGTTTGATCAGACTATTTGAAAAAGATGCAACAACCTTCACTTCCAATGGGATTACTATACTGAATAACTTGATTAAGGCTACCTCTAAGGAAGTCTTAAACGGTCTTTTTAGTGCAGAATTTGAAGCTATTTATGACCAGACAGGGAAATGGAAAGAGATCATAGAAGGAAGGATAATTCATGCTGATGGCCAGCCCTTCAGGATATATAAGACCCGGAAAGGTATGACAAGCCTTTATGTATATACACGTCATGTATTCTGGGATTTGGTCTACAACGAAGTAAGGGATATCAGACCCACAAACAAAGGAGCTCAAGCTGCCCTGGAAGATGTTCTTGGGGCAGCTATTTATTTGCATCCATTTACAGCTTTCTCAGATATTTCAACACCTGCGACTCAGTACTTCATAAATAGGAACATTGTTGATTGCATAATAGGGAGCGACAGTATTATATCCAAGTGGAATGGAGAACTAAAGCTAGACGGTTGGCTAATCTCGATACTGAGTCAAAGAGGCCAGGACAATGGAGTAACAATCTCATACAGGAAGAACATTCTGGATGTGGAAGTAACAGAAGACTACGATGCTTTAGTAACCAGGATTAGGCCAAAAGGTAAAGACGGATTGGAGCTTCCCGAAGTGTATGTTGATAGTCCATATGTTAGCTCCTACGTATTTCCAAGGATTAAGGAAGTAGAGTTCGATATCGGTATAGGCGAGGAAACAACTGAAGAAGAGGCGTTTACACAGCTTAGAGAGGCTGCCACTTCCTACTTCATCGATACAAAGTGCGACCTTCCAGTCACTAACATCAAAGTTGATATGTTTAACCTGGAAAACACCGAGGAATACAAGAATTTCAAGAACTTGGTTAAGGTGGAGCTTGGTGATACAGTAATTTGCAGGCATCTAGACCTGGGTATTGACCACAAATCAAGAGTAATAAGCATTGAGAAAGACCTGCTTCTTGGCAGGACTTCAAAGATTGAGATCGGAGACTTCAAGGAAAGAATGTCAGGAAGCATTTCCAAAATCTCTGACGTTCAAAAAGCCTTGGCCCAGACTGTAGAGAGAAATAATTCGGACTTAAATGCAGCAATACTAAACGCTACCACACTTCTCACGACTGCCCTTGGAGGTTATGTACTAAAGCGCAATGGCGAAATCCTAATCATGGATACTGATGATCCAGCAACAGCTCAGAAGATATGGCGATGGAACATCAATGGGCTTGGTTACAGTTCATCAGGAATCAATGGTAGCTTTCCAATCGCGATAACCAATGATGGAAGGATAAGCGCATCCTTCATTACTACAGGTGAGCTTAGTGCAAATATTGTAAAGACGGGAATACTTCAATCAGCGAATGGATCCAGCTGGATTAACCTTGCTGATGGTACTTTCAGCCTAGGAGCTGGAAGGGTAACAAATAGTGATATTAGCTATGCTGGAACATCAATAGAGCAGGCGCTAAATGGGAAGGCTGATTTGAGCACTGTCGAGGATATCAATCAGTACTTTAAATTCGATGACATTACCGGATTAACCATTGGGGACAATAACAGCAACCTTAAGATAAACATCACCAATCAGCAGATGAACTTCAAAGATGGAGAAGCTATAGTTGCTTACATCAATGGACAGATAATGTATATCAAATCAGTGCAGGTGCTGGATTCAATGGTTGTTGGAAATCATAAGGTAGAAAAGTATGATGCGAATATTACTCTGGTCAGGTGGATTGGGTAGGAGGTGAAGATATGCCAGACATAAGATTAACAGGAACTCTTAGCAGTCCGTATGTGAACCACACTTACCATCTTTACTTGGATCTCACCATAAACTCACAGAGCATCCAGAACAATACTTCAAACATTACATTAAGGCAGTGGGCTTACTCATCCTCCGATACCTACCAGGCATATTCATCAAGTACTACAGGCAACAGCTGCTGGATAAAGATAAATGGATCCAATGTATTCTATGATACTAGATCCATGGATTTCAGAAACCAGCAGGTTGTGGAGCTTGGAACATACACTGCAGACATATCGCATAACTCAGATGGAACACTGGTAATCGCGGTTTCATCAGGCTTTGACATAAACGGACCTAGCTCACTTTATGATGGAGCGGTGGCTAGCTACAACTGGTCGCTGACTACCATACCAAGGGCGAGCCTTATAACTTCATTCCCAGAATTCACCATTGGATCCGGCGTGACAGTAACAGCTCCAAGGTATTCAGCA
Source organism: Youngiibacter multivorans (assembly GCF_017873395.1). GTDB lineage: Bacteria > Bacillota > Clostridia > Clostridiales > Clostridiaceae > Youngiibacter > Youngiibacter multivorans. The sequence continues at coordinate 12,866 of NZ_JAGGKC010000044.1, read as the reverse complement.
AGTTTCACAAACACTTTCCAGATTAACATTGGTGGCACAGTAATTGAGACTACCGGTGACTTGGCGCAGGATAGTTGCACTTTTTCAGCTGCTCAGCTCGATGAGATTTATGCAACAATCCCATCAGCAGTCTCTACGACAGCTACAGCCTATGTGACTACAAAGCTTAACGGATCCCAGATTGGAAGCACTCAGAGCGCTTCTGCTACTGCCAATGTTGGTTCGGACATCATTCCAACACTCTCGAGCGTAACAGCTGCTGAGACAGTAGCTTCAGTTGCAAACCTAGCACTTGGTTCAAACATCTTTGCTCAAACTCTGAGTAGGATTCAATTCACCATTAATGGAGCTGCAGGGGTGAAGTCCAGCTCGGTCTCCTCATACAAAGTGGTCTTCAACTCTGTTACATACACCAATACTTCAAGTGTTGTAGGAACCACGGGAGCAATAACCTCGACCGGATCCTTTGTAGCGACAGCAACAGTAACTGACAGCCGTGGGAGAACAAGCACTTCAAAGACTGTAACATGTACGTTATTAACGTACAATGCTCCTGAAATTTCCGCTTTCTCTGCGTTTAGAAGTGATAGTGGAGGCAATGCTTCGCCTCTTGGTACATATGGAAAATACACCGCAGCTGCAACAATTAGCAGTCTAAACAGCAAGAATCAGATAACCTACTCAATAAAATCAAAGCTTAGAAGCAGCGGTACCTGGACTACCACCCACATAAGTACCAGCCTAGCAGTCGGGACTACTTCATTAAGTGTTTCTCCTGTCTATGGCACATATACGGCGACCATCAGCTATGATCTCCTTTTAACGGTAAGCGATAAATTCAACTCAGTGACTGCTGGCTACGTTCTTTCTACAGGTGAAGTAGCAATGTCCTGGAGTAAGACTGGAATAGGGGTTGGTAAGGTCTGGGAGCAAGGTGCCTTGGATATAGGAGGAGATGCATACTACAAGGGAACAATACTCGAGAGTAGTTTCGTATCAGGAGCTGCGACACTAATCGGAAGGACGTTATCTCCTCTGGTAACTCTATCATCAGCATCAGCCTGGGGTGACCTTCCTAATGGGTATTGTGGGTTCGTTACCCACACTTCGGTTGGAGCTCCTCCAGTATCTAATTATGGCTACTTCATCAAGATTGCCTCAAGAGACATGGCCAAGGGTTGGGGCGGTATCTGGATAGACTACAGCGGCACAGGCAATGCCTTCTTTGGTAGGACTACAGATGGAAATGTGGCTGCATCATGGACAAGGATATACACCTCTGATGCTGCAGTATCCCATGCCCATGATAATACTTCAATTTCCCTTTCTGACTATGTTAGTGGCACTACTCCAAAGGTTGCTGGAATCATTTCTGGTACCGGAACTCCGCCTACAGCAAGCACAGTACCTACAGGAACTGTGTACCTTAAGTATGTGTAAGGAGAAGAATCATGGGAACAGTAACAATAAACGCTAATGTAGACAATAACTGCCTTCAGGATGGACCTAACAGCGTCTACCGAACTGCAACAAGTAACACTTTAAGGCAGACAAGCACCACAGCTAGAATAATGGCCCTCAATTGGGACCTAAGCTCTATCCCTGCAAACTGCAGGATAAACTCAGCGACTCTGTATCTCAGGGTTTATAGTCTTGAGTCTGGAGCAGCGACAATCTATGCGCAGAGATGGCTTGCAGCATGGGGCGCAACCACAATAACCTGGAACAACATGCCGTCAGCTGCAGGTGATGGGGACAGCTCGGTGAGCACAGGAACCACGCTTAATGTTGATGTGGCAGTACCTGTAACTAATATTGTGAAGGCCTGGTATGAAGGCGGAGCAGGTAAGTATGGAATCAAGGTTCTATCAAGCACCGCAACCATGGCCTATTTCAGAACACAGGAAAGTGCTGCACCAAATAATGTATATAATCCGAGGCTCTATGTTGATTACAGTGAGGTACCGGCATTCCAGTTAAATGTAGGTGACGTTTGGAGGCAGCCTTCAGCCATGTATGTGAATATCAGTGACACGTGGCGGCAGGTGGTTCAAGCTTACATTAATGTTGGGGATATCTGGCGAGAAGTAAAGTATGGAGGATGAAATGATAAGTCACATTACCATATATAAATATGACGACAGCTATCAGATCAGGTACTTCAAGGCTACAGTTTCCAAGGAGATTGTGATTCAGAAAGCGACTGAGGAATTAAGAACGGTCATTGAGAGTCTGGTAGATCTGCTTGAAGAAGACCTACTTCCTGAAGAGAAGATAATAGAACTGACAGCTGAGGTTTTACGAGTCAACATTCAAAAGGAAGAAGTGGTGAATCTAAATATTAAGTACAAGGAAACGCTCCTGGAGACTGAGTTAACAGCTGAGCAGATGCTTGAGCTCATGGAGATCTATCCTGAATGGGAACCGGTGATTGACTACTCTGCAGGTACTATTGTGAAGTATGAGAGTAATCTTTATGAAGTTATTGCACCAGGTCACACATCACAGGCAGATTGGACTCCTGATGCCACTCCAGCTCTATTTAGGAAGATTGTGCCAGAAGGTGTGATTCCAGAATGGATCCAACCAACAGGCAGCCACGATGCCTATAACACAGGAGATAGAGTAACATTCAATGGTTTAATGTATGAGTCACTCATTGATGGAAATGTATGGAGTCCGGAAGCATATCCTGCAGGATGGCAGCAGGTTAATGTAGTTTAGCCCAAATTCCCTCTTTATTCTAAAGAACATATGTTCTATAATGATTACACAAGGAAAGAGGGAGTGATAAGAATGCAGACCAATCTCTTAGAAGTTGAGACACTAGCATACAGCAAACCAGGAGAACCACCGAGGCCTGTAACATTCAGGTTCATGATAAATGACGAGTACATGAAAGGATCAATAAAGAAAATCAGAGACAAAAAGACTGAGAAGTTAGCAGGAAACATAATGTACACCTATCTTTGTGATGCTGTGGTGGAAGATTGACCAACGACTGTAAAAATGAAGTATGAGAGGGACACCATGAAGTGGTACCTGTACAACCTATAAACAAAAAGTGAAGGAGACCTAATATGACTGAAATAAAATACGATGTAGCTGCAAAATATGGAGTGTTATCCACAAGCAAATCAGGCTGGACCAAAGAGGTAAGAAGCATATCCTGGAATGATAAAGAAGCGAAATTTGATATTCGTGAGTGGGCGCCAGGGGATGAAAAGATGGTAAAGGGCATAACGCTGTCAACCGATGAAATGCGTGAGCTCAAGAGAATATTAAATGGACTCGATTTGTAGTCTAAAACTGTGCCATTTAAGCACCTCCAGCATATATAGATTCTGGAGGTGTTTGCTTTGTATGAATGTTTGATTTGTGGTGGAGAACTCCTAGCCCTGGACTACGATCTAGTCTGTGAGAAGAAAAAACTCATGAGAAAGTACCACATGTCCTGTTTCAATTGTGGAGACGAGTCTATAATGGATATCCCTGATACTCGTGATCATGGACTTCAGAAAGAAATCTTAAAAGAAATGTTAAGTGAACCTGATATTTATGTTTAGAAGCTAATCTTCTCAGTAATATAAGCTTGGGAGGAGATAGGAATTGCAGTAGTAGAATGTTGTTGAGTGAAGAAGCAGGTATTACATGATTCTCGAATTACTCTGGATGAATGTATAACGTTCAGAGTGTATTCCAGAAAATACAAATACAGTGAGAATCTTAGTATGACTGATGTGAATCTGGAAGCCCTATAGAAAAGTGTTTACTTGAACTAAACGGCAAGAGCGTCTTGGAAAACCAAGGCGCTTAATTTTGCACAAAAATATGGAGGAACAGCAGTTGAAGGTAGTGTGTAAAAGTTTTTCCATCAAAGGATAGCTTTATAAGGAAAAGCTTTTGCGATAGTAGTTTATGTGAAAAAGATTCCCATTGAAAAAAATAGTGCAATACCAGCCAATACAAGTACTGAAATCAAAATTGGCATAGCTAACCTAAATAAAGCATAAAATAAAACACCTGAAACTTTATTGCTATGCTTTCCCTTTTCAGCTGCATTTGCACCAGCAAACACAACAACTATTACTATGATAGCTATTAACCCGACGAATCCGAAAGCGACTTCCATCAATATCCTCCTACTATAATTATTAATACTTTTAATATACTACATATTCAAATAATTGCAAGTTTAGACATATATGTTATGACGATAAATCACAATCCAAATAAAATCATATCTGTAAAAATGATATCATGAGATTTAATTTCTTTGTTTGACTTAATAGAAATGAGAAGGAAATAAGATATTATTGTTTAAATACTAATCTTCTCAGCATAATAAGCTTAGGAGGGGATAATGTGGTAGTTGTAGAATGCGGTTGCGGTAAGAAACAGGTCCTGCACGATTATCGGATTACAATGGATGATTGTGTAACGTTCAGGGAGTACTCTGGTAAATGTAAATGCGGTGAAAAACTAAGTATGACGGATGTTAATCTTAAGGATCTTGAAAAAAGCAGATACTTGAACTAAACGATGAAATCGTCTTGGAAAACCAAGGCGTTTTATTATGCAGAAAATAAGGAGGAACAGTGAATGAAAGAAGTTTGGAATAGCATACAGTATGCCTTTGCGGCAATAGGAGGGTGGTTGGGATGGTTTATGGGAGGATTTGATGGGTTTCTGTATGCCTTGGTAGTTGTCGTAACAATTGACTACATTACTGGTGTAATGTGCGCAATCCTTGACCGTAAGATCTCCAGTGATATTGGGGGAAAGGGAATATTCAGGAAGGTCGTGATTTTCTCACTCGTAGCGCTTGGAAACATAATAGACATCAATATTCTGGGAAAAGTTGGAGTAATAAGGACAGCAGTCATATTCTTCTACATTTCTAATGAGGGAATAAGCATCTTGGAGAATGCTACAAGATTAGGTCTGCCAATTCCCGAAAAACTAAGAAATGTCCTGCAGCAGCTTAACGAAGGGGGAGACAAAGATGGGAATTAAGAGAATATACCTGTCACCGAGCAATCAGCCTGACAATAAATATGTTGTGGGCAATACAAATGAGAAGAGTGAGATGGAGGAAGTAGCAGCTAAGATCAAGCAAATCCTGGATTCAGAATATGAGTGTGAGACTGTAGTTGCTACTACAAATCTAACAATAAACGCTTCAGGAAGGCCAAAGGAAGCCAAGGACAAGGGCTGCGATGTCTACTTGGCCATTCACTCGAATGCAGGTGGAAAGGGAAAAGCCAGCGGTGCTGTAGCCTTCTATCATCCTAACAGTGATGGCAGCAAGGAACTGGCTAGAAACATTGTCAGAGAGCTTAATGCTATCTGCCCGATACGGTCAAACAGAGACACTGCAGTTAAGAATGGAATGGAGCTTTATGCTGGCTATGGGCTAGCTGAGGTAAGGAATCCTAACAAGATAGGGATAACAGCAGTTCTCGCAGAGACTGACTTCCACGATAACCCTACCACAGCAAAATGGATCATAGACAACAAGGAAAAGATAGCAAGGGCTTATGTTGAGGCACTCGTTAAAACATTTGGAATACCAAAGAAGGTGCAGATTACTGAAGGCAAGCTGTATCGGGTCCAGGCTGGTGCGTTCAAAGAAAAGGAGAACGCTGAGGAGCTTGTGTCTAAGCTCAAGAGTGCTGGATTTGGAAGCTTCATAAAATATGATTAATGGGTTGTAAGGAGAAACATATGACAAAAGAACAGTTTGAACGAGAGAAGGATTATCGAATTTCTAAGGCTGTAGCTAAATCAATCCTCAATCAAAATATTATAAATAACGAGGATTTTCGTAAAATAAACAACTTACTTATTGCTAGATATAAACCGATGATTGGCAGTTTATAGCGGTATATGTAGTTGCTATGTATCAAGATGAGAGTTAACATTGGTGCTGAAAGGAGGAGATCAGATGACCCGAATCATAAGAGTAATCAAGGCTTCAGCACCATCCAAACTTTATAAGAAGAAGGTTGCTGCATATGCGAGAGTGTCATCAGACAAGGACTCAATGCACCAGTCACTTTCTGCTCAGATAAGCTACTTCAGTGATTTGATTCAAAGGAATCCTGAGTGGGAATTTGTAAGAATATATGCAGATGAAGCTAAGACAGGCACTAAGGATACCAGGGAAGAGTTTCAGAATATGCTTAGTGACTGCAGAGAAGGCAAGATTGATCTGATAATCACAAAATCAGTCTCAAGGTTTGCTAGAAATACCCTGACAATGCTTGAGGTTGTAAGAGAACTTAAAGCACTTAACATTGATGTGTACTTTGAAAAAGAAAATATTCATTCAATAAGCGGGGATGGTGAGCTAATGCTAACTATCCTCGCTTCTTTTGCTCAAGCAGAAAGTTTATCTGTAAGCGAGAACTGCAAGTGGCGAGTAAGGAAAAGCTATGCAGAAGGTGAATCCATAAACTTACGGTTTATGTACGGCTATGATATTTCAGGCAGGTCCATTTCAATTAATGAATTTGAAGCTCAGATTGTTAGACAGATCTTCAATGACTATATTAGTGGGATTGGTGCAACTAGGATAGCCAATGACCTTAGAACTCGAGATGTTAAGAGGCCTCGTGGCGGTGTTTGGACTTCGGCTAAAGTAATGAAGATCATTAAGAATGAGAAATACGTTGGAGATTCACTCCTTCAAAAAAGATATGTGTCAAACCATTTAGAGAAGAAACTGATAAACAACAATGGAGCATTACCCCAGTACTATGTAAGGAACTCACATCCTGCCTTAGTATCCAGAGAAATCTTTGATGAAGCGAATAAGATTTTGAAGGAAAAGACCGCGGGAGTAGCTAGCAAAAAAGTAACTCGGAGTCCGCTTAGAGGTTTAGTCAAATGCACAGAATGCGGGAAATACTACAGAAGAAAACATAATCATGGAAGAGTATATCTAGTCTGTGGAAGCGTCATCGACTATGGTAAGGATGCTTGCAGTTCGAAATATGTAAGAGAAAGTAGGTTAATAGAGCTACTGAAGAGCACTCTTAGGATTGACTTCTTGGACAAAGATTTGATCAGAAAACAGATACAGACAGTACTAATTAATTCAGATGGATCCGGAACGATTAACTTGGTAAGTGGAAAGAGCATATACCTTGGGGAGGGTTGTGAATGAGCTTAGCGAAGGCAATTACGGTTATTCCTGCAGCAAAGAAGTTTAGTGATATATCTTCAAACAATTGGACATCTAAGAGGCGAGTCGCAGCCTACGCCAGGGTATCAACAGATAACGAGGAACAGTTATCGAGTTTTGAAGTGCAAAGGAACTACTACGCGCAATTCATTAAATCAAAGTCGGAGTGGGAGTATGTCGAGGTTTATGCCGATGAAGGTATTTCAGCGACGAGCACGAAAAAGAGAGACGGCTTCAATCGAATGGTCCGTGATGCGTTAGATGGGAAGATTGACCTGATAATTACTAAGTCCGTATCAAGATTCGCAAGGAACACTGTAGACACTCTGACCACGGTTAGAAAACTTAAGGAACAGGGGGTAGAGGTCTATTTCGAGAAGGAGAACATTTATACATTAGATAGCAAGGGAGAGTTGCTCATTACGATAATGTCCAGCCTTGCGCAAGAGGAATCGCGAAGCATTAGTGAAAATGTAACTTGGGGCCAAAGAAAGAGATTCGCAGAAGGTAAAGTGAACTTACCTTACGGTCAATTTTTAGGCTATGAAAAGGGTGAGGATAATCTTCCAAAGATTGTCGAGGAAGAAGCTCAAGTGGTCAGAAGGATCTACAGACTTTTTCTTGAAGGCAAGACTCCAAGCGGAATAGCAAAGATACTAACTGATAAAAAGATCCCTTCTCCTGGAGGCAAAGAAATATGGCCTATAAGCACTGTTAGAAGTATTCTCACAAATGAAAAATACAAGGGAGACGCAATACTTCAAAAAGCCTTCACAGTGGACTTTCTAACCAAGAAAAAGAAGAAGAATGAAGGGGAGATCCCCATGTACTATGTTGAGAACAGCCATCCAAGCATAGTGAGTTCGGATGTGTTTGAACAGGTACAATACGAACTAAAACTCCGGAAGAAACATAACGGGTATAAGACAGGAGTAAGTTGCTTCTCAGGTAGAATAAAATGTGGTCAATGTGGCAGCTATTATGGGAGTAAAGTCTGGCACTCAAACAGCAAGTATCGACGGCTAATTTGGCAATGCAATCACAAGTATCAAGATGAGGAGAAATGCAGCACCCCACATATTTATGAGGAGAATTTGAAAAATTCATTTATTGAGGAGCTGAACAAAATACTACTTAACAAGGACAAGGTCATCTCAGATCTAAGATTGATTTCACATGAGATCTTCGATTCAAACAAGCTAATTGAGGAGGAGATGTACCTCCAAAATGAAATCATTATCGTTGAGAATCTCATTGAAAAATGTGTAAAAGACAACGCCTTGGTTGCATGTGATCAGGAAGAGTACAAGACAAAGTACAATGAGTTACTAAAGAGGCATGAATCTACAAAGGCAGATCTAAACACAATAGGCCAACAGAGGGACGAAGCAAGTACAAAGAGACGTGGCATAGAAGAGTTGATAAGAAGAATCGGGGAGCAGGAAAGCATCATAACATCGTTCGATGAGGAGCTGTGGTTGTCTCTGGTAGACGGTGTAGTGGTTCAACCAACCGGAGAATTTGAGTTTAGTCTTCAGGGTAAAATATTTTGATACTTGGTTAGTTAATCCTTTGTGGTTTGAAATACAGAAGAGATTTGGAAATACAATTGGCTTGAAAAATGAAATTGTAGCCGAAACAAATCGCAGTATTTCATATTGCAGCAAATTGTACTTGAGTTGAAAGTAGAACATGTTTATGATAACATTTACATTAGAAATTGCTATTGGCGCGACAGATGCTGTAGGGTAAAATTTATACCGTTTGGGGAGGAAGAGAATGGCACAGATAATAAAGAATGTAGTTGTCAATCCACCTATAAACAGTACTAATGAAACTGCGCTTAAGAACATTGAGACTATCATTGAGTTCTTTTCTTTATACTTAAAGGATAAAGAGAAGTTCTATAGCCTATGGGTAGAAGCCGAACCTGCTGTGATTACACCGTTTGTTGCTGATGATGTTGCAGTATGCAGGCAAGTAGAATTATCTGGTTGGGATGCAGTAAAGTCATTTTGGGATCCGATATTTGATATGAAAGGTAAGTTTGATTGGACAATTGATGAGATAATTCCAGGAGAAGATCCCAATGTAATAATCACTAAAGCCAGGAGTGATATCGATGCAGATACAACAGAAACCTTTGGCAATGTTCATTTGAAATACAATGGGAAGTATTTGCAAGTATTCAAATTTGAGAACGGTAAAGTTAAATCCTTCGAAGAATACTACGATACCAATTTCTTAAACAAACAATTTTCAAAATAGCTTATTTGTAGAGAAATAATATTGGGACCAGAATATTCTGTCGAGTCAACAGTATATACTGTATAAAAGAAATAGCTCGAAAAGCGATATAGAAAGCTTTTCGAGCTATTTCTTTTTGCGTTATGTAACAACAAAACTTCGTGAAATGGAGAGATTCACTAAGTACAATCAAAAGAATATCTCAAGCTGCAACTCCATAATGATAATAATTTGGTGTGTATGAATATGTAAATATTGACTACTTATTCAAAATGCTAGCAAATGATGAAAAAGGAGAAGCCTCATTTAATTAGAGTGTAAAGATTTTTTAGAGTGAAACATAATGAAACACCTTGGCTTTTATCCCATGATAAGTAAAACAAATATAAATTTTTTAAACACAAAACCACGAGGCTAAAATACTGCATGGTTTTATGATTATTAAAAAATAGTAAAAAAATATCATAAATATATTGATTAGGCTTTTAGGCCAAAATATATGGAATATTAAGAGTCCTAATAAAAGGACACAATATTTCTCAGCCAACTAAACCTGTCTCAATTTTAGGACAAAATTGTCCCTTTAACACATAAATTCATGTGTTTTGGCACTGAAAACGTTATGGCATGCTTCTTGCTATTACTCTATGTGAAAGGAGTGATAAACATGACGAAAATTATTGACGCCGATTCGGCGGCACTATTGATTCACGATGGCGCAACAATAGGCGCAGCTTGTCTAGGGTTGATAGGATGGCCAGAAGAAGTATCTATGGCAATAGAGAAGCGATTCTTGAACACCGGAAGCCCACGTAATTTGACAATAGTCCATAGTTCAGCATCGGGTAACTGGAAAGACAAAGGTACACATCATCTTGGTTATGAAGGGCTAGTAAAAAAACTTGTTTGTGCTCATACCGGCGCTGCTCCAAGAATGGCTAAGTTGGTTGAGGAACAGAAAATCGAATGTTATCTATTTCCTCAAGGTGTTGTTTCTCACATGTTTAGGGCTATGGCAAGTAAAAAGCCTGGTGTTATTACTAAGGTAGGGCTTGGCACATATGCTGATCCAAGAATTGAAGGTGGGAAAATAACACCCCAAACTAAAGATGACATGGTAAAAGTAATCGAAATTGAAGGAGAAGAGTACCTTCTCTACAAGAGTGTACCGGTTGATATCGCTTTACTTAAGGCATCTGTTGCTGATGAGAAAGGGAATCTTTCCTTTACAAGAGAAGCTGGATTAACTGAACAATTAGCTTTAGCTACAGCTGTAAAAAATGCTGGAGGTATAGTTATTGCACAAGTTGAGAACATTGCAAAAGCTAATAGTCTAAATCCTAAGGACATTAGAGTTCCAGGTATTATGGTGGACTATGTTGTAGTGGCTAGACCTGAAAACCATCTGCAAACAATGGGTACATACTATAATCCGTCCTTTGCAGGAGAAATAAAAATACCTTTACATTCAATTGAGCCATTACCCTTGGATGAACGAAAAATAATCGCCAGACGTGCAACAATGGAACTTGCTCCAAATACCGTAATTAATTTGGGCGTAGGAATGCCTGATGGAGTTGCTTCGGTTGCTGCTGAAGAAGGTGTTAGTGACATGATGACTTTGACAACTGAGTTAGGATTGATTGGAGGAGTACCTGGAGGAGGGTTGGATTTTGGAGCCGCATACAATGCTGATTCTATGATTGAAATGGATTCGATGTTTGACTTCTATGATGGTGGGGGTCTTGACGCAGCTTTCCTAGGGCTCGCACAGACAGATATTTCTGGGAATGTTAATGTAAGCAAATTTGGGCCGAAAGTAATGGGCCCAGGAGGTTTTATAAATATTACTCAGAATTCAAAGAAAGTGATCTTCTGTGGCACCTTTACTGCCGGAGGACTTGTAATTGAAGTTGTAAGTGGAAAGTTGAACATTCTGAATGAAGGAAAAAGCAAGAAATTTATTAATGAGGTTGACCAAATCACCTTCAGTGGATCATTTGCAAATAGCATTAATCAACCAGTACTTTACATTACTGAAAGAGCTGTGTTTACTCTGGAAAACGGTGAAATGACGCTAATTGAAATCGCCCCAGGTGTTGATCTCACAAAAGATATTCTAGGATTAATGGACTTCAAACCGAAAATATCTCCAAACCTTAAGGAAATGGACAGCGCAATATTTAATGCAAAATGGGGTGGTTTAAAGCAAATTCTGGATGTGAAGAAAAGTGGGATTCAGTAATGAATATAAACTTAAAATCTATGTTTATTTGCACTCAATAAGTTGCAAAGTACTTTACACAGCAAAACTATGGCAAAATCGTAAACATAAGTTCAATAGCAGGTGAATAGGAAATTTAAGGCAGACAAATTACTCCGCTTCAAAAGCTGGTGTAATCGGGATGACTAAAACACTCGCTAAAGGAACTAGGAAGAAAGAACATTAATGTAAATGCTATTGCGCCTGGCTTTATGCTTACTGAGATGGCTACCGCAATCCCAGAGGACATTCAGAAGACGATGGTAGCACAGATTCCATTAGCTCGAGGAGGTGATCCAAAAGAAGTAGCGAAAACAGGTGTATTTCTTTCATCTGACGATGCATCTTATATAAGTGGCCAGACAATAAACGTAAATGGTGGTTGGGTACAACATAATTATTAAGGAGGACTTGAGAATGGCGTATGAAATAAAAAAATATGATGAGTTCAAACTAGGTGATAAAAATGTTTTTACTAAGACTATAACAGAAACTGATGTTATTATGTTTGCCGGCATTAGTGGTGACTTCAATCCTGTCCATATGAATGAAGTTTATGCTAAAACTACTATGTTCCAAGGCCGGATAGTTCATGGAATGTTTATCGCTAGTTTGTTGGGGCAAGCTGGAGCTAGCTTCTTTGGAGGTGGCGCAATTTACATTGGACATACTCAGAAATTTACAGCTCCTGTTAGAATTGGGGATACTATTTCTGCAATTGTAGAGGTTACAGAAATGATTCCTGAGAAGAAAATTATAAAATATCGAGCTTATTGCCAAAATCAAGAAGGAAAAATTGTTGTTGATGGTGAGGCGACTATTAAAATTATCACACAGTAGAAATGTAAAAATAACATAAAAGGTACCAAGTATCGAAATTAAGTAAAAATAGAAGGAGATAAGAATTATGAATTATGATCCAGCACTAGACAACCACGGCCTACCAATGGGACCCTTCAAATCCATATCGGTTCCAAGACCTATCGCATGGGTATCCACTATGAGCAAAGATGGAAAATCTAATTTAGCCCCTTATAGTCAGTATATGAATTTGACCTTCGATCCTCCATATGTAATGTTATCGATAAATCAGACAACAGAGGGTATACGTAAAGACACATGCAATAATATCGAGCAAACAGGTGAGTTTGTTATTAATATGCCTAC
>NZ_JAGGKC010000043.1 GCF_017873395.1 Youngiibacter multivorans | reverse complement strand
ACTATTTTTTTCATGCGAAGAAATACTCTGTTAATTCAAGAGGCATAAGTATAGAATTTAGACAAGGAACTATCGCGTAGCGATTTTGTACAATTTAATTCAATACGCAATATTTATGAATTAGGAAAACACAATTGAAAAAATAATAGTTGTATAATACAATTGTTTCATACAACTATAAATGAGGTTTTAATTATGTTTATTTGTGACATTAGTGTTTTTAATAAGTACGGGAAGCAAAAGCTGGATGAAATGCTATTTCCGTTGGGGATCCAATGGCGCGAGCTTGTCGTTATACTTGTCATTGAAAAAGTACCTGGAATTCCGCAAACCCGGTTGATTCCCTTCCTTCAGACGGATAAGGCAAACGTTACTAAGCTGCTGCAGGCAATGGAGAAAAGAGGTCTTATTGTGCGCAACGCAGATGGTGATGATCAAAGAAACAAGGTTTGTCAGCTCACTGATAAAGGCGCATCGATGACGCCTAAGCTTAATCAGATTCTTGCCCTCTGGGAAGCAGCCTGTTTCCAGGGTATAGATAGAGATGAACTAGTCGAATTCAAGAGAGTAAATGAAATAATCACAAGAAACCTTATTAATGAGTGGAAATAGTTATTGTTGTTTTAGAAAGGAGATTATCATGGATAGAACAAAGAAAGCATGGATTAATGGTTTGTTTTTCGCTGTCACTCTGGTTATCAATACACTTGGTGCAATTGGCCTTATTAATGGGTTGTCGCAAAAAGAAATATCTGACATGTATGTTACTCTTATAACCCCGAGCCCCTCAACTTTCAGTATCTGGAGCGTCATCTACACATTACTGTTAGTTTCTATTCTTGTTATGATTTTCAAGAAGGATGACCCATACTATAGCAGGGCCATTGACGAGATCACCCCACTGTTCAGACTTTCTAGTATACTTAACATAGCCTGGATCGTTGTTTTCTCCTATGTTCAGATTGAATTGTCCGCAATCTTTATTCTGGGATTTGTGGTTACGTTGGCTTTGATCACTCAGAAACTCGTAAAGATTCACGAAAAGAAGAGATGGCTCCTGCCCTTGAGCTTTGGACTCTACTCAGGTTGGCTATTCATTGCAACTGTCGTGAACATAGCTTCAGCACTGGTAAAATTGAAATGGAACGGTTTTGGAATTGCAGAAGATGTCCTTGCAATTGGCATGCTTGTCATTGCAGTTCTCCTTGCAATTATAGTGCTTATGAAACTAAGAAATGCCTCATTCACTGTTCCGATAGCATGGGCTTACTTCGGAATTAACAAGTTCCTGAACGCACCTGAAGGATTCATGGGTGAGTTTCCTCTTTTAGAGACTGTAGCACTTGCAGGTTCAGCTGTTCTCATAGGAGCAGCTGCAATTCAGCTGTATCGAAATAATTTTTCACTCCTCCCTGCTGATTCAAAGAATATCTGGTCCAAATAAGAAAAATACAAAGAAACCAATATTTTCCAGGCAGCTGATTTGATATCAATTGCCTGGAAAATATTTTATTGAAACGTTCTTAAAATACACTACAAACCCATTATGTTATATCTGTACAAGATGATAATAGCTACACCAAATATCTATATTTCCGTTTAATTTAATTAAATAAATATATTCCTTTATTAAATTCACGCGCTAATGCATATGGCACTATACCACTTCTTTCAAATTTATCATTTATTTTACAACCGATTTCATCGCAGTAATTACAATATTTTCAAGCTATACAATATTAAGGCTAAGCTGGTCATAAGAAGTCTTGGTTGAAGCCAATGGTGTAAAGCACCTTTGACATTTATTCATTTTTATAGTATAATTAAAACATAAAAAGAACTCTAAGTTTTGAAAAATTGAATCCAGCTAGCACAAGCAGCAAAAGTCACTTTTTATAAAAAGTGGCTTTTTTTATCTTGAAAATCCAAAGGAGGAAATGGAATTGATTATAAGATATATTAATTATATTTATATTTTGGGGGCAGTGATGCTCGCATTTTTGCTATTATGGGGAGTTTTATTCAGACTGCAAAAAAGGCGAAACATAAATATACGAGATGCCTCTCTGACAGTTGAAGAGCTTGAAGAACATGCCAGAAGCATGTCCCTTGAGCATTCGGTGTCGGCACAGAGAAACAAATTGAACTGGCCTGTGACTAGAATGAATGAAAACTTCAGCTATATCCGTCAGGTATTTGTAGAGTTGAATGCGGAAGTCAATAAAAAGCATTCATTGCCACCAGCAGCTGAATGGCTACTCGACAATTATTACGTCCTAGAAGAACAGGTGAGCGGACTGCGCAAGGACCTGACAAAAAAAAGCTACTTTGAACTGCCTGTATTGAAAAAGGGACCTTACCAGAGTGTTACCAGGATTTTCGCCCTTGCAATGGAGCTGGTCGGTCATACTCATGGCCGTATAGAGGAGGATACTCTACTTAAATATATGGATGCGTATCAGTCTCACAACATACTCTTCGAGCGAGAGATTTATGTCATTCCTGCAATGCTCAGACTAGCTCTTATTGAAAATGTTCGGGTTATTTGTGAGGATATCATTGAAACCAGAAAACAGTGGAATCTTGCCGATTCAATTGTTGAAAAATGGATGTTAAACAATATAGTTGACCCAGATAAGATAAATGGACTTTTCAAAAATAGCGGCAAGGCTGTCAATGACGCAATAGAAACTGCTAACCCTTCTTTCCTGGAGCACATGTTCTACAGACTGAGAAGATCAGGAAGAAGGTACTCTGATGTATTGCGCTACATTGACGAGAATCTGGACAAATACGATACTACAACAGAAATAATCGCTCAAAGGGAGCATAATGCTCAGGCTGTGAGCACGGTCTCCATGGGTAACTGCATCGTCAGCCTTAAACATCTTTCGAACATGAATTGGACTGATTTGTTTGATGCTACAAGTTATTTGGAAAAAATCCTCAAACAGGACCCTGATGCAACCTACAGTCTTATGGACATAAATTCGCGTTTCCACTATAAGAACAGAGTGGAGGAGATAGCTAAAACCTTTGGCGTCTCAGAACTATATATTGCAAAAGAAGCATTGAGTCTCGCACAGAATGCCATGTCTGCAAGCAGCATTGCTGATGAAACAGAAAATCCGGATAACCGAATGAATCACATCGGTTACTATATCGTTGGAGATGGATTAAAGGAACTTGAAAGCAGGCAGCAGAGAAATATCAAGCCATTTGCCAGGCTCAGAAAATCTATAGAAAACCATCAAGGCATAATTTACATGCTTTCTATTGTCGTGTCCACAATACTTCTTACAGTTGTAGCAATCGGGTACTCCATGAACCACATTTCTTCAAATTATCTCTTTTATGCGATTATTACAGCGGTAGCGGTAATTATACCCGCTTCTGAAATTGTCATTTCTATAATCAACTGGCTGGTATGCAGAGTGAAAAAACCAGCTATTTTTCCAAGGCTGGAACTTCAAGACGGAATACCTGACAGCATGAGCGCAATGGTCGTTATACCGGCTATAATTCCTGATAGGAAACGAGTAATCGAGCTTATGGAGAACATGGAAAACCATTACCTCGGGAATAAGGAAAAAAATCTCTATTTTGCACTGATCGGTGCCTTCAAAGACTCTGATTATGAGATCAACAAGGGTGACAAAGGAGTAATCAGGGAAGCCTCTGAAAGAATAGTTGCTTTGAACAGCAAATACTCAGAAGGCGGAAAAGATATATTCTATTTCTACAACAGAGAACGAAAATTCAATGAAATAGACAATACATGGACTGGCTGGGAACGAAAACGAGGAGCCCTTATGGAGTTCAATGAATTGCTTCTTGGCTCTGATGATACCAGCTTTTCATTCTATTCCAACGAATTGCTTCCGGATGCAAACATAAAGTACGTCATTACACTTGATGCAGATACTGTCTTACCTTTAGGCATGGCTAAAAAGATGATCGGAACAATGGCACATCCGCTAAACAGACCGGTGATCGATACTGAAAAGGGAATAGTCACTAAAGGATATGGTCTGATGCAGCCAAGAGTCTCATTTGACAGTGACAGCTCAAACAGGTCAGTCTTCTCAAGGATCTACACAGGTCAGGAAGGACTTGATCCCTACGCAAGCGCCATATCAGACGTTTATCAGGATCTTTTTGGTGAAGGGATATTTACGGGAAAGGGCATCTATGACCTTAAAGTATTTCAAACTGTATTAAAGGGAACACTTCCGGAAAATGCGATACTTAGTCATGACCTGTTGGAAGGTTCCTTCGTGAGAGCAGCTTTAGTATCAGACCTTGAACTTGTGGATTCATACCCCTCAAAATTCAATTCCTTCATGGCCAGACTCCACAGATGGATCAGGGGCGACTGGCAGCTGATACCTTGGCTATTCAAGGGAATCTATACAAAGAACAATACGCTGATCTCCAATCCATTGTCATATGTTTCCAAATGGAAGATGACGGATAATCTGAGAAGAAGCTTGCTGACACCTTCAGTTATGATCCTTATCATATCAGGCTTCAGCATACTGCCAGGGTCTGGTGCTTTTTGGCTTGGAGTTGGTATTGCATCCATGGGTCTTCCGCTTGTATTGTCTTTATTGACACAGATATTTAGCGGAGGACTAAAGTCCGACAGCATTAAAAGACATCTTCCAGGCTTTTTCGGAATAAAGGCTTCCATATTCCAGTTGCTTCTGGGAATCCTATTTCTCCCCTACCAGGCGTTAATGGCACTGGATGCAATTGTTGTAACCCTTGCACGTGTCTTCATAACGAAGAAAAACATGCTCGAATGGGTCACATCTTCTGATGCTGACATAGCTCAGCCAAATTCCATGAAAAGCTATATCAGAACTATGGGACTGAGTGCTTCTGTAGGAATAATCATTGCAGCACTAGCCTATTTTTTCAAGCCGGGAAGCATGTGGTTAAGTGTTGTTTTACTTATAGTTTGGCTAGTTTCACCATTAATTGCCTATCTGATCAGCAAGGATGATAATATCCAGGTTGAAAGATTGGAAGACAAGGATTTGCTTGAGCTAAGAAAAATCGCCAGAAAAACCTGGAGATATTTTGAAGAGTTTGCTAATCAGAAAAACAACTACCTCGCTCCTGATAATTATCAGGAAGAACCTTATAGAGGTATTGCATACAAGACATCTCCGACGAATATCGGACTTGGTTTGATGGCTTCCCTGACTGCCAGAGACATGGGCTATCTCGGACTCATAGAGACTTCAGAGCGAGTTTCAAGGACGATTACAACAATTGAGAAGATGGCGAAATGGAATGGACATCTTTATAACTGGTATGACACAAGGACACTTGAACCGCTCAAGCCAATGTATGTTTCGACAGTAGACAGCGGAAACCTTGTTTGTTACCTTACCACATTGATTCAGGGACTGAAGGAATACTTGGAAAAACCATTGATTGATGCTGCATTTGCAAGAGGTATCATCGATACAGTCAGATCAGGCATTGAAGAGGATCAGGAGCTTCCTGTCAGCCTCATGGTTATAAGCTCATTTGAAGGGCAGGAAAAGATAGAGCCTATTCTGTGGAATAATGCATTGACGGAATTCGTTGAGAATTCAGTTCTGTCCAGCATAACGAGAAGAGAATGGCAATTGAAAAGCGAACATTTGGGCAACTCTCTTAAACAGGAAATTGTAACTTTTATGCCTTGGGTTAAAATTACCGCCATATATCCTGACCAGAATTTGGATATTGAACTGAAAGCAAAATTGGATAATCTGATTGAGCTAATGCGAACTAATGCCACACCAAAGGAACTTCCTGTACTTGGCAGTAACATTAAGATGCATTGCGATCAATTGACGGAAGGCATCAGGAAAACAGGATTGGAGACTTTTAAAGCAGAATTGGCCTGGTTGAACGAGGTAAAAGATGCTGCGGAAAAATCGATCCAGTTCTCGACTGATTTCATCAACCGGTGTGAGCTTTTGATGTCAAGAATTTCAGATATTTCAATGGGCACCAAATTCAAAGCTTTATACGATGACCGAAGACACTTATTCTATATCGGTTATAACATTGAAGAAATGAAGACAACCAACTCATATTATGACCTTTTGGCATCAGAAGCAAGGCAAACCAGTTATATCACAATAGCAAGAGGAGAAGTGCCTCCAAAGCACTGGTTCATGCTTGGCAGGTCATTGACTGTGGTCGATCGCTTCAAGGGACTGGTATCCTGGAGCGGGACCATGTTCGAGTACCTTATGCCGTTGCTGCTCATGAGGAGCTATAAAAACACTCTGCTCGATGAAACATATTCCTTTGTTGTCAAAAGCCAGATAAAATATGGAAAACAAAGAGATATTCCATGGGGCACTTCTGAGTCTGCTTACAATTCTATGGACATTAATCTGGATTATCAGTACAAAGCAATGGGAGTACCATGGCTTGGATTGAAAAGAGGCCTGGCTCAGGATGCCGTCATATCACCTTATTCAACTTTCCTTGCACTTATGGTAGACCCTGAGGCTGCATTTAAAAACATAAAGCACCTTAAGGCTGAAGGTATGGAAGGCAGCTACGGCTATTATGAATCTGCAGATTACACCACTGATCGGCTTGAGCCACTTGTTAAAAAAGCAATCGTCAAGAGCTTCATGGCCCATCATCAGGGAATGAGCCTCATGGCTGTCAATAATTATATCAACGACTATACCATGCAGAAACGATTCGCAAAGGATCCGTATATCAAGGCGGCGAGATTGCTGCTGCAGGAAAAGGTGCCGCTAAATGTTGTCTTCACAAAGGACAGCAAAGAAAAAATACAGGCTTCAAAGGCTACTGTATACAGCGACAAGGGTTCATACAGGCGCTTTACATCACCTGATTTTGATTTGCCTAAAACACACGTCCTATCAAATGGAAATTACTTTGTGGGACTGACTGATAAGGGTACAGGCTACAGCAGAACAAGAGATGCTGATATCTCAAGGTGGAGGGAAGACCCAATAATCGGAAGCTTTGGCACATTCTTCTATATTGAAAATTTAGAAATGAATCAAAGCTGGTCAGCTACATATGCGCCGTTGAATGTTATGCCGAAAAACTACGAAGTAGTTTTCACATCAGACAAGGCAGCATACAGACGAACAGACGGAGACATTGAAACCTTGACGGAAGTCGTAGTAGCATCTGGTGATACTGCTGAAGTAAGGCGGATCAAACTCAAAAACAACGGGAAGTCAGCCTGTACCATTCAAGTGACCAGCTATTTCGAGCTTGTTGGCGCATCCCATAACAGTGATTTGGCACACCCTGCTTTCAGCAATCTTTTTGTAAGCACAGAATACGATCCTGAACACAAAGTGCTTCTTGCAAACAGACGCACAAGGAGTCATTACGATAGAAAGCTATGGGTTGCAGGAATACCTGTGATTGACGGGGAGACAATAAGCGACATAGAGTATGAAACTGACAGATCCGAATTCATTGGAAGAGGACATAACGTTGGGAATCCTGAGACTATCGAGAAAGAGAAGCCTCTTTCAAATACGGTTGGTTCTGTTCTTGATCCAATATTTTGCATGCGGATGAAGATCAGGATAGAACCTGGCAACACAGCTCGAATATTCTTTGTTACAGCAACTGCTGACAGCAAGGATGCAGTGTTGGAACTTGTTGAAAAATACAGTAGTGCAGATGCCTGTGATGCTTCATTCTGGCTGGCACTGACAAGAAGCCAGGTGGAAGCGAAGTATCTGAACATAAAGGCCCATGAAATGGAGCTTTATCAGGATCTGATATCTGATATCCTGTTCATCAGCCCTCAGAGGAGAAATTATGAGCAGAATATCAAGGATAATCGCAAAGGGCAGCAGACCTTATGGCAATATGGCATTTCTGGTGACCGACCTATTGTTCTGCTTGCACTGGATAAGACTGATGAGATGGAACTTCTGTATGAATTGCTGAAAGCACATGAATACTGGCGATTGAAAGACCTGAAGGTTGACCTGGTCATCTTATGCCATGAAGAGAACAGCTACACTAATCCTCTTAATTCATTGATTACGGAAATAGTATATACGACCCAGACCCAGGACCTGATGAACCGTCACCGTGACGTATTCATATTGAAAACCAGCACTATGACAAATGATGAGATTAACCTGTTCTACGCCAATTCCAGATTGATCTTCGAAGGAAGCTTGGGCAGCATGGAACAACAGAATAATGCTTCCAAACTGATAGCCTTGGCCGCCTCATACGAGATTGGCGATAAGTCAGTGAAATACATAAATGCTGAGGAAATCATCAGGCATGAAAGTGAAATCCTGCTTCCAATTTTAAAACACGAAATTGAAGAAACCAAAGAACTTCAATTCTTCAATGGTATCGGGGGATTTGGAGAAAATGGAAAAAGCTACATCATAAAGCTGGAAAAAGATCAAATGACCCCTGCACCATGGGTGAACGTAATAGCCAATCCAGATTTCGGATTTATGGTTTCCGAGTCGGGAGGCGGATACACCTGGAACGAAAACAGCAGAGAAAACAAACTGTCTAAGTGGTCAAACGATCCAGTCAGTGACGAGCCTGGAGAAGTCTTTTACATCGGAGATGAGTCAGGTGATACATGGTCCATGACTCCGCTTCCAATAAGAGAAGATGAACCTTATACGATCGAGCATGGATTCGGATATACAAAATTCAAGCACCAGAGTCATGGAATTGGACAAGAGCTTATACAGTTTGTCCCTGTTTCAGGCACGGTAAAAATCAACATTCTCAGCTTTCACAATGAAAGCAATGAGACAAGAAAACTGACAGTTACATACTACATTACCCCAATTTTAGGCGTAAGCACTAACGAGACCGGTATGCACCTGATAACCTCTCAAACTGATGATGGTGCATTGATAATTGAAAACCCATATAACAGGGAATTTGCAGACAGAGTATGCTTCATTGATGCTTCTGTCGAGGACAGAACCGTAACAGGTGACAGAAAGGAATTCTTTGGACAGGGAAGCCTTGTCTCACCCGATGCCTTGAAGTGCATCAATCTATCCGGGACAACCGGAGCAGGTTATGACCCTTGTGGGGCGATGCAGATATGTATAAAGCTTGAGGCAAATGAAACAGCAGATATTGTCTATGTCATGGGTATGGCAGGAAGTAGAGATGAAGTCCTTGAGCTTTCAGGTAAATACAAGACTGTTCAAAATGCAGCAGATGCCTTAAAGGAGGTTAATCTCTTTTGGAGTGAAAAGCTTCAGGGAGTGGAAGTTGATACTCCAGATCAGGCAATGAATATCATGCTGAACGGGTGGCTCCAATATCAGGTTATCTCCTGCAGGATGTTCGCCCGGTCCGGTTTCTATCAGGCAGGCGGAGCATATGGATTCAGGGACCAGCTTCAGGACACATTATCACTTGCAGCAACCTGGCCTTCCATAGCAAGAGACCAGATTCTAAAGCATGCTGGACATCAATTCGAAGAGGGAGATGTACTGCATTGGTGGCACGAACCGACAGGCAAGGGAACCAGGACCAGGATATCGGATGATTACCTGTGGCTACCCTTTGTGACTGCTGAATATATAAGGATAACCGGTGACTTTGACATATTGAACAGCAAAGCACCATACCTTCAGGAAGAACCGTTAAAGGAGCATGAGGCGGACAGATATTGCCAGCCTAAGGTCTCTTTGGAGAGTTTCTCGCTATACGACCATTGCATCCGTGCTGTCCACAACGCCTTCCAGTTTGGTGAGCATAGCTTGCCGCTGATCCGTGGAGGTGACTGGAACGATGGTATGAACAACATTGGAATCGGAGGAAAGGGAGAGAGCGTTTGGCTTGGCTGGTTCTTGTTCACTACACTTCAAAAATTCATAACCTTGTGCCAGGAAATGGGCGATGGGGATGTGGCAGATGACTTTTCGAGAAGAGCCCAAGAGCTGAGAGATTCTATAGAGGATAGCGCCTGGGATGGCAACTGGTATATCCGGGCTTTCTTTGATGATGGTACGCCTCTAGGTGCCGCAAGCAACACTGAATGCAAAATCGATTCACTGGCACAAACATGGTCTGTGCTTTCAGGAGCAGGAGATATTGAAAAAGCCTCCAAGGCAATGCAGTCGCTTGAGAACTATCTTGTGATGGAAGAGGAAGGCATAATTAAACTTCTTACCCCACCATTTGATGATGGTATTACCGATCCGGGCTACATTAAAGGATATCTTCCGGGAGTCAGGGAAAATGGAGGACAATATACACATGCAGCAGCCTGGGCAGTTGCAGCATTCGCCAAGCTGGGAGATGGCAATAAGGCATGGAACTGCTTCAGGATCCTCAATCCGATAAACCATGCGCGTACCAGCAGGGAATCCTGGATTTACAAGGTAGAGCCTTATGTGATGGCAGCGGATGTCTACAGCGAACAGCCTCATATAGGCAGAGGCGGATGGACCTGGTATACAGGCTCGGCTGGCTGGATGTACAAAGCCGGAGTGGAAAGTATACTTGGTTTTTACAAGCAGGGTGAAAAATTGATCCTTGATCCGAGCATACCCGAAAAGTGGAATGAATATTCCATAAGTTACAAATACATGCAGACAGCATATAATATAAAAGTAAGCAACCCAAATGGTATCAGTAAGGGTGTCCGTAACGTCTACGTTGACGGAGTAATCCAGGCTGATAATGCAATAAACCTGGTGAATGACGGACTTACCCATCATGCCGAGGTTCTGATGGGAGTCTGAACATTTAGTCTTAGGTAAAGAAAGGAATTGGATATGAAAACAACACTAGTAATAATGGCTGCTGGAATAGGTTCACGGTTTGGTGGCGGAATAAAGCAACTTGAACCAGTAGGTCCTAACGGAGAAATCATCATGGATTATTCAATTCATGATGCAATTGAAGCCGGATTTGACAATATCATTTTTATAATAAGAAAAGACCTGGAGAAAGACTTCAAGGAGATAATAGGAAACAGGATAGAGAAAATCTGTGATGTATCCTATGCTTATCAGGAGCTTGATGACCTGCCTGAAGGCTTTTCAAAGCCAGATGCACGCAAGAAGCCATGGGGTACAGGGCAAGCATTGCTTGCATGTAAAGACCTGATCACAAATCCGTTTGTGGTAATCAACGCGGATGACTATTATGGCAAGACAGCTTTTACAAAGGTACATGATTACCTGGTCAGCCCATCAAAAGACAAGGATTCATTCAGCCTCTGTCTGGCTGGCTTCATTCTGAAGAACACCTTAAGCGAAAATGGCGGTGTTACAAGAGGGGTTTGCAGTATCGATGAAGACTTCAACCTGACTAAGATTAATGAGACCCAGAATATTGTGAAAACAGTAAGTGGGGCAGCAGTTATGGCTAAGGATGGAACTCTATTGCCTCTGGACGCAAACTCATATGTTTCAATGAATATGTGGGGTTCGACACCGAAATTCCTGTCTGTTTTGGAAACAGGTTTCATCGAATTCCTGGCTGATTTATCTTCCGATGATATCAAATCCGAATACATTCTGCCAACCATAATTGATGGACTTATCAAAAGCGGCAAAGCGAAAGTAAAGCTGCTTGAAACAAAGGATAAGTGGTTTGGTGTAACATACAAGGAAGACAAGCAGGTGGTGGTAAACGCGATCAAACAGCTAATTGCAACACAGGATGAACTTCAAACGAAAATCTAGAAGGCAGAATTTGATAGTGAATCAGGAACTAAATATCGTGCTTATGTATTGTTTTATAGTGGTTGTTTAGTGAATGCAGGTCAATTAGAAGTATCTCAAACCCTAATGTACAACGACAGTAAGGTCCTCAAACCATTGCAATGGGATGGTTTGAGGACCTTCGATCTTTTATGAATTACTGTCTCAAAAAACAGGAAGTGCGATACAGCCGCTCTTGGTTGCTGGTTCACACTTCCTTCTCTATACACAAAATAGTCTGCTACTCCACAATCTCAATTAGGACTTCAAAGTCTCCTTTTGTTTGTGTCAAATTATCTATTCCTGCCTCTATGACACCAAGAGAAATCAGACCACTCGAAAAACCAAAGTCCTTGTAATAAACGGCCAGGTTCCCCCAGGGAGCATAAAGTGCAAAATCGCCTGGTGAAGGGTCGAATCCTCCGGGTGCGTTCTCTAAAGATAAGCTTCGAGGAAGGTAGCTTATCTTCTCCGTTCCTGCATAATCCTCGAATCTCAAAGTCAAAGGAAGAAGGCTCATAAAATCCCTGCTTGTGGGATTGTCATGCATTCTGACGATTACTTTCTTGTCATTGAAGCTCAGGCTAATCCTCATTTCATTTTCAGTTGGATCATAAACTGTCACTGACTCACCTCCACCAATATTTCCCTGAGTAACTGAAGGCCCATCATGCTGTATGTTCGTATCAGAATAAGTGCAGCCTGATGAGGAAAACATGAATAGCATCAGCGCTAAATTACTAACCAGTGCCCGAATCAATCCTTTTCTCATTCTCAGGATTACACGAGCTTGTTATACTCATCGACTGATACAGCTTCAAGCCATTCTGCGCTGCCAGCGGTAATGTTCGTCTCTATGGAGATGTGAACAAGCCAGCTGTCCTTAGCTGCCCCATGCCAGTGCTTTGTATTGGATGGGATCATTACAACATCGCCAGCTTTGATCCCCCTCGCTTCCTTACCCCATTCCTGATACCACCCCCTGCCTTCAGTGACCAGAAGGATCTGACCTCCAGGATGCTTGTGCCAGTTGTTTATGCAGCCCTGGCTCGAAGGTCACGTTCCCTATCGGACAGCTCCATTCATTGTCCCTCTCAACAAGCATATTAAGCCAAACCTGACCAGTGAAGAATTGGCTGATAGTTTCTGGCATCTTTTCACCTTTCGGGAATATTTCGTTTATCACGCTTCCATCATCTCCATATTAATATAGTTTTTTCAGCAGGCAATGCCTCTAATCTTGGTAGACCTGCCTGGCAAGTGAGAATGCAGCCCATGCATTAGGCCATCCGGCGTAGAAAGCCAGGTGGGTGATCACTTCAGCCATTTCCTCAGCGCTAACGCCATGGTTTTTTGCATTTGCAATGTGGTATTTCAGGGAGTTGTCGAATATACCCTTTGAAATCAGCGCTGTAACTGTTATTATGCTGCGATCTCTTGTTGACAATTCAGTTTCTCTCGACCAAACTTCTCCAAAAAGCACATCGTCATTCAGTTCAGCAAACTTTGGAGCAAATTGACCCAGTATATCTCTACCGGCTGTTTGTTTCTTCATGATTCTTCTCCAATCTCAATTTTCTTTATTATTTTTGCTGGAACTCCTCCAGCGATTACATTGGATGGTACATCCTTTGTCACAACAGCACCTGCTGCTATGACTGCTCCATCTCCAATTGTTACACCTTTTACCACGGTCACATTCGCTCCAATCCAGACATTGTTTCCTATAACAATTGGAGATGAGTATATATTTCCTCGTTTTCCAGGATCAAGAT
Source organism: Youngiibacter multivorans (assembly GCF_017873395.1). GTDB lineage: Bacteria > Bacillota > Clostridia > Clostridiales > Clostridiaceae > Youngiibacter > Youngiibacter multivorans. The sequence goes on along the minus strand of NZ_JAGGKC010000043.1, from coordinate 2,775 downwards.
CGTGGTCGAGGGTAGCGAGTACCACGTTGTGTCCGATAAGCACTCCATCTCCTATCCTAATGCCTCCCTGGTCCTGAAATCTGCATCCAGAGTTTATGAAGACATTTTTCCCAATGGTCGTATTCTTGCCGCAATCGGTATAGAATGGCGGAAACATTGAAAATGTGATATCAACTGATTTGCCGATTATTACTGAAAAAATTTCACGCACCTCGTCCGGTGTATGGTACCGTCCGTTAAGTTCCGCAGTTAGCTTCAATGCGTCCTGTGCTGCTGCAACCATTACCTGGTGAAGCTCTGATCCAGCTACAATCATTCCACCTCGGTTCAAGTGTTCAAGCAAATCGTTGATGTCCATATTATCCTCCTTATCTATATGATTTTATCAGCACCTCCACAACATCTTCATGCGTCATCTCACATGGGTTTGCCGCGAAAAGTCCTCCAATCGTTTCCCTTGCATTCCTCGAAATCATATCTAATTCATCCAGCGTAATTCCATATCACTCATTCTTAAGTCATCTACGCCGCATGCCTTCTGCAAATCCATAAGTGCTGCTATGAAATCCTCTGGCTCGTCAGCATCCTTTATACCCATGGCCTTTGCCATTGCTATGAATCTTTCATCGCATGCATGCTTTTCAACGAAGAACTCATGGAATGCTTATGAAATCATTCTGAGTCCTGCGCCATGGGGGAGATTCTGGTGATATCACAACCGAGGCTTTTTTCCCGGGAAGCTTCTGCGAGTGAAGTTCACCAAGCCTTCCGCCTCCGAATATGAATCTCGTTGGTACATACATATTATAGCTCATTAACTTCCTCCATTGACTAAAAATAGTCTTGATGTTAAACTCCATTCAGAGAGTTCGAGTTGATTCTACAACTTAAAGTCAACTTTAAGTCAATACCATTTTTAAAAATATTATTTCAGGAGGATTTCAATGATTTATACAGTAGGCGAGGCTGCAAGAAAGATCGACGTTGCCGCTTCCACTTTAAGGTATTACGACAAGGAAGGATTGCTTCCATTCCTCGAACGTTCAGGTGGTGGCATGCGGATGTTCAAGGACGATGACCTGTCATGGCTCAAGACCATCGAATGCCTTAAGAAGACAGGAATGCCCATAAAGGATATCAAGCACTTCATCGACTACTGCATGGAAGGCGATTCAAGGATTGACGAAAGGCTCAAAATAATCAGAGCACAAAGGGAATCCGTGGTCAGACAGATGGAGGAGATGCAGTCCATGCTAGATATGCTCAGCTACAAGTGCTGGTACTATGAGACTGCCAAAGAAGCAGGCACCTGTTCCATTCATGATGATATGAAGAAAAAGGATGTCCCTGAGGAATTCCATAGGTATATTAAAACAAAACAGCTTTAATGGGGACAAAGCCAACCGGCGAGGAAAATGCCGGTTGGCCTTGTCCCTGTTCTCATTTGAGAAGTTCTTCTTTTTTTCTCATTTTAGCTATAACCTTATTGATGCAGCGTAAATTCATGAAGTGGCTACCTTATGCAGCCAAGTATCATTTCCTTAACCTCTTCCTTTGTAAGCACATCGTCATCTTCAAATCGGTCGAGCGCATTCAAAATTTCGGATTTCTCCGGAACTTCCGCGATTTCATTGAAAGTAACAGCAATGCTATACTTTGCATACATTTCTTCAGTTGCTGCAATCCCCTCTTCAATCACTTCAGCCTTTGTCTTTCCATCAGCATCTACCCCCATTACACTGACAGCATAGCTGTATGCAGTGTCGGTGTAATGATTGACGATACCCTTCAGCCACTTGGGAAATATGACAGCAACTGCCTGACGGTAGTTTACATTGAAAAGCTCCTCAGCGATTGTCTCACATCCGTATAGCGACCATGCCCTTAACTTTCCTGAAGTGAGCATTCCTGACGTGTTTACCGCCGAAGCCCACATGAGATTCGCCCTAGCATCATAGTCAGAGGGATTCTTCAGTACGGTTGCAAGGCTATCCATTATTGTCTTCATCACTGTCTCGGAAAAGCCTTCAGCAATCCTGCTGCTTCCACCAAAGTAATTTGAGTATACCTGTGCAAAAGTCACTAAAGCGCCATATGCGGTTTCCTTACTACCTACAGAATATGTCAGCTCAGGATTGAGAATTGCGAAATCAGGGAACATGCCGTAAAGTGATCCTCTTTCTCCATCTTCCCCTTCCTCAATCTCTGCAGCAGCATCCACCTCGGAGCCTCCTGACGGGAATGTCGGGATTTCGCCAACGGGAAGCATCGGTCTGCCATCAGGCTTTATACTTCCAGAAAGGTAATCCCACAGATTGTCGTTCTTCGCTCCGAAGCCGATTATCTTAGCCATATCCATGCAGACACTGCCACCTATTCCAATTACGACATCTACACTTTCCTCTTTGCATATTTCTATGGCTTCAAGCACTCTGTCGTATAGAGGTCTGGTGTTTCCACCGAAATCAACATGGGAGATCCCATTTTCAGTAAGGATCCCAGTGATCTTATCATAGCCGCCGCTTGATTTTAGAGAACTGCCCCCATATACGAGCAATACCCTTGTACCATGCTTCTTTATCTCACCTGGAAGCTTTTCCAATGAACCGCTTCCAAAATGTATCCTGACCGGATTGCCATAAGTAAAATCCAGCATTTTGATTGACCTCCCTTTCATTACCCCTATGTGTCAGAATAGTTGTCGTACCCCAATAAATAAAGTATCCTAGTAGGAATAGGATGAGGAGGACGACATTATGGCCTATACCAGGAGAG
>NZ_JAGGKC010000042.1 GCF_017873395.1 Youngiibacter multivorans | reverse complement strand
GTTGGCGGCCGCCTCATGCACCCCTACGGGTGCAGCAGGTTATAGACCCTTATAGGGTCTGTGCAAACCGCCGGCTAAGCCGGCGGTACTGATTTATCTAAAATCATATTCCCCGAAATCATATTTGGATGATGACAGTTATGACGGCGATGGCGACGATGACGGCGATCATGGTGAAAATGGTGATGATGATGATGAAGGTGGTTGTGGAGGTGGAGGTGGTGGTGATGATGACAGCGAAAAATGATTGATTTATTATTCAAACGGAAGATGAAATTGTGAGTGGCTATTGGGCATTGAGTGAGTGGTGCTCGGTTGTCTGCAATTCAGATTCAGGATCAAGATATAGCGTATTCAAGATTATCGAGCGTACATGCGTATACATGGATAGGGTAAGAATACCCAGGGATGAACATTGATAATAATTTATAAAACTAATAAATATTTAAATAGATTATATCAATATTAATGAATGTAAGTATAGGCTAAACAAAATGTCGAATAGTAATAATTGTTTTATTGATATTAAAATATAGAATAAGTAATGGATTAATAAAAATATTGATACAAAGTGTCCAAATTATGTTGAATAAATACAAAAAATGCATAATATGTTCACGGCGTTGAAATTGAAAAGGTTAAGCTACAGTGATAATATGAACTTAGAGATATATGCAAATATTAATTATATTAAAGATACCAATAAAATGGGATTTTTCAAATGGCGAGGAACCGAGCTTTACAATCCCGAAAGGAAAACGTGATGAAGAAAAGCTTGGGAACCTTGAGTATGCTCAGGGTTTTTGTATTTGTTACACATTCTGATATATGAAAGTCTTTGGAAGGAGGCTTAACCATGAACAGGTTTCTGAAGAAGCTGCTATCACTCACCGTTGCATTCATGATGGTATTTTCACTGGTGGCTACAAAATCTGCGCTTGCAAATACAGGTTATACGCTTGAAGGCTGGCACAAGGCTAACAGCTTGTGGACGACCGGTGCTATAAAGGGATATATGGAGCTTGACTGGGTTGACCTGAAGTTTGGTGTCAACAGCTATGACGGAGTACCGACGGAGTTTACTGTTGAACTGGATTACAATAATGGCGGGATAATTGGATATGAGCATGCAGGATACTTCGTACTTTATGAGGGACTGGATGATTTCACTCCAGGCAGCGAGCCTGCTGAGATAGTTGGAGGCTACTCGATCACGACACCTGTCGTGGTAGGTGACATTCTGACATTTACACTTATAATCGAAGATATCGCGAAATTCGTCGCAATCGAAGAATTTACGCTGAAATTCAAGGCTCAGCTTTCAGACAACGCAGCAGAATGGCCAGGTGCAAGCCTGCAGTACAGGCTGCTCGGAGCTGACAAGACCGTATCTATGATGAGAAATGACATAATATACCTTGGGGACCTTACAATCAACAAGGTACTGCTTGATGCAAACGGCGATCCACTTGGTGAGGCCAGAGATTTCAACATCGTTATAACAAGCGATAATGGCACACCTCCAATATACAGGACTGTAACAAGCGGTTCGCATATCGTAATCGAGAACCTTGAGCCTGGAACCTATACTGTAACAGAACCAGGCTATGGAGACCTCTATGAGGTTACGATAACCAATGACGGAGTAATTGAATTCACCGGAGATTTCCCGGATGCATCACTTACAATAACCAACAAGATCAAGATGCAGCTGATAGACGTAACTGCAAACAAGGTATGGGTAGGCGGGCCAAGCCCGAAGCCTACAGTATCATTCCAGCTGTACAGGAGCATATCTGGCGGAGAGCCGATTGCTGTTGGAGACCCGAAGGACCTTCCAGATGGAACCACAATGGTTATGTGGGAGGATATGCCTAAGACGGATCCAGTGGGCAACATGTACACATATACTGTCAAGGAAATAGGAGTACCTGAGAACTATGACAAGGTAGAGTCAGGACTTACTGTAACCAATACCTATGAATCGCCGCTTATTGATGTAGAAGGTATGAAGACATGGGTCGGAGGACCTGTTCCGAGACCTGACATTTCGCTTCAGCTCTACAGGCACATTGAAGGCGGAGTGAAGATGGCAGTTGGCGATCCAGTAGTTCTTCATAACGGTGAGACAAGCCATATCTGGGAGGATATGCCTAAGACTGACGGAGACGGCAAGCTCTACATCTACACTGTAGATGAGACTGCAGTACCTGAGAATTATGTGAAGACTCTTGACGGGCTTGAGGTGATCAACACCTATGAGCCTCCACTGACTGACATAATGGCTAAGAAGACCTGGGTAGGCGGACCGGAAGAGAAGCCTGACATCATGCTTCAGCTGTACAGGAGCATTGCAGGAGGAGATCCTGTGAAGGTAGGACCTGAGGTTGAGCTTGAAGGCGGATGGACAGGATATACCTGGTTAGACCTGCCTACAACTGACATGGATGGACATCCGTACACCTATACCGTTAAGGAAATAGGCGTACCGGAGAACTATGAGAAGGTTGAGGAAGGCATGGAGATCACCAATGAATATGTATCTCCGAAGACCTATGTTACACTGCAGAAGATCTGGGTAGGCGGACCAGAGGTCAAGCCTAGCATCCAGGTACAGCTTTACAGGAAGATCGCAGGCGGAGAAGTCATGCCAGTCGGAGATCCTGTTACGATACCTAACGGAACTGTAGAATACACCTGGAACAACCTGGATGTCACAGATTTGAATGGACATCCTTACACCTACAGCGTTGATGAAGTAGCCGTACCTGGATATGACAAGCTGGTCGTAGGCTACACAGTAACGAATACAAGGATCAAGGGAGATATAGAGTTCTACAAGCATGACGAGCTGCACATGCCTCTTGCAGGAGCAGTATTCGGACTTTACAGCAAGGCTGACACTGGATTCGCAACACCGATTAAGACTGCTACAAGCCTCACAGACGGACTTGTATGGTTCAAGGATGTGGACTTCGGTGAGTATAACATCAGGGAGATCAGCGCACCTGCAGGCTATGAGAAGAGCAGCACAGTAATACCTGTAGCCATTACGGAGCAGGGAAAGACTGTCATACCTACACCTTCGATGGTAGTGAATGTCAAGATAATGGGAGACATAACGATCAAGAAGGTAGACTCAATTACCAAGGCAGTCCTTGCCGGAGCAAAGGTTGTAATTAAGGACAAGGCAGGAACTGTTGTATTTGAAGGCACAAGCGGTGCTGACGGACTGGTTAAGGCAGTACTTCCAGTAGGCGAGTACATAATATCAGAGATACTTGCACCAGAAGGCTACGTGCTTACAACCCAGACCTATGCCATCAAGATTGACAGGACAGGGCTTGTGTTCAATGTAGAGATACCAAACACTGAAGAGGAAGAACTTCCTCAGACCGGAGGCATTCCAAGCGAGCTGCTGTATGCTCTTGGAGCATTGGCGGTAATCGGCGGAGTACTTCTCATGAGGAGAAAGAGGACCTGACGGATTTAGATCCCGGGGCCGCCTGAAAAGGCGGCCTCTTAAATTGCAATGAAAATAGAACCGAATTGTTAACTGTTAGTAACCTTCACAAGTATCCATGTCCTATAATTAAATCATAACAAGGCCATAATATTTCTATGGTAAAGAAAAGGACCTATAAGAGGGGTGCTGAAAATGAAAAAGATTATAAGGACAGTGGGAATGGTGGCAGCGCTTACGCTTCTGTTCGCATGCGGTGCAAAGCCTGCAACGCCTACCGTAGATCCGACTACGCCTGCGACTCCTACGACGCCATCTGTGCCATCGACGTCGGAAACACCAGAGGCTGTTTCTGTTAAGGACTACTTCCCATTCGAAGGCGATGTGGAATATATTTTTGAAGGGATGGGCAACGAATACGCAACATTTACGAGGACAGTCGACTACATTGACGGCAACAGGATACAGATAAGGGACAACAACGGCGGAACAGAAATAGTGAAGATTATCGAAGCTGATGACAACGAAGTGAAGATTGTTTATTCAAGAGGCGAGACATACTTCAGGGAAAGCTTCATCAAGAAGGATTCAGGAAAGCCTGAGATACTGCTGAAGGCGCCAATTGCGAAGGGTACGACCTGGATGATGCCTGACGGCAGCAAGAGCACAATAACAGGAATCGATGTAGTAGTGAAGGTTCCATACGGTGAATACAAGGCAGTTGAGGTAACTATAGATGGAGCTACCGGAGATACTATAAACTACTATGTTAAGGGCGTTGGACTGGTAAAGATGGTGTACAATCCGGGAACTGACGAGGTTTCATCAAGCCTTAAGACAGTCACGAAGAACAAGCCTTATTCAAGGCTAATGACATTCTATGTCACAAATTCTGATGCAAAGCTTATTAGGGTCAACAAGGAAGTAACCTTCAAGACCAACAGCATAACAAGGATAATACTCCAGGATGTCTATAAGGCAGTTGGAACAGAGAAGAACTCCAACATACTCAGCGCCAACACCAAGATAAACAGCCTTTACTTAAATGATGACGGCATGGTATATATCGACCTTTCGAAGGAATTCGTAACAGAGATGAATGCCGGATCTGAGTTTGAAGCGATGATACTGCAGAGTGTCACTAACACCTTTGGAGACTTCTATGGAGAGACAAGGGTAATGCTTACAGTTGATGACAAGACGTATGAATCTGGGCATATACTGCTAGATGAGGATGAGTATCTGAAGGTTGACTACAGCAAGGTGATTGAACCATAAATTACAAATTATGATGAAAACCGGACCTGGCAACAGAAATTGCCAGGTCCGGTCTTATTATGCCCAATACTTGCTGGTGATAGAGAATCATTTTGCGTATTCAATTAATCCATTTCCAGTCTCTATCGCCAGCACAAAGGTCAAAATGACATTTGGCAATTCCGAGGTCGATTTTTGCACCTATTCCTATCCCAGCCTTTGCTGATACCTTATTTCCATCCAAAGTGAACAGGAACTTTTGCTGATTGAAGGAGGTAGGAGCATACCTGGCTGCCTCCATGCCGCGGCGGAACCAATCGGGCATGTCTCCGTTTACCCTGCTCAGCTCTTCAACTGATTTCATATCATGAGGAACCCCATGCGTATCTGAATAGCCAAATACGATAATACCTACCAGCTTTTCGTTTTCCTTTAATTCATACTCACATTTCTTCTTGCTGTAAGTGTTTACAACCCAGCAGGTACCAAGCCTCAGCTCAGTTGCTTTCAGGACAACCTTCTCGCCATAGTAGCCTACCTTTTCAGCAAGATCATCAGCCTTTTTTCCGATAAGCACTACATAGTTTTTCGCATTGCTGAATTTCCTGAGGTGTGACTTGAAGCAGTCGAGTGCGTTCGGTTCTTCAAGCACCATCTTAAAATCAAGTCCGCTTTCCTCGTTGCATTTGCTTATGAATGATTGAAGAATGCCTGCGGTTTCCGAATCGATTTTTCTGTCATTGAATGCCCTTACAGAATGTCGTGATTTCATTGTTTCCATAATCTCCATGACAATTCTCCTTAAGATCTTTTAACAGTTCTCTAAAGCAAAGCTGCTGTCAGAATCGGCAACATCCTGAGTAAACAACCTCTAATAGCTGCAGCTGCATGGAAAGCAAATCAGTGTCCAATTTAGAAACCGTAAAGTAAACAATGCGAAAACAGAAAAAGGAGATGCTTTCGAATTACTCAGGTTATAACGCAAACTTCACTTATTCATCACTTCTATATTAATAATTTTACTCTTCTGGTTGACAAATATCTATCATGCTTAAATCTTTTACAATTGTGCACATCCATTCATATCCTCAATCATTTCGCCATTAGTTTTCTTCTCCGGTGGAAGCAGTGGATTACTGGAATTTAGTTATATTTCCCACTGATGAAGTTCACGGGCTATGTGGGAAGCGATTGAGGCGCTGCTTTTTATGTCGTTTGGACCTGAATCGTGCTATAATTAAGAAAATTCAGTTGTCTGGCAGGCGTGTTGCAGGCGGGCAAATATCGGAAGGCGGGATTAAAAATGAACTATGTTTTCATATCACCCAATTTCCCGAGGGGCTATTCAAACTTCGCCGTAAGGCTGAAGGCAGAGGGCGTTAATGTTCTGGGACTTGGACAGGATAAATATGACGAATTGAACAGCGACCTTAAGAAAACCCTGACGGAATATTACAGGGTAGAGAATATGGAAAACTATGATGAAATGCTGAAGGCCATGGGGTACTTCACGCACAAGTATGGGAAGATCGACAGGATCGAGTCCCACAATGAGCACTGGCTGATGCAGGATGCAAGGCTGCGCACTGACTTCAATGTTCATGGGCTTAAGATTAACGATATGGACAAGATGAAGTACAAGTCCAAGATGAAGGAAGTCTTCAGGTCATGCGGCATTCCGGTAGCAAGAGGCGCTGTTGTGAAAGACGAAGAGGAAGCTATGGTCCTGGTTTCCGAATATGGCTACCCAGTAGTGGTAAAGCCTGACATGGGAGTTGGGGCTCAGGATACTATGCTTCTTGTAAGCGACAGGGATGTTGCAGACTTCTTCAGCACCAGGTTAGGAAAAGAATATATCCTTGAGGAGTATATCGAAGGTGACATACACAGCTATGATGGCCTTGTAGACCAGGATGGTGATGTGGTATTCTCTTCGAGCTTCATATTCAGCAACGGCATAATGGATGTAGTTAATTCTGACCTTGATATTTTCTATTATTCCCAGAAGAATATTCCTGATGACCTTGAAGAAATGGGAAGAAAGGCTGTAGCAGCCTTCGGCCTTAAAGAGAGGTTCTTTCATATTGAATTCTTCAGGACAAAGCTTGGAGAGCTTGTAGCGCTGGAGGTCAACATCAGACCGCCTGGAGGCTACTCTGTGGACATATGGAACTTCGCCAATGACGTCGACATGTACAGGCAGTATGCTCAGGTGGTGGCAAGAAACAAATATGATGCGAACCTTCTTGGGAAATACTACTGTGTCTATACAGGCAGGAAGCTTTCAGCCAATTACAGGAATTCAGTTGATGAGGTGGTATACAGGTACAATACCGGAATACTCTACCATGGAGAGATACCGAAGATACTGTCCAAGGCACTTGGCGATTATGCTTTCATATTCAGGGTCGAGGAATTCGAGGATCTGAGGGAAAGGGTGAAGTTCATCCTTGAAAAGAAATAGCAAAAGAAAAATGACTTAAGGGAACCAAGGAGGGCTAAACATGCAGATAAGTTATCAGAAAATCTACTCAAGGAACCTTAACAGGGACATCGAATTCAAGAGCTACGGACATGCCGGGAAGCCGATGATAGTATTCCCGTCATCAGGGGGCAGGTTCTATGAGTTCGAGGACTTCAAGATGATAGATGCCATAGCACATCTCATAGACAGAGGACTTGTCAGAGTATTCACACCTGATTCAGTCGACTCTGAAAGCTGGTATAATTATGGACTGCCAAGCGAAGAGCGGGCAAAGCGCCATAACCAATACGACCTTTTCATAGTAGAGGAGCTTGTGCCTCTCATCAAGGAACAGACTGGCTGGTACGGCGGATTCATCGCCCACGGCTCCAGCATGGGTGCATTCCATGCACTTAACATCTACCTCAGACATCCGGATGTGTTCGATGCTACCATTGCCCTGAGCGGTATCTACGATGCAAGGTTCTTCGTTGGAGAAGACTTCGGCTACAACGTGTACATCAATTCGCCGGTAGATTACCTGAAGAACATCGATGACTCATATTATCTCGACAGGTACAGGAACGGAGACATCATAGTATGTGTCGGGCAGGGTGCTTTTGAGGCAGAATCCATAAGGGATACCAGACTGATCGGAGACATATTCAGGGAAAAGAACATACCTGCATGGGTTGATTTCTGGGGATACGAAGTGGCACATGACTGGCCATGGTGGAGAGTCCAGATAGTATACTTTCTTGAAAGGCTTCTGGAATACAGGGGAATGGTTTAGGACAATTAAAATGCCAGCTGGAAGCTTATGAAAAGCTTCCAGCTGGCATTATTGATTTTTCATTTATCATAATAAGTGTATTCGATCCAGCAGTCTTAATCTAAGCTATCAGGGCCAATGCTGAGAAATAGATTACAGGTACCAGAAGGGATGGCAGCATGTTTGAGATCTTAAGCTTCGCATCCAGCACCATGTTCAGACCAAGCCCCAGGATCATGAGTGATCCAGTGGAAGCGAGTGCAGTAATAAGATCAGGGGTCATGAATGGCTTCAGTATGCCTGCAAATATCGCTATGGAGCCCTGGTATGTGAACAGTGGGAGAGTTGAGAGCATGACTCCAGCTGCACCGATCGTTCCTGCAAATACTATGGATGATATTCCGTCCAGAACGGATTTTGCAAAAAGCGTTGTATGGTCTCCTGTAAGCGCTGACTCTATAGGTCCTATGATTGCCATGGATCCCACGCAGAAGAGGAGTGTAGCAGTCAGGAAACCTTCCTTGAGGCCGCTTCCTTCATCGGCTTTAAGCATCGTCTCAAGCCTCTGGGACATCCTTTCCAGGAAGCCCTCAATATCCAGCGTTTCTCCGACAACTGTGCCTATGGCCATTGAGACTATGAGAAGAAGCGGATTCTTGGTCTCAAGCACTCCTGCAATCCCAATATAGATCACACAAAGTCCGAGGACCCGAAATACGCTTGCTGAAGTATTCTTATTTATCTTTTTCTTGAATATGAATCCTAACAGGCTTCCGCCTAATATCGCCGCTACGTTGACGAAGTTTCCTAGCATCATGAGACTGACCGCCTTCCTTGGTTTTGCATCTTTATACCTACCAATGTATTATATCACAGCAATTTCAGAAATCACCGGTAAAATATTCAATTCTATACAAGTCGAATAAGGGATTATGGGAAGCTATTCAATCAAGATGAAAATACTCGAGGTACCTGTAGCGCACTAAGCCGGGCAAGGAGCAATTATGATCATATTGCTCATAGTAATGACCTCTGGACATTTCTATGTTAGTTGGACACAATATTGACCTGAATCACCATGCCCGTGGTAGAATGGACAGAGAAGATTTTTGGAGTTGATGATTTGAAGAAGATAGTATTTCTTGATATTGACGGAACATTGGTGGAATACAGGATAGGCAAGGATAAGGTATCTGATGCCACGATAAAGGCAATTGAAGAGATAAGGCAGAAGGGCGGAAAGGTTGTCCTCTGCTCAGGAAGAGCGCTTTCTATAATGGACGACCATATTCGGAACCTTCCTGTGGACGGATACGTGACCTCCAACGGAGCATATGCCGAGATAGATGGCGAGATAGTCCACAATGTCAGCCTGACCGGAGAAAGGCTTACAGAGGTGCTTGATTTCCTTGATGCCAACCAGATCATGTACGTTGCTGAAACTCAAAGGTATGCATACTACAGCCATCTGGGAAACAAGGAACTCATGGAATATGTTGCAATGGCGAAGATGCCGCAGAAGTATGCCAAAGACGCGAGGGTAAGAGACTACCAGGGCATAAACATGTTCATCATGTTCATAGATACCAAGGAGCAAGAGCAGAAGGCTAGGGAGTTCCTTCGCGAATTCACATTCATCAGGCAGACAGGCTACAGGGCTTACGACGTACTGTTCACCTCAAGCTCCAAGGCTGAAGGGGCACTTGCTGTCAGAAGGCACTTCGGTGAGGACCATGAGACATACGCCTTCGGTGACGGAATGAATGACAGGACTCTTTTCAGCGTGGTAGATGTAAGCATAGCCATGGGGAATGCCTGCGACATTCTGAAGGAAGAGGCTGACCACATAACAGAGGATGTGGACAAGGAGGGTGTACTCAAGGCTCTGGTGAGCCTGGGGCTTGTTTCATCCAGTCTGGGCTGAAAATGAACAATCCATACACATGAAGACTGTATCAACAATTGGCAGTTTTTACCGAATTTAGTACACTTTTAAGTGGGCAGACCTTTATTGAAAATGGATTTCACAACAGAAATCCTTGTAAATGAAGATTTGCCCATTATTTTATCCTATTTCTGTAATCGTGGTAATTATTGACTTTTGCCATAAATTAACTTGAAAACTAACTTTCGTTAATATATTATCAATATATAAGGAAAGTTGGTGGACTTAATGGATGCAGCAAACAGGACTAGTTTTGGAATTAACAATTCCGACACATATCATGGTCTGAGGGAATCTGAACTCGAGAGTCTTCTCGAAGAGGTCGATCCTGAGGGCTTTATTCCCATGAAATGCAATGCCACCTTCATCGTATCAGAAGACCTGAGGATAACGCATGAGGAGAAGAAGGACATAACAAGACTTCCAATAATCAGGGACACCAGGGTTAACCAGAAGCTGTCTGAGAATACGCTGCTTGGGTGTATTTCAAAAGAAGCCAGGGACAGAAGGAAGCCGATAACGAGGAGATTGAACTCCGGCGCCATCGCATGCGCAGTTCCTGTATTTTCTGCAGGCTATATGAAGGGGATAGTTGTCTTCTTCTATACTGAACTCAATGAGGATGACCTTGTTGAGAGGATCGGGGAGATAGCTGATACGACACTTAATGATGCATATCTCAAGGCTCAGGGATTCGACAAGGCGACACTTCATTCAAGGGATAACCTTGCCAAAGATGCACCGATAACCCTCGAGGAATATGAGAAGTTCGCCATAATCAATGCAGGTGAAGCTCTCAAATGGAATATCTCAAAAATGGCAAGGACTCTTGGTATAGGGAGAAACACCCTTTACTACAAGATGAAGAAATATGAGATAGGCTAAGTGTTCGAAAAATGCGCGATTGCAAGGTAAGATGGTTCGTTAATTAACGATTTATTTACAATCATGTTAAAAAAATATCTATAAATGATGATATACTAATTTCATGGATAAGCTCCCATATCCAAGGGTAGTAATACCCCTACCCTTTGTAACTATACTGTTTCCCTGAAAAAGGACCCCGCATGGGGTCCTTTTTCATTGGCCCGGAATAAATTCCGGTAATTTTTGTGTGCAAAAGAAGAAAATGCCTGTAAATGGCTTTCCTGGCTAATCTTAAACAGTAATCAGGTTGCTGAAATATTTGGTTTTGCCTTCAAGGACATCATCGTAGAACTCCTGCTTCGAGTCTATGTATTCAATGGAATCATTCAGCTCTCGTATCTTGTCAACCAGGACTTTTCTCTGGGCATCGAGCATTGCCTTACGTTCAAGTATTGAAGATTCACCAGCAAGGCAGAGGTTCAGATAGATCTTCATGTCACTTATGCTCATTCCGCATTTTCTGAGGCAGGTAAGGCCATCTATCCAGCTGACATCCCTGTCATCAAATATTCTGTGGTTATTCTTGTCCCGCTTAACATTGGGAATCAGGCCTTCATTGCAGTAAAACTTCAGTGCTTCATAGGTCATCCCGACCATATGGCTTGTTTCCTTCATTGTGTACATAGGTTGTCCTCCAAAATTCACTTATGGGTATTGACCGGTAGTAACTAACGGGGATTATAGTTGAAGTGTAATGTAAATTGCTGTGAGAATCAAGGAGGATATGAAATGGATCATGTTATTCTGAACAATGGAGTAAAGATGCCGCTGCTTGGGTTTGGCGTATACCAGATTCCAAAAGAGGATTGTGAAAGGTGCGTTCTGGATGCGATAAGCATAGGCTACCGTCTTATAGATACTGCACAGTCATATTTCAATGAGGAAGCTGTTGGAAGTGCAATCGAAAAGTGCGGGGTTCCACGTGAAGAGCTGTTTATAACCACAAAGGTTTGGATCGATAATTATGGATATGAGAAAACAAAGAAATCAGTTCTTGAGTCGATGAGGAAGCTGAGGACCGGATACCTGGACCTGGTTCTTCTTCACCAGCCGTTTGGCAACTACTATGGTGCTTATCACGCACTGGAGGACCTGTACAAGGAAGGCAAAATCAGGGCCATAGGTGTCAGCAATTTTTATCCTGACAGGCTTTCGGACATAGCTGCCTTCAATGAAATAGTGCCTCAGGTCAACCAGGTGGAGACAAATCCATTGAATCAGCAGATAAAGGCTCAGGAGAACATGGTCAAGAATGGCGTTCAGATTGAAGCCTGGGCTCCGTTTGGAGAAGGAAGGAACGGAATTTTTGAAAACCAGGTGCTTAAGGAAATTGCTGAGAAGCATAACAAAAGCGTAGCTCAGGTTATCTTAAGATGGCTGATCCAAAGAAAGGTTGTGGCACTCGCCAAATCCACACATAAGGAAAGAATCCAGGAAAACTTCGAAGTGTTCGACTTTGAGCTGACAGCAGAGGATATGGAAGCCATCAAAGCCTTGGATACCGGTAAGAGTCTGTTCTTCTCACATCAGGATACAAGTACCGTTGACCTTTTCGTTGAGCTGATAAAGAAGAGAAGGGACCTGATGTAAGAGGCATTAGGGTAACATTGATTTTAAATATTAAGAAAGCCTTGCGTGCCTATCGGCAGCAAGGCTTTCTGCCTTCCCAAAGTAACTGATCTGATTTAAGATCTTTAAACTTTATGAGGATATATTATCCACATATTCCAATGAATTAATATGTCATTTCTCAGTAAGATGAGATAGCGTGGTAGATTTTACAAAAATGTATGGTATAATAAATTAAGAAAATAACCGCATATATTAATTAATGCGGTTATTGCCATAAGTGAGGGTTAAAGTGAAAGCGAAAAGGGAATATACACAAGTGAACTACTGTAATACAGAAAAGACTGTCAGTGAAAGCGTTGAGGTTGAACAGACAAATAGAATTTTCGAGATAATCAAGAGAAATAATGGATATGCTACAACTGCAGATATGGTAAAAGAAGACATTAATCCATACTATATTAATTCGCTGAAAAAAGCTGGGAAGATAGTGGGCGTCAAACGTGGTGTTTATAGAGCCAATGAAGAGGGATTCGATTTTAACTTTGATGTGTCTATTGTAGATGTGGCAAAGATCGTACCAGATGGAGTGCTCTGCCTTAGCAGCGCTCTGGCTTACCATGGTCTGACAACATACATGCCAAGAGTATATGAAGTTGCAATTGAACGTGACAAGAAAATTGTTCTGCCTGAATATCCTCCGATAAAGCTCGTTTACTTCTCTAAAAATACATTTGAAACAGGGATAGAAACAAAGTATATCGGTGGTCATCCTTTCCGGGTTTATGACCTTGAAAAGACTGTAATAGATTGCCTGAGATACAGGGAGAAAATTGGAAAAGATATTGTAAAGGAAACACTTGAAAACTACTTTGGCAGAAATGACAGGAAACTGGATGTGCTTCAAAAATATGCCAAAATCTGCAGAGTTCAAAAAATACTAAATACCTATATGGAGGTTCTTATTTAGTGAAGGACATTGCGAAATCAATTGAAATGCGATTGAAGAATATTGCACGAAACGAGTCTCTGCCATATGAGATGTTGCTACGTTTTCACATGCAAAGTGGAATTTTGCTGAGAATTTCGAAATCACACTACAAGGAGAATTTCATTCTTAAGGGTGGTCTCCTGACGTTCATACTTATGAAAATGAAGACTAGGCCCACTTTGGATGTTGATGAAAAAGCTTGCGCAAACTTGTGACTTCAGAAATCCAAACGTTTGGATTTCTGAAGTTATCCAAACCTTAATTAAATCCAAACTATCAACCTAAAAGTAAGACTCATTACGCTTTCCTGCTGAAAAAGGTTTGGATTTTATTTCGTTCCTGTATGATTGTCCTATAACATTGAGGAGGTCATACTATGGATTTTCGAAATCTTCTCGAACATCATCAGGAACTAATTTCCTATATGGAAAGCAAAGGGTATTCCGAACTCTATATACGCCGATTAAGGGGTGAAATCATCCGGATTCTTCGGAATACAGAAAAAAACCAATGGGCATCTTACACAGATATTTATCTTGAGTACACGCATACTCCGCATTCAAAGGATTACCTGCGCAACAAAAGAACTATAATCGGTGCAATCGAGCAATTTGATCTTTATGGAAATTATCCTAATGGAAGACGCCGACACTCGCTTTTCAGCCGTGGCGTTTACCACCTGCTGGTTGCTGAATTTCAAGAGTTGATTGATTTTTACTGCGAAGCGGAAGAGAAGCGCGGCAAAAAGGATACAACCATCTATAACGAATCGCATCATGCAGCATCATTTCTTCTTACACTTCAGAAGGATGGCGCCGACAACTTGGAGAAGGTCACAGAGGAACAGGTCATTTCCTTCTTTATATCTGAAGAAGGAATACTTACCAAAAGCTGTTCTTATAAAAAAGACATAGCCGCCGTCTTTAAGGCTGGGATTGCCTGGAACGAAAAAGAATGCAGCAGAATCCTTTGTTTTCTCCCCGCCCTGCGTGAGACCAGAAAAAATATCCAGTACCTTACCGGCGAAGAGGTTTCGAAAATCCGTGCGGCACTAGATGACTACGAGAACGACCTGACACTCCGTGACAGGGCAATCGAGATGCTTTTAATGTATACGGGATTGAGAAGTTGCGATGTGTCAGGAATGACTCTGGATGCAGTTGATTGGCAAAATGATCGGATACATATCCATCAGCAGAAAACAGAGGCGCTGCTAGAGCTCCCGATTTCTGCAATGGTCGGCAATGCCATTTATTACTATCTTTTATCGGAACGCACCGATTCAGACGAAAGGCATCTGTTTCTCAGTCTGACTAAACCATTCACACCGCTGGACAGCAGGAGCATCGGAAATATCACAGGAAAAATCATGAAGAAGGCAGGGGTTCGCCAGTCCCCTGGTATGAGGAAAGGAACCCATATCTTCCGTCATCATATGGCATCCGCACTTCTTGGCAACGGCATCCCCCAGGCCGTAATCAGTCGCACCCTAGGACACACTTCTCCAGATTCTCTCGAACCCTATCTCCGTGCGAATTTTAACCATCTGAAGGAATGCGCGCTGGATATTTCAGGATTTCCCGTTGCAGAGGAGGTGTTTGAAAATGACTGAATTCCGTTCTAAATTTGCTTCGCTGTTTCAATCATTCATACGTTACCGAAAGGCATCAGATAGGTGGAATGATTCCTCTTATGAGCCTTTTCTTATTATGTTTGATCGTTTTTGCTCATCGAATTACCCAGAGAACATGGAACCGACACAGGAAATGGTCGATTAATGGTGCAGACAGCGTGAAGGTGAAATGAATAATTCCTGCCGTTCCCGTATTTATGTTGTTGTAAGTTTTGTACGTTATCTTCGTGAACGCGGTCTTACCCTCATTGTGCCGCCGGATGTTCCGAGGAAAGAAAAAAGTACATATATCCCGCATGCTTTTACCAGTGAAGAATTGGAGAGGTTTTTCCATGAATGCGACAGCCTTCCTCCTTATGCCCACACTATGGAACAGAGATCAAGGCAGATAACTTTACCTGTATTCTATCGCCTGCTTTACAGCAGCGGCATCAGGACAAATGAGGCAAGAATGCTTAAAAGAGAAGCAGTGAACATGTCTACTGGGGTTATGGATATACGCTATTCAAAGGGACATGACCAACATTATATCGTCCTGCATGATTCTATGCTCAGATTGATGCAGACATATGACCAGGCAATCGGGAAACTTTACCCTGATAGGGCCTATTTCTTTCCTGCGAAGAATGGAGGATTCCATACACGAAGTTGGGTTCAGAAGAATTTTCGCCAGCTATGGGATGCAGTAAATCGTTCCCGTGCAACAGCATACGAATTGAGACATCATTATGCCATTGAAAACATCAACCGTTGGGTAGGTGAGGGGTTTGGCTTTGATGACAAGCTCCTTTATCTCAGCAAGAGCATGGGGCACACAGCGATTGAGAGTACTCGGTATTACTATTACCTTGTGCCAGGGATGTCGCATTTTCTGGAGAAACACACGGAAGATGGGTTCAATGCTCTGATACCAGAGGTGGACGATGAAGATTGGGAATGAAGCACTTGTAATTGCACGCCACATATCAGATTTCCTGAATACATATGCCCCTTCACAGAAAACAGCGAGCGTTCACACCCTGAAATCATATCGGACCTCGCTTGCCCTGTATATTAGCTTCCTTGAGTCAATTAAGGGAATAACCCAGAGAAGCTTGAATAGAGAATGCTTTGAAAGATCGTTCATTGAAGAGTGGCTGGGCTGGCTTGCTACCATTCGGGGATGCAGCCCGGAGACATGCAACAACAGGCTGGCATCTCTGCGTGTATTCCTGAAATATCTTGGATCAAGGGACATCCAGTTTATGTATCTCTTTAATGATGCTTGTGCACTAAATCGGAGAAAATGTCAGAAAAAGAAAGTGGAGGGTCTAAGCCGTGATGCAGTCAAAGCACTGATGGATTGTCCGAATACAAAAACTGCATCTGGAAGGAGGGATTTGACATTTATGGTTCTTGTGTATAGCACAGCAGCACGGCTTGATGAAATGCTTTCCCTCAAAGCAAGACAGCTTCATCTGGATCAGGCTAAGCCAAATGCCACAATTACTGGAAAAGGAAACAAAGTGCGGACATTGTATCTACTTCCAAAAGCAGTTGCACATTTGAGAAAATATATGAAGGAATTTCATGGAACGGATCCAAACCCAGAATCATATGTATTCTATTCCAGAAACACCGGCTCCACAGGAAAGCTCACACAGCCTGCAATTTCAAAAATGCTTAGAAAATATGCCCTGATAGCCCATGAAATATGCTCTGATGTACCGCTAACTCTACATGCGCATCAGTTTCGCCATGCCAAAGCCTCCCATTGGCTTGAAGATGGCATGAACATTGTTCAGATATCTTTTCTGCTTGGTCATGAGCAGCTGCAGACAACTATGGTATATCTTGATATCACAACAGTGCTGGAAGCCAAGGCGCTGGCTACTCTAGAGAGTGAAAATGATAAGAAGATCCAGCCTAAATGGAAAAATTTGACAGGAAGGCTTACAGACTTTTGTAGCACAAAGCCAATAAAAAAGTAAAATGAAATCCAAACCTTTTATCTGAGCATATGTTGTAAAACAATATTCGTATCAAAAGGTTTGGATTTAATTAAGGTTTGGATAACTTCAGTCGTGAGTTAGCAAGCGAAATCAAGAAATAAACAGTGCTTAGAACATTAGCATATATCAAGTAATGATTACCACAAAACACCTTGAAT
>NZ_JAGGKC010000041.1 GCF_017873395.1 Youngiibacter multivorans | reverse complement strand
TTCTTGAAGCTGAAGCTATTATTTCCTCCACCTGCATAGCAGGTGGTTTATTTGTTTCAAATGTGCCATTTGAAACGCACTAAAGTGACCAAAAAGATGCTGCCCCGGAAGGTTATCCTTCCGGGGCAGCTGTGTCACTTGTTTAGCCTATCTTTCTCCTTTTGCCCTTCATAAGGACCACACCGCCTATTATAGCCATGGCGCCCATGAGGTAAAGGAGTTCGCTCGGGATTCCGCCTGTCTGTGGAAGTTCTTCTTCCTCAGTGTTTGGTATCCTTACATCGAATGTCAGTCCACTCTTGTTTACATTGATGCTGTAGGTCTGGGTTGTCAGGATATAGCCTTCAGGTGCAGCAACCTCGGATATTATGTATTCTCCGTATGGAAGCATTACCTTGAGCAGTCCGTCCGCTCCAGTGGTGCCTTCGAATACAACGGCACCAGCCTTGTCCTTGATAACCATCTTGGCTCCTGCAAGGACTTCGTTAGTTACAGAATCAACCTTTCTGAGTGTTATGTCTCCCATGATCTTTACATTGACCACGGTTGCTGGTGTGGTTACTACTGTCTGTCCCTGCATCGTTACAGCTACCGGTATCACAACTTCACTCTTCACATAACCAACTGGTGCGCTGATTTCCTTAATCTTGTACTCTCCGTACTCGACATCGGTGAACCTGACCAGTCCGTCAGCAAGGCTTGTAGCCGTCTTGAGAGGTGCTGCAAACATTGTGTCCGTCACTGCATATAGTCCGAATACTGCACCTGCCAGAGGCATATGCGCATCGTCATGCTTGTGGAATTCTATAGTGCCCTTTATTCTAGTGTTGCTGATTTCGAATCCCTGTATTACCTTTACGTATCCTGCCACATCAGCTTCCTCTACACTGTAGATGTATGGGTTGCCGTCGTAGTCAGTAACATCAAGATTGTTCCAGGTATATTCGTTTGTTCCGCTTGGAAGGCCCACAGCTTCTCCAACTTTAACCTTATCGCCCTCTGCTATCTTCCTGTAAAGCTGGATGTAGATCGTCGGCCTTGTTTCAGGTCCGCCAACCCAGATCTTCTCTACAGTTACATAGGTCTTAGGTGATACATATTCATTCGTTACTTCCATGCCTTCTTCAATCTTCTCGTAATTCTCTCCGGTTACTACCTCCTCAACAGAGTAGGTATATGGATGTCCGTCGAAGTCGGTTGTCGGCATGTCTTCCCACATGTATTCAGAGGTTCCGTCTGGCAGCTCTACTGGATCTCCAACCATTTCTGGTTCTCCTTCAGGTATTACCCTCCAGAGCTGAAGCTCTATTGTAGGCCTCGGGCTTGGTCCGCCCATCCAGATCTTAGTACCGGTTATGTCTGTTACAGGAGGTACGTAGGTGTTCGTTACTTCAAGTCCATCAAGTTCCTTCTCATAGTTTTCAGGTACCATTACCTCATCTACTGTGTAGATGTAAGGCTCTCCATCACCATCAGTTTCCGGAAGATCTTCCCACAGGTATGTGGTTGTTCCATTAACTAATGTTACAGGCTCTCCAACCTCTTCCATCTCTCCGCCTTCTATATGCCTGGACAGCTGTAGCTGTACATCAGGTCTCGGACTAGGTCCTCCGACCCAGATCTTCGTTCCAAGCACGTCTGTGAGCGGTGATTCGTAAGTGTTGGTTACTGTCAGTCCGTTCAGGGTCTTTACGTAATTCAGAGGTACGGCAACCTCATCCACTGTGTAGATGTACGGTACGCCGTCGTTGTTGAATTCATCGACCCCTATCCACTTGTAGGTTGTCGTTCCGCTTGGCAGTGTTGCAGGAGTCCTTACCGGTACCTTCGGTCCTTCGCCTATCTGTCTGAACAGCTGAAGCTGTATCTCAGGTCTCGGGCTCGGTCCGCCATCCCAGATCTTCGTTCCTATTACATCTATCAGCGGCGAGTGGTATGTATTTGTTACAGTCATTCCATCTTCAGTCTTCGTGTAGTTGGCCGGTGCTCCGACCTCCTTGATACTGTAGATGTATGCAATTCCATCATTGTTGAATTCTGCGACATCCTCCCACTTGTAGGTGGTTGTTCCGTCTTCGATTGTTACCGGGCTTCCAACGGCTGCATCCGCGCCACCCTGAATCCTTCTGTAAAGCTGAAGCTCTATGTCAGGTCTCGGGCTTGGTCCGCCTACCCAGATCTTAGTTCCTGTTACATCGATCAGCGGTGAATGGTAGGTGTTCGTTACTTCCATACCATCAAGCGCCTTGCTGTAGTTTTCAGGTACGGCAACTTCGTCAACAGAATAGATATATGGTACGCCATCATTATTGTACTGCGGCACATCCTCCCACTTGTAGGTGATTGTTCCGTTAACTAGCGTTACAGGATCTCCAACAGCTATCTTAGGTCCTATGCCTATCTGCCTGAACAGCTGAAGCTGTATGTCAGGTCTCGGGCTAGGTCCGCCTACCCAGGTCTTCGTTCCTGTTACATCTATAAGAGGTGAGTTGTATCTGTTAGTTACCGTCATGCCTTCTTCTGCCTTCGTGTAGTTCATCGGTGTCCCGATTTCCTTCACGTAGTATATATAAGGCACTCCGTCATTGTTGAATTCCTCGACATCCTCCCACTTGTAAGTGGTTGTTCCGTCCTTAAGAGTTACAGGATCTCCAACAGGCATCTCAGGCCCTGCCATTATCTTCCTGAACAGCTGTAGCTGTATATCAGGTCTCGGGCTAGGTCCGCCTACCCATATCTTGGTTCCCGTCACATCTATGAGCGGTGAATGGTATGTGTTGGTTACGGTAAGTCCATTTTCAAGTTTGGTGTAGTTGAGTGGTGTTCCGACTTCCTTGATGGTATAGATGTATGCTATTCCATCGCTGTTGAACTCCTCTACATCCTCCCACTTGTAACTTAATGTTCCGTCCTTGATTGTTACAGGACTTCCTACCGGAGCATCTGCTCCACCCAGGATCCTTCTATAAAGCTGAAGCTCTATATCAGGTCTCGGACTAGGTCCGCCGACCCAGATCTTCGTTCCAGTCACATCAATGAGTGGTGAATGATAGGTATTAGTTACAGTCAGCCCCGATTCATCCTTTGTGTAGTTTAGTGGAGTTCCTACTTCCATTACCGTATAGGTATATGGATTCCCATCATTGTCTGTTGTAGGCAACTGCATCCAGGTTACCTGCAGCACTCCATTCTCAAGGTCCTTAGGACTCTCTACAGGAATCGCTGCTCCTCCGAGCACGCTTCTGTATAGCTGGAATGTTACAGTAGGTCTTGGAGCTGCTCCGCCGACCCATATCTTAGTTGCTGTGATATCTGCCTTTGGAGGCACATATGTATTCGTTACGGTAAGTCCGCTCTCATCCTTCGTATAGTTCGTTGGCGTTCCAACTTCCCTTACACTGTAGGTGTACTCATTTCCGTCACCATCGGTAAGCGGCAGCTGGTTCCAGGTTACCTGCAGAGTTCCATTTATAAGATCCTTAGGAGCTTCAACAGGAACTGCTGCTCCGCCCAGCACGCTTCTATATAGCTGGAAGGTTATCGTAGGTCTTGGACTAGGTCCGCCTACCCATACCTTTGTAGCTGTTATGTCACGTTTAGGTGGAATATAGGTATTTGTTACTGTCAGTCCGTTTTCACTCTTGGAATAGTTAGCTGGTGTCCCAACCTCCTGCACCGTGTAGGTATACGGATTTCCATCAGTATCTGTCGTAGGCATCTGCATCCAAGTAACCTGCAGCACTCCGTTCACAAGATCCTTAGGATCTCCGACAGGAACCGCTGCTCCTCCCAGAACGCTTCTATAGAGCTGGAAGGTTACTGTTGGTCTTGGAGTTGGTCCGCCCACCCATATCTTGTTGGCTGATATATCAGTCTTAGGTGGTACGTAGGTATTGGTAACTGTCAGTCCGCTCTCATTCTTTGTGTAGTTTGTCGGTGTTCCGACTTCCCTTACTGTATAGGTATATGGATTCCCATTCCCATCAGCCAGAGGCATGTCGTTCCAGGTTACCTGCAATACTCCATTGACAAGATCCTTCGGATCTCCGATTGGGGCTGCAGCTCCTCCAAGCACACTTCTGTATAGCTGGAAGGTTATGGTAGGTCTCGGGCTAGGCCCGCCTACCCAAATCTTTGTAGCTGTAATATTATCCCTAGGAGGAACGTAGGTATTGGTGACTGTCAGTCCATTTTCCGACTTGGTGTAATTCGTCGGTGTTCCGACTTCCTGAACCGTATAGGTATATGGATTGCCGTTCATGTCAGTTGTCGGCATGTCGTTCCATGTTACCTCGATAACTCCATTAACGAGATTCTTCGGATCTCCAACAGCAACCGCTGCTCCACCGAGAACACTTCTATAAAGCTGGAAGGCTATCGTCGGTCTTGGAGTAGGTCCTCCTACCCAGATCTTGTTTGCTGTTATATTCTCCTTAGGTGGTACGTATGTATTTGTTACGGTAAGTCCAACCTCACTCTTTGAATAGTTGGTTGGTGTTCCGATCTCTTTTACAGTGTAAATGTACAGATTCCCCTGTGGATCAGTACTAGGAAGTCCTGGCCAGGTAACCTGTAAGGTTCCATCCGGAAGATTCTTCACATCACCGACAGCCATATCAGCACCACCGGATATTCTCCTGTAAAGCTGGAATTGGACTGTAGGTCTTGGTGTAGGTCCTCCTACCCAGATCTTGTTTGCTGTTACATCAATAACCGAAACCTTGATCTTATTGGTTATTGTCAGAGATGCATCCGGGAATTCTCCAGTAAATACGACAACCCCACCATTGGTTATTGTTGTCTCATATAGAGTCCCGTATCCAGGCTCTGTAACTGTATATGTACCAGGCTGCAGGTTCTCGATTACTATCGAGGATCCGCTGGTAATCGTCCTGTACATTGTAGGTGTTCCATTGTTGCTGGTGATTACTATATCGAAGCTCCTTGCCTCGTTCAGTACCGCACCATTGGCATCCAGAAGCACCTTATTGATTGTAAGGTCTCCCAAGTATATGATGTCATTTCTCATCATCGACACAGTCTTGTCAGCACCGAGTAATCTGTACTGAAGGCTTGCTCCAGGCCACTCTGCAGCGTTATCTGATAGCTGGGCCTTGAATTTCAGAGTAAAGTCTTCAATTAGAATAAACTTTGCAGGATCATCGATTACGAGTGTGAATGTCAGTATGTCGCCAACCACAACAGGTGCTGTGATATGGTATCCTCCCACTATTTGAGCAGGCTCACTACCAGGTGTGAAATCTCCCAAACCCTCATATAGTACAAAATATCCCGCATGCTCATATCCTATTATCCCGCCATTGTTGTAATCCAGTTCAACAGTAAATTCAAGTGGATCACCATCGTAACTGTTGACACCAAATTTCAAATCAACCCAGTCAAGCTCCGTATATCCCTTAATCGCTCCAGTAGTCCAAAGGCTGTTTGCCTTATGCCAACCCTCAAGCGTGTAGCCAGTGTTTGCAAGCGCAGATTTAGTGGTGAAAAGCGAGAACAACATCATGAAAGAAACGAATAGCGATAGCAGTTTTTTGAGGCCTCTGTTCACGATTTCTCCTCCTTTCAAAGGAATTGCTTATGTCAAAGCATTATGTAAGTAAACAGTAATCGGTCCATCCTGATATTAATAAATCAGCCCGAACCCAGACTTTCTTTCGTTTCACTATAAAATAAAAACCCCGAGGTTCTCCTCAGGGTTTGCTGGCTTTCTACAAACATTATCAATTTTGGTTGGAAAGCCTATCCCTAAGGATTTCTGTCAAATACCGTCATAAATCAAGCATTATGGGAATGTTTTATAATATAATTAACATTAAGAATCATCTATATGTTCATATTATCATTAACCTAATTTCATTTCAATTATATTATTATGAACTTATTATGCAATTTCGCATTGTTCGTCTATATATTTGACATAATACAATCAATTTAATTATTTTCTAATACTTTTGCAATTAATTTGATATTATTCAAAATATCCACACACGCTGCCTTAATCCAACAATTTACCAGTTTATATTAATTTATATTGAAAATTATTAAAATATTGTATATATCTATTTGTTCATATAAAATATTCTCTTACTTATTATGTTCAATATACTTTTATTGTCTCTCGTTTCCGACATGGTTATGGATAATATCAATTTCAGGTTACATTTTTAACATATGTGCAAGTTTCGGTTTGACTGATAACAGAGTTTCAAATCCATTTTTCCCACTAAAAGTTAAGATTCCAATCACGCTTAAGATAGTATTGAATCAAATTTAAACATTCCCGGCAACCGCAGCGACATAACTTACCCAGTTATCGGTTCACAGAAACCCCAGTTCATTTATTATTAATACCTGACTGTTACTATGTGCAATTTTCTTATACCCTTTCGAAATCCTCAGAAATAATCCGCATGATAAACCCAATCAATACATCAAAGTACGAAGCCCTTACTTAACTTCTACACGCATCGACCAGATTTTTTACTCTCAGCAGCATTTTGAAAACCAGCCCTATACACCAGAAAATCCTGACCACCATATAGCAGTCAGGATTTCCCAGGCGAGCAATCACATATTCTGTTCCATGTCATAACTTAAAATAATTCAGAATCACGCTAAACCTAAACTAATTCAACAGCACATAAACCACCATACTAGTCAATTAGACTAGAAGCATAGATCATAACACCATGCACGTCAGGCAACGTACTTGTATTGATATCATGATGATCCTTGTAAGTTAAGGTTATCTCTTTAAATTTGTACTTGTCCAGATTAACCTCCAAAAGCACAAGGTCATCTTCATCAATATACCATTTGGTAGACTGTATATAAGTATTGATGTCTTCAATTGCAATATTCTCTGTTTCTCCAGTTATGATATTATGAAGCGTAACATGTTTAGATTTGATAATACTTGCTTTAAGACTTAAAATATACACCGTCTTGTCATCACTATCCTGGATATTATCCCAAATCTCCTCAAGGATTTTCTTCTTGGCCTCAGGGTTAGCTTCCACACCATTGTTAATATTGACACCATCGAGGTATGTGACTTCAAAGCTTCTGTTCGGACTATCACCCAGACCACTCCAGTCTGATTGGTCGATAGATGCATAGAATCCCTCACTGTCCTTGTCCCATATTGTAAAAGTTATCGGGTCATCTTCCGAATAATTATTGTTCACATTTATAAATGGCAGGGACTGACCAGCCCATGTGGATCTCTGTTTCGCCACTGCTCTGGCAGAAACCTCGGAATCAGCTATTCCAAGAACCTGGGCAAATATCGTTTTAACCTTTCTCGTTACAGTTACTTCAATCTCTGTCTTGTTACCATCGAATGGTGTCACAGGAACTACAGAATATGAAATAGTATCCAGCGAGGTATCCTGCAGTAAATTCTTAGCAGCAGCGCTTTTCGCTACTGATTTTGCCAGAGTTGCATTAGGCAACGACATCGCTCCAGCAAGCGCTGCAGCATCCGCAGCATTCTGCACTTCTCTTTTTTGATTGTATAGCATGCCAATATCTACAGATAATGCAGCAAAACCCATCAGCACAGTCATGGATAGTGCTACCAATATGGTTACCGAACCATCTTCACCTTTGAAAAACCTCTTTAATATTGATCGTTTCACCTAACAACACCTCAATTCGACCAATTTTTTATTAACATTAAGATGACAACAAATAACAATTCATTAATAAATAATTAAATTAAAATGTAATAAATCATTTTCGACACATTAGTACATCTTATTTAAAATATAGTCGATTATCCAGCTATTGTCAATGCAAACGTAGCGATTTCGCAATTTTGTAACAATTATATCTCCCATAATTCGTCATATCCCCTTTGTAATTCGACATCATGCTCCTAAATGAAATAAAGGCCAACATCAGGTTCAATAACCCGATGTTGGCCTTTATTTCATTCTACATAGTCAGTCTTCAATACCCAAAAAACAAATCTAATCAATAAGTCTCGCTGCTCTTCCTTCTGGTTCGATGTAATTTGCGGGGAAATCACCATTAGCAATATCATACTCAGCTAACACTGTCAATTTTGCCGTATCCCACTTGCTGGCATATTCATCAAAACTGCACTTAAGGAGCATTAGCTGGTCAACATGCACTATGTCCGTTGTTGAAAGATCCGTAATATTTATCACATCTCCAGTTATAAGCTTCACTTTGGTACTTGCAATTACACTGTCCTTAAGACTCAATACATATACAAATCCTGCTAAATAATTTCTATCGTATATCGCTTCAACTTCCTGTTTGATTGTAGCAATTGCACCATTGTCAACCGCGATTCCGTCATCATAATCAAGAAGGAAATAAACTTGTGAAATATCGTGTTTGTCATCACTTGGATTGATCAGTGTATACTCTTCCTTCTTTATGCTTTCAAAGTTACCTGAATTTGTGTCTAGCTTTTCCCATACACCTAAATCAGTTTTGTAACTATCCTGATTTAAGAACGGCAACGCTTCTCCATACCATGCAATTTTTTGTGCAGTTGCACTTGCCCCAACCATGCTATCAGTTGAAGTTAAAAATACAGAAAATATCCTCTCAGCTACCTGCTCGACATCAACTTTAACAGTCTTTGCACTAACGAGAGTGACATCAATATTTTCTACTGGTATGTCAATGTTTTTTTGAACTGCAGTTATAGCTGCACTTTCATAATCTCCCGATAACTCAATTTCAAGCACCCCAGCAAGAGCTCCAGCATCAGCGGCATTCTGCAATGATCTTCGCTGATTGTACATGAATCCGACATCAATAGCCAATGCGGCGAATCCCATTAGCACAGTCATCATCAAAGCCACGATAACTACTACAGCACCATCTTCATTTTTCATTAGCATCTTCAATGATTTACGCTTCATCAGACTCACCCCTTGTTTCAATCATCATATACATTTACCCCTAAATAATAATCATTCTTTTAACTACAATATATTGCTGTCAACATTGAATGTCAATGAAAAGCTACGATTGTAGCATTTCTGCATATTTCATATTTCACGCTTCTACATGTCATAGTATCTCCACTATGTCACCTTGTTCTAGCTTTCCACTGAATTCACCGGTATTAGCTTCTATGACAAATTTAGCTCCAGTTACTATCGGGCTTGTGCTAAATGGCTTCATTCCAGCAATGACCCTAATTACTCTTTGGTCCTTGTCAACAAAAGCTACATCTATTGGAAACTTCATGAAAAAGCAATGTATGCTATTGCATGGCTTAATCATAAGACCACTTCCTGCTTCAAGAGATTCTCTACCCAAAAGTCCTTTTAGCCGAGAAATGAAAGTATCAGCCATTTCTACCTTACTAAGAACCTCCAGTTGTCTTGTCTTATTAACAAGTATAGCCATCCTACATTCTTCCTTCCAAAAGGTCTTTTCCTTGCTGCTTGTCCTTTGACATATGCTTTTCAGCATAGTACTGGAAAACATATCCTCCCGACTCAAAGGCATCCTTATCAAAGAGTTCCTTCTTTGTCATGACTTCATTCTTGAATTCAAAGATTCCAGGTTGTGTTGTATATAGAACGAATTTTGGTCTGTTAACTTTTTTTGCCAAAGCCCTGTATCCAGCTATGAACCTCCACTTCCCGAATTCATATTCATTTTCAAGCACAATGTCATACTTGTATTGTGATCCGTTGATATAAAAGTCTGCAGCAGCATTGTTTTCATTAAATGAAATGCTTACTTTATTCTTCCTCTTGTTCCTTATCGGGATTTCCTTCACCGCACCATCTACTAGCTCTTCATTTTTCTTATGGTATAGTAGCATTCCTCTGACTATTATGTTTGGCTTAACGAGTATTGAATACAGGAATATTCCAATCAGCATAATGATAAGAGGTAACCCGATTATCAATCCAAGTAGCCCAATATATATCGGGAGATTTTCCCTTATATTCATCATCCTAAGCTGAGACTTTGTTATGACTTCAAGTTCAAGAGAAATAACTCCAGTTTCAACTGCAGTAAGCGGATCCTCGTTAATAGCCTCGATAACAAACTGGTATGGCGTATTCTCAAGCTCCGATACCAAAGTTAGAGTAATCTCCTTATCTATGGTCTGCTCGGGCTCAATTGTTATAGTCGGACTATCTATCATTCCGATTGATGTATCCACTGATAATGTGACAATTTCTCTTACCTTTGAAGTGCTTATGAGTGTCATTGGTATCGTTAACTTGGAACCTGCAACTCCATAAATTGATGAATTGCCAACATTTACTAATATTGTTCCAGGCTGAACAACCTCATATGAACCAAGGGCTTTATCGATAATAAAGTTTTCTCCCTTGTAAATCCCTTGTACAAGCAAAGCTGCTTGTGTCTGACCTTCCTTCACAAACGACTGCTTTACTGTAAAAGTACCGTCTCCCGACTTAATGTCTCCGGATGCCGGATCCTGGTTGTCAACCAGCGGCAGAAGCTCTTCAGTTCCATCTGCATATTTCAGCAGCAGGCTGAAAGTGCTTATAGAAATATCCTGACTAGCCGTTATCTTATTTCCTCTCATTTCGAGATATCCAGTTACAGTCATGCTGTCGCCTAGTTTATGTATGGCTTTATCAGCGAAGAAATCCGTTTTTAATACCGGAAGCTCTCTTACGGTCACTTTCGAATTGGTACTGGTAATAAGATTTTCATCTTCCTTAACAGTAACCGCAATTTCATATGTACCTTGAACATCAGGCTTGTCGAATATACCCATATAAACTCCATCGTATTCTTCAAGTATGATGGAATTCAATTCAGGTGTTCCATTCTTTATTACTAGGGCTTCTACTACCGCTTTCTCGTTCACTTCGCCTGTTAACTGAACACTGATTTCCATAGGTTCATTTACAGGTTGTTGAGTATTTGCCTGCGGTTTAGTTACCCACGCTTTCAGGAACAGGTCCTTGTCTCCAAAAGCCCTGACTAATCCTGCACCATTTGCTTTTAATGTCCATTTACCAGATAGCTCATTTGTGGCCTGATTCATAGTAACCAAGGTATATCTGTCAGTAGTCTGCACAACGACATTTTCGTTTATTGATTTACCTTCTGGTGGTACTAGAGATACAGACAATGGCTGTGCTGCATTTGCAAATACCATGGTAATCTGGGAAGTATATGTATCGAAATCAAACTCCAATGCCTGTTCGCCAGCAAGCTCGAGATTAGATGCAAGAAAACTTCTCCTGTTCTTGAGTGAACTCAATACATTAAAGAAGGTTACAGCAAGCTCGCCAGGATCGCTTATGAATTGAGCTGAACCTTGGGTATCTGCTGATATCCTGTTAAGTATGTCTTGATTAACTGCACCAAATCCCACAGAATAAACCGGGTACTGTTTCAAGCCTATTTCAGAAACCGTTGCCCACATACTATTCATATACTGATCCATGTAACCGGGATTATTTCTCAAAGCAGGATTGGGATCAGGAACACCATCAGTCAGGAATATGATGACTTTCCTGACATCAGACGCGGTATAAGCACTAAGCTGATTTGAAGCAGCCTGCAATGCAGCCTGATAATGCGTATCCCCTGCAGCATTTAGACTTGGAGCCAGGGTACTCTTGATCAATCCTTTATTTGCAGTACTTCCAACCTGTTGCATTGGAATTACTTCAACAGTTTGGGTGTTAAAAGTAATAACGCCCAGATTATCCTCCGGGCTAAGCAAATCAATGAAAATATTCGCTGCCGTCTCTCTCAGCCTTGTCGGGTCTGTACTAGCCATGCTCCCAGAAGTATCAATAACCAAAGAAACGACAAGTTTCTCAAGCATTAGGCTACTTTTCTGATCTGAAAGAACGGAAATACTCCCCATACTATTAAGGGCTACCAATATGAAAACAATATATTTAGCTAAGCTTTTCATATCAATTCTTCCTTTCAGATCAAACTATGTATTGGGTGATAATCACTTAGTTTTACTTAATGTTTCAATAATACTAATTACAGCAGGACCAAGTACCACAACAAATAACGTAGGTAGAATAAACAGAATCATCGGAAAAAGCATTTTTACGGGAATCTTTGCAGCTTTTTCTTGAGCCCTTTGTCTTCGAACTTGTCTCATAGATGTAGATTGGACTCGAAGAACATTAGCGATATTTGACCCCAGTTGTTCTGCCTGAATGACTGCTGATACAAATTGTGCAAGGTCATCCACCTTTGTTCTCTCAACCATGCCTCTTAGTGAGACTTCTCTTTCTTTACCTTTACTAATATCCTCCATCGCTCGAATTATTTCTTCACTTAATGAACCATTCATTTTCTCAGCAGCCTTTTTCATGGCCATGTCAAATGCAAGCCCCGCTTCAACGCTTACATAAAGCAAATCAAGCATGTCAGGTAGACTCTTTTGAATTCCTTCCATTCTCGCTATTGATTTAGAATTTAAAGATACATATGGGAATATAAAACCAATCAAACCTGTAAAAAAAGCTAGAACCACACCAGAATTTCCCGCTGATCGCAATAACAAAAAGAATACCGTTCCTAAAAAAAGTCCCAGCATAATCTGGATAGCTAATATTCCACCAAACGTAACTGATGGTCCAGAGCCGCTGCTAATAATAAGATTTTCGTACTTCTTTTTAATTTCAGCAGGTGCGGCATTACTGATTGCATGAGTAATCTTTTGGTATGCCGGCTTAATTACCCTTTCAGCAAAGGGTTGTTTCATTTCATCCTCATCTTCATCAATAACAGGAGACATCCCTTTAATATTATTTAACCTTTCGTATACGGTCTGATTTTTCTTGAAAATAACTAAATATCCAAGCAGAAAGAGATATAATGTAGTAATAAAAACAAGTAGATATATCAGAATTTCCATTCCTATCTCCTCCTATATTTCAATATTTACAAGTTTTACCAACATGAATATACCAGCAATCTCCATGATACTTGCAACAACAAGAGCTACGATTCCTGGTAAAGTCGTGAATAAAACATCTAAATACCCAGGATTTAGCACGCTTATCACTAAACCCAATACAATTGGTAGTAAACTAATTATTATAGCCGAAAGCCTTCCTTGGGCTGTCAGACTTCTTATCTCACCTCTGAGCTTTACCCTTTCTCTAATTGTATTTGAAATTGTATCAAGTACCTCAGCTAGATTGCCTCCGACTTGCCTCTGAATCAAAAGTGCAGTAACAAACATATCTAAATCTTCATCATCGGTTCGCTCACTAAGGTTTTCTAATGCTTCTTCCATTGGTTTACCAAGTGAATTATCTCTCAGAACCTTAAGAAACTCATCAGCTATCGGACTATCCATCTCTTTACCAGCTACATTAAGTGATTGAGGAAAACTAAACCCCGCTCTAAGCCCGTTGGAAATTAGAGTCAATGCTTGCGGTAATTGATTATTTAGAAGTCTTCCTCTCTTCTTCTTTATGGATCCGATATATATGTCAGGAATCTTATATCCTATTAAGCCTCCAAGAATCCCCGCGAGTATATTTCTACCGATTAAAAACATTAATAAACCCACAATTATCGCACTCATAAATGACATCCCAACAAATTCCTCTGGCTTCATTTTTATATACGCTTGTAGCAATTTTATTCTAATTTTATCAAAATATGATTTTTGTGTGACAGCACTTCCCATTACTTTAAATAGGCTAAATCCCTGTTCCTTTCTCTCCTTTTTAGTTTCACTTACTTCAGCCGCCTCCATAAATGAATTAGCGATTTCAAGCCTCTTAAGTGTTGCAATCCTAGACCCATAGATTAAATAGTATACTCCAATCACTAAAAGTACTATAGTAAAAAAAGTTAGTACCAGAATCAAGTATTTCATTTTAATACCTCCTCTGGTTGGTCTCCGTATTAATTTCCGGAGTTTTAAACACACTAGCTGGAATATTATCTCCATGAGCTTTTATCTTTTCGAGGAAGTTGGGAACGATTCCAGTAGGAACATGCTTCCCTATTACTCCACCACGTTCATTAAACCCTTCCTGGCGGAATATATATATATCTTGAAGAGTAATCGTATCACTTTCCATACCTACGATTTCAGTAATCTTCATAATTTTTCTTGTACCATCAGTAAACCTTCCTACCTGAACAATTAAGTTTATAGCAGATGTAATCTGCTCTCTTATCGCACGCGAAGGAAGCTCCATACCTGACATCATTACCATTGTTTCAAGTCGAGCTAAACTGTCTCTTGGTGTATTCGCATGTATTGTTGTTAGTGATCCATCATGTCCAGTGTTCATCGCCTGGAGCATGTCAAGTGCTTCTCCGCTTCTTACTTCTCCAACGACTATTCTATCAGGTCTCATACGAAGAGTATTGACCACAAGATCTCTAATGGTAATCCTTCCTTTTCCCTCAATATTAGCCGGCCTGGCTTCAAGGGTTACTACATGTTCCTGCTGAAGTTGAAGCTCAGCTGCATCCTCAACAGTAACAATTCTTTCGTTATCCGGTATGAATCCGGAGAGCACATTAAGGAGTGTAGTCTTACCACTACCAGTTCCTCCAGAAACAAGTACATTGACTCTTCCTCTTACACTAGCTCGGAGAAGCTTTGCCATATCACCATTCAGTGTACCGAAAGCAATCAGATCTTCAAGCGTAAAAGGATCAACAGAAAACTTACGGATCGTTATTGCAGGTCCCTTAATCGAAAGTGGAGGAATGATAATGTTAACTCTTGAACCATCAGGAAGTCTCGCATCGACAAGAGGCGAACTCTCATCAACTCTTCTGCCGAGTGGAGCAATAATCTTGTCTATAATATGCATAACATGCCTGTCATCCCTGAAAGTATGCTCAGTCTTTAAAATCTTACCGCTACGTTCAACAAAAATGCTTTTAGGACCGTTTACCATTACTTCAGTAACAGTAGGGTCATTAAGTAGTATAGTTATTGGTCCATAGCCAAATATTTCATCCATAACAGAGTTATTTACTCTCTGCTTATCTCCTAAAGATAAATGCCTCTTCGTTTCGAACAGAATGCTATTTATAGTCTCATTAATTTTTTCTTGGACTGTCCTTTTCTGAATAATATCGTTAGAATCTGCACTTAACGTAATTTGATCAATTACATTACCCAGCACCTCATAAGAAAGGTCATCCAATTCCTTTTTCTTTTTCGCTAGGAGCTCAGATGTGCTTTCTTTTTCTTCAACCACTGGCTCAGATTTCTTTATTCCATTTACACCGAATGTTCCAAAAGCCATGGAGCTCTCCTCCCTCTCTAGTTACGTTCTTTAACACCTGCATCATCAACCAGTTTCTTAGCCAAACTTATAAAATCCTTAGTTACTGCATCTCTGGGATTTCTGATAACTATAGGAATGCCCTGATTCAGAGATGAAATGACATCCTTATAATCAGCCGCAAGAGTCGCGTATATCCCCATATTCAAAGTTGCTTCAACATCCTTAGGTTTAATTTCTCCTCTGTTATCATGTCTGTTTAGAACAACTCTTATCTTTGATTTAGGATAATTCAAATCATTCAAAGTTATTAATGCAGCTTTTACATTTCTGACAGTAGATACTTCAGGAGTCGTTACTATAAGAAGCTTATCAGCGATAGCGAGAGCCGGATTCACCGGATCATGGAACCTTGCAGGCATATCAACTACTACATAGTCAAATGCACTTTGCAGAGTTCTAAGAATAATATCAATATGCTCTGCATTAATGAACTCACTCATCTGTGGCTGAGCATTTGCTGGCAACACCTTGATTCCAGAGTCATGTGGAATCAAATAACTTTCAATAAGGTCAGCATCAATATTCCTGATGTCATCTACAATATCCGTCAACGTAAACTTTGGAAGAATATTCAATGCAAGAGCTGCATTTCCAAAGTCGAGGTCAAGATCAACAAGAACAACTCTTTTTCCAGTATTCTTGGCAAGCGCCACAGCAAGATTTATCGAGACGAAGGTCTTACCTACTCCACCTTTGGTACTGAATACGGTCATTACCTGACCTAATGTTGATTTTCTTCTTGCCTTTGTACTTCCTTCCTTATGAATCATAACCTTTTTCTTAGCGAGTTGATTTACTCTATAAATTGTATCGACAAGCTTGGATGGGGTAAATGGCTTTATTAGAACATCCTTCGCACCAGCAAATATTGCCTTGTGCATAGTCTCTTCCTTTAGATCATCCTCCATCATTATAATTGCAATGTCCGGGTACTCATTGGAAATTTTTTCCGCTATTCGGTAACCATCTTCTCCTACCTTTGCTCCAAGAAGTACGACGTCCACAGAGTTATCTTCAATGAAATCAACAGCTTCGTCTTCAGAGTCCGACTCGCCAACTAAAATGATATACTCAACATTGCTTAATATCTCTGAAATGGTGTTTCTCTCTTCTTGAGTTGCCTCCAGAACTAAAACCTTTATCCTATCCATAGCAATCACCTATCTCTCCATGTATTAAAGCTTCCAATACCAAATTGCTGCAAGTCAACTTTGTTTGTATCTACTGGATTTCTGAGTGTCAAATGTATCGTGCCATTGATATTAGCAAAAGCCATTACCTCAGCCTGGGCTGGAGTTACTAGCAAAGTTATAGATGTTGTTACACCTATTTGCTTATCCTCTACTGTAGCTGGGAATGGTCCTTTTTCCATTACTTCAAGATTCTGGAACTGGGTAAATACTTCCTGTGTTTTTTGTGTTGTTTCTCCTTCTGCATTCAGCACTTCAAATTCGTAATGCACCAGGACATCAACCCTGTCACCAATCTCAATGTATCCAGCAACTCCAGATATTTCATTTAATGGTATTGAAATGGCTCTCATATTTTCAGGTATTCTATACGCAAGCGGAGATGAGACGCCATCAGTTATAACTCTTCCTTGAATTATTTGCTCTCCGCTGATAATTTCAGATTTAGTCGTTCCTCCTACCACATCCTGAACTGAAGAGAACGCATCAGGGTGCACGGCTTCAGCTGGCAATGATTTTATTGTCAACATCTCTTCCGTTATCTTGACATGAGCTGGAATAGTACTGATAGCAACAACAGCATTTTTCATTTGAGAATCGATGTCAGGTTTTTTATCTAAATCCCTAATGTAAAAATATAGTAATGATACAGTTACCAATCCAAGAATTACAGCCAAGACTAAAATCCTCTTCTTTATCTTCATTGCTAGCACCCTCCTTAGTATACAATCCTTCATTCAGCAACTTACAATCTTAGTACAATAGGGCATACTTCAATTATGGAATTGCTAAAGTCAAACTATACTCAATCCTCATACTTGCAGTTGATGACATTAACACCTTATTGTTTTCAAAAACAGTACCTCCAAAAAACGCCGCCATCAATCCATTGAAGGCCCCTGTAATACCTGAGACTTCCCCTTGGACGGTGACAACTGCCATCTTAACGCCAGCGACTGTGGTTTCCGAAAGAGTTGTAAATGTTCCTGATGTAGTCACTATTCCATGATTCAAGTAGGTCGCGACCACTGTCTCAACTTCAGTATCAGAGTCTTTATGAATCGCATAGTATCTCGCACCTTCTCTTGCTGCACCTGTTACTGTAATTTTCGCATTAAGAAACCATCCAAACTCGATAATACCAAGTAACAGTACAAGCAGTAAAGGTAGAACCAGAGCAAATTCAACTGCCGATTGGCCTGCCTCACCGCTAATTCTAAATAGTTTTTTCATTAATTTCACCTACCCCATCAAACGAATGGTGGAAATTTTAAATTGCTCCCTATCAATACAAGTAATGTTCCAATCGCAATAGCGACCCCATATGGTATGTACATTTTTTCATTTTTCTGAATCCTGGTTCGTGCATCTCTATAACTAGTTAATATCTTTTCATTACGTGTTATCAGGTACAATATATTCAATACTTTCAAATGAATTAGATAAGCGAAATTCCCAATCATTCTATTGAAGTATCCATTATTGATTGTATATCCTATAGCAATTATACCACCTACAAGAGCAGTTAATAAAGCAGAATATACAGTTAATTTCCAACCCAGCAATGAACCTACGGCCGCCATGAGTTTCACATCACCTGCACCCATTCCACCCAACAAAAATGGAATAAAAAAAACAGCAAGTCCAACTAGAAACCCCATTAGACTGAACTGGACTCCAGAAAACCCACTATTTAACCAAGATCCAATAATACCTAGCGTAAATGCAGGTATCGTTACTTTATTTGGTATTTTTCTCTCAGTAATATCAAACTTTGCTGCATATAACAATAGCAAAATGAGTATAATATATTTTAGATAATAGAACATTGCGTTCACCGAAATTCCTAATTAAAATATTTAGTGATAGTGCTTAATATGTGAGTGAAATTTTCAAAAACCGCAGTTTTCATTGATAGAAGTACAAGCACAGCTGATATTGATATGAACACATATAAAAGTCCAGTCTCAACTAAACTTTGCCCATCCTCATTGTAAACCAACTTCAAAATCATGAGAATCTCCCTCCAATATAATTTCTTTACTACTAATCCTAATTCAAAAAAATTAATAAAATTTACTACTATTATAAGATTACCCCCTAAATAGGGGGTAATCTTATAATATTTACTTACCGAAGTATAAATGCTATCTAACGATTTACTAACGCATCAACTACTGACTGGAATATTGCTATCAACTCAGGCCCTATTAATACAATAACCGCTATAGCCGCAACCGAAATCAATGCCACTAAGAGTCCATACTCTACCATTCCCTGACCTTCCTCGTCATTCCACAGCCTTTTTAAAAGTTCCATGTCTTTTTCTCCTTTTCATTAAATTATTTTACTCACGCAACAGAATATGAGATATTTCGACATAAGCTTCTGTTACCTTTATGTCTTTATTATAATTATGGTTTTTGATAGTGTCAATACAAAAATCGTTTAGGATTAAATAATACCAACAGATTTTGGTTAATTATCTATTAACGAGCAAATAGCATTAGACTTTGATTTATTAGGTAATCTGATTCCTCAAGCACAACTTTTTGAATATAATATAATTTTATTCAAAGTTACTAACTTTATTTAGTTGATTCTAAACAGCAAATGTCAATATATTGTGTTTATTCAAGATTATACGCTTATTTCAAACTTAACAATCAATATTTAAACTAATAAATTTGGTGTTACTACATAGCGGTGTTTGTCAAGGTAGTTGTCGCAAAATCTTATCGTCAGTTTTGATCGGATTCAGCCAAACCTCAGTTGGAACTTCCATCTTCCTGATTT
>NZ_JAGGKC010000040.1 GCF_017873395.1 Youngiibacter multivorans | reverse complement strand
GATAGCTTGGTAAACAAGAGAAACCTCTGCCGGTAAATAAATAAGCCGGTATGTATGCTCTGTTCCCAAGAATCTCGTGACTTTAGTCATGAGAGCGTTCAATTGCTCGCAGTTAGACTAAAAAATGAACTTGAGAAGATTGAAGCAATTTTTACTGAGATTTTCAGCATTGATTATGAAGGCGATGGGTTGCGCTTTAATTTAATATGAATACAATGACAATACAGGAAATAATGGTTCATGCAGGTTATCCTGGATTCCAGGTCAAAATCACATGCTATCTCGGACCGAATACAAATATCCATATGCACTTGGAAATAGGATTTGGGGATATTGTAGTCAACTCAAGTATGATAGAATATCCTCCAATGCTATCAGAACTTGAACCTATTTTACTTAAGGCTTATTCAATAGATTCATCAATTGCAGAAAAATTCCATGCAATGGTTAGGCACTCTGTGTTCAACGGCAGACTTAAGGATTTTTACGATATTCATAGTTTTCTTTCTACACATGAATTTGAGGGTGGAATTCTCCAGAATGCTATAAGACAAACTTTTATGCGGCGGAATACAAACATATCTGATGCAGTTTATATCTTCACTTCCGAGTACGCAGAGAATGATAGTTTAAATAAACAATGGAAAATATTCAAGAAGAGGTTAGGACAAGCAGATGGGCAATCGTTTCCTGAAATTATGACTGACATTGGTGTTTTCCTAAAGCCGATTCTTAATTCACTTATAGCAGATGAACAATTTGCAGGTATTTGGAATCCAGATGATAGAGTCTGGAAAAGATGATTGGACTATGACTGGGTTTGCTAAAATACAATAACAATAAAAGTAAATTATATTTGGTTGTAAATTATATTGAATATAGACTTCAACAATACAAAAGCAAAGAACTTTGCGAACACGGTCGTATGGTTCTTTGCTTTAAAAAAAGATGGACCAATTAAATATCAAGTATCTCTTCAAGGACTCTGCCATCAGTATCATACAATACAGTCCCCATTGCCTTTGCAAAGGTTGGACCTTCATCTATCAGCGACATTGATGGGATGACTGTATTTTTCTTTATTCCCTTGCCCATTGCGAAAAATACGGTTGTATAGTTTTCCTTGTCAGGGGAGAAACCGTGGGTGGAAATACTTTCATCAAACCAGCCATCGACAGCAGGTGGTATTGGAGCTACCGCAGGCTTGTCGATAGCAGGAAGGAACTTGAATCCAGAAGCTGCCTCCAGCATGAATGCCGCATCGCGGCTTGCGCCTAAAGCTGCTGCCTCATCAGACGTATAGACCTTTTCGATGCCATATGAGGGGATAGATTCAAGTGTCTTTAGAATCGCCTCTACCTCTGCATATGTATCTGTATCAGTTCTGTCTTTGACATGAACATATGAGGATCCGTCGAGGGTCTGAGCATAGGCCTTCCAGTCAGTAATCTTTCCATTTTTAGCCTTTATCAGTCCCTTGTCCTTGAATATGGAGTTAAGGTATATAATGTTCTTTACCGGAATCTGGTCATGGTCACCAAGGACGAACAGTGTAGTGTCCTCTGTAAGGCCTTCTTCCTGCAGGACATCCAATATATCAACCAGCCTTCTGTCGTGCCTTAAAAGGGCTGAATCTGCCTCTTTGGAGGCATATCCGTAGTGATGCCTCATTGAGTCCAGGTCTACATAATGGATCATGATGACATCAGGCTTTTTTTCCTTTATTGTCCAGAGTGCGCTCTGGTGGACAAAATCATCAAGCATTGGCTGCTTGAGTCCCTGCCGGGTCTTCCCGAACCTTTTTTGAAGCTCAAGGAGATAATCTGGAGTTCCATTAGAAAGTGAAACAGCAATCTGGTTCTTCCATAGTCTGTTGGCATATATCTCAGGCATGTTCCAGGTAATGTTCGACTTTCCGGTAACCGGCCAAAGAAGAGAAGCAACTGTCATCCCTTTACGGAGAGCTGCATCATAGAAGGTATCAGTCTTGATGTGATTTCTTGTCCAATGCCAGTCAGGGTCCTTTCTACCAGGCTGCAGCAGCTGATTTGAAGTTACACCGTGGTTCACAGGAAGCATTCCGGTAGAAATTGAGCAATGGGCAGGGTATGTAAGGCTGGGATAAACACTCTTTACATTTTCGCAATAGGATCCATCCCTGTACAATCTTGAGAATCCCGGCATACTCTTCAGGACTTCCATGTCCCTCGAAGAAAGTGCATCAAAGGAAATTATGACAAAGCGTCTTTTGCTGTTTTTTGTTTCCATATGAACCTCCTGGGAAATTCTGTATCATACATTAAAGAATACCATGGAATTGTAAACTATCTCTGAAGTACAATGGCTATATGGGAATTATCGAAAAAATGAGAATTAAACACGGAGGGATATATGGTTAAGATCGGCAACAGCTGGGACAAGATACTTGAAGGTGAGTTCGAAAAGGAATACTACCTGAAGCTCAGGGAGTTCCTGAAAGAAGAATACAGGACAAAGGTAATATATCCTGACATGAACAATATTTTCAATTCACTTAAGCTCACTTCATATGAGGATGTCAAGGTAGTGATCCTTGGACAGGACCCGTATCATGGGAAAGGGCATGCACATGGCCTCGCATTCTCAGTGCAGAAGGGATTGCCTAAACCTCCCTCACTTCTAAACATATTCAAGGAGCTGAAGGATGACCTTGGTTTTTCCATTCCAGAACATGGAAACCTTGAATCATGGGCCAGGCAGGGAGTGCTTCTTCTAAATACAGTCCTAACAGTCAGGG
Source organism: Youngiibacter multivorans (assembly GCF_017873395.1). GTDB lineage: Bacteria > Bacillota > Clostridia > Clostridiales > Clostridiaceae > Youngiibacter > Youngiibacter multivorans. Next base: position 18,923 of record NZ_JAGGKC010000040.1, on the reverse strand, counting down.
AGGGACAGGCGAACTCTCACCAGGGAAAAGGCTGGGAGATATTCACAGATACAATTATTGGCCACCTGTCAGGAAGAGAGGACCCTGTCATATTCATCCTGTGGGGAGCACCTGCAGGCAAGAAGGAGGCACTCATCGATAAAAGGCATAAGGTACTAAAGTCTGTCCATCCAAGCCCGCTTTCATCCCACAGGGGATTCTTTGGATCAAAGCCATTCAGCAGAACCAATGAAATACTCAGTGAGATTGGGAAGGCACCAGTGAACTGGGAAATAAGGGATTAAGCTAATCTGGTGCCCGAAGATCTTAATTATCAGATTTGCACTATAGCATGGCTTTTGGGATGCTGCGAACATATCTGAAGTACCAAATGAAAAAATGGTTTTGAAATTATGAAGAGAATATTTATGTAGTATAACAACAGGACCAGGTGACATTAACTGTCATCTGGTCCTGTTGTTTCAAATCATATATAGCGCCTACAGCTCAGCGAATCGCCTCTCAACAAGCCTTTCCAGGAACTTATGGGTTATGACCACCAGTACCCCGAATATGACAAAGAGGGCAAGGAATGCTGGGATGAGAGTAGGAGTGAATTTTGTGCTCAGGAAGATCATTCCTCCTCCGAAAAGGAAGCTTCCGAACATCTGGAACAACGAGTTAAGGTTCTGCTTTACTGCCTTCTGTTCACTATCCCATTCAAGCTTTGGCATGTATACGTCGATGGCAATCGAGAACTGGTTCATGAATATTGAGGCAAGGATGAAAAGTGGTATTGAAAGCAGCACGACAACCATCGATGGCTTGAAGAGCAGAATCAGCAGTCCATAGAGGATTACCGCCGCTAAACCTTCAACATAGAACGAGCTCAGTATCTTTGCATAAAGCTGTGTCATGTAGGGAACCGGCACGTACTTCATGAAGAAGAAGTTCTTGCCTTCCCTGGAGATCGAAGTCGATGAAATTATATTCAATCCACCGAGGAGAAGTCCAAGGGCTGCCATGACGACCAGGAGATTTGCGTCTCCAGCTGATCGGATGAAGGCCATTATCTCCTTGATCTCCGCGGTGTCAGGACCATCAATCAGAAATGGGATGATGAAGAATAGCGGGAATATCAGGGAAACGAGCACACAGTTCATGAAGTATGCAGGGGTCCTCATCAGGAGCTTCAGCTCCTTCAATGAATATGCGAGAAGTATGGGCTTAGAGGTGGTCTCCTTCTCGAGTTCGCCTGTTGATAGTTTCTTCCTTCTTGATGAGCTGTCGAGGACACCCATGACACCCTTGAAGTATATGGCATTCCCTACAGCGTAGAAGACAGCCATTGATAACAGGGATGCTGCTATAAGTGCCAGGAGATACATCAGCCCGCTGAGCCCATCATAGGCTACCAGGGCTTCACTTGCGAGGTGTGAAGTAGGGAATGCAAGCGAAATCACCCTGATTGTCGGCAGCTGTGAAAGGTCTGTGATTACCATGCTTCCGGTTGTCATCCGTTGTGCCATGTATTGAATTCCAAAGCTGAAACCAAGGGATATGGTGAGTCCGAGCACACCGGCAATCATGTTGAAACGATCTTTGTTCTTGATACCTCTTCCCGCCCTCATTATGAGCATCGCAATAAGCGATGCGACAACCATAGGCAGCACCGGTACGAAAAGTGTGACTATCAGAAGATAAAGGTAAAAGAGCGGTCCAGCCTTGTCCAGGAAGCCATAGACCAGAAGCACAGGCATGAACAGCATGCCATATATGAAATACTGGAATACAAGGGCCACCAGGAACTTGGACATCAGTATCTCGCCAGGTCTAACAGGAAGAAACAGATAGTTCTCGATATCCTTAGAGAAATAGAACACGTTCATGACATAGAATATGCCGAACATGAATATGGTAAGTCCCGATGCCGGAACTGTAAGTCTTACTATAAGCGACTGGAACCCGTACATGCTGAGAGAGTCGTACAGCATGTATGCGAAGCTTCCTGTTGACATTCCCATTGAAAGGAAAAGCAGGAGAAAAAGCAGTATCTTTACAGGTCTTTTGCTGAAGATGCTCTTCTTTTTCTTTCCGCCCAATCCCAGGCTGGAGAGTGTCTCATCGCTTCCGAACATAGCCTTTGTGAGGTAGAATATGTTATTCATCTTTTGTCATCTCCAGGAATATGTTCTCAAGACTCTCATTTTCCTTGGCCAACTGCCTCAGTTCCTCCATGGTGCCTGAAAACATTAGTTTTCCCTTGTTGATTATGCCGACCTTGTCACATAGCTTCTCAGCAACCTCGAGGACATGGGTCGAGAAGAACACCACGTTTCCCTTGTCCGCATGGTCCCTCATCATCTCCTTGAGCATATATGAGGATTTGGGATCAAGTCCCGTCATGGGTTCATCCAGTATCCATGCACTTGGTTCGTGTACCAGTGCACCCATAAGCACTATCTTCTGCCTCATTCCATGTGAGTAACCTGATATGGAATCGCCTAAAGCACTTTCCATGTCGAAACGCCTTGACAGGCTCTCTATCCTTTCTTTCCTTACATCACCGGGAACCTGGTAAATGTCCCCCATGAAGTTCAGGAATTCGATACCCTTAAGCCTCAGGAACATATCAGGATTATCCGGCACGTATCCGAATTCCTTTTTTGCCTCCAGAGGATCAGTCAGCATGTTCTTTCCGTTTATTGTTATCTCCCCTGAATCCTGCCTGAGAATTCCGGTGAGCATCTTTATCGAAGTGGTTTTTCCGGCACCGTTTGGCCCCAGGAATCCATAAATCTCGCCGGGATAGAGGTCGAGTGTCAGGTTGTCGACAGCCTTTACAGTACCGCCATATACCTTGGTAACATTCTTGAAGCTGATCATATCTGTCCTCCTTGAATATTCATAATCACCATATATTATACCACTACTAAAGTGCAGTTTCGATTAAGTAAAGATTAAACCTGAGTTTTCACATGGTTTTCTCAAGAGTTTCAATTTGGTTCACATATGGCAGAGACTCTCTTGGTATAATTTACGTAAAGACTGGTTTTGAGGAGTGATTGATTTGAGGCTAATTGTCAACGCGGATGATTTCGGAGTGTCAAGGGCTGTAAATCTGGGAATTATTGATTGTTTCAAGAGAGGTATCGTTACGTCAGCAACCATCATGATGAATATGCCTCAGGCAGAGGATGCCGTGATGCTTGCAAAGGAAAATGGGCTGCCTGTCGGGCTTCACCTTGTCATGACGTCTGGCTTTCCAGTTTCGGAGGAAGTGCCAAGCCTTGTTGGAGAGGACGGCAGGTTCATGAAAAGGAAGGAACAGCTTAAGGGATATTCATTGAAGGATGTGGAGAAGGAGTTCAGGAGCCAGATTGAAAAGGCCCTCATGCTGGGACTTGTCCCAACCCATCTCGACAGCCACCATCATGTTCATCTTGAACCTGGAATCTCTGATATTGTGGGAGATCTTGCAAAGGAACTCATGATTCCTGTGAGGGTACATACTAAGGACCACGTTCCTGAAGGCCTTAAGGGAATTCCATCACCTGACAGGATGATAGCGAGCTTCCATGGCGACAACCTTACACCTGCAGACCTTGAAAAGGCCATAGAGGCAGCATCAAAGTATGAGACTGCAGAGCTCATGTGCCACCCGGGATACCTTGATACCTTCGTAATGCATAACTCGAGCTACAACCGGGAAAGGGCCAAGGAACTGGATGTGCTTGTATCAAGTGAGGCAAGGGAAATAATCGAAAGGTACAAGGTGGAGCTCATAAGCTTCAAGGACTTGTAAAAAGGATCAGCTTCGGAATATTCCGAAGCTGATCCTTTTTGTCATGTTTGATTTTATTTGATTTTAATAGTTGGTTTTACAAGAGCAAGGCCCTTTCTATTTCTCCTTCAGGATGTCCCTGATCTCAGCAAGAAGAAGCTCTTCCTTGGTAGGAGCTGGTGGAGCAGCAGGAGCTGCCTCTTCCTTCTTCCTAAGCTTTGCCATTTGTTTGATCATTATGAATATTACAAGAGCGATTATGATGAAATCAAAGATGTTCTGTATGAAGTTACCATACATTATCTCAGCACCACCGACAGTGGCTTTAAGTTCAGAGAATTTCGCACCGCCGAACAAAAGGCTGACTATAGGCATTATTATGTCATTTACAAGGGAAGCAACAATCTTTCCGAATGCTCCGCCTATAATGACAGCGACAGCAAGGTCGACTACATTTCCTCTGATTGCAAAGGCCTTGAATTCTTCCATGAATTTTTTCATTTTATTCACCTCCAACTCCATAATATCACAGTATATTCACATATATCAGGAACATTCAGTGAATTTACACTAAATTAATGGATACATGTGGCCAGATATGCGTTAAGTGGCTGTTTCGGGCGGATAATGAAGCCTCAGTGTGGTATACTTAAATGAGTGACAGCGCACAAAAGTTATGCTTTGTGTGCGGTTTAAGGCAAGTTTAAATAGAATGTGAGAAATTTATTATCAGCAGCGGACAGTCTTAGTCCGAAGTGGAAGGTAGTGTTAGCTTTGGAGAACGGTGGAAAGGGCAATCTGCTCAGCCATATAGTCAGGGAATGGGTAATACCGATACTGGCGGCATTCATGCTTGCTTTTTTGGTAAACAAGTTCCTGATATTCAGGATCGAGGTGCCGACAGGCTCCATGATACCTACGATAAACATCGATGACAGGATCTATGTGGTCAGGGTCTACAATCCTGAGAAGCTTGAACGAGGCGATATAGTGGTGTTCAACTTCGTGGAAGGAGGCAACACTCTTCTCATCAAGAGGCTGATAGGCCTGCCGGGTGACAGGGTGGAGCTTAGAAGAGGAAATATGTTCATCAATGGTGAGCTTTATCCTGAGGAGTATGTCAAGAACGACCTGGAATTCACAACAGTCTTCGAGGTGCCGGAGGGCAAGTTCCTTTTCCTCGGCGACAACAGGGCTACATCGAACGATGCCAGGTTCTGGGACGAACCGTACATAGATATGGACGAAGTGATCGGCAAGGGAGGACTCAGGGTATATCCGCTGTCTGACATCGGATTCCTGAAATAGCTATGGATCTGAAGGAAACTCTTTCAAACCTGAAAGAAGACATGATAAATGACATAATGAGCCTGCTTGAAATAGAATCCGTTGCAGGCGAACCGGAAGAGCTTATGCCTGCAGGCAAAGCCGTAAACGAAGCCCTTGAAAGGGCGCTTGAGATCGGAAGAAGGATGGGCTTTCAGGTCAGAAATCTAGATGGCCATGCGGGATACATCGAATACGGCACGGGTGAAGACTACGTGGCGGTTCTGGGTCATCTCGACATCGTACCTGTAGGGTCTGACTGGACAAAGGATCCCCATGGGGAGCTCATCGGAGACAGGATCTACGGTCGCGGAGCGATCGATGACAAGGGTCCGATGATGGCTGCCCTGTATGCTCTCAAAGCAATAAAGGACGAAGGCTCAGTACTTTCAAAAAGGATAAGGCTCATATTCGGGACCAGTGAGGAAACTGGAGGACCCGATATTAAGAACTATCTTAAGACTGAAAGCCAGCCAATATCAGGCTTTACACCAGATGCGGAATTTCCTGCTATAAACGCTGAAATGGGTATACTCATACTCAAGCTCATAAAGGAAATACCGGATAGAGGCTGCTTTATAACAGGCGGGAGCGCAGTGAACATGGTGCCTGACAGGGCGAAGGCAGTAATAAGCCACGATGACGGCACTGAAACAGTGATTGAGGAAAAAGGAATATCAGCACATGGCAGCACGCCTCACAAGGGCGAAAGCGCCATATGGAAGCTGGTAGGAAAACTTCATGAAATGAAGTTTTCAGGAGCCTTTGGTGAGACACTTGATTTCATAAGTGCAGCCCTCTGCAGAGATACAGATGGTTCAGCACTTGGAATTGACCTTGAGGATGAAGCGTCAGGCAGGCTTGTGATGAACATGGGTACCATGGACCTGAAGGATGGCAAGCTTGAAATAGGACTTAACATAAGGTATCCGGTTACTTATACAAGTGAAGATGTTCTCGTTAAGCTGGAAGAGAAGATGAAGCAGAACGGCTTCAGATTGGTTCTAGAGCATGAGGACAAGCCTCTTTACTACCCGGTTGACCATGAGCTTGTAGAAAGGCTTATGGAAGCCTACAGGGAAACAACAGGAGATGCGAGAGGACCGCTGGCCATAGGCGGCGGGACCTATGCGAAGGAAATGAAGAACATTGTGGCCTTCGGGCCAATGCTGCCCGGAAGAGAAGACGTCGCCCATCAGGCGGACGAATACATAACGGTCTCCGACCTGATGCTATGCGCGGAAGTTTATGCCAAAGCCATGATGGCTTTAGCGGAATGAAGGTGAATTATTGTGAACAATGACAAGAAAAAAGGCGACAATGACAACAGAAATCTGAAGTTCTACGCAGTATATTTCGTAGCGATACTTATCATGGTTACTGTCTTCAACTACTTCATGAACGACATAAGGAACAAGAGACAGTACTACAATGAGTTCTATGCGGCCTTAGAGGCTGACAGGATCGCTGAGATCACCGTAGACGAATCCCAGAGGATATACACGTATACCATGAAGGAAGGCGACGAGCTCGCAGGTCTTCAGCTTTATACGGGAATGGTTACAGGGGATGAAGAGGTCCTTTCCCTGATAAAGGAAAAGAAAGTGGACATCTATTCAAAGCCGGTTGAGACTGCAAGCCCTCTGATGACGCTTCTGTTCTCATGGGTGCTGCCCCTTGGTCTTCTGCTCTTCCTCGGAAGCTATCTGATGAAGAACATGGAGAAGCGTGGCGGAAGCATGATGAGCTTCGGCAAGAATACTGCTAAGCTTTATGAGAGCGATACGGGCGTGACCTTCAAGGACGTCGCAGGACAGGAGGAAGCCAAGGAATCGCTTATTGAGATAGTTGATTTCCTTCACAATCCTCAGAAGTACGTGGATATCGGAGCAAGGCTTCCTAAGGGAGCACTGCTTGTAGGACCTCCGGGTACAGGAAAGACCCTGCTTGCAAAGGCAGTTGCCGGAGAAGCCAAAGTGCCTTTCTTCTCACTTTCGGGCTCAGCCTTTGTTGAGATGTTCGTTGGAATGGGCGCTGCAAGGGTCAGGGACCTGTTCAAGGAAGCCATGACCAAGGCTCCATGCATAATCTTCATAGACGAGATTGACGCCATAGGAAAGTCCAGGGAAACCGGTGGACTTCCGGGCGGAAACGACGAGAGAGAACAGACGCTGAATCAGCTGCTTGCTGAAATGGACGGCTTTGATTCTTCAAAGGGTATAGTACTTCTTGCTGCGACCAACAGGCCAGAAGTACTGGACAAGGCTCTTCTCAGGCCGGGAAGGTTCGACAGGAGGATAATCGTGGATGCTCCTGACCTTAAGGGAAGGGAAGCCATACTCAGGGTGCATTCAAAGGACGTCAAGATGGGCGAGGATGTCAACCTGAACGAGATAGCGAAGGGTACGCCTGGTGCTGTCGGAGCGGACCTTGCCAACATGATCAATGAGGCTGCGCTAAGGGCTGTAAAGAACGGCCGTAAGTTCGTAATGCAGGAGGACCTCCAGGAATCTATAGAGGTTGTAATCGCAGGACAGCAGAAGAAGGACAGGATAATGTCCGCAAATGAAAAGAGGATAGTTGCGTTCCATGAGATAGGGCATGCGCTTGTAGCTGCAATGCAGAAGGGAACAGACCCTGTAATAAAGATAACCATAATTCCGAGGACCATGGGCTCCCTTGGATACACCATGCAGGTGCCTGAGGATGAGAAATACCTCATGTCAAAGGATGAGATGCTGAAGGAGATCGCGATACTCTTCGGAGGAAGATCAGCTGAGGAAGTTGAGTTCGGGTCAATAACAACAGGAGCCTCCAATGACATAGAAAGGGCTACCCAGCTGGCGAGAAGGATGGTCTCCATGTATGGGATGAGCGAAACCTTCGACATGATGGCGCTTGAATCCATCAGGGGACAGTATCTCGACGGCCGTGCAGTCCTCAATGTCAGCGACGAGACTGCTACAAAGATAGACGAGGAGACTCTGAAGCTCATAAAGGCAGGTCATAAGACCGCCCTCGACATACTGAGTGGTAACAGGGAGCTTCTCACTGTACTTTCTGAAAAGCTTCTCGAGAAGGAAACCATGACAGGTGAAGAGTTCATGGAGGTCGTAAGGGAATTCAAGGGTGAGAGCTTCGGCAGAAAAGAAGTTACAGCTCCAACAGTTGAGGTGCAGGCAGAAGAGACAGCTCAAGAAACCCAGCCTGAAGACCAGGTCAACGAGCTCGATGAGATGCGGTATGCAATTACTGAGGACCTTGAGGGTGACTCAGGGGACGAATAGGCAATCCACAAGGATCGCCAGGTACCAAAGGAATAAATAGACATGTCAGCCGTGGCCTTATTGGCCACGGCTGAATGAATCAGGAGGCTTTAGCTTGAAAAGATTAAACATTGATTTGCCCAAGGCAGAACTTGAAAAGGAAGAGAAATATCTTCAGGACGTATCTGAAAGGATACAGGAGGATATCATCGAAAACACTTCCAAGAAACAGAAGGTCACTGAATTCATAGTAGAATACAGAAGGAACCAGATAGACGAGTACCGTCCAGATGAGGACAAGGTCATCGACTACTTCGACCATGAGAGGTTTGTTCAGGAAGAGGCCTACAGGGCAGTTGACAAGAGGCTTAACGAGCTTCAGGAGCTGTCATCGTCGCCATACTTCGGAAAGGTCGGCTTTTCAGAGGGTGATGTTAGTGATGAATTCTATGTGGGCAAATACAGCCTTATCGATGAGGATGGTGCAGAGCCTCTTGTTGTCGACTGGAGAGCCCCCATATCATCCCTCTTCTACAAGGGTTCCCTGGGAGAAGCATCCTATGAGGCTCCAATCGGAAAGATTGATGTGGATATAACTTTAAGAAGGCAGTTCATGATCAGGGACGGCCTGCTTAAGGGTGTGTTTGACTCGGAAAGCGATGTCAAGGATGAGATACTCATGGAGGTGCTGTCTTCAAAGGCAGGAAGCAGGCTCAAGGATATCATAATGACTATCCAGGAGGAGCAGGATTCCATAATCAGGGACAAGAGGGAAGGCGTAGTTGTAGTAAATGGAGTGGCAGGAAGCGGAAAGACGACCATAGCACTCCACAGGACAGCATATCTTCTCTACAACTATAGGAAGATGCTGGAGCACAAGGTGCTCATCCTTGGGCCCAACAACATCTTCATGGACTACATAGGCCATGTCCTTCCTTCACTGGGTGAAGAAGGTGCCAACCAGGATACCTTCAATGACCTTGCCATGAAGCTTCTTGAGATCGATGACTCCGCCGTATTTTCAGGCGAGGACTTCACAGAGGCCATACTTGGGGGAGACGAGGAGCTTATCGCAGACACGAGGAGAAAGAGAGGCATGGCCTTCAAGAATGAGCTTGAAGCCCTTATAGCAGATGTAGAGTCAGGCTACTACCGAGCAAGGGACATCTCCTACCTTGGACATGAGATTATCACGGCAGAGGGCTGGGAAAAGCTTCTCACTAAGGACTTCGGTACGCTTCCATACTTCAGGAGAGGATTAAGGCTTAAAAGACTGATCCTCGGCAGGATGAGGGAAGCAAGGGATGAAAAGAGGCATGAGATCGATGCAAAATACAAGAGCCTCAGACAGGCGCTTTCCAGTGAGGATGAGATAAACGAGCTGGACCATGCTAGGATGACAGAAATAAGGGCACTGGTAGCAACCTTCGCTGAGAAGAGAGGGGAGTTTTCCGATCTTTCAAGGCATGATGCACTTGAAATATACAGACGGCTGATGACCTTCGACTTCCTTACACAGGAAGACCTGGCACCCATGCTATACATGACAAACAGGCTGAAGGGGATAAAGCTGCCATTCGAGGTGAAGCACATTGTCCTGGATGAAGCGCAGGAGCATTCTCCGTTCCATTTCCTTGCACTCAAGGAAATAACCGGATGCTCATCCTTCACGGTGGTAGGAGACACTAACCAGATGCTCCTTGAAGGGGACTCAGTAATGAATGACCTGGGTTTCTGCTTCAACGACATCAGATATTACCATCTTGAGAAGAGCTACAGATCAACCCAGGAGATAATGGAATACGCCAACAGGTTTGCTTCTGACAGGAGGATCGTACCTCTTGTAAGAAACGGAAGACCAGTTGACGAGAGGACCTGCGAAAGTCTTGAAGCTGCTGCAGATGAGATCACAGGAATCCTTACAACCTTTAAGGACATAGACCTGGGAACTACAGCCATACTCACCAGGGACATGGAGACTGCAAGAAGGCTGTATTCACTCATAAAGGGCAGGGTAGGAATAAAGCTCATTGACACTGAGGATGCATTCCTTACAGGCAGCACATACATTATGCCTTCATACTACGCAAGGGGACTTGAGTTCGATGCCGTGGTTGTAGTATCTGAAAAGGCGGAAGAGGATAAGCAGGACCTCGTAATGTACATCATGGCGACAAGGGCGCTTCATGCGCTTGCCTCAATAAAGCTAAGTTAAGCCAAAATAAACAAGGGCATCATTCCACAATTGAGGTGGAATGATGCCCTTTGTATTCAGATAGGAGTCATGAAGCTTATCTTCAGATGCTATATGTCGTTCTTTCCTGGCTTTACCATGGTGAAGGTGACTACCATAGCAACTGCGTAAAGTGCCAGGATAACGATAAGTACATTGTTATATGAGTCGGTTTTCTTCAGTATCAGTGCGCTTATCTGGTTTCCTGTGAGGCCTGCAATTGCCCATGCTGAGAGTGCAAGGCCGTGGATGGTGCTTATGCTCTTCATTCCGAACCTGTCGGAGAGAAGTGTCGGAAGATTGGAGAATCCTCCGCCGTAGCCCGCATTAATAACGCATAGCAGAGCTATGACAAGGGGTACAATGGCATTGTTTATTCCATCAGTTACTATGACAAGACCTGCGAGGGTCATTGAAATAGCGAATATGACCTTGTATATTGTGTTCCTGTCCTTAAGCTTGTCTGCAAAGGCTGAGAATCCAAGTCTTCCGCCTGCATTGAATATGGCTGTCAATGAGCTTATTGCAGCAACTGATGTAAATCCGATGTGGTGAAGGATACCCTTCTCCTGTGATATCAGCGCAAGTCCGCAAGCGATGTTGATGTAGAACATGAGCCAGATGCCTATGAAGGTCTTGTTCTTGAATATTACAAGAGGGCTTGAACCGCCAGCTTTCTTCGGCGCTTCTTTCCAGCCGTTAGGCTTCTTGAGAAGAAGGTGACCTGCAATCATCATTACAAAATATGCAACTGCAAGGATATAGAACATCTTGTATGTCCTTGTCGGGTCTGCAAGGCTTCCATCTGCATTCACAGCGCCAAGAAGCATTTCAATTATAGGACTTGCTATTACCTTGGCAAGACCGAAACCGGCGACTGCTATTCCTGTAGCCAGTCCCTTCTGCTTGTCAAACCATAGCATCAGCGTCTTTACAGGTGAAAGGTAACCTATACCGCAGCCAATACCCATTATTACGCCATATGTAAGGAATATTCCAGGGAGCGACTTCTGCTGTATGAAGAATCCAGTTCCTGCCATTCCTGCTGCGAAGAATATTGCAGCTATGAGAGAAGACTTGTGGATATCCTTCTCAACTACATTTCCAGCGAATGCAGCGGACATTCCAAGGAAGAAGATCGCCAGGCTGAAAGCCCATTCTACTGAACTGGTAGGAGCTCCGATGTAGCTTGCTATGTTTCCCTTTACCAGGGACCAGCAATATATGGTTCCTATGCTGCAATGGATAAGCAGTGCAGGGATTGCCGCACGGGTCCATTTGTTTTCAAACTTTGTCATTAGTCGCACCCCTCAATATAAATATGATTCCATGTGTTAAAATACAAACAATATACATCCTACTACTTATTTTCATGAAAATCAATTTTTAAATGAAAATAAATATTGGGAAATCCATTCAGAATCAAAGGAAATCGGTATCATGACAAAAAGGGTCCTTATTTATTTCTAGCATCACTTATGATATCGTTTTAATCTTATGGGCATTCTAAGGATAGGGAACTGAAATTAATTTTTCAAGGCATTCAATGATTTGCTTGATTTTGTGGAATTTAATAGCCGGGAAATCTCCCGGCTAAAGTTATTGCTTAAATTAAAGTATGGTTACATCGAGGTCAAGGGTTATGAATACCCTGGTATCGGGGAATTCGTTGCTGACCATCTCAGTGAGCTCGTGTTTAATGGAAAGCCTTTCCTTCTCGGTCAGGTTTTTAGAATCCACAACAGCCTCGAATATGAGCATCTTGTGGTCCTTGAGTCCGGTATAGCGCAAATCATGGACTGAAAGGATCTTAGGTATGGACAGAGAGAGTTCAGTAACCTTCTGCTGGACAGCAAGGAATTCGTCATCGTGGTCATTCAAAGGGTCAATATGGATGACCAGGTCTACTCCCAGCTCTTCGCGTACCTTCCTTTCGATCTTGTCAACCACATTGTGTATTTCAACTAGGTTCATGTCAAAGGGCACTTCAGCATGAATGCTGGCCATTGTCCTGCCGGGACCATATGAATGGATGGCAAGGTCATGGACCGCATAGATATGGTTATAGGATACGACCTTGGCCTTGATCTTTTCTACAAGCTCCATATCAGGCTTTTCACCTATAATGGTGTTAAGGGTTTCAAGTGTCAGCATAAGCCCGTTGTATATTATGTATAATGCTATGGCTATTCCCACCACTCCATCGATTGGAAGGGTGGTGAACTTGGAAGCGATAAGTCCTAGTACGACCACGGATGTCGTGAATACATCTCCAAGCGCATCAGTAGCAGTTGCCTCAAGAGTCTGTGAGCCAATCTTTTTGCCAAGCCTCTTGTAGAACAAGTGCATGAGGTATTTGAGAAGTATCGAGAGTACGAGTATGAAGGTTGTGGACCACTCGGAGATTACCGGGCTGGGGGCTACTATCTTCTTCCATGAGGATACTATGAACTGGAAACCAACAAACATAACCAGCACTGATATGGTCAGTCCGGACAGGTACTCAAGCCTTCCGTGTCCATATGGATGGTCCTCGTCAGGCGGTCTGTTTGCCAGCTTGAAGCCGAGGATAGTGACCACAGAGGATGTGGTATCGGTCAGGTTGTTGAAGGCATCAGCCATAAGTGAAATGCTGCCTGTAACAAAGCCGAGGAGCAGCTTAACAAGAAAAAGGATGAAGTTGAGGACTATCCCCACTATTCCCGCCTTTATGCCTATCTTCGCCCTCTCAAACACATTGCTGTAGTTTTTGCCGTCGACAATTTTATTGATTAATATATCTATCATAACTTCACCTTCCGAATAAATGGAAAGATTCCAGGCTCCGCAAAAGCGGATTGGAATCCTTCATTCAATTGTATCACACTTGTGTTAGAATAGTAATATATTGAGTATAAATCATGGTAGGAGGTCACTTATGGAAAAGATGGAACTTGCAGGAAGACTGCTTGAATTTCTGCATGAATCCCAGACAGCATTCAACGCTGTGGAGGTCATGAAGAAAGAGCTTCTTGCTGACGGTTATAAGGAACTTGACGGAGAAGCAAAATGGAGTCTTAAGGAAGGGGACAAGGCATTCTATGTCAAGAACGGCTCATCCCTGTTCATGGTAAGGATAGGCAGCGAACCACTTGTCAAAGGCTTCAGGATGGTTGGGGCACATACCGATTCACCTGGATTCAGGATAAAGCCCGGTGCTGAGATGGTTAACGATGGTTTCCTCAGGCTGAACACTGAGACATATGGAGGACCTATACTTTCAACCTGGTTCGACAGACCCCTCACACTTGCAGGAAGGGTCGTCCTCAAGGGTGACAGTCCGCTGAAGCCAAGGACAGAGACAGTTAACTTCAGAAGACCTCTGCTTATCATTCCAAGCGTAGCGATCCACTTCAACAGGAACGTGAATGAAGGGGTGGCAATCGACAAGCAGAAGCACGTGCTTCCGATAATGTCCATGGCAGGGAAGGACTTCGCAAAGGAGAACCTGATAAGGGACCTTGTTGCTGAAGAGATCAATGTGGCATCTGATGAGATACTGGATTATGACCTATTCTTATGCGAGGCTGAAAAGGGCATAGTCATGGGCCTCTCACAGGAGTTCATATCATCCAAGAGGCAGGATAACCTTAACAGCGTGCATGGAGCCATGGAAGCGCTTAAGGCAGCTGAAGGCGGCAGCGGCATAAGGATCGCAGCATTCTTCGACAACGAGGAATGCGGAAGCAGGTCGAAGCAGGGTGCTGATTCAGTACTCCTGGCAAATCTTCTGGAGAGAGTATACTACTCACTGGGTGGTGACAGGGAAGGCTTCCTGAGGAGCCTTGAAGGTTCGTTCATGATATCTGCTGACCTTGCACATAGCGTACATCCTAACTATGCTGAGATGCACGATCCGGTCAACAGGCCGCTGTTAAACAAAGGACCGGTAATAAAGCTTTCGGCGAACCAGAAGTATACTACAGATGGGGATTCAGCCGCAGCCTTCAGTGAGATTTGCAGAAAAGCAGAGGTTCCGTTCCAGACTTTCGTTAATAGGAGCGACCTGGCAGGAGGATCCACGATAGGTCCTGCAGCATCTTCTCATCTTCCTATAAGAAGCGTCGATATCGGTACTCCACTTCTTGGAATGCATTCCGTAAGGGAGCTTGGAGGAGTAGATGACCACCTTTATCTTGTGAAGGCATTGAAGGTATTCTACGAAGAAAACTGATAAATAGAGGCTTAGTTTTACATAATATAATAAATGTAAAGTGAATGTGCTTGTAGAGCAAACAAAAATGCCGTTGTGATGTTGAAAATCACAACGGCATTTATTTTAGTCTACCTTGCCTACGTCAGACAGTACCAGTCCCTTGTTATGGTTAAGTGCCCATGTTATTCCCCAGTCGTTCTGGAAAATCAGGATGTCCCTGTCCTTCATATCTTTTAGGAGCCTAGAATCTGAAGTGATGTTAAGCTTTGAGGTATCATACGATTCGTCTTCAATCCATCTTACGAACCTATATGGCAGCCTGTCCATCTTCAGGTCGACTCCATATTCATTCTTGAGCCTGTATTCAAGGACCTCAAGCTGAAGAACTCCAACGACTCCCACAATGATTTCTTCCATTCCGATATGGAGCTCCTTGTATACCTGGATAGCTCCTTCCTGGGCAATCTGGGTTATTCCCTTTACGAACTGCTTTCTCTTCATGGTATCCTCTGGCCTTACCCTTGCAAAATGCTCAGGAGAGAAGGTCGGGATTCCCTCGAACCTGAATTTCATCGAAGGATCTGTCAGAGTGTCACCGATGGAGTAAATACCCGGGTCGAAAACACCTATGATGTCTCCGGCATAAGCTTCCTCGATGATTTCCCTGTCCTGCGCCAGGAACTGCTGTGGCTGGGAAAGCTTTATCTTTCCGTTACCCTGGTAATGGAATACCTCCATTCCCTTTTCGTATTTTCCGGAACATATTCTCATGAATGCGATCCTGTCCCTGTGGGCAGGGTTCATGTTAGCCTGTATCTTGAAAATGAATGCGGAGAACTTGTCGCTGAAGACATCGATCTCATCACCTTCTGAAGTGTTCCTTGAAAGTGGCTCTGATGTTAGCTTAAGGAACTCCCTGAGGAAGGGCTCCACTCCGAAGTTGGTGAGAGCGGATCCGAAGAATACCGGAGTCAGCTCGCCCTTCTGGATCTTTCCAAGGTCGAAGTCATCTCCTGCATAATCAATGAGCTCGATGTCCTCCATAAGCTTGTCATGGAGCGGCTTGCCAAGGAGGTCCTTGAACACATCGTCTTCAACCTGTCCTACGACTGATTCAACCTCAAGCTGGCCATGCTTTCCACCTGCAAATACATGTATGGTGTTAGTGTCCCTCTCGAAAACTCCCCTGAAGTCATTTCCTGTACCGATAGGCCAGTTCATTGGGTAAGACTTTATTCCAAGCTCCCTTTCGATTTCCTCAAGAAGCTCGAAGGGGTCTCTTGTCTCACGGTCCATCTTGTTTATGAATGTAAATATGGGGATACCTCTAAGAGAACAAACATGGAAAAGCTTCCTTGTCTGCTCCTCGACTCCCTTGGCACCATCTATGACCATCACTGCAGAGTCTGCAGCCATAAGTGTCCTGTAGGTATCCTCGGAGAAGTCCTGATGTCCCGGTGTATCCAGGATGTTTATGCAATAGCCGTCGTAGTTGAACTGCATGACAGACGAGGTTACGGATATACCTCTCTGCTTCTCAATCTCCATCCAGTCAGATACGGCATGCTTCGATGCCTTCCTTGCCTTGACCGATCCTGCAAGCCTAATAGCCCCTCCATACAGGAGCAGCTTCTCAGTGAGGGTTGTCTTACCTGCGTCAGGATGCGAGATTATCGCAAACGTCCTTCTTTTTTCTATCTCTTTTCTTATCGATTCCAAAGGTGCCTCCTGGTGGCCTTGCGGCCGATCATCATTTCCTTCTGTAACAACTAATTATTATATAACATAATCGATGAATGCTCCATAGTTTTTTCGAAAGGCTCTTAATGGTCTGTGATAATGTCACCCTGTAAGTGTGCTGTGATTATGTCATCCCTAGGTCAATACCAAGAGGATGAAGAGTGAAATGATTACACAGGTAGCAAGACGGTTAACCAAGCCAGTTTGAAACCGCAAAGAGCTGTCAGCTATGCCTCAAGTGTAACCTGATTTTTGAAGCTGAAAGATGATTTTCCGAGCACTTTCCTGAACTGGATCGCAAATATAATTGAGGTGACAGTGACAGCAATGATGTCAGCAATTGGCTCCGCCAGGAATACTGCGGTGACCTTGTCCTCCATGAACTGGGGAAGGATAAATATAAGCGGTATCAGCAGGATGATCTTGCGTAAAAGTGCGAGGAATATTGAAATCTTAGCATTCCCCAGCGCGATGAAGGTCTGTTGACAGCTGATCTGAACAGCTAACAGCAGGGACACTGCCATGTATATCCGAAGCGCTGAAACTGTGGCAGCAATGAGGAGTGCATCACCAGTAAATATCCTCGCGAAAATCTGAGGGAAAAGCATAACCACTGACCAAAGCAGTGTAGAGTAAACCAGTGTGGCTTTGAGCAATAATTTAAATGTATCCTTTACCCTTGAAAGATTATCTGCTCCATAATTATAGCTTATTATGGGCTGCGCCCCCTGGGTGAGTCCCATGATCGGAAGTATTGAAAATTGCATCACACTCGACAGTATGGTCATGGCTCCTACTGCAAGGTCTCCGCCATATCTCTGCAGGGATGAATTGAAGGTAATGACAAGGATGCTTTCTGTTGCCTGCATCACAAATGGCGATAATCCCAGAGCCACACATGGCAGGAAGACCTTCGGGTCGATCTTCAGGTATTCCTTTCGGATAGTCAGATGGCTTTTTTTGCTCATCAGGAATCGTATGACCCATATGGCTGAAATGGCCTGTGAAATTATGGTTGCCAGAGCGGCACCCTTAACTCCCATGCCGAATCCAAACATGAGGATAGGATCCAGTACGATATTTGCAACTGCACCAATGGTAACTGTAAGCATACTTGTCTTTGCAAAGCCCTGGGCTGTAATGAATGCGTTCAATCCGAGGGATAGCTGAACAAAAATCGTGCCCATTGCATATATTCTCATGTAATCCAGAGCATAGCTGATCGTATTTTCGCTTGCTCCAAACATCATCATCATTTCTTCTCCGAATAAAAGCACTATGGCAGTCAATGCTACAGATACCAGTACCAGCGCAGAGGTGCAATTTCCAAGTATTTTTTCAGCTGCCTTCTTATCCTTCATTCCCATCCTGATCGAAGCTCTGGGAGCTCCTCCCATGCTGACCAAGGCAGCAAATGCTGATATGACCATGATAAGAGGCATGGTGACTCCAACTCCGGTCAGTGCGTCTGCACCTATTTCGGGGATATGGCCGATATACATCCTGTCAACGATATTGTACAAGACGTTTATTATCTGAGCTATGATTGCGGGAAATGCCATGCTGAAAAGCAGCTTTCCTATGCTTTGGGTCTCCATTTTATTTTCGCGAGTTACTTCCACTTTTGTTTTCCTCCATTTTCTTCAAGTTTTTTCGAAATGTTACTGTCGATTTTACTGAATATCCTTTTCATTACCTCGTATTCATCCTCTGTGATATCGTGAAAAATTGATTTAAGGATGCTCTTCTGGACTTGTGCTAATTTTTCAACTGCAGGAACTGCTGCCGGTTCAATTGACAGATGAATGCTCCTCTTGTCAGCTGAATCTGTTTCACCCGAAAGGTACCCTTTGTTTATCAGCGAATCCAGTGATTTGGATACCATTGCTTTTGAGATGGACCTGTATTTAGCAATGTCCTTCGCTGTATCAAGAGGCTTATTGTTGAATAAAAAAAGAAGAACATCAATTTCTCCCTGAGTTAACTGGAGCTCTTTTGTTGTTGGGTAAAATGCTTTTTCATACATCTTCTTGAATTTCCAGCTGGACAGAATAAAAATATTGTCTTCTCTGATATCTATCTTCATTGTAATTTCCTCCTAACTAAAAATAGTTCACTATTGAACTATTTTATTCTACAACAATAGCAGGTTATTGTAAAGCAATGAAAATGAAAGCAAGAGGATCAAGAGCATTCATAAGCCATGTTCGAGTCAGAATGGAAGCATGCAGAAAAAATCCATTATGGCATCCCACCTTGTTTATACATTGTTAACGTGGCGATGAAAATAAATGAAACAAAAAGATGATATAATTTATTAGGAAAGAATCGTTGAGGGGAAAAGAATGGCCATCAGATGCAGGAAAGCATTGATGACCCGAATGCAATTTTTCCGATTGT
>NZ_JAGGKC010000039.1 GCF_017873395.1 Youngiibacter multivorans | reverse complement strand
GGTTGGCGGCCGCCTCATGCACCCCTACGGGTGCAGCAGGTTATAGACCCTTATAGGGTCTGTGCAAACCGCCGGCTAAGCCGGCGGTACTGATTTTATTGTGAATATGCATGGAGTTATGCATAATTATAGCCCGTTTAATTGTATTTGATTTGTCCTTTTGATATAATGATTCTAAGCAGTTCTTGAAGTCAGGAGGATGAAAATGAGCGAAAAGGCAAAGAACACCTACGGCCAGGGCGTGGTTAAAATATCAGAGGATGTGGTCGGGGTCATTGCAGGGATAGCAGCAAGCGAAATCAAGGGAGTCGCAGGTCTATCGGCAACCCTGACAGGCGGAATAACACAGGTTGTCACAGGCAAGCGCAATGTGACAAAGGGTGTTAAGGTTACAGTCGGCGAGAAGGATGCGATAATCGACATGATTATTTCCGTCGAGTATGGCTTCAGGATACCTGATGTGGTGGAGAAAGTTCAGGAAAACGTGCTGACTACGGTTGAGGCCATAACAGGGCTCAAGGTATCGGCAGTAAATATATTCGTGAACAATATCTATGTCAAAGGAAAAGAACAGGAACCCAAGGAAAAGTAACATGAAGCCCTCTGGTCACAGAGGGTTTTTTGAAGCGGACTTAAATTATCAAAGGAGGGGGCTACAGGCCCTTATTATGAGAAAAAGATCAAGAGAGATAGCAATGGAGATAGTGTACCAGAGCACTATAAATGACAATGACCCGAAGGAGCTTGTGGAAGACTACTTCGAGGAATATGGCGAATCTGAGGAAGCTGACAGGGGCTACATAAGCATGATAGTAAGCGGAGTCATGGAGAAAAGGGAAGAGCTTGACGCGCTTATCGAGGCCAACCTTGTAAAGTGGAAGCTTTCAAGGGTCTCGAAGATCAACCTCAGCATACTCAGGGTAGCCCTCTATGAGATGAAATACGTGGAGGACATACCGAACAACGTATCAATAAACGAGGCTGTAGAGATTTCGAAGAAATATTCGGATGAGCAGTCAGCCGCATTCATAAACGGAATACTCGACAAGATAGTGAAGGCTTGAGGAGGAACTTAGGTGACAGAGATAATCGATGTGAAGAGCATAGCCCAGAGGGTGAGGGAAGACCTGAAAGCGAGGGTCGTAAGTCTGAGGGATAGTGGCAAGGGCATACCTACCCTTGCGACGATCCTTGTTGGGAATGACCCCGGATCCGAATACTACATGGCAAGCCAGAAGAAGGCATGCGACTCCATCGGGGCTGAGATGCTAAAGATGGTGCTTCCGGAAGACACGGCTGAAGATGAGCTCCTCAGGACAATAAGAGACCTCAATGATGATGGAAGCGTACATGGGATAATGGTGCTTTTTCCTCTTCCCAAAGGGATAAGTGAGGGGAAGGTAGCTATGGCCATAGATCCGTCCAAGGACGTAGACGGAGTGAATCCAGTGAACATAGGACTGGTGGCGTCAACATCGGGAGGAGTAGCTCCCTGCACACCTGAAAGCGTTCTTGAAATCCTTAAGGCAAGCCTCAGGGAACTTAAAGGCATGCATGCGGTCATCATAGGAAGGTCGAACATAGTAGGGAAGCCTCTTATACAGCTTCTCCTCAGGGAACACATGACTGTCACGGTATGTCATTCAAGGACAAAAGATCTGAGGGAAGTTGCAAAATCAGGAGATGTTGTCGTGGCTGCAGTGGGGAAGCCTCTCATGATAGATGATTCCTATATCCGCGAGGGTGCGGTCGTCATTGATGTAGGCACTTCAGAATTTGAAGGAAGGATCACAGGGGACGTAGACCTTGCAAAGGTTACTGGAAAGGCCTCTAAGGCCACGAAGGTGCCAGGCGGAGTCGGGATGCTGACTACTGTGCTGCTTATGAGAAATCTCGTGGATTGCGCTGAAAAGGTGATCTGATGAAGCTTCGTACGATGTCGGTATCCGACCTCAACACATATGTGAAAAGGAACTTCGACAATGACTTCATTCTTGGCAACGTGATGGTTGCAGGTGAGATATCAAACTTCAAGGCACACAGCTCCGGTCATCTTTATTTTTCCCTGAAGGACGAGAACTCCAAGATAAACTGCGTCATGTTCAGAGGGGAGGCAGGAGGCCTTAAATTCAAGCCGAAAGACGGGATGAAGGCAATCTGCAGCGGGCGTGTAAGCGTATACGTGAAGGAAGGGTCCTACCAGCTATATGCTGCTACAATGCAGGAAACCGGGCTCGGTGACCTGCATCTGGAGTTTGAAAGGATCAAGGCATTGCTTGCAAAGGAGGGTATCTTCGATACTTCTTCAAAGCGGGATATCCCTGAATTTCCTGATAAAGTGGCGGTAATAACCTCACGGACAGGTGCTGCAGTGCAGGATATAATCAACGTGGCGACAAAGAGGAACCGGAAGGTTTCCTTGACCATATTCCCCGCCCAGGTACAGGGTGCAGGCTCAGCTGAGAGCCTGATAAAGGCAATTGAGGCAGTTGAAAAAGAAGGCAGCTTTGACGTCATAATAATAGCAAGGGGAGGAGGCTCATTTGAGGACCTTTTCTCCTTCAATGACGAAAATCTCGCAAGGGCCATCAGGAAGTCACCTGTACCGATAGTGACTGGTATCGGGCATGAAGTTGACTTTACCATAGCTGATTTCGCTTCAGACATGAGAGCGGCAACTCCTTCTCAGGCGGCTGAGATAGTTGTGCCATCACTGAAGGAAATGGAGAAGAGCTGTGAGGTGCTGAGGTTTCGGCTTAAGTCATCGGCACATTCGCTTCTTGAGCTTTCAAGGGAGAGACTTGATGCAAGAAGAAGGGCACTTTCGAGGAACAATCCTGCAACGATAGTCGCGAACGAACAGCTGAGACTTTCTGAAAAGAAGGAGCATCTAAGGTATCTCATAAGTGCCAGGCTCGAAAATGAAAGAGACAGCCTCGTTGGCAAATCGGAGCTTCTTATGGCACATAGCCCATTGGGAGTTCTGGGCAGAGGTTACGCCATAGTGTATGGTGAAAACGGCAGAATACTGAAAAAGGTAGAGGAACTGGATCTTCAGAATACTATCAGGGTAAGGCTCTGTAACGGAGAAAGGACCCTTGAGATTGAGAGGTAGATATGGCCAGGAAGAAAAGGACCTACAAGGAAATCATGGAGGAACTCGATGCTGCCATAAAGGAGCTTGAGAACGGTGGACTCCCACTTGAAGAGGCCATTGAGAAGTACGAGCTCGGAGTGAAGCTGTCCGGAGAGCTTCTCGTCATCCTTGAGAAGGCTGAGGAGAAGGTCAAGATCATGGAAGAGGACGGTGAGAAGAACTTTGAGGGAGCTTGATGAGTACAAGGTTCTTATTGACCAGAGCCTTTTGGAATACATGGATAATCTTGGAGATGGCAAGCTTGCAAAGGCGATGGCATACAGCGTTGAGCAGGGAGGCAAGAGGATAAGGCCTGTAATGGCACTTGTTGCGGGAGAGATGTTCGGGGGAAGCGTTGAGGAAACCATGCCTCTGGCCATGGCAATCGAGATGATACATACCTATTCGCTGATACATGATGACCTGCCGGCAATGGACAATGACGACCTTAGACGTGGAAAGCCTACTAACCACAAGGTTTTTGGTGAAGCCATGGCGATACTTGCAGGTGACGCACTTCTTAATGAAGCGCACACCCTGCTTATCAGGAGTGCTGTCAGATGTGGAGTGCGCGGGGCTGAAGCAGCCCTCACGGTATCTCTTGCAGCAGGCAGTGTAGGTATGGTCGAGGGCCAGGTGAGGGACCTCGAGAATGAGGGAAGAATCGCCAGCTACGACGAGCTTAAGGGCTGCCACGAGCTCAAGACCGGAATGCTTATAGCTGCTTCACTGGAGGCACCAGCAGTTCTTTTCGGAGCAAGTGATGATGAACGGAAAGCCATGAGAGAACTTGGACTGAAGCTAGGTCTTGCATTCCAGATAAAGGACGATATACTTGACAGGACGTCGACCAAAGAGGTTCTCGGAAAGACTCCGGGAAAAGATGAGACAAGCGGAAAAACCACATATGTCTCTCTCTTCGGACTTGAAAAAAGCGAAGAGATGGCAAAGGGTCTGACAGATGAATGCCTGGGCATTCTAAAGGGTCTTGACAGGGATACGGCACAGCTGTGGGAGATGTGTCTAGCACTTCTTCAAAGAAATCATTAGTAAGGAAGAATTCAAATGGGTATATTGAGGGACAGATACAGGAATCCTGAAGACATCAAAGAACTGACCATGGATGAGCTTTACCAGCTTTCAGACGAGATAAGGGCATTTCTTATCGAATCGGTATCCAAGACAGGCGGGCATCTTGCTCCGAATCTTGGGGTAGTTGAGCTTACCGTAGCCCTCTTTAATGTCTTTGACCTTGAAAAGGACAGGATAATATATGATGTGGGACATCAGAGCTATGTGCACAAGATGCTTACTCACAGGCTTGATGATTTTGCGAGGCTCAGGAAATATAACGGGATGAGCGGATTTCCAAAAAGGGAAGAATCAAGGTATGATGCCTTCGACACTGGTCATTCCAGCACTTCCATCAGCGCAGGCCTTGGTTATGCCAGGGCAAGGGACATAGCCGGTGACGACTACAATGTCATATCAGTGATCGGAGACGGTGCCCTAACAGGCGGTATGGCTTTTGAAGCCCTGAATGACCTGGGATTTTCAAAGACCAGAATGGTCGTGGTGCTGAATGACAACCAGATGTCGATATCAAGGAATGTGGGAGGAATAAGCACTTATCTCTCTCAGCTGAGAGGCGACAACTACTATGAGAAGGTAAAGAAGGACATACAGGACACCATAGACAGGATGCCTATGGGAAGAACCTTGAACACGGGAATGATGAGGATAAAGAACAGCGTCAAGACCATGCTTGTTCCTGGAATGCTCTTTGAGGACATGGGACTTAAATACCTGGGGCCTGTTGACGGCCACAACATCAAGGACATGAGCAAGGTCCTGAAGGTTGCAAGGGACTTCAATGGTCCTGTAATCGTACATGTGCGGACACAGAAGGGCAAGGGATATGTCGCTTCCGAGAAGAGACCGGACCAGTTCCATGGCATAGCCCCTTTCAACAAGCAGAACGGTGAGGTCATGTCCAAGGTCAAGGTGACCTACTCAAAGGTTTTCGGTGAGGCTGTGACTGAGCTCGGGAGAAAGAACGGCAAGGTGTGTGCGATTACCGCAGCAATGCCTGACGGTACGGGCCTTTCAGCCTTCAAGAAGGAATTTCCGACAAGGTTCTTTGACGTGGGAATTGCCGAGCAGCATGCGGCCACCCTTGCTGCAGGTCTGGCAGTAGCGGGAATGAAGCCGTACATCGGAATATATTCGACATTCCTCCAGAGGGCTTACGACCAGGTCATACATGACATTTGCATACAGAAGCTGCCGGTAGTTATCGGAATAGACAGGGCTGGAATTGTAGGGGACGACGGAGAGACTCACCAGGGAATCCTGGACCTGTCATTCTTAAGTGCAGTACCGAACCTTACGATAATGGCGCCAAAGTCACTTGAGGAGCTTCACAACATGGTACTCTGGTCAGAAAGCTTCGAAGGACCGCTTGCAATAAGGTATCCCAGAGGCGGAGACCCGGTAGGATATAATCCGAAGGCTCTCTCTGAGTTCACTCCTGGAAAGTTTGAAGTTATTACAGAAGGCATAGACGGATACATATATGCCACTGGAAAGATGGTCCAGAGGGCGGAAGCGGTAGTAAAGGAGCTTGAGGGCAGAGGCCTGAGGTTCGGTATAGTCAACGCCTGCTTCATAAAGCCGGTTGATTTTGAAATGATAAGGAAGCACTGCGAAGAGAACAAGGCTATAGTCACCCTTGAGGACAATGTGGTACATGGCGGGCTTGGCTCACAGATACTTGAAGCTGTTAACGACATGGGACTCTCTGCAGCTGTGATCAGGTTTGGCTTCAGGGATACTTTCGTTGTCCAGGGAGACCCTGAATCACTTTACAAGCATTACGGTCTGGATACAGATTCCATAGTATCGAAGATTTCTGCAAGGCTTTGCAAGGGTGAATGCGATGAGTAAGGAGAGACTGGATACCATACTTGTCGACAAGGGACTCTTCGAGACCCGAGAAAAGGCAAGGGCGGCAATAATGACCGGCAAGGTCTATGCGGACGGCATGAAGGCAGACAAGCCCGGAGCGAAATACGACATTGAGTCTGTTTTCGAGTTCAGGGGTGAGAAGATGCCCTTTGTCTCAAGGGGCGGCTACAAGCTTGACAAGGCTGTGACTGCATTCGGAATTGACCTTCAGGGCCTTACCTGCCTGGACATAGGAGCATCCACAGGTGGCTTCACTGATGTGTGCCTCCAGCGTGGAGCCGCCAGAGTATATTCTGTGGATGTTGGCTACGGGCAGTTCGCCTGGAAGCTAAGGACAGACCCAAGGGTCGTATGCCTCGAGAGGATGAACTTCAGGTATGCAACAAGGGCGGATATTCCTGATGAGATAGATTTTGCGGCCACAGATGTCTCATTCATCTCAATAATGAAGATAATACCGCCGGCACTCTCCCTCATGAAGGAGACAGGTACAATGGTAGCCCTTATAAAGCCTCAGTTCGAGGCTGGCAGGGAACAGGTCGGAAAGCACGGAGTTGTCAAGGACAGGAAGGTCCATGAGGAAGTCATACGAAAGATCTGTGACTTCATAATCGGCACCGGCTGCCACATATACGGACTGGACTTCTCTCCGATCAAGGGGCCCGAAGGCAACGTGGAATTCCTTGTCTATTTCGGAAAGATGGACAAGGGCATAGGCTTCGAAATGGATGAATCAATAATAAAGGTCGTTGATGGTGCGCATGCACTTTAACCTGCCAGTGGAGGCTTTGCATGAAGAACATTGGGATTTACAACAACAAGAGAAAAGATCCGGAAGGCATATACGAGGCTGAGACCGTAAGGATACTCAGGGAAGTGCTTGCTGATGTCAACATCAGCAAGGTCATGGGACCTGATGACATATGCGGCCAGGAGCTTCTCATTGTGCTTGGGGGAGACGGAACTCTCCTTTCAGCAGCAAGGATAGCTTCAAGGCACGGACTCCCGATCCTTGGAGTGAACATAGGCACAGTAGGCTTCATGACCGGAGCTGAGATCAAGGACCTTAGAAAGGCCATAGAGAACATAGAAGATGGCAGCTTTTCCATTGAGGAGAGGATGATGCTGGAATGTTCCTTCGAGAATGACGGC
This sequence comes from Youngiibacter multivorans, assembly GCF_017873395.1. Lineage (GTDB taxonomy): Bacteria > Bacillota > Clostridia > Clostridiales > Clostridiaceae > Youngiibacter > Youngiibacter multivorans. The sequence continues at coordinate 14,537 of NZ_JAGGKC010000039.1, read as the reverse complement.
ATCACCAAAAGCTATGTAGCACTCAACGATATAGTTGTCTCAAAGGGCGCCCTCAGCAACATCCTGGACTTCGAGCTGTTTGTCGACATGAACTTCTGTACAAGGTACAGGGGCGACGGGATAATAGTGAGCACTCCAACAGGCTCCACAGCCTACAACCTTTCTGCAGGAGGCCCCATAGTATACCCTACGGCTGACGCCATATGCATAACTGCCATCTGTCCCCATACCTACGGGGTCAGGAACCTGGTGCTTAACAGCACACAGGAGGTCGAGGTACGGGTAGACATGGATGAGGCTGAATACTACCTTTCCGTTGACGGACAGGAGCATGAGGTCCTTAACGAGGACGTTACCATTAGGATAGGCAAGGCCAAATTTCCTTGCAAGGTCCTGAGGCTTGCTGACTACGACTACTTCAGCGTACTTAGAAAGAAGATATTATATAAAGCAATGGATATTAACAGGGGGGAATAATTTGAAAACGGACAGACGATCAAGGATTTTGGAAATAGTATCAAACAAGGACATCGAGACACAGGAGGAACTTGCTGAGGAGCTGAGAAGACTCGGATTCAACGTTACCCAGGCTACGGTATCAAGGGACATCAAGAACCTTCAGCTCGTAAAGATGCTGAACTCAAAGGGAAGGTACAAGTATGTCATTTCCAGGGATGAAGGAAAGGATATGGGTGAGAAGCTCGTGTCGATCCTTGAGCAGACCGTCGTGTCTGTTGAGTCTCTAGACAAGTTCGTCATAGTCAAGACGATCACAGCGTCAGCTTCTGCTGCTGCTGAAGCCATCGACCAGCTTGACCTGACGGAGATCGCAGGAACGATTGCCGGAGACAACACCATCTTCATCCTTGTGAGGACTGTCGAGAAGGCGAGGGACCTCGTTGAGAAGATAAGTTCAATGATGAGGAAATAGCATGCTGATTCAGCTGAATGTTAGGAATTTTGCTCTCATAGACAGTCTTGACATAACGTTTGACAGTGGCTACAGCATCCTGACCGGTGAAACCGGAGCAGGTAAATCAATACTCATAGACTCCATAAGCTTTGTGCTTGGCGGTAAGTTCGCAAGGGATGCGATAAGGACCGGAGCAGACAGCGCCTTTGTTGAGGCTGTTTTTTCAGTGACAGAAGGCGTAAAGCCCGTACTGGAAGCCATGGGGATTCCTTTTGAAGATGAGCTTGTGGTCTCAAGGGAGACCTTCATATCAGGAAAAAATACAGCAAGGGTCAACGGCAGGACTGTCCTTGTGGGTCAGCTCAAGGAAATAGGCAGGGAGCTCCTGGACATACACGGCCAGCACAATAACCAGAACCTGCTGGATACTGCAAGGCACCTTGAATACCTGGACAGCTACATAGGGATTGAAAGAGACCCTGTGTTCCTTGCATACTCCGAAGATTACTCGGAGCTTATTAAGCTCAGGGCAAGGCTCACATCCATGAAGGGTGGCAAGGACAGGGAGAGGCTCCTTGACTATCTTGCCTACCAGATCAAGGATATCGATGATGCAAAGCTTGGCGTTGATGAAGAAAAGGAGCTCGGTGAGAAGCTCCATATGCTTGTCAATGCTGAGAAGCTTTCAACTGGACTTGGCGGTGCACTTGAAATGCTCGACGGTGAAGACGGAGCCCTTGACAGATGTCGTCTGGCACTCAAGAGCCTTGGAACTGTAGCCAAGATAATCGAGAAAGCAGGAGCAGCCCACAAGGACCTTGAAGAAGCCTTCTATTCCATGGAGGAAGTGGCAAGGGACCTTGAAAGGCTGAACCAGGAAATCTATTTCGATGCGGATGAGCTTGAGCAGGTTAACCAGAGGCTCCATACATATGAGATGCTCAAGAAGAAATATGGCAAGGATACCGAGTCGGTACTCCGCCACCTTGATGAATCAAGGAAGCAGCTTGATGAAATTGTGAATCAGGAAGCGATAATCGGGGAAATTAAGGCATCGATTGCAAAGACTGAGGACAGACTGAGAGAACTTGGCAACGCAATTACCCTTAGTAGGCAGGAAGGCGGAATGCTCCTTTCTGAAAGGATAAACAGCGAGATGAAGTTCATAGGCCTTGAAAAGGCTGATTTCTCAGTTGAGGTTGCAAATGAAGGAAGCATAGGGGAATCCGGAATGGACAGGGTAAGTTTCCTGATTTCCACAAACCTTGGTGAGCCTAAGAAGCCACTTGAAAAGGTGGTATCAGGTGGAGAGCTCTCCAGGATCATGCTTGCAATGAAGGTTGCCTTCATTGCCAAGGACAGGACTCCGTCAGTGATCTTTGATGAGATCGACACTGGTATAAGCGGAAGGGTAGCCGAAGCTGTAGGAGAAAAGATGTACTCGCTCTCAAACGGCTTCCAGGTATTCTGTGTGACACACCTGCCTCAGATTGCAGCTTTCTCTGACAACCATTTTGTCGTCGAGAAACTGGAAAAGGACGGAAGAACAATAACGAGGGTCAGAAGGCTTGATCCTGAGGGAAAGGCCATGGAGCTTGCAAAGATGATCGGCGGCAGCGTCATCTCCGACATAACAGTCAGCTCTGCCAGGGACATCATAGGAAAATCGGATGAACTTAAGCGAAAATATGAAAAATGAATTCAATCAGGATTTCGGATTAAAATAATAATTCCAGATAATTAGCAATAATATAACAAATCAGATGATTTTTGAATTATAATAAAAATAATACGAAATTCTTGATAAGGGGACAATGACATGGGAAAGAAAATCAGCGTAGTCATTGCAGATGACAACAAAGACATCAGCAATTTACTAAGAGAATACTTATCTACGGATCCTGAGATAAATGTGGTAGGCCTCGCAAGAAACGGACTGGAGACTATAGACATCGTAAGGGAGAAAGAACCGGACCTTCTTCTCCTGGATATCATAATGCCTCAGCTGGATGGACTTGGTGTGCTTGAGAAGCTCAAGAATATGGATAACAGGCCGAAGATCATAGTATACTCGGCAATAGCACAGGACAAGATAACTCAGACAGCAATCCAGCTTGGTGCTGACTACTACATGGTCAAGGACATTGACATGAAGGTCTTAAAAAGCAGGATTAAGCTCCTCTTCAACATGGAAGAGAAGCAGGAAAAGACAGAACAGCACTATGAACCTGTTGAGAAATTCCAGAGGAAGACTGAAATCGGTGAAGGCGCTGACCTTGTATCGGAGGTCTCATCAATACTCCAGGAGCTGGGAATACCTCCTCATATCAAAGGATACCAGTATCTCAGGGAAGCGATCCTTCTTGTAATAGCTGACCTTGAGCTGCTTTCTGCGGTGACCAAGGAGCTGTACCCTGCGATAGGCAAAAAGTTCAACACCACACCTTCAAGGGTTGAAAGGGCGATAAGACACTCCATTGAAGTCGCCTGGTCAAGAGGCCAAATTGACAACATGAACAGGATTTTCGGCTACAACATAATCCTTGACAAGGCAAAGCCGACAAACTCCGAGTTCATCGCCATGGTAAGCGACAATCTGAAGCTTACTATCGGAAAGAACCAGTAGCGGCCATTTCAAAGGATTTGAATGCATAAGGCTCCGGGAAAACAGCCCGGAGCCTTGATTCTTGAAATTGATCCCAATAAATTCAGCCAGTTGTTCATTTTTATGTTGCTTTAATTCATGTATTTTGTTAAAATAACTTTGTGCTCCTGCGGGTATAGCTCAATGGTAGAGCATCGGCTTCCCAAGCCGGCAATGGGAGTTCGATCCTCCTTACCCGCTCCAGTGACCATGGGACGTTAACTCAGCTGGTAGAGTGTCATCTTGACGTGGTGAAAGTCACAGGTTCGAGTCCTGTACGTCCCACCAGAATAAAACCGCCTGTCGATTGAAAAATCGGCAGGCGGTTTTGTCATTGCTCAATAAAGTATAGAAATTGAATTTCATATGATGATGAACAAGCTAAATGAAGTCAAAGGGACAATTAGCATTGGAACCGTTTTGTTCAGTCAATCATGCTCAGGATATAGCTCTCAACATCTTCAAGGGTTTTTGCTACTGAAATTGCAGGGTACATATCACTGGCAAACACAATTCCATCCTCTGATTCAATGAATGCAAATCTCATACCGTCAGCTAAACCATATGGTGCAACATCCTGCAGCTTTAAAGTGTATCCATTCTGCTCCCAGTAAGCACTTCCATCATACTCTATTGGCATGAAGATTCCGTAGGAGCCAACAGTAAGCTGTGAAATTATCTCAGTTCCTGTCATCTTGATTCCTTCACCGATTGGACAGGGCAGCAGCACTGAAACTGTATCGCCATTGTTAATATCTCCCCTGTATATCTTGTCGACTCGTATCTCAGCAATTGCCCGGTATGCCTTGTCTCCTTTGAAGTCTATGACCATGTTGTCCAGCTTTGTGACAGTACCGCTGAATATTGCGGTGTTCCACTTGTTGAAGATATCCTCCTGTGAAAGCCATATGAGGTCAGCTTTGGTGAATGACAGGTCTGATGGCGGACTGTCGATGTATTTTGCAATGCCATTTTGAAATGCTGCTGGCATACTAGGGTTTTCAAGTGGCTTATTGATTGAGGGTAATGCAAGGGTGAAGATAAGTGCCAGGCAGGCGGCAATAGTACCCAGTGTGATGAATATACTGGCTGAATTTCTCCTGGTCTTCTTTTCGCTTCGTTCCAGAATGTCTTCATCAAGCATACCAATGCTCTCAAAAAGCGTTTCCCTGTTCATAATTTATAGTCCTCCTTTTGCAAATGCTTCCTAAGTCTCTTTCGGGTCCGGCTCAAAGACACCATTACATTATTTTCTGTGATTCCGTAATTAACGGATATTTCCTTTATCGATTCTGCATAGAAGTATCTTCTGACAAACACGTTGCAGTCCCTTTCTGACAAGGTATGTACGAACTGGTTTATGCTTTCACCAAGCTCCTTAATGATAAGGTCTGATTCAACATCTGACGGCCCTGCTAAACATTCCTCAAGCTCATCAAGGATAGCTGATATTTTGCCGCCTCCACGCTTTACTGCCATAGCTGATTTGTATCTGTTGAATGAAAGGTTGCGTATGATCTTTGCCAGGTACATGCGCAGATTATCGGGGACCTGGGGAGGTATTGAATTCCACGCATTAAGCCACGTGTCATTAAGGCATTCTTCCACACTTTCCCTGTCCCGGAGGATATTGTTTGAAATGGCATGGCAATAAGACCTGTATTTTCTTTCAGCTTCAAGGATAGCTTTCTCATCTCTTTTATTAAACAGCTCGATTATATCCAAATCATCCAAATCCTCACCTCCAAAATCCATGATACAGGGCCTTTCACTTATAAAGACATCTATTTATGAAATACCTTACACCAATACCTATATTATTATTGAAAGAGGGTAAAATTGTAAATTGAAAGCACTTAAACTAGGCATTAAAAATATAAAGCATATTTATGTATTATATTTAATCAAAAGTATAGATTTAATCACATAAGGTATATTCTTAATCTCCTCAATTCCAAAGGAATTCCCAAGGATCATTTGGAGATGGGGTAAAAAGGATAGTAAAGCACATAGTATACACCTTTGGAATAATCAGAAACGGATATGCAGTAACCGCCTAATTTGCTACAACTGGATAAGATGTAAAGTCTTAAGAAGTGGACACTTAAATTTAGATACTGCCTTTAGTTGATACAGGGTTAATTCTAATATTGACTCAATCGATTTCGATGCAGCGAAAACAATTCATTTAATCCTGATGGATTTTCGATATACCGTAAACTATGCTTCAATTTGAGATTGGCTTTATATATGAATGAAAACATAAGCTGGTTAAAATCTTGATAATGGAAAGGTGTGGTTTACATAACAAATAATATAATTTACAAATTGTCCATTTAAACTGGATAGTTACATATTGTAGAATTAGCATGTAGACATGGATAATCGGCTTAAAATATTGATTCTGAATGATTTTGAAGGATGGTGGATTTATGGATTTTTTTGAACATACTCTCGAGAGGAATGAGGTGTTCCAGGGCAAGATCATTACCCTTGAGACCCAGATGGTGGAGGTCCAGGACGGGAACACCGCATACAGGGAGATAGTCAGGCATCCGGGTGGTGTATGCATACTTGCAAGGGATGAGAACGACAAGATCCTTCTTGTGAGGCAGTACAGAAAGCCCATGGAAGAGGCTTATCTGGAGCTGCCTGCAGGAAAGCTTGAGAAGAACCTTACACCCTATGAGAATGCGGTTAAGGAGCTTGAGGAGGAAACGGGCTACAGGTGTGATGACCTGATCCATCTGGCAACCTTGGCAACATCTCCGGGATTCTGCGATGAGAAGATCCATCTGTATATGGCCAAAAAACTGGAAAAGGGGATCAAGGGCGGAGACGATGACGAATTCATATCCTTAGTCAGGCTTTCTGATGCTGAATTCATAGAGCACATCAAGACCGGACAGATTAAGGATGCGAAGACAGTTGCGGCTTACAGCCTGAGCAAGATAATATGACGGACCCTTTTGTAGGCGAATTTCTTGAAGAGCTTAAAAGCAAGGGAAAGGCTGTAAACACATTGGACGCATACGGCCGTGACCTGAAGCATCTCACCGACTTCCTGGTGGAGGAGGGGATCGACCTTGAGGAATTCAATGAGATCGAAGTGTCGAACTTCATCAACCATCTTCTTGACCTTGGAATGTCGAGAACTACGATCTCCAGGCACCTTGTGAGCATACGGAATTTCTACAAGTTCCTCAGGCGAAAGAACAAGGTGCTTGAAGCCCCGATACTTTACTTTGAGCTTCCTGAGATAAAGAGAGCGCTGCCTGTATCACTTACCATAGAGCAGGTGGAGGAGCTTCTGGCGATGCCGGACACCTCTACTGCAAAGGGGAAAAGGGACAGGGCGATACTTGAGATACTCTACGGTGCAGGCCTCAAGGCAAGTGAGCTCATAGAGCTGAACTACAGGGATGTGGACCTCTCAAGGGGCTATGTTTCGATAAAAGGAAGGAAGAACAAGGAAAGGCACATACCGATTGGGTCATATTCAGTAGATACTCTCAAGGAGTACCTTTCAACCAGGGAGAATATAGTTGGCGCATCGATCCTCTTCCCTTCCATGAGGGGAGACAGGATGACGCGGCAGGGACTCTGGAAGATAATTAAGGACTATGCGGATGAAGCCGGGATAGATGAAAACATCAACATTAATACATTGAGGCACAGCTATGCGGTGCATATGCTTTCAGGGGGAGCAGACCTGACCACACTGTCGCTGCTGCTGGGTCACAACGACATCAAGGCAACGTCGATCTACCTGAAGCTGGTTAAGAACAGAAAATTCAAGGATGTATATGAGGAAGCCCATCCAAGGGCATGATCCATTTGAAAGGAGAATATATGAAAAGAGCGATACTTATAGTACTCGACAGCGTCGGAATAGGTGAGCTGCCTGATGCGGCCGATTATGGAGATGTGGGGAGCAACACATTAGGAAATATAGCTAAGGCAGCGGGAGGTCTCGACCTGCCAAACCTTAAGGCTTTGGGACTTGGAAACATAAGCCCCATACTTGGGGTTGACCCTGTTAATGAACCAGAAGGCAGCTATGGAAAATCCGATGAGCTGTCCAAGGGGAAGGATACGGTAACAGGACACTGGGAGATAGCGGGAGTTATACTTGAAAAGCCGCTGAAGACCTTTCCTGAAGGGTTCCCAAAGGACATCATAGCTGAATTCGAGGAAAGGATAGGCAGAGGTATAATTGGCAATACTGTAGCCTCAGGCACTGAGATCATAAAGGAGCTTGGCGATGAGCATGTTGCGACAGGGAAGCCCATAGTATACACTTCAGCGGATTCTGTGTTCCAGATAGCTGCCCATGAAGAGGTAATTCCTATTTCCGAGCTTTACAGGTACTGCGAGATAGCCAGGGAGATGCTTGTGGGCGACAGGCAGGTAGGAAGGGTAATCGCCAGGCCATTCATCGGAACAAGCGGAGCATATGCAAGGACTTCAAACAGGAAGGACTATGCGCTTGCACCATTCAACAAGACTGTGCTTGAATATGTCAATGAGGCAGGGCTTAATGTCATGTGCGTTGGAAAGATCGAGGACCTGTTCAATGGGCTTGGAGTGACGCATGCAGTCCACACCAAGAACAATGAGATGGGCGTGGATGAGACAATAAAGTACATGGACATGAAGCTTCCGGGATTCATATTCACAAACCTTGTTGACTTCGACATGCAGTTCGGACATAGGAATGACTACATGGGCTACAAGAAGGCACTGGAGGATTTCGACAGGAGACTTCCGGAGATACTTGAAAGGATGCAGGAGGGTGACCTCCTAATAATAACCGCGGACCATGGCTGCGACCCGACTACGGAGTCCACAGACCATTCAAGGGAGTATGTGCCCATGGTAGTCGTGACAAAGGGGCTTAGGAACGGCGTAGATCTTGGAATAAGGAGAACCTTCTCCGACATGGGGAAGACTGTGCTTGAACACCTGGAAGCGCCGAATGAAATGTTCGGTACAAGCTTCCTCGGACTCCTGAAGTAGGTGAGAACATGAGGATGCTAGACATCATACAGAACAAGAAACATGGAATGGAGCTTTCAGCGGAAGAGATTGATTTCTTCGTGCAGGGCTATACCTCAGGGGAGATACCTGATTACCAGGCTTCAGCCCTCCTTATGGCCATATGGTTCAAGGGGATGACTGAGGCTGAAACCTCGAACCTTACAAAGTCAATGGTCGGCTCTGGGGATACTCTGGACCTTTCAGGGATAAAGGGTGTCAAGGTCGACAAGCATTCAACAGGAGGCGTGGGAGACAAGGTCAGCCTTGTGGTTATACCTTTAGTTGCTGCCCTTGGAATCAAGGTTGCGAAGATGTCAGGAAGAGGGCTGGGGCATACTGGGGGAACAATAGACAAGCTTGAGAGCATTCCTGGCTTCAACACATCCATATCCATGGACCAGTTCATATCAAACGTCAACAGCCATGGCATGGCAATTGTTGGACAGACAGCTAACCTGGTGCCTGCAGACAAGAAGCTTTATGCTCTGCGGGACGTGACAGCGACTGTTGACAGCATTCCACTTATAGCCAGCTCCATAATGTCAAAGAAGATAGCTTCAGGCTCTGATGCCATAGTACTTGATGTCAAGGTCGGGAGCGGAGCTTTCATGAAGACAATCGAGGATGCGAGGACTCTTGCTAAAGCCATGGTCGGAATCGGAAAGAACCTCGGAAGAAGGACAATAGCAATACTTTCGAACATGGACGAACCTCTTGGCAGCGAAATTGGGAATGCCAATGAGGTAAAGGAGGCAATATTGACCCTTAGGGGTGAAGCTGAGCCAGACCTTATCAATGTGGCCTGCGCAATAGCCGCGCAGATGGCTGTCGCAGGTGGCGCATTCACTGATGTGCGGGAAGCAGAAAAGGCTGTCATGGAGCTCGTAACGTCAGGAAAGGCAGTAGAGAAGCTGGCTGAGCTTGTCGAGATACAGGGCGGAGACAAGAGCGTCATTTATGATCCTGAGCTTCTTCCAAAGGCAGGCTTCACGATACCAGTGATTTCTGAAAAGACCGGATACGTCCATTCCATAATGGCGGAGGAGATCGGCACTGCAGCTATGCTGCTTGGAGCCGGCAGAGAGACGAAAGAAGACAAAGTCGATCATGCAGCAGGGATAACCCTGAAGAAGAAGGTCGGAGACAGGGTTGAAAAGGGAGATGTCCTTTGCGTGCTGATGACAAACAGGGAGAACCATGATGCGGCACTCTTAAAGGCACATGAGGCTTATGTAGTTACAGAAGCCCCGCCTGAGAAGGTTCCATACATATTGGATGTTATAGGCTGATGATTTTAAGGGTATGCTTCCAGATGGAAGTATACCCTTTGTTCATGGTTTTGACGTACTTTTGAAACCAAGATTAAAGGCACAGGTGGTAATATCAGGATGAAAACATAAATATCGCTGAATTAGCTTCTTCTTGTTTCAACTGGTCCCGGGGAGGTGCTGAAATGAGACACGGGGGAAGGAAAGCACTCTTTAGAAGATTCGCTGTTTCTGTTGTCATTGCGATGCTGATATCATTGATCGGAATTTTGTCAGAGGGAGAAGAACTGCACGCTCTATCAGCTGAAATAAAGATTACTACTGCAAATCTGAACCTGAGGACCGGTCCAAGTACGGCCTATCCTGTGATCACCGTAATTCCAAAAGGAGCAGAAGTCTCAATAGACAGCTATTCAGGTAACTGGGCTCATGCCACATATGGCTCATATACAGGGTATGCCAGCAATACCTATCTTGCTTCACATTCAGACGGTACAGCTATGACGACTACTGCAAACCTGAACTTCAGGACAGGGCCTGGTACGGGATATCCGATAATAATGGTAATTCCCAAAGGGTCGCAGGTAATGGTGGACAGCACTTCAGGAGGCTGGGCACATGCGTCATACTCCGGAAAGACAGGATACCTGAGCTTGACCTATCTGACAGGTGCGCTTCCTGATACTGGTGGAGCATACACCAGATATACGACAGCGGACCTTAATCTGCGGTCAGGTCCGGGAACAAGCTACGCGATTCTTGCAGTTATTCCAAGAGGTACTGAGCTGAACATAACATCCTCCAGCAATGGATGGGCTGCTACAACCTATGGTGGCAAATCCGGCTATGTGAGTACATCATATCTGTCGTCAACTCCACCAGTAACTCCAACATCATCTGGCTCAGCTGCAGCCATAAGGAAGGGTAATGAGCCGTATGCAGGAAAGAGGATAGCACTTACTTTTGACGACAGCGGAACGGCGTCACAGGTCCGGAATCTTCTCGACATACTCGATGCATATGGGATCAAGAGCACGTTTTTCCCGACTGGTTCATTTGCTTCTGCAAATCCATCGTTAATAGGCGAAATAGCATCAAGAGGACATAAGGTAGAGAACCATACGCTTTCCCATGTTGAGCTTACCAAGGTGAGCGATGCTGAGATAAGGAGACAGATAAGGGAAGCCAACAGCATAATAAGAAACATCACTGGTGTAACCCCTTACCTTCTGAGACCTCCATATGGCTCCTATGACTCAAGGGTCCTTAGAATTGCCGGTGAGGAGGGCATGAAGTATGCGGTCCTCTGGTCTGTGGATCCTGCTGACTGGGCATCATACTCGACCGTAGACAGCATAATCAGCAATGTTCTCAGCAATGCTACGAACAACGGCATAGTGCTCTTTCACATGCACTCCTACAAATCTGCGAAGGCTTTGCCAGTGATAATACAGGGTCTTAAGGACAGAGGCTACATCTTCTGCACTGTGGAGGACATGGTGAACTGAGGAATGGAAGCTGATAAGCTACCAGCCGGGTGAAATCCCCGGCTTTTCTTTTTTGGGCGGGATGCATATAATTGAGGTGTGGGTGAGGAGGAGTGACAAATGGGTAATATAGAAGATAAGAAGTCAGCGCTCCGGAAATTTGTGAGAAGAATTGCAGATACCTTCGGACATCAAAATTTAATTGAATGGAGCGGTAAAATAGCTGAGAATGTATTCGCTCTGCCTGAATATAAGGCGGCAGGTACCATCTTCACCTTTGTGGGAATGGACACTGAGGTTGATACGAGGCAGATAATCCAAAGAGCGTTAGCTGACGGCAAAAGGATTGCAGTGCCTAAGACCTTCGGGAAAGGGATGATGGTCCCGTGTGAAATCAGCGGGCTTCATGATCTTGTGCCGGGAAGATATGGCATCCTGGAGCCCTATGAGGGCTGTCAGGAGGTTTCGTTGTATTCAGGCGACCTGATTCTCGTCCCTTGTGTTGCGTGCGACCTTGAGGGGATGAGGATTGGTCACGGTGCAGGCTACTATGACAGGTTTCTTGCAGGAAGCAAGGCGACCAAAGCTATCCTGTGCTTTGACGCACTTGTTGTTGAGAATATTCCATTCACTGAACTTGATGAAAGGTCAGACCTGGTTGTTACAGAGTCAAGGGTAAACAGAGTCGGGAAAGGCAGGGTACAGGATGAACCTTAAGAAGGTCCTCGGTCTTAAAAGGGAAGCTGTGCTTCTCGATTCATGGCTATATATAGCTAAGTCCATGGCAGCAGTGGCAGCAGGGTACATGATAGGCAGAGCTCTGCCACTTACATGGCTTGATATGATTTCGGTGCTTGTGGGTGTAATGTACAACCTTGAGCCTGTGAACCTCCACGGGATAAAGGGAGGGCTCAGCCAGCTGCTTGCATCTGCTCTTGGAGCAGCTGCCACAGGACTGGCAGTGCAGCTCTTCGGGCTGAATGTGGTGACCATTTCAATATCAATGGGTCTTGTACTCTACGTATCCCTTAAGATAAACTGGAGGATGGTTTCACCGGTAGCCATATTCACAAGCGTCTATATGACGCAGTACATGCAGAACGACCCTCAGGGCGTTCCAAGCATTTTGTATACCTTCAGGCTCAGGATTGCCGCACTTGGTCTTGGAATCCTTATTGCCATTATCTTCAACTGGCTATTTTCCGTGCTATACTACAGGAGGCTGCCTGAAAAGAGACTGGAGCTGGTTAAGGCGAATACTGTGGAGGGCCTTGACCATGCCAGAGAGATATTGTCAGGGGAAAAGAGCTTCTCAAGGGATGAATTCACAAGGCTCTATTCGGGAATCTTCACGAATATCGAGATGGTATCAGGCAACATGGCTGCAATGCTCGGAGAAGGCCGAAGGTCTGAAGATATCAGGATATATATGGATATGCTTTGGAAGCTCAAGGAAGTTAACCATCTGACATATGACACAGGGTACGCTGTGGCGGGCGGTCAGAAAGTCACACCGCCGGACAGGGAAATGGCTGCTAAGGTTCTCCGTGAAGCATCATGCCTGCTTGGTTCAATTGACTTTGTAGGAGAGACTCACATAGTCCTCAGGGAGTCGTGCCGTGATGAATTGTCAAAATTTGCTTCAGGCGAGGAAAAAGCCATAAATGGCAGGATAGATGAAAATATCAGGAGGATAGCGAAAAATCTACTCGAAGCATTCGCTATGAATGAAAGCAAACAATAATTTTAAATGAAAGGAAGCTGCCGATGTCTGAACTAAGGCTCAACATAACGAATTTTGAAGGACCGTTCGACCTTCTTCTGCACCTGATAAAGGCAAACAAGATGCAGATCAGGGATGTAAGGATCTCGGAGATAACCTCACAGTACATAGCCTATCTCAATGAGATGAACGAGCTGGACATGGAGATCGCTTCAGAGTTCCTGGTAATTGCCGCTACCCTTATTGAGATTAAGTCCAGGGAGCTGCTTCCAAGGAGCATCGAGCCAGAGGACGAGGAGGACATCAAGGAGAAGCTGGTCCTGAGGATAGAGGAATACGAGGCGTTCAAGCTGATAGCGGAAGAGCTGGCAGAACGGTTCGGACGTGACATCTGGATATTCACAAAGATGCCGGAGACGATCGAAGCTGAAGAGGTACCTGTTTCAGAACTTCTCAAGGGTCTTACGATGGAGAAGCTGCACAAGACCTATGTAGACCTGATGGACAGGAAGAAGGCTAAGATAAACAAAGAATCGACAATGTCAAAGAGCATAGAGGCCGAAAGCTACAGGATCGAGGACAAGATGGAGGAGCTGGAAAGGGTGATCTTTGCAGGAAGACCTCTGAGGCTTTTGGACATGCTTGAAAGGTCCAATTCAAAGTATGAGGCCATTGTCATATTTCTTGCGGTGCTGGAGCTTGCCAGAGGAAGAAAGGTGACATTGTCACAGGAAGACATCTTTTCTGAAATAATAGTAGCTAAGGGGGACGCTGATGGAGACGACAGTACAGACAGAAATGACATTAGGTCATGATATGAAGAGGCTTGAAGGGGTGCTGGAAAGTCTGCTTTTCGCATCAGGGGAGGCTGTCAAGGGCTCTGACCTGGCAAGGATAATGGGAATTTCAGCCGAGATACTGGAACAGGTCGTTGATGGATACAGGTCCTCGCTATCGCAGGAAGGCAGAGGACTCAAGCTTCTTTCGATAGAGGACAGGTACCAGCTTGGTACATGTGAAGAGAATGCGCCATATCTTAGGCAGCTTCTTGGTGTCAACGAACGTCAGAGTCTTTCAAAGGGAGCTCTCGAAAGCCTGTCAGTAATAGCATTCAAACAGCCTGTAACAAGGGTTGAGATTGACGAGATAAGAGGAGTCAGCAGCGAATATGTTCTGCAGAAGCTCATGGAGAAAGAGCTTATCAAGGAAGTCGGAAGGAAGGATGCTCCGGGAAGGCCAAGGCTTTATGGAACTACCGATGAGTTCCTAATGCAGTTCGGGTTCACAAGCCTAAAGGAAATGAGGGGAGAAATCGCAAGCCCTGTACTCAAGCGGGTTGAAACTGAATAAAGAGATAAATGGCCGGCGAGGACGCTGAAAAAGTACCGAACATTAACTAAGATCTGAGTTAAGAGCTCAGGTCTTTTTCTTTGGAATTCCAAGTAATATCTATTGTATATTT
>NZ_JAGGKC010000038.1 GCF_017873395.1 Youngiibacter multivorans | reverse complement strand
CTATTTTTTTCATGCGAAGAAATACTCTGTTAATTCAAGAGGCATAAGTATAGAATTTAGACAAGGAACTATCGCGTAGCGATTTTGTACAATTGTGGTGTTAGTTTAGATTCGGTTCTATCATAAATGCAATATTTGTTATCAGTTTTATAAGAAAGGATTGAACTTATGAGCAGCATCAGGAACAAGGGTCTTAAGGCAGCTGGCATTGCACTGGTTGTGCTATTGCTTGCCTACTTTGGCATCCGGTATTACTTTACAGACCGTTATTATTACGGTACACATATCAACGGGATCGATGTCTCATTCAAGACACTGGCTGAGTCGGAAGCATTGCTTAAGTCAGAGATTGAAAACTATGTACTGGAAATCAAGGGAATAGACGTTGCAAGCGAAACAATAACCGCAGCAGACGTTGGTCTTGAACTGAAGAGCGAGAACAAGCTGCTTGAACTTAAGGCTGATCAGAATGCATCCTCATGGTTTCTGTCACTCTTCAGCGCACAGCATCTTAACCTGAATGATGTGGTAGTATATGACGATGCTAAGCTTTCAAACAGGATTGCAGACCTTGAATGCCTTGATCCTGGTAATGTGATTGAGCCGAAAAGCGCATACATCGAATTTGAAGGCGGAGCATTCAAGATTGTTCCGGAGGTTACCGGAAACAGGCTTGATGAAGATAAGCTCAGGGAAGCCATAAAGGAAGCGGTAAACAGTGAGGCAGGTTCCATAGACCTCGATGAGAAGGGATTGTATGACAAGCCGGCATACACATCCGAATCGCCTGAAGTCAAGGCAGCGCTTGAGGTTGCAGGCAAGTATGCATCAACAAGCATAACCTATGAGCGTTCAGGTGAAGACATCGTAGCTGATGCAGCCCTAATAAGCCAATGGGTAAACATAGATGAGAATTTCAAAGTTTCTATAGATGAGGCAAAGGTTTCTCAGTTTGTGGATGAACTGGCTGGAAAGTACAATACCTACAAGACTCCAAGAAGCTTCAAGACATCACTTGGAACGACAGTGACAATCAGTCGTGGAGACTATGGCTGGAGGATCAATTCACAGGCTGAAAAGGATGTGATCCTGAAGGCTGTTGCAGATGGACAGAAGATAGTAAGGGAGCCAGATTATCTCCAGAAGGCAGCTTCCCATGGTGCTGCAGACTATGGCAGCACATATCTTGAGATAAGCCTTTCAGCACAGCATGCATGGTTCTACAAGAACGGAGTGCTCATCGCCCATGGCGACGTAGTGACCGGAGATGTAGAGAATGGCACAACCACTCCAACCGGTATATACAGGCTTAAGTACAAGGACAAGGATGCTACCCTGAGAGGGGAAGATTATGAATCTGATGTCGCCTACTGGATGCCATTCAATGGAGATGTAGGATTCCATGATGCTTCCTGGAGAAGCAAGTTCGGCGGGGATATATATCTTACAAACGGCTCACATGGCTGCGTAAACGCACCATACAGCCTTGCGCAGGCGGTATTCAACAACATCAGTGCAGGAAATGCGGTAATTGTATACAGATGATTCAAGGGGAGCGTCATGCTCCCCTTACGCTTTATGGGGATTGTTTCCGGTTGCATTGGGCTCCAACGATTTCACAGATTATCAATACTTAGTATACAATTGTATGCTACGCTGTTGTCAAAATCATAGGAGGGAAAGCAAATGGGACTATTCACTGAGCAAGAGATCCATGACATGATGGAGACGAAGAACAGGGCCATACAGGACTACATGTCGGAATACAAGCTGGATGACATGCCTGAAGAGAATGCAGTTTTAAAGAAAGTAGTGTCCCAATTCCTCATACGTCCCAGATTCGTACCGTCATCAGCAAAGGATGAGGACAAGGCGATTGTTGCTTACCTTGAAATGCTGGTGGAGCAGAACTGGATAATAATAAAGCAGCTGGGCAGAATATCAGGCAATAACGAAAAATAGAACTAAGGCGAGACTGCACGAAAAGGCAGTCTTTTATTATGCATGCATTCACTGAAATGTAACATCAGGTACATGTTAAAGATTGGTATAATTCAGGTATAGGAAGCATTTGCCGCGTTCTATGGGGGACAGAGGAAGGTGCTGGAAATGGGAGAGAACACACGGTATAGTGTTAGCGGCTTGACCGAGGCTGAGGTAAGGCAGAGGGTAGAGGATGGTAGAGTCAATGCGTATGTCCAGAAAGCAAGCAGGACATATGCTGAGATAATAAGGTCCAATGTGCTTACCAGATTCAATGCAGTGCTCGGAGGCCTGTTTCTTGTGGTCATCATATTAGGTTCCATAAACGATGCGCTATTTGGAATGGTGCTGATCCTTAACAGCCTTATTGGAATCATCCAGGAGATAAGAGCAAAGAAGACACTTGATGCCCTTTCACTCATTAGTGCTCCGAAGGCAAAGGTAATAAGAGAAGGCAGCCAGATTGAGATACCCTATGACCAGGTTGTGGTGGACGATCTTCTTGTTCTCCACCCCGGGGACCAGGTAGTAGTTGACGGTACTGTAGTATCTTCCGCAGGACTGGAGTTAGACGAATCAATGCTGACTGGAGAGTCTCTGCCTGTAGGCAAAGTATCAGGGGATGAGCTGTTTTCCGGCAGCCACACCGTTGCGGGTACAGGAAGATATCTGGCAGTCAAGGTCGGCTCAGAGGCATATGCACAGGAGCTTGCTGACAAGGCAAGGAAATTCAGCCTTTCCAAATCAGAGCTGAGAGAAGGTATAGACAGGCTTCTTAAATGGATATTCTGGAGCATAGTGCCGGTTGCAATGCTTTTGTTCTACAGTCAGGTAAGGGCAGGCCTCTCAATTCACGACACCTTCATTGGAACAGTTGCAGGAATAGTTGGTATCATACCGCAGGGTCTGGTCCTCCTTACAAGCATAGCCTTTGCAATTAGCGTGATAACGCTCGGAAGGCAAAGGGTGCTGGTGCAGGAGCTGCCTGCAGTTGAAGTCCTTGCCAGAGTAGATGTCCTTTGCGTAGATAAGACTGGTACTCTTACAGACGGAACCCTCCAGACCTGCGAGATAGTGGAGCTTGAGGAAGGCTTAGACCTAAGCAGCATACTCGGGGCAATCTGCAACGCTTCAATCCATAAGAATCCAACAATCGCTGCGATCGAGGTGAATTATCCCGATCCGCACTGGCCCCTAACAGGCTCAGTCCCATTTTCATCAGAGCGCAAATGGAGCTATGCTGGCTTTGGTGAACATGGTCACTGGATACTGGGAGCCCCTGAGATGCTTTTGGATGGAAAGGAAACATCTGGAAAAATAAAAGAGACTCATGAGGCTTACGCCAAAAAAGGATACAGAGTTCTTATGCTTGCAAGGAGTGAGTCTGCTCCAGCTAATAGTGTGCTTCCAGACTCACTTGTTCCTGTTGCTCTGATACTCATAGCAGAAAGGGTAAGGAAAGATGTAGCCGAAGCAATGAAGTTCTTCAGGGAGCAGGGGGTTGCAATAAAGGTAATCTCAGGGGATAATCCTTCCACCGCGCATAGCGTCGCAAGAAGGGCAGGAATAACCAATGGGGGAGATGCCTATGACGTCAGATTTATGCCTGAGGATGAAGCTGAAGTGGCTGAAATAATGGAAGCCTATGACGTTTTCGGGAGAGTTACGCCTTACCAGAAGCAGAAGATGGTGAAGGCACTCCAATCAAAGGGGCATGTTGTTGCAATGACAGGAGATGGAGTTAACGACGTGCTTGCTCTCAAGGACGCAGACCTAGGTATGGCTGTAGGTTCTGGTGTGGCAGCTACAAAGTCAGTAGCAAGGATAGTCCTCCTAGACGGAAAGTTCGCGACACTGCCAAGAATCGTCGCTGAAGGCAGGCGTCTCATTGCCAACATAGAGCTTGTTGCAAACCTCTTTCTTGTGAAGACTGTATGCGTCATGTTGATTGACCTTGTTACTTCAGTGACTGGCATGCCGTTTCCATTTCTTCCAAGGCACCTGTCCCTCGTAAGTGAAATTACCATCGGTATACCTGCATTCTTTCTGGCACTGGCACCGAACATTAAAAGATACAAGCCGGGCTTTGTAGATAGGATACTGCATTTCGTTATACCCATAGGGTCAATCGCCGCAATATTCACAATGGCTTCCTTCTATCTTGCACTAAATGGAGGAGCTTCACTTGAAGAATCAAGGACAGCAGCCACACTGACACTGCTCCTTTCCAGCATGTGGGTGCTCATCATACTTGCCAGGCCGATTACAAGGCTCAGGATCCTTCTCGTAGCATCAATGAATATCCTTATGGTTATGGTATTTTTTGTTCCATTCATGAGGAACTTCTTCGCTCTGGACTTTCCACAGTTTAAAATACTTTTAATTACAGGCATCATGACATTGGTATCGATAGTGGTGATTGAAGCGTACTGGAGGCTTCGTATAAGAAGCAAGGTTTCTGAATCTGATAAGGGGAGGGGATGAAATGGGAAGTGACAAGGTTATGATTTCAAAAGGCGGATATGCCTTCAGCAGATATTTTCTTGCGGTGCTTATATGGATGAGCCTGCTTCTAAAGCAAAAGGAACTGCTTCTGATAGTGCTTGCCTTCCTACTCCTGGCAGTAGCGCTGAAGCTCAGAAGGTCTCCTCTGGTTGTCTTCTATGACAGTACGATCGGACGGATCCTTCAGTCGAAGCAGGTTGAGATTGATGAAGATGGCCTTCGCTTCGCAAATGCACTTGGAGGCACCCTTTGTCTTATCTGCCTGGGACTTCTATATTTCGGTCCTGTAGCCCTTGGCTGGTACATCACTGGATTCTTCGCTGTCTTCAAGACTGTCTCAGCATTCGGATATTGCCCTGGCCTAAAGCTCTATGAACTGCTGTGGAAATGATGTAGAATGGAACTCTGGATGATGGAGAGGAAAGAGGTGTACCATTGTTTTTCATAGGAATTTTCGGGGTAAAGCAGGGACAGAAGGAGATAGGGGCTGAGAACAATGTGATTTGTCCTGAATGCGGACGTCTGACAAGGCTTTCGGTAGTCAAACAAAGCTCTTACTTCCATATATTCTTCATACCTATATTCAGATGGAATGTAAGATATTTTGCCAAGTCACACTGCTGCGGGCAGGTATTCGAGCTTAATGCTGAGGCAGGCAAGGAATTCGAGGAAGGAAAATCAGGCGCGATTTCGCAGGGAGACCTGACTAGGATCGGACCACAAGGCAGGATCGGACTTGTAACCTGCGGCAGCTGTGGTGTAAAGGTTGAGAATAGCTACAGGTTTTGTCCACACTGTGGAAATCCGTTGACTTGAAAAAGAACCCTTTACCAGTCGCAAGCAAGCGGGAATTGTTGCTCACATGGGAGTCTTGCTTAAAGTTTGAGAAAATGGAAAAGTTCTGAAAATGGAAACCCTCATCAAAGATGAGGGTTTCGCTGATTTTTGCTGGTAGTCTGTAGGTATCTGGAAGATCCGGCGACCGTAACATGAAGCGAGTCTACCTCCACCGAGTTATCCAAATCTATGTTCGGGAGCTTTCAAAGCACATATGTCAGGTACGGGAATGTGTTTGAGGTTGATGTCCTTGGCTGTCTCGATTATGCTGTAAACGCAGTGATACGAGAAGTAAAACCAAGGCTCATTTTTCTCCAATATTAATCGCAAAGCATATAACCCACTCAGATTCGCTAACCTCGGTTAAGTACCGAAGAAAGATTCCTTTTAAGTGGGTTGCATTTAAATTTGACATTGGTCATCTAGTCTTCCATAGGGCCATTGGATGATTTTTAATGCGGTTAAGAATATCCTTATCTTCAAAAAGAAGCTCCGGAGCATATTCTCCTTTTTCAAATCTGTCCAAGAATTCCTTCTCTTCATTTCCTAGAACCATTAAATCATAAATATATTCTTTGACGAGCCACTTAGCTGGTTCTAGCTCAAAATCGTCTATCCTTTTAATTACTGGGAATAGATCCGTTTTTATTTTCCTCTTGGTGATGGAATCTATTGCCTTTGTTTCAAAAGTCTTGTTTATACTATTTTTGTCCCTGGCTGATATTGCTGCATAGAATACCACGCACTTTCTTAGCATCTCCTCTTCTGATATACAAAACAACCCGATGTTTATCATATTCCAAGCATCATACAAATCTCTTGCTGCTGCTCGGCTAAGTAGAGCATTTATCTTGCTGCCATAAATCTCTAGTGGATCTAAAGACTTCACTTTATACTCACTAGAGAACTGTTCATTAATAATCGGCCTTTCTTGAGCTTCAAGAACATGAGCCCGAAGAGAGTAGTTGACTTCGATCTTAATGTTATCTTTATTCCCACTGGCTCCCATGTAGTCATAGACCCATGAATCCAAGCTATGAGGATTTTTAGTCTTTGGATTAATCATATACCCTTGCGATAACATGTATTTATCTAACGTGGTATTGATGACCTCTCTGTTCTCAAGCATTTCCTTTCTGCTGTTGGTGATTAAATAATCCAAATCTATATCTACAGAAAGTCGGGGTAAATTGAAAATAGTAAGATTGATGGCAGTCCCGCCCTTTAATGCAAGATTATCTTTGAGAATTGGGTTTGTGTTTAAATACTCCAGAATGTCAGCAAGCCTCGTAACCTTTTCTAGGGTATCTCTTATGAAGCCCAACTCATCTGCTTTTTTTCCCAGATAATTAATATCGTAATTATACAGGTATTTCACCTCCCTGATCCTTCAATTCAAATAACCCTTCTGGAACCATAAGTTCCCATTCATTATTGTAGGAACTATTGTCTTTTAATTCATTCACCAGATACCTTCTGCTTTTTCCTATTTTGCTCTTACAATACTCAATAAACTCACTTGATAGTTGCATCTCTTTTCGATAATTATCGAGCAAATAGCCCACCCGTTGATAAAGACCTTGAGTATCATATATATCAAGATATCCTATTAGCTTCTTTTCATCCAGGTAATGGACTCCTTCCAAGTAGTTAAGCAGTTCTTCAAACCCACCTATTTTATTGAAATCCCGGATACTATCAACAACTGTCCGTTCCAGATCTGTGATTCGAACTCCGGTGGTATTTTTTGCTTCAATAACACCTTCACTCATCCTGGAAGCAACATACCTATAAGTCACATGAGCATATTCAAAGTGATTGAATTTTGTTTTGGATGACACATATACTTCATAGAATACTTGGTTTGCAAGCCCGTAATATTCAAATGCACTATGATGAGATATATAAGCAGTGTCGGTTATTGCACAAGCGATTTGAAAACGGGTCGCTACCAACTGTCCAGTTGCCAGGTTCACTGCAGAGTATATATTCTTTCGTATCTTTCTAACTAGATCTTTTTTCATCAAACGGTCCAGTTGAGAATAGGCCGTCTTCTCATTACCTACAAGCTTTTTAACATCTTCAATTGTGAAAACCGGATACTTCGATAGTTCGGCAAATACCTCCACTTATCTCACCCCTTTTTACTTTGGGTATGATATTCTTCATATTTGAAGAAATACATTCCATTATTAATAATATGTTAATCGTTTCAGATTGGCACTATCTATATTATTTTAATATTAGCACGTTATTCTTTAAATGTAAAGAATAAAATTCCATTATTAAAAAGTGATTAGCATTTCGATGGAATCTATGAATAGTGAATTTGTTGATTTTTTTCTGGGCTAAAACATTCTATTTTCTCAAACTTAAGCAGGAATTTCATGGACAAAACAATTTCCGATCATATTTGTCCGAAATGCGGCCCGGTATTCGAGCTTAATGCTGAGGCAGGCAAGGAATTCGAGGAAGGAAAATCCGGCGCGATTTCGCAAAGAGACATGACGAGGATCGGACCACAAGGCAGGACCGGACTTGTAACCTGCAGCAGCTGTGGTGTAAAGGTTGAGAATAGCTACAGGTTTTGTCCGCACTGTGGAAATCCGTTGACGTGAAAAAGAACCCTTCACCAGTCGCAATTACACTGGTGAAGGGTTTTAGAATTCCCTTATAGTTTATATATACCAAAAAGTGAAACTGATCCAACCGCTGTATCTGGTGACAATTCTCCAACCCGTATTGCAGCAGAGTGCAGATGTAGAATCTGTACCTCGTGGTAAATCCGCAGTGAAATATTAGCAAACAATGAACGTATCGCGGTTAAAGTATCTGATAATTCGCCTTTTACGTTTTGAAGCTATTGATGCAGCATCCTCAGGCGCTGTCAAACGCGGTGATAATGAGCTCTGCCGATATTATGTTGTACCTGGATTTAGCCCAGGTTTCTAGTACCTGCTGTTTATATGTTTTGTAGCCGGAATCAATAAAATCCTTGTGCCGGCTTCAGACTGTAGAATTCCTTATCCCTGAGTATCCTTCTGGCTGATTCCTTTAGATAGTCGGATTCCGGTAGGAGTCCGCTGTCTATAAGCTTTATCAGGTTTATCGCCCCATGCAGGGACTTCAGGTGTGAATGCTGGGAATAACTGGACTGATGCTTCCTTACGACCACATAGTCTGTTAATCCAACCCTCAGTATCTTGAAGTTCTTATGGTAATAAACAACTCGAGACATCCAATCAACTCCTAAAGTAAATTAACTGAATATTCTTTTATTAATTTTATTATATACGATGTCAGACCAAAAATACAGACGTTTTTTGTAAAATTTGAAATTATTTTCGTTAATTCGACTTAACATAAATAGATGCTGATAATGAACAGATTCTGAACAGAGACAATGTGTCATTTCCATGAATTTTGACTTAAGTCAAAGATTAGTTACATATTAAGATGTAGAATCTAATTGTAAGACTATGGCTGAAGGAGAGTGGGACTTGAAAAGGATAGACCTTAGGAAGTCAGTTTACGAGATTTGTACTGCGGAGCCCGAAGTGGCCGATTTACTTAAAGGCCTTGGGTTCACATCCATAACAGAGCCAGGAATGCTTCAGACCGCAGGAAGGTTCATGACGATACCAAAGGCATCAGTGATGAAGAAGATCCCGATGCAAATGATAATTGAGGAATTCAAGAAAAAAGGATATGAATTGGAGGAGATTTGATGAGCGACCTGATCAACAACAGAGAAACATTCATGACAAACGATGAAAAGAGACAGCAGATGCTGAGGAGCATGATACTGAAGCTTCATGACGGGGTTGACCCGGCTGAGGTGAAGAAGGAATTCAAGGAGAAGTTTTCCGGAGTGTCATCTTATGAGATTTCACAGATGGAGCAGAATCTTATTGGAGAGGGTATGGCAGTCGAGGAGATACAGAGGCTCTGCGAAGTTCATGCTGATATCTTCAAGGGATCTGTTGAGGAAGTGCACACAAAGTCAAAGGAAGAGGAGAGCATAGGGCATCCGGTGAGGGTACTCAGGGAAGAGAACTTCGCTATTGAAAGGCTCATAGATGATGAGATAATGCCGAAGCTTGATGCATACTTCAATCATCCTGAAGCTCCAATAAAGCACCTCCTTCTTGCTGACCTTAACCTTCTCCTGGACATTGACAAGCATTACTCCAGGAAAGAAAATGTCATATTCCCATTTATGGAGAGATATGGCATAACCGCACCTCCAAAGGTAATGTGGGGAGTGGACGACGAGATAAGGGCTGACCTCAAGGAGGTCAAGGCTCTCATAACGGCAGACGACAGGGAGAAGGCAAGGGACAAGACTTACGCTGCGCTTGACAGGGTCAAGGAGATGATCTTCAAGGAAGAACAGATCCTGATACCAATGCTCCTTGAGAAGTTCACCGAGGACGAGTGGCTTGAGATAGCTTCAGACAGCGATGAGATTGGCTACTGCATTGTTGAGCCTAAGGGCAAGTGGGTACCTGACAGGGTTTCATTCCTGATGAAGCCTGAGACCAAGAATATTCCAGTTGACGGGAACATAAGGTTTGGAATAGGATTCCTCTCGCTCAAGGAGCTGGAGACAGTACTCAACACTTTGCCAGTCGATATAACCTTCATAGATGAGAAGGATACTGTAAAGTACTTCAATCTTGCCAAGGAAAGGATTTTCCCGAGAACCAAGTCAGTAATCGGACGTACTGTGCAGAACTGTCATCCGCCCCAGAGTGTAGCGACTGTTGAAAAGCTGCTCGCTGATTTCAAGGCAGGCAGGAAGGACCAGGAGAGCTTCTGGATCGACATGAAGGGCATGTTCGTGTTCATCACCTACTATGCAATCAGGGATGAAGCAGGAAAGTACATGGGAACCCTTGAGGTAACACAGAACGTAAAGAGCATAAGGGACCTTACCGGAGAGAAGAGACTGCTTTCTGAATAATATATTGAGTGCTTTGGATACATAATGTTAATGCTTTACTCACATGAAATTTATGTTTTGGCTGTATCATAGTATCTACAGAAATACTAATCGGCTTAATGAATAAACGAGAGGTGATTGCATGAAATCAGAAATCACAAAGCTTTTGAAATGGAGAAAGGGCGTAACCGAGGAAGAACCACTTAAAGACTACTGGAGAACACTGACTGACCTGATTACCAGCAACGAGGAGCAGGGATACGAGATCATGAGGGAAGCCACAGACGATGAGGTTTACTATCTCAGCGAGATTTTCGAGGACATCTCAGAGCGATTGAAAAGTGAGAAGTTCATAAGTCTGCTCAACGAGCTTAAGGTAAAATTCCCGGAAACGGTCAAGGATGATGACATAGAGCTGGCGATATCAGCAATGAAGAAGAAATAAATTAATCTGCCCCAGGCAATAGCCTGGGGTATTCCTTTGAAGTTAACTTTCTTCCGTATGACTTGTTTAAAATTGTTGATATTGCAGTTATAATGGATTGTATATGAAATTGGCAGGGGGTAATAGCTTTGAACAACGCTGACAGGCAATATCTTGAAATAGTTAAGGATATCCTGGACAATGGCTGGTACGACCAGAACAGGACAGGGATAAAGACATATAAGCTACCGCATAAGGTCATGCAATTTGACCTTGCTAAGGAATTTCCAATACTTACATCAAAATTCGTCGGATTCAAGACAGCTGTGAAGGAGATGCTCTGGATATACAGGGACCAGTCAAACTCGGTACTGAAGCTCCAGGAGGAGAATGTGCACATCTGGGATGAATGGATGAAGGAAGATGGGACCATCGGAACATCCTACGGATGGGTGGTCAAGGAGTACAGGCAGATTGACAAGCTCATAGAGCAGCTAAAGACCAATCCTCAGGACAGGAGGATGATAATGAGCCTTTGGCAGATTCCTCATCTTGAAGGAGGATCGCTTTATCCGTGTGCATTCATGACGATGTGGGATGTAACAGGGGACAGGCTAAACTGCATGCTGGTGCAGAGGTCTGCTGACATGCCTCTTGGTGTGCCTTTCAACATGGCTCAGTACGCAGTGCTGGTCCATCTGATAGCTCAGGTTACAGGTCTTAAGCCGGGACTCTTTACTCACGTTATAAACAATGCGCATGTATATGAGAACCAGATACCTGGAATGAAGGAACAGCTCTCAAGAGGAGAAGCACCAGAACCCCCGAAGCTCTGGATCAATCCTGAAATAAAGGACTTCTACGACTTCACGATAGACGATATAAAGCTTGTCGACTACAAGCATCTGGGAAAAATTGAAATGGAGGTGGCTGTCTGATGCTGAGCCTTATTGCGGCAGTCACGGACAAGGGAATCATCGGGAACGAGGGTACCCTGATATGGACAATTAAGAAAGATCTGAAGCATTTCAGGGAAAAGACCATGGGCAAGAAGATGATCATGGGAAGGACAACATTCGAAAGCTTCAAGAAGCCACTGCCAGGCAGAGAGCACATAGTACTCACAAGGGATGAATCCTATGATGTTCCTGAAGGAGTAAAGCTTATCCATGGGATGGAGGAAGCACTTGAATACTCAAAGCTTGATGAAGAAGTATTCGTTATAGGTGGCGGAGAAATATACAGGAAGCTGATCCTCCACTGCTCAACACTTTACATCACATGGGTCCACAGTGAATTTGACGGCGACACCGTATTCCCGGTTGAAATGCTCGACAGCTTCGAGCTTGTTGAAAGCATCGACGATACTGACGAGGAAAGCGGAATGAAGCTGACCTTCGCAGAGTACAGGAAGAAGACAAGGAAGAACTGATAAGTTAAGACAGCTGAAACTGAAAATGGCGATAACCATCGGTATACGGTGGTTATCGCCATTTCTACGTGAATTCAGCAATCCGGCAGGGCTCAAATCTTATCACGAAGTAACACAAGAATCGCATATTTGAAAATGCTATACAATTTAAAATATTATTGATGTAAATTAACGAGTTAATTCGCATTGTTATTTGCAAGCGAATAGAATAAAATAAACCTAAGGAGATGGTATTAATGCCAAACATAAAGCCGATTTCTGACTTAAGGAACTATACTGAAGTCTTAAGTGAAGTAAAGGAGAACAGCCCTGTTTACCTTACAAGAAATGGACGCGGTGAATATGCAATCATAAAGTTGGAAGAATTGGACAGGTTAAAATCAACAATCAGGTTGCTGGCAAAGCTAGAGGAAGGTGAAAAATCAGCAAGAGAGGAAGGCTGGATTTCCGCTGATGATGTTGAAGCCATGCTTGGACTATGATGGTAACCAAGATAGAATACTCTCCAGCTGCAAAAGAAGATTTATTGCACATAAAGAAGCAAATTGAGGACAAGTACAGTAAGAAAATCGCAGAAGAAGTAATATTTAAACTTATTAATAATGTTAGAAGGTTAGAGCAGTTTCCATTATCCGGTGTGAGTCTTGGGGAATCAATTGGTGTAAATGTAGACTACAGATACATTTTTGTTGAAAAGAACTATATTATATACCGAATTGACTCGAGTATCATTAAAATAATTAGGGTGTTGAGTCAACTAACCCTCGACTAAAGTCGAAGGCATGAGGAGCAATCCTTAATGCCTGGTTGATCAGCCTCAGTGCTTCGGCACTACGTTGTTTTTGTCATAACACCCACGGACGTCCATCCTAATCCGTGGCTCTGTTGTCTGTGATTAAAAGTTCTCTTGGGTTAACGGGAACGGTGTTGCAGACGTAAAAAGCAATTACAACATTGGCGAAGGATGCCAACCAGCTATGTTGCTGGAATTATGTACTTAACTACATCAAGAAAGGGGTGCCGGATTGGTCTACGTTTTAAGTAAAAATGGAAATCCACTTATGCCTACCAGCCGGCATGGAAAAGTGAAACATCTGTTGAAGGATGGCAAGGCAAAAGTGGTAAGAAGGACACCATTCACAATTCAGCTGCTGTATGATTCGCCTGAATATACTCAGGTAATCACTCTGGGAGTAGACGCAGGAAGCAAGGTAGTAGGACTTAGCGCAACTACTGAGAAGAAAGAGCTTTTTGTCTCAGAGATAACACTCCGGGATGATATCCCAGAGCTTCTGTCCACCAGAAGACAGAACCGAAGAACAAGGAGAAACCGCCTTCGCTACAGAATGGCAAGGTTTCTTAACCGCACCACATCGAAAAAGGAAGGGTGGCTTGCTCCTTCAGTCAAGCATAAGGTAGACAGCCACTTGAAGGTGATCGAGAATGTACACAGGATCCTCCCCATATCAAGGATAGTGATCGAAACAGCAAGTTTCGATATCCAGAAGATCAGGAATCCTGAGATCAGCGGGAGAGAATACCAGCAGGGAGAACAGTTAGGCTTCTGGAATACCAGGGAATACGTTCTATGGCGGGATAAACACGAATGTCAGCACTGCCATGGCAAGTCAAAGGACAGAGTATTGAATGTTCACTATAAGGAAAGCCGGAAGACCGGAGGAGATTCACCCGGCAATCTGGTCACCTTATGCGAGACATGCCACAAGAGCCATCATGCAGGAAGGATACAGCTGAAGCTTACTCCAAACAAGTCGTACAGAGATGCAAGCTTCATGGGCATCATGAGATGGTATGTATACAACAGTCTTCAGAAACTGTATCCAGATGTTTCCATGACCTATGGATACATCACAAAGAACAACCGTATAAGGAATAACATTGAAAAGACCCACAGCGCTGATGCATACTGCATCAGTGGAAACTTTAATGCCATAAGAAGCAACGAAATCTACAATCAGGCGTTCAAGAGGAAGCACAACCGACAGATACACAAGGCGAACTTCCTAAAGGGTGGAAAGAAAAAGCTGAATCAGTCTGCATACGAAGTCAAGGGATTCCGCCTGTTTGACCATGTGCGATACAGGGACGAGGAATGCTTCATTTTCGGAAAAAGGACATCTGGCTATTTTGATCTGCGTAAACTGGATGGCTCAGTTGTCCACAGGAGTGCAAGCTTCAAGGAACTTACATTATTGAAAAGACAGAGTACAATACTAATCGAAAGAAAGGGGTGTAATGGAGTTCTCCTCTCATGACTGAAGTCACGAGTCTCCGAACTCCAATGTTTATGAAAGACAAGACTATTTGTCCAGATTAAAGTCCCTTCTCGAGCATGATAATAGTTTGTAATCTGCATAGCGACAAAGCGTTAAATAAGAACCAAATATCTGCTTATAATATGCATCATATTAGCGTAGAATTGGAAAGCATTAAAGGACTAAGAAGAAAGATAAGGTTAATTGAAAGGCGATGGCTGGAACAGGCTGTCTCCTTTTTGCTTAAGTTACACAATTATGTCCTTACAACCATAATTGGTATGGATATCCAATTAATCTCAGCACATATTTTTTGGAGTTGGAAAATATTAAATTGGTTATGTAGAAATCCAAACGCCGCTCTCATGAAGCGGTGCGAAGGAATTGGAATATGGAGTTATAGTTCAATAGATTATTGCTTTTAGGGGATTGGATGTTTCCTTCTGTATAGTCCAAGTGCAAGAGACATACCGATTCCTACTCCCATTACAATGGCAACATAATTGGGGTCCTGGGCATGGAAAGGAGAAATCAACTCCATGAAAAGGCTGCGGATAGGATAGTCCTTGTTGAATGCCCTGACCAGCAATCCGAATGGGAAAGCTGCAAGCCCGGAAATCAATGCGGAGAAGACCACTGCACGCCTTCCAAATATTATACCTCCCAAAATAGCGCCGCATACCGCACCAACGATGGCGATTGCAAATGCATCAGCCATTCCGGATGAGCTGACGGATTCCGGAAGAATGGGCACCAGGTCGAAGAAGCCGGCAATGCCGAAAGAAACCAGCACTCCTAATGGAAGTCCCATGAAGCAGACTAAAGTCATAACCGGAAGCTTCTTCCAGAGACCAACCATTACTGATAACATGAGTCCGCCGATTCCACCGCTCACAGCAAAAAGAATGAAACCATCTTCAATGGTGTTCCCAAAGAGTGAGACTACCAGTGCACTGAAAGTGAATGCAACGGCTCCTGCAACACCAGACCATATTACACCTATTGGTTTAGAGTAAAATCGTTCCATTTAATCATCTCCCATATGATATTGGGGTATTTGACAGACTTAAAGGGTGATTCATATATTCCTATTAGTAATATTTAAAATCTTTAATGACAAATTTTCAACTTTATTGAGTACTTCAACAGCAGAGTTTATATGAGACAATATTTATCAAAATATCATGCTGGCTTTAAGAGTCAGGCTAATCCCTGGTGACAGTCTTCACTGTAATGACGGACAATTAAGCTAAGGGAACAAAATTTAAAAACTTACAATAGAAGTATCATCAGCGATATCCAAATAGGGAATTAATCAATGAACCACATCCCAATTTCTTTTTTTGTATTTAATGTGAAGAACCTGAACCGGCAGTTCAACATGGGCCGGTTCAGGTTCTTGTTCTACAATAATAGTCTGATGTTTTCATTCAGGTCATGAGATGGCTAAGGACATTTACTCCCTGCCATTAAGCTCTGCCCGCTTGTCCTTTACCATCGTCATGAAGACGAAGGCCAGTATGAAGAAGAAGGCTCCATAGAGGAACATTATACTGAAGCCGAAGGTGTCGACGATGAATCCAAGAAGCGGCGGGGATACTATGTTCGCTATGGATGAAAACAGGTAGTATACGCCTGTGTAGGTGCCGAGGAGGCCCAGAGGGGACATGTCAGCAACCAGCGGGTATGAGTTGATGTTGATACAGGCCCATGAGAATCCAACAAGTAGGAATAATCCTCTTATTATTGTTATAGCGTTAGGATTGCCTGGCTTTACGAAATAGATTGCAACCATCAAGGCTATTACACCGGCTACTCCTATCCTTATGGTGTTCCTCTTGCCAATCTTTGTGCCGATAAGTCCGGCAGGAATGGCGAACATGAGGAAGCTAAGGGATATGAATGAGAGGGTGAAGGCTGAGACGGAAGGGTCAACTCCGAGATACAGCGAGCCATATCTGGTGAAGAAGGTCTCAACACCGTTGAAGCCTATGAACCAGCTGCAGATTGCGAAAAGTAGGAAAGTGGTGTTCCTGTCTTTAAGTGCAGTCTTAACTCCTGTAACGAAATCCCTCTTCTCCTCAGCCTTCTCGTAGCCAATGACGTCCCTTCTTTCCTTTATGTTCATGAAGAGTACCGTAAAGGCGATTACTATGAGTACTGCTGAAAGATAGAAGGGGTATCCTTCTCCGTACTTGAAGAGCCTTGAACCTATTACGTATGCAATAAGCGAACCAATTCCGCCCATGAAGTTTATAATGCTGTTTGCCTTGGACCTGTGTTCCATGTAAGTTATGTCAGGCATGAGAGCAATTACAGGTGACCTGTAGAGGCTCATTGAAAGGTTCATGAAGACCAGGAAGAATACCAGGGAAGTCAGGTTGAAATGATTTGGTATGAGTGCCATGAATACCGCGGCAAGGGGCATGCCTATCATGATGAATGGCATCCTTCTGCCGAACCTGGTGTTGATCCCGTCGCTGTAGAAGCCGACAGCAGGCTGAATGAACAAAGCAAAGTAGTTGTCTATGGTCATAATGAAGCCAATCAGCGCTGAGCTTTCAAGGAAATTACCGAGAAGCACCGGCATGAATGCGTTGTATACGCTCCAAGTTATGCTGATTGCGAAGAATCCGAAGCCCAGCAGCAGTGTCTTTCTGTAATCAAGCTTTCTCTCCATGTTTACCAACTCCTAAAAATTCCATCATTTCTTTCGGCTTGTTAGTCATTATGCAGTCGACACCCATATCCATAAGCATCTTCGCTTCCTTGAAGTCATCCACGGTCCAGACATTTACCTTTATGTTCATCCTGTGGCAGGCATCTACGATCTGTTTGTTCACAAGGAGCCTGTAGGGATGGATGGCATCGGCGGTAAGTTCCTCCGCATATTTGTACGGCTTGTAGATTCCATCAGTATAAAGGATTCCTGTCCTGCAATCCCTGTCAATCTCCTTCAGGTCGTGGCAGCTGTAGTGGTTGAAGCTTGAGAATAGAACCTTGTCCATCATTCCGTTTTTCTTAACCATTCGGTAGGTCTTATCCTCGATGCCCTCATAAAGGAAGGAACCGTATTTGATCTCGATGTTAAGGAGGATATCCTTATCCTTTACAAGGTCAAGGAGCTCCTGAAGTGTAGGGATCCTCTCGCCCTTAAACTGAAGTCCTTTTTTTATCCCAAAGTCGAATTTCTGGAGCTCTTCATAGGTCAGATCCTTGATCCTTCCTGTTCCGTCAGAGACCCTTGATACATCCTCATCATGTATCAGTACAAGAACCCCGTCCTTTGTAACCTGAACATCGGTCTCGATGCCGTCCGCTCCGGCTTCAAGCGCCTTTCTGAATGCCAGCATGGTATTTTCCGGATATATGTGGGAATAACCCCTGTGTGCCAATACTAGTATTTCAACCACCTCCATCAAGCTGTTTGAAAATTTTGTTATCTTCCTCTAATTATACTATCCTTTTGGTTGGCTGATAATGGAAGTCTTGTTGATTGGACTTTATTTTTTTGCAATAAAGATATATTGTATTATACTATTGTGTGTGAGGTGAAATTATGGTCGAAAAATTCATTGAATACTACAAGCCGCACAAATGGCTGTTCCTGCTGGATATGGCAGCTGCCACACTTGTGGCCGCGTCAGACCTTATATTCCCGCAGATAACCAAGAAATTCATAAACGAGCTTATCCCGGGCAGGGATATAGACATGATCATGAAGCTTGGGATAGCAATGCTTGTTCTTTATGTCATAAGGTTCTTCATGGACTACATAGTTGGCTTCTATGGGCATCTCCTTGGGGTTAAGATGGAGTATGCCATGAGGAAGGACATGTTCTCACATCTTCAGAAGCTTTCATTCAGATACTATGATGACACAAAGACTGGACACATTATGTCAAGACTGGTGAACGACCTGAATGAGATAGCTGAGCTGGCTCATCACGGACCCGAGGACCTGTTCATTAGTTTTCTCATGATAGTAGGGTCCTTTGTCCTTCTTGCAAGGGTGGACCTTCCGCTTACACTTATCATATTCTCCATAGTGCCGTTCCTCATGGGATTTGCTATTATCTATAATTCCAGGATGAGGAACAACTTCAGGAAGATAAGGGTAAGCCTGTCTGAGATCAACGCAGGTCTTGAGGACAGCATTTCTGGAATCAGGGTGGTGAAGTCCTTCACCAATGAATGGTTCGAGGAAGAGAAGTTCGACAAGGGAAACGACAACTTCATGGGACTGAGGACAGAAAGTGTAAGGCAGCTTGGAATATTCAGCGGCGGCATACACTTCTTCTCAAATATCCTGAACCTGGCAGCGCTGGTATTCGGAGGCTATTTCGTATATCTCGGAAGGATAGACCTTGGTGACATGGTAGCCTTTGTAATATACATGAGCCTGATGCTTCAGCCTGTAAGAAGGCTCTCGAATTTCATTGAGCAGTTCCAGAAGGGAATGGCAGGCTTCAGGAGGTTTGTCGAGGTCATGGCGGTTAAGCCTGAGATCATCGACAGTGAGGATGCTGTGGAGCTTAAGGATGTTAAGGGTCATGTTGAGTTCAGGAACGTAGGCTTCTCTTACAACAACAAGGAAGAGGTACTGTCAGGAATAAACCTTGATGTGCCTGTGGGACAGACCATAGCTCTGGTAGGTCCGTCGGGAGTCGGCAAGACAACCCTGTGCAGCCTGATACCGAGATTCTATGAGACTGATTCAGGCTCAATTATGATTGATGGAAAGGACATAAAGAATGTCACAATCGAATCCCTGAGGGCAAACATTGGCATGGTTCAGCAGGATGTGTTCCTCTTCAGCGGAACCATATACGATAACATCTCATATGGAAAGCTTGATGCAACCTATGAAGATGTAGTTGTCGCCGCAAAAAGGGCCAACGCATATGACTTCATTATGGATACCCCTGACGGATTCATGACATATATAGGGGAAAGAGGCGTGAAGCTTTCAGGTGGGCAGAAGCAGAGGTTGTCAATCGCAAGGATGTTCCTTAAGAATCCGCCGATACTCATACTCGATGAAGCCACATCATCATTGGACAACCAGAGTGAGGCTGTGATACAGAAGTCCATAGAGGAGCTGGCCAGAGACAGGACAACATTTATCATAGCTCACAGGCTGGCAACCATCAGAAGCTCTGAGAGGATAATAGTCTTAACAAACGAGGGAATAACTGAAGACGGAACACACGAGGAGCTCCTGGCCATGAAGGGCGAATACTTCAAGCTCTACAATACGCAGCTCCTGTAATTAAGAAACGAAAGGATGTCATTATATTGAAGCTGTTACTCGAAATGTTCATATCCTTCTTCAAGATAGGTGCCTTTACCATCGGAGGAGGCTATGCCATGCTGCCGCTCATACAGAAGGAAGTGGTTGAAAACAAGAAATGGATCGGTGAGGAGGATTTCCTCGACATGGTGGCAATCTCCCAGTCTGCCCCTGGACCGATAGCTGTAAACATCAGCGTATTTGTCGGGAACAAGATAAAGGGCATTAAGGGAATGGCTGCAACAGTGCTTGGAGCGACCCTTCCATCATTCCTTATTATCATCCTTGTTGCATCTGTATTCATAGGGATTGAGAAACATCCCATAGTTGCCAGGGTATTCATGGGAATCAGGCCTGCAGTGGTCGCCCTTATAGCAGCACCTGTAATCAAGATGGCGAAGACAGCCAAGATGGACAGGAAGAACTTCTACATTCCTCTCTCTGCTGTAATTCTCGTAGGATTCCTGGGAGTTACTCCCATATATGTCATAATCGGATTAATCCTCTTCGGAATAATAACTACTTACATTAGAAGGAGGATGAAATAGATGCCGGTTTTACTTGACCTTTTCATAACCTTCTTCAAAATCGGGTTATTCAGCTTCGGCGGCGGCTACGCCATGCTTCCTCTCATTCAGAACGAGGTGGTTGTCAAGCACGGCTGGTTGACAGCGGAGTCCTTCATCAATATTGTTGGAATAAGCCAGGCGACACCGGGTCCAATTGCAATAAATTCAGCTACTTATGTTGGCTACAAGACGGCGGGGATAATAGGGTCAACCTGCGCAACCCTTGGCGTGGTTATGCCCTCAGTTATCATAATTTACATAGTCTCAAGGCTCTTCATGAAGTACAAGGACGGCATTTATGTCCAGGGTACGCTTAAGGTAATCAGGCTCGGAGCTGTCGGACTTATCGCAGCTGCAGCAGTACTTCTTATGGATGATGTCTTCGTGAACATCCAGAGCATACTGATATTTGCAGCCGCATTCATAGCCAACTTCAGGTTCAAGATGGATCCGATAAGGCTGGTAATAATTGCAGGAGTTGCGGGTTTCCTTATATTCAGGTAGGCTACATAAATCACTAAGTTAATTCCAAAGAAATAATCAGAAGTATTTTTAAACAAACCGGGGTGCACAGCATCCCGGTTTGTTTGCACTCGTTTACAAATATCGTGAAAAGTGGTAGAATATGACCAAGGAGTCATATGACCAGGTGGTCATAATTGTAAACTCGTTGGAGATGATAGGATGCCAAAAAGCACTTTCTTCAATTTGCCTGACGAAAAGAGGTGGAAGATAGAATCTGCAGCGCTTGAAGAATTCAGGAAGCACAGCTACCAGAGCTCGAGCATAAACAGGATAGTAAGCGTATCAGACATACCTAAGGGAAGCTTTTACCAGTATTTTGAAAACAAGAAGGACCTGTACATGCATATTATTTCGATAATTGCAGAAAAGAAGCTTGAGTACATGGGACCGCTCCTCCAGAATCCACAGAACCTGGACCTGTTCACCCTCATCAGGGAACTTTTCAGGTCAGGGATTGAGTTCGGAATAAACAATCCTGAATTTCTCGAAATCGGAAATCGCCTGATGAGAGACCAGTCATCTGAAATATACAAGGAGCTTCTGAATGACAACAGGTCAAGGTCCGACGAGATTTTCAAGAAATTGCTTAAGGAAGCCCAATCAAAGGGTGAGGTCAGGGAAGACCTGGACATTAATCTTGCCGCTTTCCTTCTGACTTCCTTGAATTCGACTGTAATGGATTATTACATAAGTGAACATGGCGATGAAGGCTATTCCATCGATATTCTGAAGGAGGTGGACAAGCTTATTGGCTTCATACGATATGGCTTTGCAGAAAGGGGTGAAGGGAATTGATCAAAGTCTCTAATCTTACCTATGTATATGACAAGAGCGACCACAAAGCGGTAGATGATGTCAGCTTTGAGGTTGAGAAGGGTGAGGTGTTCGGATTTCTAGGGCCTTCAGGTGCGGGAAAGTCCACCACACAGGGAATACTTACAGGTCTTCTTCCAATCCAGGGTGGCGAAGGAAGCGTTGCAGGACATGACCTGAGGAAGATTTCCAGTGAAATGTTCAACAGCATAGGCGTTTCCTTTGAGCAGTCAAACGTATATGGAAAGCTCACTGCGCTTGAGAACCTCGAGTTCTACAGGAAGCTTTTTGATACTGATACAATGGACCCGATGGAGCTTCTGAAGCTCGTAGGCCTTGACCACGTCTCGAAGAAGAGGGCGTCAACGTTCTCCAAGGGCATGAAGCACAGGCTGACCTTCGCGAGGAGCATGCTGAACAAGCCGGAGATTTGGTTTCTGGACGAACCTACGACAGGGCTTGACCCCGCCATAGGAAACCAGATAAAGGACATCATAAAGGAAAAGAACAAGGAGGGCACCACCATATTCCTTACCACCCACAACATGTTCATAGCTGATGAGCTATGTCACAGGGTGGGCTTCATTGTCGACGGAAAGCTCAGGCTCATTGATTCCCCTAAGAACCTGAAACTGAAATATGGTGAAAAGATGATAGACATCGAGTACAGGGAAGATGACAGGTCAATCAAGGAGACACTTTCGATTATCGAGGATAACGACAGACAGAGGTTAAGGAGCATAATAGACAAAGGTGAGATTCTCACAATGCACACAAAGGAGGCAACATTGGAGGAGATTTTCATCAAGGTCACCGGCAGGGGGTTGGTCTGATGAAACTCTGGTATACGTTCCTAAGAGACCTGAAGGTATCTTTCAGGACCTTCTATATCTATATCGAGATTGTAATGGCGCTTATATTTGTAGCGGTGGCATTGTTCGTTGTGCCGGAAGAGTATGTTCCGACGGTCAGGGCATATGTGCATGTGGAAGAGTCCCCGATG
The DNA here is from genome assembly GCF_017873395.1 of Youngiibacter multivorans. GTDB lineage: Bacteria > Bacillota > Clostridia > Clostridiales > Clostridiaceae > Youngiibacter > Youngiibacter multivorans. Next base: position 2,399 of record NZ_JAGGKC010000038.1, on the reverse strand, counting down.
GCATCTGCCGTTAAGGAAAGGCTCGAAGAGGGAGGCGAGAGCATAGTTTTCGTTGACTCAAGGGATGCCCTTGTAAACAGCCTTTCTGCCGACAGGGAATCCTCAGGGGTATCTGTAACCTTTGACGGAAGCAAGATAAACTATGAAGTTGTACTGCAGGGATATGAGGGAGACAGGGTAAGGAACATGGTAAAGGCGTCGATTCTCTCAGATTATCTTGAGAAGATGCCTGGGTTCGAATCAAAGGCTGAAATTCAAGTGCTGGACACCAGAAGCACAAAGCTCAGCGACAGGGTAGGGATACTTCCGGTATTCCTGCTGTTTAATTCCGGATTCGTAGGCCTGTTCGTTGTCGCTGCCTACATCTTCATAGACAAGGATGAAGGAACGATCCGTGCACTTACTGTCACTCCAGTGAGGATAAGGGATTATCTTATCTCGAAGATGGGAGTCATGATGATGACCGGAATCGTGACAGGCCTGCTGACGACAATTCTTGTGGCAGGAAAGGACGCGAACTATCCATACCTTCTCCTGCTGCTTATAGGCACAAACATATTCGGGACCGCCATTGGGCTTCTGATTGCAAGCTTCTACGATAATATTATCAATTCGATGGGAAGCATATTCATTGTGGTGTTCCTGCTCGCAACTGCGACAGTCTCATACTATATGCCTGCATTTTCACCGATGGCCGTGAAGCTTCTACCCTCATATCCGATGCTTTTCGCATTCAAGGAAGTGTTCCTTGCCGAGCCTGACAGCTCCTTTGTGTTCATGGTTGCTGCTGGATCCGCTGCTGCAGGCATCCTGATTTTCGGTGCCGCGCTGTACAGGTTCAAGAAGACGCTGACTGTGGTTGGAGGTGCATTCTGATGAGAAGGGTACTTGTTCTATTTATGAAGGAGCTTAAGACAGGGCTGAGGGACAGCATGATAGTATACATACTCATCGCCCCTTTTATCCTTGCACTGATACTTAAGGCCATTTCCGCCTCGGTTTCCGCTACAACCATAAACATTGCCGTTGACGGAACAGTGAGCGAAGAGACTTCAGCAATTCTAAGCGAATACGCTGAAGTGACCCGATATGGCTCAAAGGACGAAGCTATAAGAAGGATTGGAGATTCAGATGATGTGTTCGGACTGACAATGGAAGGAGACAGGTACACCATAATAAGCCAGGGTGACGAGATGGAGAGAAGTGCAGAGCTTCTTGAGGGAATAATCAACCATATCAGTAACCTTGATACTCCTAAAGCGATTGGTGTTTCTGTGACAGATATCGGATGGAAGCTGTCTCCTCTAAGCCAGTATGGAGGAAGCCTGCTGGCGATATTCGTATCGGTGTTTGGCGGAATGGTGATACTTATTGGGCTTGTCCAGGAGAAACAGGAAAAGACCATAACAGCGCTTAACGTAAGTCCGATAGGGAAGGTCGAGCTTGCTGCAGGCAAGGCTGCCCTAGGCTTTCTGTTTCCACTCGCACAGGTTGTCGGAGTCATCGCACTTATGGGTTATGAAGGCATCGACTACCCTATGGTCATGGCAGTTACCGTATCGATCGCGTTCATAAGCGTCATAGTCGGCTTCGTTATCGGAGCAAACAATGACAATGTCATAGGTGCCATAGCAGGGATGAAGATACTGTTTGTCCCTATCCTGGCATCAGTGTTCGGGGCCATCCTATTAAAGGAAAGCCTTCAGTTTCTGCTTTACTGGTCGCCGTTCTACTGGGCATTCAAGGCTATGAACAAGATTGTACTGAATGAGGCGACGTGGCCAATGATTGCATCCTATAGCGGAATAATACTTGCGATCACCTGCGCAGTATTCATTCTGCTAAGGAAGAAGATACAACACGGACTTGTATGAATAATTAGAAAGAGGAGGTTTTTACATTGAACACACAAGCCCTTATAGGAATACTGCTCATAGTCTACGCGGCGGCAGTCGTGATGCTGACACTTAAGAAGCCGGAATCAATATGGAGCATGAAGAAGATACAGCTTTTTGAGAAGGCTCTTGGAGTCAAAGGTACTGAGATTTTCTTCTATGTTTTTGCAGCTATCGCTGGTGCGGTAGGTGTTTATCTGATGCTAAAATAACCAAAAGGCCGCGAAAGCGGCCTTTTGAGTTAAATGCGATAACCTTCATTCTCTATTGTTACTCAATGCATATGGAGAGTTAACAAGTCTTACTGCATGTTTTTGATGGTTTTTTTATAAGGTTTTTAAAAGTTTTTCAAATTCTTTGTTGACACTTCTTCACGCCCCGTGCTATTATATACAAGTCGCCTGAAGCGACAAGCTCTTTGAAAATTAAACAGAAATAGGTAATAAGACCAGAGTAAATTTTTTTGAGTCACCTCCATATTGGTTGGAGGAAGACGTCTCGAGT
>NZ_JAGGKC010000037.1 GCF_017873395.1 Youngiibacter multivorans | reverse complement strand
TGCCTGAGCTTGTCTCAGCTCTCCTGTCCTGTTCCTATTCCCACTCTTGTTAGTATCTTAAGTCATGTATAAACACAAATTAAAATACACTACCATTCATGGATCCAATTCTTATAGCCATTATTAATTATCATTTATCAAGCTCGGCCTTCAATCCGAACTTCCTGATCAGCTCAGGATCAATCTCACGGTCAACCTCTATCACCTGGAAAAGTATTAGTCTATCATCTGTAGCAAAGTCCACAAGAGTGCCTCCTGCCTCCAACCTGAAGTCAGTATAGTTCCAGAGATGGCCTCCTTCTGTAACCTTGTATCTAAGCTTACGTGCAGGAGTGGGAGTTATATTTTCCAAAACTGACTCAGTAGGAGTTGTCCCCTTTACCTTAAGTACACCTGTCTTGATAAGCCTTTGCAGATTGCTACTAAGAAGGTCTTCTATCACTGAATGTGCCATCCCTTTAGTCATGTCTTCTACTTTGACGCTAAGCTCATACCCATCAAGCTTTTCTGCAAGATTCCTTATCTTCTTCAGCTGCAGTGGAGAACATCTGTCGCTCTCCCAGGTCTTGTCCATAAACAGCACCTCTGTAAAATAATTCTATTTTTAAGAAGAATCCAGTCCTTTTCTCACTCATGGAATGATTATAAATGAGACTACCGATATGTAAATCTCATTTAGTCACTGCAGTATTTCCTCAAAAGGTTGACTGAACTTCATTCGTGCTGACTTAGATTAATCCTAAAGGTCAGCCTCCCCTCTCAATTATCCCATAATTAGTTCCTGCTATCTATACACCCCTAATTTCAATTTTACTATTTGGAATAGTAATTACGGTAAATCTAAATTTTAGTGATGTCCCCAATCCTAATTCAATGTAGTTCCCCGAAGTGTGTATGTTTTAGCTTCGCTTATTATCTTAAGGTTCTTTATGGAATACGTTACCTCATTCATAAGAAGCTCTTTTATTATTTTGCCTTCATCGTTATACCTTATGATGACATTAACCTCTGTCATACCTTCTTCGGTTGCCCTGAACACCACTTCGAGGCTTCCTTTTTTCTCCGATGACTGTGAACTGCTGTTGAAGCTGAAGTCATACTCACTATAAAGCCTTTCTTTGGTTCTTTCTGCAGCCTTTAATGATGCTGATATGACCACCTGGTAATCAGACAATAGGTATTTGACCTCATATTTCGTCCCAATCTCTCCGTTCCCGCTGGTTCTTTTTGCTTTGTTCGCAAAAGGCAGCCAATCTGAAATATCTAGCCCGTTCCATCTGTATCTTGCTAGGAAGCCCGCAAAAGGAGCATTTATAAGGATTGTCTTGCTTACTTTCATCTCTTTCACAATACCGTGTCCCATGACATATCCTCCTCGAAGTGGTCAAAATTCACAACCAAATCATTGATTGTATTAAATCTTTGAATTCATCAAAATCTTGGCAGGAAAAATCAATTCACAGCTTCAACTATGAAGAACTACCAGTGATTAATCTAAAGGCTTGATTGGCACAGCTGGATAATCCGGCATCTTATCATCGAATGCCCCGATATAGATTACTCCTGTATCTCGCTTTACGAGGTAATGCTCAACTTTTGTTTCTCCTGACTTCTTCAGTTCGAATCCATAGTATATGGTCTCCTCTGTGTCGTCCGCCATCTTGTAACCTACACCACCGAGTTGCGTAATATCATATCCCGGAAACCTATCCATAATTATTTCGTAGGACTGGGACCAGCTTGTCACATAGTGCTCTGCACCTGGCAAAACTTCGACAACAGCCAATGGATCTGCAGTCTCGCCGTCAAATAGGCCTAGATATACCGGATAATCAGGTTCAGATAGCTCGCAGTATGCCTGCACTCGCATAATATCATTAGCCTTTACTATGATATGTTCCCCAAACTCAGCCAGTTTGAGATGGAAGTTTATATTATCATTCAACTGCTCGTCTGTGATTTCTCCGAGTGTGCTCCAGTACACAGCCAAACCCATAGCGTCAATCTCAGGGATAATCCCTGTCCTGCGGTATAGGTCAATGTCCTCGCTGGATTCATTCCATACTTCCATGTTTACAAAAAGATAGGCACCATCAGTTACATTGTCAAAAACGGTTGCTTCAAACCCAGGTTCATCATTCTTCAAGATATTGGTCGAGTATGCTGAGGTCACAATTACTGTTATCGGACCACCCTGAGCCTTCTCGTTCATCTGGTGTCTCTCAAAATCCTGCGCCTGTGGGGTCTGCACGAAAACATAGTCCTTTTTGCCACTCCCATCTGATTTCATTATAGTCTGCTTTATGCCGAAGCTAGTGAAATCGAAACCGAGGTAAACAAGCATATCATCATTTACATTTATGGACATAGGGTCATCATCATTAATTACAGTTGCCTCTTTTCCATCCAGCTTCATCTTCTTCAGTTCAAGCCCCACAGTATCAAACTGTGTATTTCCATAGTATATCCATTCTCCGCTTGCATTGAATGCAGATACCTTCTCTTCTGTCAGCATTTCGCCTCCGGTTCCATCCAGCTTCATTCTCCAGAGCTTGTTGTTTCCGTCACTTGAATCCACATAGTAGATATGGTCACCAAAGATGCTGAAGGATAGTGTCATAGCTTCACTAACCTTCAATTGTCCTGAACCGTCAGTCTTTAGCTTGTAGAGCTTCTGGTCGCTATTGTTGTTGAAGTAGATCCAATCGCTATCCATATTGAATGCCATCGAATCCTCGCTGTTCACCTTTTGTCTGTCGGTTCCGTCTGTCTTGACCTTGAAGATCCTCCGGAATTCTTCAGTATTTTTTTCATCTGTATAATTGATGTAGTATATCCAGTCTTCTGCAACAATTATGTTCTGAGCTATATTATCGATGACGAGAGTCTTTTCCGTACCGTCAGGCTTCATTTTGTAAATTTTGTTGCCGTCGCTTCCATTGCAGTAGTATATCCAGTCTCCATATGAGTTAAGGTAGTAAGCCATATCGTCACTGACCTTGGCTTCTCCGGTTCCGTCAGGCTTTACCTTGTACAAGGCATTCTTGTCACTGTAGTTCATGAAATAGAGCCAGCCGTCATGCATCACTGACATTCCGCCGTTGGATATGTTTGAATTTGTATTGCCCATTTTCCTGGAATTGCTGCCTGTTGAGCTGCAGGCTGATAAGAAGAGTATTGCAAATAAGATAGCTGCAAGAATGGATATCCTTATCTTCCCTTCCATTTCAATCCCTCTTTCCAAATCATATTCTTACTTCTGCCCATTAACTTGTACATATTTTATCAGTCATTTTATCCTCTGCTAAAATCATATCATCATAAAATTAACCTTATATATTATCATTTTGAACAATTCGATAATTGTTTCACTTATTCATCAGTCCCATCTCCATCATATGATCATATGAAAACGCCAGACTGAAATGAATCGTGTTCATTTCGGTCTGGCCTGGTTCTTTAACTTTTATTTTTGTGATTTGTGTATTTTTATCCCTCGTTTTCTCTTCTCTTGTTTACTATCGGCAGCTGGTCCCTTATCTTCTTGACAAGTGACAGGTCTATATCTACCACCTTCACTTCCTCGTCAAAGCCTAGCTGGTCAACAACCTCTCCCCATGGAGATGTTATTATCGAATGCCCGTAGGCATGATAGCTCATATCCATGTTCCTTGCCGGTCCGACACCTACCATGAACATCTCATTGTCCAGTGCCCTGCCCCTGAAGGTCAGCTCCCAATGGGCCGGACCTGTTGTCATGTTGAATGCCGCAGGGACTACGCACATGATAGCACCCATTTCTTCCATCTTCAGCCACTCTTCAGAAAACCTTATGTCAAAGCATATTCCCATTCCTATTTTTCCAAACTCAGTATCGAATACTCCGAATGTGGTTCCGGGAGAGAAGGTTTCTGACTCCATGAACCTTACTCCACCCTCGATGTTGACATCGAACAGGTGGACTTTGCTGTGCTCATGAATCTCATCTCCCTGGCGGTTGAACACATACCCTGTGTTGAAGAGCTTCCCGCAATTGAGTACAGGTATGGAGCCACCTACAAGGTATACCTTATTATCACTTGCCATCCTGGACAGCCTCTGCCAGGTTTCTCCGAACTTCTCTTCAGCGAAATCCCTGAAGTATGCGTTGTCGTAAGGGCAGTTGAATATTTCGGGCAGCACTACCATGTCTGCTCCATCCTCTGCTGCTATCCTTACGAACTTCTCAGCCTTTCTCAGGTTCTTCTCTTTGTCATCTGTAACCATCAGTTGAACGAGTCCGATCTTCATGTTTACCTCCCATATCGCAGCATGCCTTAGTTATTGAATTTCCCATACATCTTTTCAAAACGTCTTTTAACCAGCAGCCTTGGTGTCAATGCCAACAGAAGGACATTGAATATATCGAAGGAAGTAGCATACTTAAGTTTGCTGTAGTACTTGAGATATGCCTTCATGTCCAGCTTACCGCTTATCCTGTATGCCATATAGCTTCTCTCATTGAACAGGCCTGTGTTGTCGGAATGACTTTTCATTACCCTTACCTTGTTTTCACGGGAATATCCATCTGGAAGGGAGCTTATGAAATCAACCCAGTCTTCTGCAAATACCTTGAAAACCTGCTTGTTCCAGTAGCTTCCACCCTTCTTCTCATTGCCGTATATCAGGTTCTCATTGAGCCAGCAAATCCCATTCCTGCTGTCAAGAAGCTCCTGCAGAAGTATGCCTAACTGCATGAAGTTTGAACCGAGATACCTGTCATAGGAGACCCTGAACAGGTTATCTTTCCTGTAGATCGTTGCTCCTGTAAGTGTAGTATGCCATGCAAGGTCAACAAAGAATTCGTTGGCATCAGTGTATTCTTTAGATGTGATTCCGATACCTCTGTGGAGCGAATTTACTACTATGAAGTCGCAGGCTTTGCTTTCAATGACTTCAAGTACCCTTTTTATGCCACCAGGACATATTATCTGTGAATCCCCCAGATACCAGACATATTCCTGGTCGGGCTTCCCTAAAGTGCTGAGACAGTTCCTGTCATGTCCGAGCCTTGGATCGTTCCTGATGTATTCGATGTTTGGATATCTCTCTTTAAGCTCTGAAGCCATCTCTCCTGTCAGGTTGTTACTGCTGTCATCCGAAATATAGACTTTTATTCCATGCTCCATTATTTCCGGCAACATGAGCTCCAGATTTTCCTTGAGTATCAGATGCCTGTTGTAGGTCGGTATGGCTATCGCCAGTCTATCGTTTATCATTTTCACACTCCCGAATATATTTGTAGAAATCAAGGATCGATTTGCCGAGGTCTATCTTCTCTACATCAATAAATGATTTCAGCTTGTCGATATTGAGCACCACCCTGTCAGAATCGATGCTTCTGGCTTCCTTGTACCTGACCTTAAGCCTTATGTCCAGTGCGTCTTCAATTGTCTTTATGATTTCATTCACTGACACTCCAACTCCTGAGCCTATGTTGAAGGTCTCATTCCACGCATTCATGCTGCTTAGACTTATTATGCTCCGGCATAGGTACCCTATCGGGATATAGTCCCTTGCAACAGTTCCGTCACCCCAGATTTCAACCTCCTGGTTGCTCAGATATTTACCAAGGATAACTGCTACCAGTCCCTGTTTTCCGTACAAATTCTGGAACCTGCCGAATGGGTTCGAAGCCCTCAGGATCAGATAGTCTATCTTCCCTTTCCTTCCTTCAAACCTTATGTACTCCTCCAGGTTGCATTTGCTTAAGCCGTAATAGTTGATCGGTCGAAGCGGGTCTTCCTCATTGTAGTATCCGCTCTCCTTGTAGCTGCCATAAACCGTACCTCCTGAAGAAAGGAATATTAGCTTCCTGACACTATTTTCCTGCATTATCTTCATAAGCCTCATAGTAGGTATGGTTACTTCATCATACTCTTTAAGGTAATCATAAAACGGACTTGCAGGCAGCAGACTTGAAACCAGGTGCACGACCTCTTCAATCTCGTATTCCCTGAATATCCTTCTTAGCAATTCCGAATCGCCTAAGTCACCTGTTATTGACACTACCTTGTCCCTTATTCCATCAAGATTACCGTTGTCCGGTTGTTCTCTGTTGAATGAGATGACTCCTCTGTTCAATTTGACATATTCATGTATGAGGTTTGAACCTATGAACCCTGCCCCACCAAGTATCAGCGTATATTTCATATAAAGCTCCCTGTAAAAATTGCTTAGTCCTACTCAGACATGCATTCCTTATCTAACTATTCCTATTTCAGCTGCTATGCAACGTTATAACCCAAAAACAAAAATTGGATTCAGTATCTATGTCCTTTGTAGAACTTCTTAACCTGCTGCTAAGCTTTTTTTAGTTGCCTATGCTGTGCCACTTGATATACCCCATTATCTTGTCCCTGTATACATACCCAAGTACTGCAAGCATAACCTGAATCAATGTCACTGCTACAGCTGTGGTGTAATCTCCCTTGGCTATCCTCTCCCCTACTATGCTGCACATGAGTATTGAAGGTGAGAGGGCTATGACGTTCAGCAATAGGAACCTGTGCAACGGTATGTCAGACCTTGCAAAGATATACGGCAGAATTCCGTTAGGAATGCCTGGTATAAGGTACATCATGAATGCTATCCAGCCGTAGCTGTCTGCATTCTTCAGAATGCTCTCATCAAGCTTCACTCTCCACTTTGGCTTTGCAATGTGGAAATCAAAGGTTGCTCCGAGTCTCCTTACCAATATGAATATCAGTGTATCAGCAACTATGTATCCTGCCAGGGATATGACAAGTCCGCTCAATATACCATATGTGAGTCCTGCCAGTATCTGGACTGCTGCTGACGGGAACACGATGGTTATTATCTGCAGTACCTGGAGTCCGGACATAATGACGACTCCCTTGAAACCATATTCCCTTATTTCCTTGGCAAGCATCTCATCATCACTGATGTTGTCTGATATGGTCTTAAGAAGCGGTAAAAGGTTTATGGTAAGGATTATTATTGCAGCTAAAACCAGCACCGCTGCAAGCAGGGACAACGCTTTCTTCTTTGTTTCATCCTTAGCCATACCAACCACCACCTGTCATTTGTTATAAACGTTACACCAAGTCAGGTCAATTCAGTCAATGCTGCAACTGTCAGTGAATCCTGCAGGAGGCACTCCGAGTGATTTGATGAGCCTTGCCCAATAGTTCACCTGCGCAGCAGTAGACGCGATCATCAGTATCTCACGCTCGTTGAACGCAGCCTTCATCATGTCCATGAATTCATCATCGAGTTTCACAGGTGTAGCTGATATGAGCCTCGCATATTTTAAAGCAAGCTTCTCGAGATCTGTGAAGGTATGTGAATCTTCCATTACCTGAAGGCTCCTTATCTCATCATCTGTTATCCCGTGCCTGTCACTTTCAAATGAGTTCATATCAATGCAGAACGGGCATGTTACTATAAGCGATACCTGGATCCTTATAAGCTTAAGCAGCCTCTCCGAAATGTCACCCTCAGGCTTTGCCATAAGCCCTTCAAGCGCTGCTGAGCCAATTGCTGACCTTGGATACCATGCAAGCAGCTTTGGAACCAGGAGGTCCATACCGGTCACTTTCTTCGTGACATACATCCCGATCCTTATGTAGAATGGAATCTTCTTTGGAGGATCAATATACGCACCTGCCATCTGATAATCTCCCTCTGCCAATTCTTGTCGATTGGCCACTTATATTCCAATTATATCATGTTTTTACAGTTATCTTGCACACACTTTCTCCATTCAATGTTATGCTTCATAACCAGTTATCAGTTCTACTTTTGTATTCTCTTGACCACAAGGACCAATTCTTCTATAAAAATACATTTTTACATGAAATGTGCTGCTAACCAGTTCAAAATTACAAATGACTCTACCTTACTTGATTACTGGAAAATGTATTTTATGAGAATTTCCAATATTGCTTAAGTGTCATATTCTCCATTTGTTCAAGAAACTGATACCCGCAGTTGATTTTTCTAAGCTATCATTCAAGAAGATAGAGGATATGGTTATTCTGACCGAGATAACCTCATGTTAAGCAAAGTTTTAAATTTGCATACCTAAATCCTAAAGAATTTTAATGCCACTCCATTTGTCTGTTAAAGGAGGCGAGCAATGTGGCAGCCAGGATTTCAATTCCAATTTCCATGGATATTTACGACGTCAGGGAGATGTTTTCATGTTATTATGTTGATCCGGATATCGCGAGAAAAAATGTTCCGCAAAAATGGAATATTAAGATCCACGAGAACGGCAAGGCTCTTCTGCTCATAATGGTGCAGGATTGCAGAAAGATGGTGCTTCAACGTTTTTTCAATATAGGTTCTGTCAGGATGTCTCATGTCTGGATTGAACTTGAAGGACCTCCAGAGTCAATTGACACTTTAACTGGAACATCCCGGACGTTACCTACATGGTATTGGTACATACAGCCTCATCAACTGGATAGTCACCTGGCGTTCCTTATGTTCAGGATTGCAGGCGTAGATGCGCAATATGTGAGATATATCTCTCCAGGTACTGAATCAAGCGGCTTATGGACTGGAAAAGTTAAGGAAGATGACTCGCCTTACAGCGGCTATGAATGGACCGTAACTAGTGACTCATATCCAGAACCTGACATTATCACCGGCAGTCATCGCTTTTACAGGAAATATGGTCTGCGTGAATCCGAGGCACATGCTAAATGCTTCACTCATTTTCTTGGAGAATCCAAAGTCAAGTTAAGCACTTCATCGGATTCAACTGTAGGAAAGCTTGGATTTGGCAGAACTCTTGAGGGCTTTTCAAATCCTGTGTGGGTCAAACACTGCCATGTAAGCTATAAGGTTAGATTCTTCTGAAGAATTGATTGTTCACTCAATGGTTATCAACCATAAATTCACGCTTCACATTTACGATATTTCGCCATAAATGTTACCAGTTCCTGCACCTGTGACTTCTATCTCTATGCTCAACTAGTAAAGTCTCTTATAAGGCACCGGTATTTTAAGCGACATTAGGTGTATCTTGCTGCATTTCCGTCATTTTCGTACTAATCACAAAAGTAGCCATGACAATTGTTTATGATACCTTCTTTGATTCAGCTTAGCAGTCGGAATTCAGGGAAGGGTCTTTCCTATGTACCCTATTCTTTCTCTAACCTGTAAATCAAACAAGTTACTGACAGGTAACCCTTGATAGCCTTATACAAATCCAAGACTTCAGGCACAACTATGGAACTTCGAGCTTAGAATGAATAAAAAATGTGGAAACAGGATTTCAACAGTGATTTGCTTGGAAACTTATTTTGAACAGTAAAAATCCGCTTTATTTGTTAGTTCACAAATATGTGAAAACAATACAGCGGATCAATATTTATATTTGATATTTCATCATTTATTCAATTAGTTCCTTTATGATTGAAAGAAGTTTCCTGACATCCTCCACTTTAGTATCTCCTGTGGTTTTGTCGATTATCGAGGAGTATACATGTGGAATTATCTTCTCAACACCTTCTTCAATGGCAATCTTGAGTATCTCCCTGAAGTTGTCCATGTCTATTCCGCCTGTAGGCTCCAGTGCAAACCCTGCTCCAGCGCATTCTCTGGCGACCACCCTAAACTCGTCTGCGGTCTTTAGCCCTCCCATTGGAAAGTATTTGATGGAGTTTCCACCCATTTCCTTGATCATCGCTATCGCAGTTCTCACAGGTATGATAGCCTTATCTTCCTTCGAGCTTAGCGGGCCAGTCGATATATTGACCATACCAGGCATTCCCGTTGGTGAGACCAGTGAATTGATCCAGTTGCTGCTCCCATCAAGTGCCGCTCTCGTCATGCCCACAGCACTGAACACCTGGTTTATATGGGCTGGCTTTATGACTGATGATATATCAGACACCATGTAACACTGGTTAGGATTTCCTGCTCCAAGTCCGACAGAAAGTCTATCCTTGGTTACTTCCTGGTATTTTTTCATTTTCTCGATTGCGGAAGTTGTATCAGGATAATTTGCGGATAAAACACCAACAACCACATGGCCTTCTGCCGCTTCAACTATTTCCTCTGCATTCTTTAGGTTGTTTCCAAGCACGTTAAGGCATATTCTTCCTTTGTAAAAATCAAGTCTATCCAATCTTCTTATCTCCCTTTAGCTGTTTCAGCGCATTCAATATTTCAAAAAGCTCGTCCTTTGAATTCAATGGGCGTGGATCTATTGCAAGTGACCCGATGTTCGCCTGATGGTCTCTTGTGAATATTGAGGGATTTCGTGTCGAGAGGGCTTTTGCCGCCAGCTTAGCACTCAATCCATACTTGGGCTCATCGAAATCAACCTTTGCCCTGAATATCTGCCTTCCAGCCTCATCCTGTATTATGGAGCACCTGAGTCCTTCAATTGCATTAACTTCAGCCATAAATTCCTTAAGGTCATCAGTCCCTACCATGCTGGTATGCGGCTTGGTCTGGTAAATTTCTATTGCTTTGACGAGACCCATTATGTTTTCTTTTCCGACCTTCATGGCTCTTCCTATCCCACTGTACTGAAGTCTCATGTTTTTTGCATATTCTTCTGTTTTGCAGGCTACAAAGCCTGATGTAGGGCCGCTTATGGCTTTGGCTCCACTATAGCATACGAAGTCTGCCCCCATTTTTATATATGCAGAAAGGTCCTCTTCTGCTGACGCATCAACTATGCACGGCACTTCAAGTTCATTGGCAAGTCTTATCGTTTCCTCAATACCTACCATATTCTTCTGTACGCAGTGATGGCTTTTTACGAAGACTATGGCAAGGGTTTTATCACTAACTGCATCCCTTATGTCTCCAAGAGTTGATTTGTTCGAATAGCCTACTTCTACAATCTCAGCACCACCAAGCTCAAGCATTGTCGATAAAGGTGCCCCAAAATTGATGTTGTGTCCTCTTAGAAGTATAACCTGCCTCTTGCTGTCCTTTTTTACTGTATCGAAGAAGTGCTCGACTTTCTGGATATTATCCTTACATATTAGGGATGCAACTGACAATGCAATTCCAGCTGAGGCGCTTGAAGTGATGCAGGCATCTTCACATCCCACTAGAGGTCCTACCTTCTTCCCGGCCCATTCCAGAAGATCGTCGATTACGACATAATTCTGGGCAGCATCTACCAGGACATCAGCAACCTCATCACTTATAGTCGATACTCCAAGCTTTGTCATTCTACCAGAAGCGTTGATGACACCCTTAAGGCCCTGTTCAGTGTATATGTTCTTCATTTCCATAAATTGTCTCCTTCCATTCACCATCGATAACCACAGCCACTGGAACAATCTGCTCATTCAGATTGATCTCTTCGCCTTCACTGTCCAGGATTATTGATTCCCGCACGATTTTTCTGAAGACACTTAGGTCAGCCACCTTACCTGGCTTAACACTACCGTAACTGTCCAATCTTAGGGCGCTTGCGGCATTCACTGTGTTCATGGCTATGCATTCATCCATAGTGTACCCAAGGCTCATTAGCTTGCTCATGGTATGCGCCAGGCTGTACACCGGTCCTCCCACATTTTTCCTGTATATGTCGGTGCCTGCCGTATCAGGATAAAATCCCAGAGCTTTGGAATTTCTTGCAACAGAATGGCTGTAGCTCGAGGTACCGTGGCCAACATCAAACAGGACACCTCGCTCACGTGCCTTCAGCACGCTTTCCCTAATAAGTCCGTCTGAAATAATACCGTTAGGCTTTCCATTGTAGCAGTGGGTGACAATGTCACCCTTCTCCAGATAGCCAAGCACATCATCCAGGCTGGGTGGAAAATTCCCTACATGGACCATTAGTGGTTTTTTGACTTTCGTTTGGATCTTTCTGGCCAGCAGGAAGGGATTATCAAAGTCATCACCCATTACGCTAGCGCTAGCCCTGAGCTTGAAGCCTACAATGAAATCAGGATATGCCTCAGCCATTCCTATGGCTCTTTCAACATCAATATCTTCAATTTTCCTTAGCTCATGCAGCGTAGTAAGCCCGAGCCTTGATATGTTAAGCATGGCACGTATCTTCGTCTTATGTGTCGCAGACTTTTCAAAGAATTCCTCAACATTGTCAGCACCACTGCTGCCTGCATCTACAAGCATTGTTACTCCGCTTTCAACACCCACCCTGTCTGGCGATATGCCTTCGTCCCAGGCTTCATTGAAGCAGTGTACGTGCATGTCAATCCAGCCTGCTGATACGAAGGCTCCGTTCAGGTCAATGACCGAATAACCAGCTTCGCTTATGTCTTCTGAAACCTCAGATATTCTTCCATCCTCGATGAGTACTGATACAGTCTTATGGTTCAGAGTACTTGTTTTATCAACAAGTACTCCATTCTTAAGTAACGTCTTCATCTTATTTTGCCACTACTGGGTTAATACCCATTGCCATGAGTATCACAGCTGCAGCCATCGAGCCTAGAATAGCTCCACCGACTATTGGCTTGTGGAACTTGTAGAATATCGCTGCTCCAACTGTCGCTCCCAATCCGCATGGGATGCTGTAGCCTATGGCACTTATGAGAACAAGTGGTCCCAGAGCTTCTCCAGTCTTGTTTCCAGCTCCCATCATGATTGAAACAGCACCCATTGGAGTGTCGCTTGGTGAAAGCTTTCTTATTGCGATAATTGCTATACCTATGGCTGCTCCGACACCGAATCCGGTAATAAGTGCAAGACCGAAGTTGTAGACAAGAAAGCTCCAACCGAATGACAGAATCAGTGCAGGCACTCCTACTCCCACTCCCGTCATAAGTGATCCACCGATGTCAAGTATACCTACAAGCGGACCTTCAAGTATTCTCGCGATAAGGAACGCTGAAGCGAATGAAGCAGCTGCAGTATAGTCTCCTGAGGTCATTCCTGCCTTGAGCATTTCAGCTATTGCAATTTCGTTTGTGATTCCTGTTCCGCTTGTCAGGTAGAGCGAGGTCGACCCGAATATGGCTGCTGAAGCCATTGCAATCAGGATTATGAACATGTTGTCTTTCATCAGAAGAGTTTCAAGTTTTTCTCTCATTTCGTCACCCCCGTTATATTCCGAACATCGCAAGGAACTTTGTATGGAATCCCCTGAAGTATGCTATCATCAGTATCATTATTATTACCACCGCAATAAGAGTCCTTGTTGACTTGGCCTTGTAGCCCTTCTCTTCAGCGGTATTTCCTATTAGTATTCCGAATATTATTCCAGGAAGGCTGTTGCCGGATACCAGCATCATTACACCTGCAAGGGATATCGACCACAATCCTGTTGTCTTTCCTGAATCAAGAGCTGCCCACAGGAACAGAAGAGGCATCACAAGGTTGATCATATTGTTTGCAGCTGGTGTAAGAATTGCCCTGGCTACTGTTGCTATGCTTACAGGCACAAGGGACGATACCGTGTTAAGAAGAACGAATACTATCATTCCGATGAAAGCTCCTGCAATCAGCATGTTGGCGGGATTCTGCAGGTTTTCCTTCTTTCCGCCTCTGGTCACTATACTTGCCGCCCAGTTGGGAATTACCCTGTGAAGTACATCCTGAGTAAGGGCTCCTGTACCTAGTGCAGCAGCGGCAGATGTGATCAGAAAGCCGAGTCCGAATGAAAAGTGTGAAATCGGATCGCCATTGCAGGCATTCATTTCTCCAAGTGTCCTGAACGCACCCATACCCTGCAGCTTAGGAGCATGGAACATCCTTGCAGCACCCGCAGCTATTGCCGCTCCCCCGAGTGCTCCGATTACGATAGACTTCAAGATGATTTCTAGCATGATTTCCTCCTCATAATTCTATGTATTTTATTGTGACTTCAACATCTATTGTTACATCGAAGGTTGTTGTTGTTCTTTTCATGAATACATACATGAATGCTTCATCTTTCTCGGTTTCCCTTACATCCCTGAAGAAGACCTTGTTTGGAACCATATGTATGATGGGATCCGGCACCTTCTTGAACACTTCTTTCTGAAGGTTTGAGAAAGCTTTTTCGACTGCTTCCTTTTTTGTCGTGCCTTTTCCAGTGATTGTAATGACCTCTATCAATTCCTTCAGACAATTTTCCATATCTGTTATTTACCCTGCATCTGGATGAATCTAAGGGTTATTTTTTCGCCAAGTTCCTCTGTGTCCATGAAGCCGAAACCCAGTACCTTGTTGCCTTCCTTGACAGCCTGTAACCCTGCCTCGACAGTCCTCAGGTGATGTGTTGCCTTGTAGCCGAATTTTGTGTTAGCTGTAATCGCACCAGCTCCTCCTGATCCGCAGAAGCAAATTCCAAGGTCCGCGTTCATTTCCTTCATTACATCTCCAATCCTCATGTCAGCAGCAACTCCAGGAATGACATACGCTTCCCCGCCTGCCTTCTCTATACCTTTAGCGACATTCTGGCCTTTACCCAGTCTGTGTCCGATTACTATCAATGGCTTACTCATTTTCTTTTCTCCTTTCGTCGATTAGCATTTGCATATACACAAGCACCAGAAACTCTTCAAACTCAGTCGTCTTGAAATTCCTTACCTCCATAAGTTTGTCATGCAGTTTTGCTGTCAGCATCTCAGCTTCCTTCTCAGCAGTGAAAGTTTCTTCCTTATCCAGATTGTTCTGTTCATTCTGGTCTATTCTTTTGAACAAGGTTATGAAGTGGTTCCAGAAAAGCAGCCTGTGGTCTTCCTTAAGCTCCAGCAGATTATCTTCAAGAAACCTTTCGATTACCTCCACTTCCAACATATAGTTCCTGATATCCCTGACGTGTTGTTCCAAATTGTTTATTTCGATTGAATCCATCGCTTAGTCCTCTCGTAAAATATATAGGTAGAATGCATATTTCTCTGAAATCGACAAGGACACATAGAGTTGTCTTTCAATGATCCCGAAGTACTTCTCCATTATCATGAATACCTTCTGATGCTCTTCCTTTAGTTTCTCGTAAGCTGGCAGTATGTCATCATCATATCCTTCATCCCTAAACCACCTCGGGATTGCCATTACCAGGTGAATTATCAGTCCCAACATCCTGTCCTGATCCATGTAGTAATCTACAGGAAGCTTTGTAACGTACTCCATAAGAGTCATTATAAGGTCGCTAATTACCGAAGATGATTCTTCCATGTTCTTCCTGATATCCTCACTATGCTTGGTAAGCTTCTTGCCATTCCCTTCTCCCTTACTGCTGAAGCTTGCCATCTCGTGAGAGTTGAAGGGTATCTTGTCTATCAGCTTACCGTAGTGGAGGAACTCCTGAATCCTCTGTATATCCTGAAGGCTTAGAACTGATGATATCTTCACAACAGGATACTCTGTGATCCTTAGTGGTACAGTGCTTACGATAAAGTCAATTTCATTTCCGAAATTGAAGTTTTCTATCTGGTACACTGAAACCGAGCCTACAATGTCTATGCTTGGCAGGGCTTTCCTGATCCTGGTAGAAAGAAGTGTCGACAATCCCTTACCAGTTGCGCAGACCACCAGGACTTTCTTTGGAGCATCCGTTCGCTCATTCTGGTTTTTCACAAGGTATACGGCAATGTATAGTATTTCCTGCTCAGATAGCTGTATACCGCAAATGCCTTCCATTTTTTCTGCCATCCTTGATGCACTGGCAAAGAATTCCGGATAATCACTTTTCACCTGAAGTAGGACTGAATCTGTGTCTTCTGATGTCATTTCCTCCTTATGCTTCAGGTATCTCTGAAGGTGATGGTACAAGTCCAGATAAAGTGCATTCCTGTCATACTTTACCGATGATTCACTTTCAAGAACGTCAATCATTCTGCTGATAACATCGCTTAGATTGGCATTGTCTGAGCCACCATCGGTCCTTATGATTATGTCGTTGCCTATCAGGCTGCTTAGGTAGCACGATACTTCATCCTCGTTTGAACCTCCTGAACCAAGCTCCTTGATAAGGTCATTGATAAACCTGACTTCGCAGAAGTATTCCCCTTCGTTCATCTCCGTCCTCGAAAAGGTCATGGGACAATTACTTGCAAGCCTGATCTTACGTATTACTGTGTAAGCAAGGAGACTAAGGAAAGCTTCGTTTGACAGCCATACATCATATACAAGGTTCAACTTTTTGATTGCTGCACTTATGGTTGTGATCTCATCAAGCGAAATCTGGTCCCTTAGCACAACAGGCAGGAGCACATACCAGTCCTCATTGATGAAGCTTCCGCTGAAAGCATCCTTCAGGATTTCTGCCGCGAATGTCCTTATCCGGTACTCGTCACCCTGAAGCAAGAACCCCTGGGATACGATGGACGTCACACCAATTGCATGGTCGCCGATCATCCTGTTCAGCTCCTGGATGTTCCTCAATATGGTTGACCTGCTGATATAGAACCTGTCTGCAATCTCATCAGCGCTAATCGGCTTGTTCTGGAGCATCAGGAATAGGAACAGGTTCTTTATCCTTCCAGATTCGGTTTCCAGACAGTTAAGTATCTCCGTATCCTGCTTAACTGAGTTAAGCAGATTTCTCGCTGTATCCTTCTGTGAAGCAGGAATGTACAGGCCGCTCTTCTGTGAGTTCTTTATCTGGACACCGATTTCCTCCAGCGCAGAGCGCAGGGCTTTTAAATCGTTCCTTACTGTCCTTTCGCTTTTGGAGTATGTCTCAGAAAAATATTCGATTGGTATCGGATAATTGCTCTTGACCAGAGTCCTTAGCATATCTGACTGCCTTCCATTTAACGTACTCATTTCAATCAAGCTCCCTTACAATTCAAGTCTACTCTTTTACAATAATACTTTAATTCTCAAATATTGCAATTTTGAACGATAATTTTGCAATTTTGAGTTGCACTACCGTACGGATTATCCTGATTACTTCAAAATCTGTCTTTTGTTCATTTAAAAACAGAATCCCCATATGACTAAACACTTTACTGTGTTTCCATCATTATGGGGATTTCATATATATCTGCCTTTAGTTTGAACAAATGAGAATATAAGGAGAATCGGACATTCAGTTCCTCATTCCTCTGACCCTTTCGATATGCCTTTCTTTCTCCTCTTGACTAATTGATGCAAACTTCTGAAGAGCTACTGAATACTGCTCTATGTTGTCTTCATTGAAGATGGTCCGGCTGTTATTAAACCTGTCGGTCATTTTTTCCAGCAAATCCCGTCTTTTGGTCACAATAGCTTCATAGGTGCTTGTAACTGCCTTCAGTTCACAGCGGTCACTGAATACTATATAAGAATGAAAATACTCTCTCCTCACATCGGTCAAAACTTCCAGAAGAGCATCTATATGACCCTTATTCTGCCAGATTGGATTGTAGAACCTGTTCTTTTCACCATTCGGCAATGTCTGAGTCCATTTGAAACTATTTGGATCTCCAAATATCCATCCGCTGTAGTTTTTCGATTCAATGACATATATCCCTGTTCGATTGATAAGTATAAGGTCAATCTCTGTCAAAGTGCCATCGCGTTGAGGTATGTAGAGGTTGGCGAATATCCTTTTTGTCCCTGGAAGCCTCGACATTTCAGAAAAAGTGAGCATTTCCCCAATTTTTCCCTTGTCCTGAACCACTGACTCATAAGTATTACCTGTCATTCCCTTGTATTCAGACTTATTGTACTTCATTGTGGAACTACCTTTAGTGAAGTACCAGAAGAACAAGAAAATTATCAAAATTGTAAACTCCATCGCGATACCTTCCTTGATAGTAATACCATTATCATATCATAAATACGATTTAACACCAATTTGTTTGGTATAAATAACTTTTTATTTCCTTTTTATATTTACAGATATGGAATAATATATTAATCAATCAGCAAAAGTCATTATTACACCCGAATTGTCAGCAATATGATTCAAAAATGAAAATGAAAACCTCAAACCGGAATCCTAGCCGATTTGAGGTATCATAAATCATATTTTCAATGTGAATCGTTCTCCATTTATTGCCTGTGAACCGACATAGACAGGTGTATCGAACTGGTCGTATGCCACGCTCTTTACCAGCAGTATTGGATAGTTCTTTGATAGGTTGAGAAGCTTACCTTCTTCACTTGTTGTCCTGGCTATTTCAACCTCTTTTGAAGATTTGGTTACTGTGATACCATACTTCTCCTGAAGTATCCCAAAGAGTGAATTCGCCTCAAGGTCAGCATTTAGAAGGTCAGCAAACCTTTCAGAAAAGTAGTTCTTCTCGATTACCATAGGTTCTCCGTTGACCGTCCGAAGGCGTGAAATATAGAGAACCTTGTCTCCTGAATTTACTCCAAGCTTTTGTGCAAGTGAGCTGTCTGCTTTTTCAAGCTTCATCTCAAGCACTCTGCTTCCAGGTACCGAACCCATTGCCCTGCACGAGTCTGAGAAGCTTTGGATCTTAGTGTAGTCCCTTTTGTACTTGGTATTGGAAACAAACGTTCCCTTACCCCTCTTCTTCTCGATCAGGCCTTCCTTAACAAGTTCATTCACAGCAGACCTTACAGTCACTACACTTACCGAAAAGTTGTCTGCCATCTCAAGTTCAGGAGGCAATTGCTCGCCTGACTTCAATATTCCGTTGTTTATCCTGTTCATAAGCTCCGCCTTAAGCTGCACATACAGCGGAGTGACACAATTCTTATCGAAGACCATACGAAACCTCCCCAAAATGCTTATAGGCTGATATCCAACTTTCTGGATATATCAGATGCATTATTGTTCTGCATCATTACGCCTGATTTTATTATACCTAAAAAACAATTGTCTTCTAATGGTTATTCTGAATTATTATCAGCTGCTTAATACAATGCTGCCAGTTTAGACGGCAGCATCCATATTCAGCTGATACTATGAAGTTCTGTTACCTAATTCCTAATACTCTACCTTCCACATGTACTTCCTGTAGTCGAAGGACCGTCCTGTTTTTAGAGACATCTGGTATACATAGAACCTCTCCATCGGTATCATTATGACCGGGTCAAAGAATTCTGAAACCCTTGAGTCGATCCTGCCTTTGGTGAAGTCCAGGATATCGAATATCTTGTGGTGTCTGTTGTACTTGTCAATGAATCTCTCGACTCTCTCATCAAGGACCCTTGTCTTTCCGCTTCCCTTGAAGAGAACCATAGCAAGCTTCTCATCAGTGGTCTCGAATGGTCCATGGAAATATTCACCGGAATGAAGCAGCACAGCATGCTTAGTCTGCATCTCCATGAGATGGCATGCTTCCAGTGAATATGCAGTCCCGTATAGCGATCCGCTGGCCAGGATGTAGAGTATGCCGTCATCCTTGTAGTCTTCAGCGAACTTCTGGGCATCTTCAAGGAAATCAATCTTTGCCTCTGCGATTATTCCGTCAACAGCCTTGT
The DNA here is from genome assembly GCF_017873395.1 of Youngiibacter multivorans. Lineage (GTDB taxonomy): Bacteria > Bacillota > Clostridia > Clostridiales > Clostridiaceae > Youngiibacter > Youngiibacter multivorans. Next base: position 12,641 of record NZ_JAGGKC010000037.1, on the reverse strand, counting down.
ATGCTTCCATAGCCACTTCATAGTCCTCGTAGTCCTCATACTGCTTAAGGATCTCAAAGCCAAGCCTCAGTGAATTCGACTGGTTGCTTTCCGAGTATATCTGGTCGTTGCCATTGGAGTATACTACTACGTATTCACCTTCCTTGGCCATCTGAGTGTCCGGGAAGCCTGTCATTGCAATTGCAACCGCTCCTTTGGCCTTTGCAGTCTGAACAGCTTCAACAGTTTCTCTGGTTGCATTCAGCGAGCAGATTATGCAGATGCTCCTCTCATCAAGTGCCTTCGGAGTTGCAGCATTGAACTCACCGCTGTTGTGTATTGATGTGGTAAAACCCTTTGCCTCGCATTTCAGCAGGTAGTGACCAGGATAAATGGCAGCCTGCGACCCTCCGCAGGCTACAAAATATACATGCTTGAGTTCGCCCTTGCCTATGCGATTCTTCTGAATATCCTGTATTATCTCTTTTACTTCCATAAAATCTCCTATCTTGCGACGTTTTGCCTATTTGGCTACTGTAGTGTTCTCCAGTGTTATTCCTGAAGTGTAGGTAAGTATGCCGTCCATGTTCTGGAAGCCCTTTACCTTGTCAGACATCGCAAATATCTGTTCTCTGTAGTTTATGAATACGAATGGTGAAAGCTCAAGTGCCCTTAGCCTGAACTTGTCGTAAATGACCGCCCTTTCTGCCTCGTCAACCGTTGTCCTTCCTTCTTCAAGAAGCTTGTCAATCTCCTCGTTAGCGAACCATGCAGAACTGTTCATCCTTGGCTCTCCGCTTGCGAAGTAGTTTGTTACCCAGTCCATGTCAAGTATGTTTCCGGTAGTTCCGGATACAAGTATGTCATAGTCTCCTACATTTGACCTTGATATCCTTGTTGCCCAGTCAGGAAGCTCAACCTCCGCATCAATTCCGATCTGCTTTAGGCTTGACTGAACTACGAGAGCTGTCTGCTTGTGCATATCGTAAGTAGAGGTAGCAAGTATCTTGATCTTGAACCCGTCAGCATATCCTGCTTCAGCAAGGAGTGCCTTTGCCTTAGCAAGGTCTTCTGTAAAGAAGTTGTCGTACTTTCCATCATAGCCGTTCTGGCCTTTCAGTGTAGGGAACCCATATATTGGAATACCTCTTCCCATGAATGCCGCGCTTATTACGCCTTCCCTGTCGACAGCATATGCTATTGCCTGCCTTACCTTAGGATCAGCAAGCGGTCCGGTCTTTACGTTGAACTGAAGGAGCATGATTGGAGCTACTGATATATCAAGCACTGCGTCCTTTGCTGATTCAAAGGCTATAGCCTCATTCGATGGCACATAGTCGATGATGTCCACGTCACCGCTTCGAAGAGCATTCGCCCTTGTAGCATTATCAGTGTAGAATACAAACCTCAGGGCATCTGATTCGGGCTTGCCTTCCTTATAGAAATCAGCGAATGCTTTGACCTTTATCTCTCTTCCCTTGTCCCAGGATTCGAAAATATAAGGTCCGTTGCCCATTGCTTTTATTGCAGGGTCATTAGCAGTGTTGGTGAACCATGCCTTTGACACTATTACTGTCTCAGGAAGTGCCAGCATGTCAAGGAATGGAGTCGAAGGCTTCTTGAGGATTATGTTGGACACCTTGGCATCGACTACCTCAACCTTGTCAACCATCAGCCTGAAATCCGCACCGAAGGTAGCCTTGGAATCTGGATTGAGGATCCTGTCAATTGAGTACTTGACATCGTCTGAAGTCACATTGCTTCCGTCATGGAACTTAAGTCCGTCCTTGAGTGTCACCTTGTATGTGATTCCGTCTGCCTGCAGCTCGATTTTTTCTGCAAGTTCCATTGCCTTGCTGTTGTCCGGCTGATAGGACATGAGTCCTCTGTATATGTTCTGCTTGATCAGCCTTGTAGCCTGACCGGACTGGATATGGGGATCGAGAGTTGCTGGTTCGGCGCTTATTCCGATTACAACCTCATCCTTGATCTCTGATGCAGTAGGTGCGCTTGTTCCTGAAGGAGTAGTTGGTGTCGCTGGAGTCTGGCCTGCGCAGCCTGCAAGAATCATGGTGGAGAGAGCTACAGCTGCAAGAAGTTTGACATGATGCTTTTTCATTGCGGGTCTCCTTTCAATTCATATATTGGACTTGAGTTTAGGATCCAGAATGTCCCTTAAGGAATCACCGAGCAGGTTGGCTGCAAGGATCATCAGAAGGAGAAACAGCGATGGCCAAACGAGATACATATAGTTGAATGAAATGTAGGTCTTTGCATCACCGATCATCTGCCCCAATGAAGGGTCCGGCGGCTGCACTCCCAGTCCAAGGAAGCTTAACCCTGATTCAAGGAGTATGGAGTTTGATATGGTAAGACTAACCTGTATGATCAGTGATGCGAGTATATTCGGGAAAATGGTCTTGAAAAGTATCGATGGAAGGCTTGAGCCTATTGAAATCTCACTTTCCACATATTCCATCTTCCTGAGCTTCAATGTGTTGGAGTAGGCTATTCTTGCAAAGTGAGGTGTGTAGAGTATGCCAATAATCACTATGAGGTTCCTTACTCCTGCTCCGAACAGCCCTACTATAAGCATTGCAAGCAGTATGGGCGGAAACGACAGTATTATTTCTACAACCCTCATTGCTGCATTTCCGAGCACACCGCCTCTGTAGCCTGAGAGGATTCCCAGGATCGAGCCTGCAGCGAATGCAATCGCTGTAGCAGAAAGTGCCACGAATATAGATGGCCTTATACCGAGTATCAGCCTTGAAAGTATGCACCTTCCGAATTCATCGGTGCCCAGAGGGAATCTTAATGATGAGCCCTGGAGGATCATCGTGGTGTTCATCTCAAGAGGATCATTTGGTATTATCCTGTTTCCGAATATAACCACGATAAGCAGCGGTATAAGTATTATCATGCTTATTACGAATTTCCTATTCTCAAGGTAGATTCCAAATTTCTTCATCACTCACCTACCTTGCACGCGGGTCAAGAACCCCGTAAATAAGATCTACAGAAAGGTTTGTCAGTATCGCCATGCTGGCCATAACAAATATGCACCCCTGTATCAGTGGATAATCCCTGTAGTTGATTGCCTTGACCAGGAGTGTTGATAGTCCTGGCCAGTTGAAGACATTCTCCACAAGCACAGTACCTCCGATAAGAGTTCCAGCCTGGAGTCCGATGACTGTTATTACCGGTATCAGTGAATTCCTGAGGATGTGTCTTATGAGTATTTTCCTCTTCCTTACTCCCTTTGCCCTGAGAGCAATGACATAATCCCCTGACATGGACTCAAGCATGGATGACCTGGTCATCCTTATTATCGAAACTGCAAGGCCCATGGATAGAGTTACCGTAGGCAGTATCAGCCTCCTGTAGTGTTCAGCCACATTCTTGGTGATATCCACATAACCGCTGGCCGGCATCTTTGGCAATCCCAGCTTGAACACATCAAGGGCAAACACGATTACCAGCAGATATCCAAGCACGTAGACCGGGGTTGAGATCCCGAGAGATGCCACCATTGTAAGCAGCGTATCTATGACTGAGCCTCTTTTTATTGCAGAGATGACACCCAGGGGGATGCCTATGAGGCATGCTAGAAGAAGGGCAAAGAATGCCAGCTCAAGAGTCCTTGGGATCCTTGATGCAATTGCTTCCATAACCGGTATCTTCTCGCTATATGACTTCCCCATATTTCCTGTCGCGATTCCCTTAATCCAGCTGAAATACTGTGTCGGGATACTTTCATTGAGACCCAGTTCTTCCCTGATTGCTTCAACAACAGCCGGATCATGGTTAACATCAGACCCCAGCATTGTCAGCACAGGATCCCCCGGCATCATATGCAGGAGCACGAAAACTATAGTTGTGACCACAAGTATCTGTATTGCGGCTATTCCAAGCCTTCTTGCCATGAATTTAACCATTTGACGATGCCTCCTTCCCGGGATGAAGGAAACAGGCTACAAGGTGGCCAGGTTCCACTTCTTTAAGTTCAGGAGGATTCTCCTTGCATCTTTCGAATTCGTAGGGACATCTGCCGCATAGCCTGCAACCCTTGGGAGGGTCAGCAGGGTTAGGCAGTTCGCCAGTTATTGGCCTGTAGCCTGCCGGATTCTTCATCTTCACCTCAGGTATCGCAGACATAAGCAGCTGGGTGTATGGATGGAGAGACCTGAGGTAAAGGCTTCCCTTTGGTGCTACCTCTATGAGCTTTCCAAGGTACATGACGCCTATCCTGTCTGACATGTGCTTTACAACTGCAAGGTTATGGGATATGAACATATATGTCAGACCGAATTCCTTCTGGATGTCCTTAAGCAGGTTAAGCACCTGTGACTGTATCGAAACATCAAGCGCCGATACAGGCTCATCACAGATTATGAGTTCCGGGTCGGCCGCGATTGCTCTCGCAATGCCGATCCTTTGCCTCTGGCCTCCTGAAAACTCATGGGGATATCTGTTGATGTATCTGCTGCTGAGCCCGACAAGCTCCATCAGTCTCAGCACTTCCTTTTCCCTTTCCTGGCTGCCCATTTGAGTATGCAGCCGAAGCGGAGCCGATATTATGTCCTTTACTGATTCCCTTGGATTCAAGGAGTCATATGGCTGCTGGAAGACCATCCTCATCTTTTTCCTGTGGCTCCTCAATTCCTTTGAACCCATTGTCAGGATATCAGTGCCCTTATAGATCACAGAGCCTGAGTCAGCCTTCTCCAACCTGAGTATTGTCCTTGAAAGTGTGCTTTTTCCACAGCCTGATTCACCTACAAGCCCGAAGGTCTCGCCCTTCAGGATACTGAAGCTTACATTATCGACTGCATGGACGACTTTCTTTTCACCGGAGAAAAGCTTTGGTCTTATCTTGAAGTATTTGGTCAGGTTGTCTATTTCATACAAGACTTCACTCAAGAGCTTCCCCCCTTACTATTTCTTCGCTTCTGAAGCATGAAACCAGATGGCCTGGTGAGACACTTATGATTCCGGGATCCTCCTTGCGGCATCTTTCCATCACCAGCGGACACCTTGTGCTGAACCTGCAGCCTTCTGGCATTGACTTGATGTCCGGAACGACCCCGTCGATGCTGTAAAGCACCTCCAGGTCCGTATCCATCTTCAGCATTGACCTTATGAGGCCTCTGGTATAAGGATGTACAGGATTTTCCAGGAGTTCAGTCTTCGTCGAAGCTTCCATTATCTTTCCTGCATACATTACGATCACCCTGTCTGCCACTTCAGATATGACACCCAGGTCATGGGTTATCAGAAGTATCCCCATTGAGGTTACTCTCTGGATCTCCTTCAAAAGGTCCAGGATCTGGGATTGGACTGTGACATCAAGCGCAGTGGTTGGCTCATCTGCTATCAGTATCTTGGGCGAGCACGAGAGTGCTATCGCAATCATCACCCTCTGGCACATTCCACCTGAAAGCTCGAAGGGATATGAATCGAATACTCGTGTAGCATTGGGTATCTTCACTGATTCCAGCAGAGTCAGAGCCCTTTTTTTCGCTGCATCCCTGCTTATGTCCTCATGTGTGAGTATTGCCTCGGTTATCTGTGAGCCGACTGTATATACCTGGTCAAGCGCCATCTTGGAGTCCTGAAAGATCATTGCGATTTCAGTCCCCCTTATCTTCTCCATTTCCTTTTCTGTGAGTCCTGCAAGCTCTCTTCCCAGAAAGGAAATGCTTCCTTCACTCACACCAGCGTTATCAGGCAGCAGGTTCAGTATTGCCTTGGAGGTTATCGTCTTCCCGCTTCCGCTTTCACCCACTATACCGAGTATCTCTCCCTTTTTCAGCTCGAAGCCTATGTTCTCAACAGCCTTGAAGGATTCCTTCTTGTTGCTGAAGGCTATTGTAAGTCCCTCCACTTTCAGAATGACATCCGACATAGGCCTAACCTCTGCCTCTGAGCATATTTGTCTCGGCTTCGTCAATTTTCCATGTGTACCCATCCTTGATCACCTTGACACGGTATAGAGCAGCTGCATTCTTCGGTGATACTTTCCTGTCTATCACATCCATGAGTACCCTCTCAGGCTCTCTTCTTACTGGGTCGCCATAGCCACCTGAACCCGGTGTCCTGACGCTTATGATGTCGCCCTTGTTAAGCGGGATATCAGTGCATTTTGATGGTAGCTGCTGCCTGCTTCCGTCATGCCTTTCGAGGAAGTATGCACCTCCGGCTCCTTCAAGGCCGCCTTCAAGCCCCCATGGCAGGAATATCTGCCTGTCGCCTAGCCCTGTATAGGATATACCATCGAACATGATTTCATATTCCCTTGTTATTCCAAGTCCGCCTCTGTTGGTTCCTGCTCCGCCGCTGTCCTCCCTGAGCTCGTATCTGTTGACAGTCACAAGCGGGAACTCCATTTCAAGGGCCTCTACCGGAAGGTTCGAAGTGTTAGTCATATGTACCTGTACTCCGCTGAGTCCGTCCTTATACCTGCTTGCACCTGATCCTCCAGCAACGACCTCAAGGTATACGAAGAACTTGTCTTCATCCCTTGGATCCTTTCCAGAGAATATCGCTGACGTCACCGAGCTGTTGCAGGCAGCGATCACCCTGTCAGGGACTGCTGGGGCAAGTGCCCCGAAAATCGTATCGACAACCCTCTGGCAGGTGTCTATCCTGGCTCCTACCGGTGCAGGATTTTTCGCATTGATTATAAGACCTTCCTCACACTCTATTTTGAATGCCCTGTATATTCCTGCATTCGACGGGATGTCCGGATTGATAAGTGCCTTCAGTGAGTAGAATACTGTCGCCAGCAGCCCGTTGTAGGTGACGTTTATTGGACCGTTCACCTGCGGGTTCGTGCCTGCGAAGTTAAGCGTCATGGTGTCATCCTTGATCTCTATCCTTACCCTTATAGGTATTGGATTCTTGGATGCCACTCCAGCGTCGTCCATGTAGTCGGTGAATGTGTATATGCCATCCTTAAGGTCCTTTATTCCTGCCTTGAGCTTCCTTTCCGCATAGTTCTGAAGCTCGTGCATGCTTTCTATAAGCAGGTCACCGTATCTCCTGTATGCTTCCTTGAGTCTCTTGATGCCAACCGTATTTGTCGCCACCTGTGCCTGCAGGTCTCCGTGCCTTTCCTTAGGCAGCCTGCTGTTGGTTGCTATGAAGTTGACTATGTCCTTTTCAAGGGTTCCCTCTTTCATGATCCTGACTATAGGGATCTTAAGCCCTTCCTGGAATATGCTTATGGCATCTCCCGAGGTAGATCCAGGTACCTTTCCGCCTACATCGCTGTGGTGTGCAAGGTTCGCTACCCAGCCTACAAGCTTTCCTTCCACAAAGGCGGGTGCAACCAGAGTTATGTCAGGAAGATGGGTTCCTCCGCCATTGTACGGATCATTGCCTATGAACATGTCCCCTTCATGAATCTCACTTGTCTCGAACTTCTTGTATACCTCATGCACTATGCCAAGCAGTGATCCAAGATGCATTGCCACATGTTCAGCCTGCGATACCATATTCCCTTCAGGGTCGAAGACTGCAGTTGAGATGTCTCGTCTTTCCTTTATGTTTGTCGAGTATGCGCTCCTTATCAGGGCATGTCCCATTTCCTCTGCTATCGAAAGGAGCAGGTTACCTACTATCTCGATTGTTACCGCATCTACGCGATTCTTGTCCATCAGGCCTTACCTCCTTCATGCGTCACTATGAGGTTCCCGTATCTGTCGTTATATGCCTTCCATCCCGGAGGTATTACGCAGGTTGAATCCATTTGTTCGATTATCGCAGGACCATAAACCGCCGTTCCCCTCTTGATGCTGTCCCTCTGAATTATCCTTGTCTCTATGAATTCTCTGCTTCCTTCATACCTTACCTGCCTTAACTCGGTAACCGGTACATCGTCATGTACCAATTTATCGCTTCCAGGTATAGTCGGCTTGTCGATTATACCTATTGCACCAAGCCTGTAATTTACAAGCTGTATGTTCTTGTTCCTGTCGAAGTAGCCATAGGAGTTGTTATGTTCCTCATGGAAGCCTTCGATGAGCTCGGAGAGTATCTTCTCATCCATCTGTCCATCGGATATCTCCATTGAGATCTCATAGTTTTGGTTTTCATACCTGCAGTCAAGGGAATATACATACTTCCTCATGTCTGAAGGGACGCCCTCGTTTTCAAGCAGCTGATCGCCCTCTTCCTTAAGGTTCGTGAATATTTTCCTGATTTCCTTGAGGTTTTCCCTGTTTGCAAGCATTATCCTTGACCGGCTGAGGTCAAACCTGGTATCAGCCATGAGAAGTCCCAGTGAACAGAGTGTTCCTGGTGATCCTGGCAGAAGGACTTTGCTTATTCCGAGTTCCGCTGCCACTTCACATGCATGAAGTGGTCCTGCCCCTCCGAAGGCCATAAGTATGAACTCCCTGGGGTCGTAGCCCCTCTCTATCGAGACTCCCCTTATTGCCCTTACCATGTTGGAATTGACTACTGAGATTATTCCGGCTGCAGCATCAATAACGTCAAGTCCTGATTCAGAGCAAAGTCTCTTCTCAATGGCAGATTCTGCCAACGTCCTGTCAACATCCATCTTTCCGCCGAGTATCTTGTGCCTGTTAAGTTTCCCGAGCACTATGTTGGCATCAGTGACTGTAGGTTCCTGTCCACCCCTCATGTAACATGCAGGTCCGGGCACAGCCCCTGCGCTCCTTGGGCCTACCTTCATGGCTCCGCCTTCGTCGATCTTCGCAATTGAACCTCCACCTGCTCCAACCGTTATTATGTCTATCATAGGAACCCTTGCCGGATACCCTTCAACATACCTGTCATAGGATACCTGCAGCTTCCCGTTCTGGATAAGGCTTATGTCAGCACTCGTCCCTCCCATGTCGAAGGTTATTATCTTGTGCTCGTCACTTAGTCCTGACAGGTAAGATGCTCCCACCGCTCCTGCGCTTGGTCCTGATACAGCAGTCTTTATAGGATAATCTATCGTCTCAGCGATCGATATTATCGACCCGTTTGACTGTGTTACATATGGTTTTGTCTCTATCCCGACTTCCTTTACACTGTTCTCGAAGTTCCTGACATACTTCTTCATGACTGGTCCCAGATACGAGTTAAGGACTGTCGTGCTCATCCTTGGATATTCCCTGAACTCGTTCACAAGTTCACTTGATATTGTGACGTAGGCTTCAGGAAACTCTTCCGAGATAATCTCCTTTATCCTCTTCTCATGCACCGGATTGATGAATGAGAACAGGGTGCATACAGCTATAGAATCCACCTTCTGGTCTTTAAGGAATGAGACTGCGTTCCTAACATCATCCTCATTCAGCGGCAGCTTTACAGTGCCGTCATGCATTACCCTTTCCCTGACCTCGCACTTGCAGCCAGGAACTATAAGGCTTTCTGGCTTGTCCTTAAGCAGATTATAAAGTGATGGCCTTTTCTGGTTACCTATCTCCATTAGGTCCTTGAAGCCGTATGTAGTTATGAGTCCAGTCCTTGCCCCCTTCTTCTCGATCAGAGCATTTGTCGCGACAGTTGTTCCATGTCCAAGGAAAGATACTTCATCAGGTGCTATTTTGCACTCTTCAAGTATCTGGATAATCCCGCTTACAATTGCCCTCGAAGGGTCATCCGGTGTTGAGCTTCTCTTGAAATTCTGTATCTCCCTGGTGTCCGTATTGTAAAGGGAAAAATCCGTAAAGGTCCCTCCTACGTCCACTCCAAGCATATAAGACATTGCCATCACTCCTTGAAATTTTATGCTATCTATTGCTAAGAACTAAGCTTCGTCAAAATCCATGCCTTCCCCGAAGGCTCCGTATCTCATGCAAACCTCTGCCGCCATCCTGCTTCCTGTTTCAAACGCAGATACCACAATGTCGTTGTAAAGCGTGTCTTCAGGTCCTATCCCATCAACAAGAGTTCCCGTCGCATAGATGGCGAGGAATCCTGCTGTGAAGGAATCGCCTGCCCCCAAGGTATCCAATGGTTTGACCTGAACAGGCCTGTGCCTATAGAACTCCGTCCCGTCATAGAACATTGACCCATCTTCACCCATAGTCATGAGCACAAGCCTTGTCCCCATACCATGGACCCTTAAAGCAAGGTCCCTGCATTCTTCCATAGTCAGTCCGGAACAGGACATTATTGCAGCATCGATAAGCGGAGCAACTGACCTTAACCTTTCATCATCCTTCCAGCTCAGTGAGAAATCATAGGACAAAATCGGAACCAATCCTTTCAGCTTACTTAGCTCCTTGTCCATATAGCTGTTGTTGCTGGTGTGGATGACATCGAAGCTCCTTATATACTCGAGGTCAGCCTCAGTGAGTTCTAGTGGATGCTCCCTGAGCATTCCTCCCTTGTTGCTCCTCACAAACACCCTGTCACCATCTACTATGTCTACCACAGCGTAGCCGTTCTCCCCATCGTAGAACCTTGATCTGGAGTAGTCTATCCCCATGGCAGACAGAGTATTGAGGATATGTCTCGCGACATCATCGGAGCCGAATACCCCCATATATGATGCTTCGATCCCATTCATCCTGCAGAAGGCGGCGAAGTTCAGTGCCTGTCCTCCCGGATACATCTTCTTAAGGTTCAAGTACTTGTCGCAAACATTGTCGCCTATTCCTATTACCTTCATAATTCACTCCAAACATACATGTACTTATATAAACTCATATTACATATTATAAACGTACATCAATTCTCAGTCAATCATTTGGATACGTTTTACTGTTGACGTTTTCACAATATTTTGATCTAATAGTTATTAATGTATCAGCGCTTTTCAAATAAGCATAAAATTAATAATGTCTTATTGCTATATTGCACTATACATATAGTATCGTTATATCCCTCAAAGAACATAAAAAAAAGCACTTCTGAAGAAGTGCTGAAATTATTAATTTTTAACTAGTTCATTCTCTTCAAAGATTCTAAAGAATTGAACAAATTCATCATCCTGATATTCTTTTTCAAGTTTGTTAAAACCAAACTGCTCGTAAAATCCGTAAAAGTATGGAACCTTCTTACACTCAAGTATGATCAAGCGTCCACCCAACCGCGCTTGCCCATCAAATATTGTGTTCAAGCAAAATTCCATGATCTTATGACCTGTAACATTATCTTTGTATAGCTCATTTTTCCCAATCTGGCCTATCAGTATGGCTGGAAGTTCTGTTATTATTTCACCGTTCCTTTTCGCACTTAGTCCATCTAGTTTTAATATTCTCCGATTAGAAAACTCAGATGGTATTTTTAACACTTGAATTGCTATAGTATAATATCCTAATATATTAAATTTATCTGAATCCTCATCAAAAACCAGGAATGTTCTACTTTTACCAAGTTTTTCAAACATTATTGCCTTCTGTTTAATGAAGTTTTCAATATCAATATCTTTGCTGCAAACAAAAATAGAAATAAGTTCCTGGGCCTTTGCCTCATCACTCATTTCTATCAGTTTCTTTAGCGAGACAACATTTTCTTTAATTTAAGCTCACCTCGCCTCTCATTGCTTGGCGATGTTAGTGTCCTATCTATCTTTATGCTTTTGTGAGGCTTAATAATCATTTTTGTGAAAGATGCTACCTCCCTTTTATCCTTAAGGATAAATGATTTATCAAAAGATGAAGTTGCCATAAAAATCCCTCCTTTCATCACTCTACGAATATTTTATCACAAAACTGACGCCAGTATCTAAATAACAAATGAATAATCAATTATATTTACTATATGTATGCACTTTTCAGATGGCTATCTTTCTGGACTACTTCTCAGCGATTGGCATATAAGTTACAGGAATATAACTCACTCCTCGTTTCCTAATCTCCAAAGATGTCATCTGTCTCATCTACATAGTAAGCAGATGCCGATTCTGCAATCCTATCAGCTTCTTCAATCAATTTTTCTACAGCTGGTTTTACTTTACGACTCATTTTCTTGAATTCGTCTAAAAGCTTTTCTCCAGAATAGCCCTGATTGATCAGTTCCTTTAGAATCTCTTCAGCAAAATAGGACTCATCAGATTTTACTGGTATCAGAATCAGCATTCCATTAGACTTGATACATTCTATCTCCTTGTCAAAACCAAGTGCTTCATAGAACTTGGACGGTATTGTAATCTGTCGTTTGCTTGAAATCTTAATTTTGGATTTCTCAAACTGTTCAGGTTTAGCAGTTTTCCTTGAATCAGCATTTGGGATATTCTTAGTAACCATTAATAATATCCACCTCCAAATAAAGTAAGGATTCCAAGCTTCCTTACTTTATTATATGCGCATTAAATTATATTTCAACCCAAGAACTATTATACTTTCAGTCATTTCCTAATTACGAGCAGCTATTTGTCACAGTCCTCAACTATGGCTTACAAGCCAGTATTATTAAAGAAAAAAACTTACTCGTAGAAATCTATGTAGATTGATTTCATTCTTGATCTGGTTTTATCGTACTTACCAGATACTTATGATGCCTTAGCCGGAGAATCCGAAAATCGGTCATTGTGGAAGTCATTGTTATCCTGATCTCTGCAGGCTTGTCAGTTTGCTCTTCCAATCACATTTGTTTTGGAACAAGAAAGTAGGCCGACTTATTGCTAAGCCAGCCCCTTATCAAACCGTACGTGCGCTACTAACGCATACGGCTTACCAATTTGTATATCAATCAAT
>NZ_JAGGKC010000036.1 GCF_017873395.1 Youngiibacter multivorans | reverse complement strand
GGTTGGCGGCCGCCTCATGCACCCCTACGGGTGCAGCAGGTTATAGACCCTTATAGGGTCTGTGCAAACCGCCGGCTAAGCCGGCGGTACTGATTGTATCAAATCTGATTCATGAGTTGGAAATCGGTTTCAGTGAAAAGCGTTGCGAATCTAAGCTTATCAGAATTCCCCGGTTTTGGCACGGTTTATGCTCTAATAGGGCGGTAACCATAAGAGATGAAAGGGGAATAACAATGAGAGAAGCAGTAGTCGTATCAGCAGTAAGGTCACCTATGGGCAAGTACAGGGGTGCCCTTACCAACATAACTCCTCACGAGCTTGCAGCCACAGTGCTGAAGGAAGCTGTAAGGAGGTCCAAGGTCAATCCTGAGGAAATCGGGGAAGTAATATACAGCAACATAATGGAAAAGGAATATAACAACATAGCGAGATATGTGGCACTTGAGGCTGGTCTTCCGATAAGTGTGCCTGGGATAACCATAGACAGGCAGTGTGGTTCGTCACTTAATGGAATCGCCTACGCGGCGCTCCTGATCATGGCGGGACAGCATGATGTGGTTGTTACAGGCGGAGTGGAGATGGATACCAGAAGACCGTGGCTCCTTTCCAAGCCTACTCAGCCGTACCAGCTGCAGGAGCCTAAGTTTCTGACCGTATCAACATCTCCTGTTCGGTTTGAGGAGACCAGCATGCTGGGAACAGCTGAGAACCTGGCTGAGATGTACGGACTCACAAGGGAGGATGTAGACAAGTTCGCCGTAGAGAGCCATAGAAGGGCTGCAGCAGCCTGGGCAAATCATGCCTTCGATGAGCAGCTCGTACCAATTGAGTTCAAGGACAGGAAGGGCAATGTCACGGTAGTTGCAAATGACGAGACAATAAGGCCTGAAACCACCATGGAGACTCTTGCGAAGCTTCCTGTAGCCAGCGGCAAGAAGGATGGAATCTGCACCGCAGGAAACAGCTCGCCTCTTACAGATGGAGCAAGCGCCGTAGTTGTAATGGAGAAGAACAAAGCCATTGAGCTTGGATGCGAGATACTCGGAACATTCAAGGGCTATGAGTCAGCAGGCGTGGAACCACATCTCATGGGAATAGGACCTGTATATGCTGTCAGGAAGCTTCTCGCCAGGACCGGACTCAAGATCGAGGATATCGACCTCATAGAGATGAATGAGGCGTTCGCGGCACAGAGCCTTCCATGCATTAAGGAGCTTGGGATGGATACTGAAAAGCTCAACGTCAATGGCGGTGCCATTGCGCTCGGTCATCCTTTGGCTGCAACAGGAGGAGTCCTTGCTGCAAAGCTTCTGTATGAAATGAAGAAGAGAGATGTGAAGCGTGGAATAGTCACCTTCTGCTGTGCAGGCGGACAGGGTGTCGCGGCGCTCTTTGAAAGGGAATAGGCGGAGGAACGATATGTTGAAGCTAAGAACTGCTTCTGAGGCAGTAAAGATGATAAAGGACGGGGACACGGTGGTAACCTCGGGCTTCATGCTCGCGACTACCCCCGAGGAGCTGTTCATAGCAATCGAGGACAGGTTCATGGAGACGAAGGCTCCCAAGGACCTGACCCTCATGTGTGCTGCAGGTGTGGGCGACTTAAGAGGAGGAAATACCGGCCTCAACCACTTCGCTCATGACGGACTGCTGAAGAGGGTCATTGTAGGGCATTTCGGCTCAAACGACCAGATAGTCAGAATGGTCAATGAGAACAGGATAGAGGGATACAACTGGCCGCAGGGCATAGTATCCCATGTCCTGAGGGCCAGGGGCAACGGAGAGAAGGGACTTCTTTCAAGGGTCGGCCTTCGTACCTACATGGACCCCAGGGTTTCAGGCAGCAAGATGAACGATCTGGCAAAGGAAGACCTTGTGCAGCTCGTTAACCTCAACGGTGAGGACTACCTCTACTACAAGGCTCCGAATGTTGACATAGCCATCATACGTGGAACAACTGCGGATGAGCTTGGCAACATAAGCTTCGAGGATGAGATAGCACTTTCGATGGCGAGGGTAGCAGCCCTTGCAGCGAAGGCATCAGGCGGAAAGGTCATCGCCCAGGTCAAGAACTATGTCAAGGCAGGGCAGATCGAAGCGAAGCTTGTGGGAGTATGCGGCATATTCGTGGATGCGGTCGTAATCACCAGGGACATAGACAAGAACCACAGGATGACTCCGGGTTCACTTTTCGACCAGTCCATGGCAGGTCACAGACAGGTTCCTACAGGTTCGAGGAAACCTCTCGAGATGTCTGAGAGGAAGGTAATCGGAAGGCGTGCAGCAATGGAGCTTGTACCCAATTCAGTAGTCAACCTTGGAATAGGTGTTCCAGAGACTGTATCTGCGGTGGCTGCGGAGGAAGGATGCTCCGGTGATCTTGTAATGACAGTGGAAGCAGGAGCCATAGGCGGTGTGCCGGCTGGCGGATTGAACTTCGGTGCTTCGCTTAACCCATGGAGCATTACAGACGAACCCACACAGTTTGACTTCTACCATTCGGGTTACCTTGATGTGACATTCCTGGGACTTGCGGAGGTCAACCATTCAGGTGACGTCAACGTGTCCAAGTTCGGTCCGAGGATCCCCGGTTGCGGAGGATTCATCGACATTTCACAGTCAACGAAGAGGGTCGTATATTGCGGTACCTTTACCGCTGGCGGGCTTGAGGTTGAGATAAGTGACGGCAAGGTAGTCATAGTCAAGGAAGGAAAGTCAAAGAAGTTCAAGAAGGGTATTGAGCAGATAACCTTCAGCGGAAAGCAGGCGCTGGAAAACGGCCAGGAGGTCATATATATAACTGAAAGGGCGGTTTTCGCACTCACTGAAGAGGGTCTCGAGCTCAGGGAGATTGCTCCCGGAATAGACCTTGAGAAGCACATACTTTCCCAGATGGAGTTCGATCCGATAATCGCTAGGGATGTCAAGGTAATGGACAGGAACCTGTTCGAGGACGGCCTAATGGGGCTTAAGGGGGTCATAGAAGCGAAGAAAAACAGGTGATCCATCCTTACAGGTACGGTATAGGCAAAATAAACTTACTAAAAGGGGAGAAAAACATGGAATATCTAAGCCTGGCAGGCATACTGCTCGGACTTGCAGTGCTCATAATGATCTCATTCAAGGGCGTGCCTATTATAATAACAGCGCCTCTTGCAGCAATGGTAGTTATCCTATTTTCACAGATGCCGATTGTCGCTTCCTTTACAGGTCCGTTCATGACAGGGTTCACGAACTTTGCGAAGAACTATTTCCTGATCTTCCTCCTCTCCGCCGTTTACGGCAAGATGATGGCTGATTCAGGCGCAGCAAAGTCCATAGCGTACAAGCTGTCGGCTGTTGCAAATAAGTTTCCTGGCAATGAAAAGTTTGTTGCGATATTTTCTCTAGTTATAGTAAACTCCGTATTCACCTACGGCGGAATATCACTTTTCGTTGTAATGTTCACCATGGTAATCATCGCCAAGAACCTCTTTGAGGAGCTTGGGATTCCATGGAGGCTCTATACCTGCGTATCCCTTGGTATGTCGGTTTATACCATGACTATGCTTCCAGGTACGCCTGCCATCCAGAATCTCATACCAATGAAATATCTTGGAACAACACCGACTGCAGCACCTGTACTCGGAATCATCGGTACTGTAGTTTCACTGATACTGGGAATTGGCTGGATAAAGTATCAGCTTGCAAAGGCTGAAAAGCTTCAGGAAGGCTTTATGCCTACCGGAACTGAGATATCCAAGGTTGTACTAAAGGATGAGAAGGTTGAGGAGATGAATCTTCTTGTAAGCCTTACTCCTTCAATAGTTCTCCTTGTGGTTCTCAACATCCTCAAGCAGCCTCCTGTTGTAGCCCTGTTTGCAGCAGTAGTGACCTCTGTCATCCTGTTTTACAAGAGATATGCGAACATCGTCAAGTCGTTGTCTGACGGTGCCAACAATGCCATCATGGCTATAACCAACATCTGCATAGTCGTGGCTTTTGGTTCGGTAGTGGCTGCATCGACAGGATATGCGCTTGTAATAGGTGCCCTTGATTCAATACCGGGACCACCTATCGTACAGATCATCGTCGCTGTAAACATTGCAGCAGGTGTTACAGGCTCTGCTTCAGGCGGACTTGGAATAGCCCTTGAGAGCTTAAGCCAGAAGTTCCTTGCAACCGGAATCAACCCGGAGGTCATCCACAGGGTTGCAGCAATGTCGTGCGGAGGACTTGACTCACTTCCACATAACGCGGCAGTAATCAATGACCTTGGAGTGGCAAGGCTTACCCACAAGCAGGCTTACATCAACATGTTCGTACTCACCGTACTGACTCCGGTTGTAGCAACAATTGTCGTAGCAATTTTCGCATCACTGGGTGTTGTTTAATAACAGCTTAAGAATAAGCAATCCATTACTATGGGGATACGGCTAAAGGCTGTTTCCTCAGCAAAGGGCAGGGATATTTGCCCTGCCTGTGTTATAGGGAGGCATATGAATGGATATAAGGAAAATAGGTGTAGTGGGAGCCGGAACCATGGGCCTTGGAATCGCCCAAGCTTGCGCGATTGCAGGGTATGAAGTCGTCCTTAACGACATCAAGCCTGAGTTCGTAGACAGGGCGCTAGTCAGGATGGCAAAGATCCTTGACAAAAGCGTGGAGAAGGGCAAGATGGATCAGGAGACAAGGGATTCGATACTCGCAAGGGTAAGTAAATCCACTGACTATACTGATTTTGCAAATGTTGATGTGGTGTGCGAGGCTGTGCTCGAGAACATGGAGCTGAAGAAGGAAGTATTCGGAACTCTCAATAGGATCTGCAGGAAGGATGCCATATTCTGCACAAACACATCATCCATGTCGATAACTGAGATCTCGGCAGGCTCAGGGAGACCTGGAAAGTTCTGCGGCATGCATTTCTTCAATCCGGTGCATGTCATGAAACTGGTTGAGGTAATTAGCGGCGAGCTTACAGAGCCAGAGACCGCGGAGACTATACTTGGCTTCGCAAAGAGCCTTGGAAAGACTCCGGTAAGGGTCAAGAAGGACATGCCGGGCTTCATAGTAAACAGGCTTCTTCTGCCATACATGAATGAGGCTGCCAAGATGCTGTCTGAAGGAGTAGCTGATGTGGAGGACATAGACACAGCTGTGAAGCTTGGACTTAACTATCCGATGGGCCCGTTCCAGATGCTTGACATGGGAGGGATAGACCTCACCTGCACAATCCTGGAATATTACAGGGAGGAGTTCGGTGACGACATGTATGCACCGGACATGGTGCTTAAGCAGATGCTTAGGGCTGGGAAGCTTGGCCAGAAGAGCGGCCAGGGCTTCTACAAATATTAATCAGGAGGTAATCATATGATATTCAAGGACAGAGTCGCCATCATCACAGGTTCGGCGCAAGGGTTAGGAAGGGCCATGGCTGAAAGGCTTGCTAAAGATGGTGTCAAGGTAGTAATCACAGATGTCAACGAGGAGAAGATCAATGATGCAGTAGCTGAGCTTCAGGCAAAGGGCTATAATGTCTTCGGTGCTAAGTGCGATGTTACGAACAGGGATGAGATAAGGGCACTTGGAGAGAAGATAATCGAGAAGTATGGGAAGCTTGATATAATCGTCAACAACGCAGGTATCACTAAGGATGCCTCCTTTAAGAAGATGACTGATGCACAGTGGGATGCTGTCATGACAGTAGACCTGAAGTCAGTGTTCCTGGTCTCACAGGAACTCGTCAAATACCTTGAAGCGAATGGCTACGGAAGGATAATCAACATCAGCTCCCTTGCAGGAATGATGGGTAACTTCGGTCAGGCAAACTACTCTGCAGCCAAAGCCGGAGTGGTGGGGCTCACTAAGACTCTTTCAATTGAGCTTGGTAAGAAGAATATTACAGTCAACGCAATAGCACCTGGTTTCATAAACACCGAGATGACAAGGGTCATCCCAGAGGACAGGAAGAAGGCAATGCTTGCTGAGATTCCTGTAGGAAGACTTGGAGAACCTGAGTAAATCGCTGCAGTCGTTGCGTTCCTAGCTTCTGACGAAGCCGGATTCGTATCTGGCACAGTAATCAACGTCAACGGTGGAAACTATAAGTAGGATCCACTACCAATATGATTTTAGGAACCGCATTACCATATAGATTCATTTTTTGCAGCCCGAAAGGGCTGTTTTTTGCGTGAAATTGGATATGAGTATACATGCGGTGAACAGATCTTTGATTTTCTTCATATTTCCAGATGAATGAATTTAGTTAGGATTTTCCAGGAAATCAGTGAGGGTCCATAAGTGTTGATGAACATCGACATGTCAAACTGACTTGACTGTCAAAGAGGTTGGCAGAGCTAGGGAATCGTAAATAAAGAGAGAGGACTTGACTTATTTTCTCCTTGCACTGCAAAGGATTACATGAAATATGCTTCATAATTTTTAAGAGCTTTTATTTTTTGGCACGCTCCTTGCTCTATAGGGTGCAAAGCTGATTACCGGTGAATAATTTGAAAGGAGGGGGCAAGATACCGGGAGTCGGAGCGTCATCATATTTATTTAGGGGGATAAGAAATGATAGGTATACTGTTTTCTCTGGCCTTACTGATGTTCCTTGCATTCAAAGGAATGTCCATCATCTGGATAGCGCCGATTTGTGCGGCAATCGTTGCATTGACAGGCGGACTTCCGCTTCTGCCTACTTATACTGATACCTACATGACCGGTTTCGTCGGATTCACCAAATCATGGTTTCCGGCATTCATGCTTGGAGGAATCTTCGGAAGGCTCATGGAGGTATCCGGTGGTGCACAGTCTGTAGCTCACTTCATAACTGGCCTCATAGGAAAGAAGAGAGCAATACTTGCAGTTTCTCTTGGATGTATAGTACTTGGCTACGGTGGAATAAGCGTATTCGTAATAGCTTTTGCAATGTATCCATTGGCAGTTGCTGTATTCAGAGAAGCTAACATAACAAGGAAGCTCATACCTGGAACACTTGCATTCGGTATGTTCACCATAGCGATGACATCTCTTCCGGGAACACCTCAGATACAGAACCTCATTCCGATGCAGTACTACAAAACAACCCCAATGGCAGCACCGATAACAGGTATAGTTACTTCGCTCATCATGTTCTTCGCCGGCTACATATATCTCGTATGGAGGGAGAAGAAATACACTGAGAGAGGTGAAGTCTTCATAGAGCCTACAGGAGCAGCAGTTGCTACTTTGGCGGATGTGGAAAAGCTTCCGAATCCGATCCTTTCATTCCTTCCTCTTCTGGCTGTTGTAATAGTACTTAACGTTCTTAAACAGAACATCATAATAGCACTGGTTGCTGGCGTACTCCTTTCAGTGATGGTCAACTTCCCTGCAATAAGGAAGAACATGGTTGATGTCATAAACAAGGGAGCTTCAAATTCAGTTCTTGCTATAATCAACACTTCTGCAGCCGTCGGTTTCGGAGCAGTAGTAAGAGCGGTACCTGGCTTCAAGACACTTACAGACATGGTGCTTGGTATCGAAGGAAACGCACTTCTGTCAGAGGCAATAGCAGTTACAACTCTTGCTGGAGCTACAGGATCAGCTTCAGGCGGTATGGGCATAGCTCTCGCAGCACTTGGAGAGAAGTATGTTGAGCTTTCAGTTTCAACAGGAATCTCACTTGAATCCTTCCACAGGGTAGCATCCATCGCCAGCGGCGGACTTGATTCACTTCCGCACAACGGTGCCATCCTTACTGTACTCGCAATATGCGGAATGACACACAAGGATTCATACATGGAAATGTTCGTTACTACAGTTCTAATACCAGTAATAGCTACTCTTGTTGCAGTCGTAATGGGAACAATGGGCATACTATAAAATTCGTTGGTGTTTCGATCCGGCAGGCGAGAGCCTGCCGGGTTAAAAACGGAAGGAGTGAAAATATTTTGAGAAGCGTATCAATCATCGGTATCGGTGAAACCAAGATGGGCAGGCTCCCTGACAAGTCCCTGAAGGATCTTATCAGGGATGCGGGAAACAAGGCCATTGAGGATGCGGGTATTCCAAAGGAATCGATCCAGGCTCTCTACATGGGTAACTTTAATGCTGGCTACTGGAGCACCCAGAGCCATATGGGAGCATTGGCATCTGAGACATTAGGTCTTGGAACAATTCCAACAGTAAGGACGGAGGGTGCATGCGCATCAGGAAGCCTTGCCTTCAGACAGGCCCTTGCGGCAATCAAAGCCGGCATGTATGACATAGTTCTTGTTGGCGGAGCCGAAAAGATGACCCACAGGAATACAGAGGTTGTTACAACAGGTCTTGCAAGCGCTGCAGATGTGGAGCTTGAGACAGCACTTGGTGCAACATTCCCGTCGCTGTTCGCGATGATCGCCAACAGGTATTTCCACGAGTACGGAAATGTTAGGAAGGAAATGGCAATGGCGGCTGTGCAGAACCACGAGAATGCAATGCTCAACCCAAATGCCCAGATGAAGAAGAAGATAACCATCGAGGATGTATACAACGGCTTCCCTGTGGCTGACCCGCTTACGGTTTACGACTGCTCGCTCATAACAGACGGCTCCGTATTCCTGGTGCTGGCAGCTACAGAGGTCGCTGAGAAGATATGCAAGCACAGGCTGGTAGAGGTAATTGGTTCAGGACACGGCGGAAGCGCGCTTACCCTTGCAGGAAAGAAGTCTCTAACTACCTTCGAGTCGACGATTGTTGCGGCTAACGAGGCTTACAAGATGGCAAATCTCAAGCCTTCGGACATTGACCTTGCAGAAGTACATGACTGCTTTACAATAACGCAGATCATCAATACAGAGGACTTGGGCTTCTTTGAGAAGGGCACCGGAGCCAGAGCGCTTGCTGAAGGCAAGACAGCAAGGGACGGAGTGAAGCCAATAAACGTCAGCGGAGGACTTAAGGCAAAGGGACATCCAATTGGAGCAACCGGCTTAAGCCAGATGTATGAGATAGTTGCGCAGCTTAGGGGAATCGCTGGTGAGAGGCAGATTAAAAAGGCCGACATAGGACTCACTCAGAATCTCGGAGGCTCAGCAGCCACCTGCGTAATCAACATATTCAGGGGGAGATAGAGATGGATAAGAAGGCTGTAGTTTACACATATTCAGTAATCTTCTCGGCTTCAGAGGATTTCAAGGACATGACTCCATTCGCTCTCGCCATAGTTGACGACGGTGAAGAAAAGTTCCTTACAAGGCTTGAAGGCTATGAGACTGGCATGGAGATCAAGGTAGGGATGGAAGTTGCTTTTTCAAGGCTCGATGATAACGGGAAGCCGCTCTACAAGTTCATTTAACTAAACGATCAACAGGATCAATAACCAATTGCCCTAGCATTCATCTGATATAGGAGGAAACGTGTAATGAGATTGAAGGATAAGGTCTGTATAATAACTGGTTCAGGTAACGGCATAGGCAAGGTAACTGCTCTGAAGTTCGCTGAAGAGGGCGCAAAGGTCATAGTATGCGATGTCAAGAAAGATAGCGTAGATGAAGTTGTCAAGGAAATCGAGGCTATGGGCGGAGTAGCTGTTGGATATAAGGTAGATGTCACAAAAAATGACGATATCAACGCAATGGTCAAGGATGTCATGGAGAAGTTCGGAAAGATCGACTCACTTGTCAACAATGCAGGTATCATCATGGATGCTCAGCTTCACAAGATGACTGAGGACCAGTTTGATAAGGTCATCAACATAAACCTTAAGGGTACTTATAACTGCACCAGGGCGATCGTTGACATAATGATTGCTCAGGGCTTCGGTTCCATAACAAACGCTTCATCGGTTGTCGGAGTATACGGCAATTTCGGTCAGACAAACTATGCTGCAACCAAGTGGGGAGTCATAGGAATGGCTAAGAGCTGGGCAAAGGAGCTTGGCAGAAAGGGAATAAGGGCCAATGCTGTAGCACCTGGATTCATAGCAACACCTATCCTTGATGTAATGCCTGAGAAGATAATAAAGGCAATGGAGGAGAAGGTCCCTATGAAGAGGCTTGGTAAGCCCGAAGAGATCGCCAATGTCTATGCGTTCCTCGCATCGGATGAGGCAAGCTATATCAATGGAGCGGTAATAGAGGTCAGTGGCGGCGTCACGCTGTAGGATGGAGGAGTAACAAAATGAGCAGAATCAAATTTACGACATCCAGGGAAGCAGCTGACCTTATAGAAGACGGGTCACTGATAGGCACCTGCGGCTTCCTTCTGACCGGTGCGGCAGAAGAGGTATGGCTGGAGATGGAGAACAGATGGAAGGAAACTGGAAAGCCGAAGAACATAGGGGTCATGTGGGCATCGGGCGTAGGCGACGGAGGGGATGTCAGGGGACTTAACCACATTTGTTACGAAGGTCTTCTTACAAAGGTCATAGGCGGACACTACGGGCTCATCAAGAAGATGAACAACCTGGTCATAGAGAACAAGGTCCAGGCTTATAACTTCCCCCAGGGAGTCATGTGCCAGATGTTCAGGGATATGGCTGCAGGCAAGCCTGGTACGATTTCAAGGGTGGGGCTGGGTACGTTTGTCGACCCGGACTTCCAGGGTGGAAAGATCAATGATGTGACCAAGGAGGATATCGTCCAGAAGATAAGCATAAATGGCGAGGATATTCTCTTCTACAAGGCTCAGAAGCTTGATTACGCGATAATCAGAGGTACTGAGGCAGATGAGAACGGCAACATAAGCTTAAGGAAAGAAGCTCTTACACTTGAGTCACTTGCTGTTGCAATGGCTGCAAGGAATGCCGGAGGAAAGGTAATAGTCCAGGTAGAGAAGATAGTCAAGAACGGAACCATACCTCCGAAGGATGTCAAGATACCTGGAATACTGGTTGATGTGGTGGCTGTGGTCAAGGACATGAAGAACCACATGCAGACTGCAGGAACACAGTACAACGAGGATTTCATCTCAGCTACTGGAGTCTTCAAGGAAGTCGAGAAGGATTTCCCTCTTGATGAGAGGAAGATAACAGCAAGACGCTGCGCTCTGGAAATAACCAGGAACGACAACGTACTGAATTACGGCATAGGCGTACCTGAAAGTGTAGCGGCAGTCCTCAAGGAGGAGGGTGTTGACCACCTGTTCACTGCAAGTGTGGAGCCAGGTATAGTAGGCGGCATAGCGCAGGGCGGCAAGGACTTCGGAAGCGCCATCGCTCCGCAGGCCATAATCGACGAGCCTTATCAGTTCGACTTCTACGACGGAGGCGGCATTGACGTGACCTTCCTGGGCATGGCACAGTGCGACCCTCATGGAAACCTCAACGTCTCCAAGTTCGGAACAAGGCTTGCAGGCTGCGGCGGCTTCATTGACATTTCCCAGAACGCTAAGACCGTTGTCTTCTGCGGATCCTTCACGGCAGGCGGCCTTGAGGTAGAGGCAGTGGACGGCAGGCTGGTCATCCACAAGGAAGGCAAGTCAAAGAAGTTCATTAACAAGGTAGACCAGATAACCTTCAACGGCGAGTATGAGAGCAGGAAAGGCGGAAGGAAGATATTCTATATAACTGAAAGGGCACTCTTCCAGCTGCTTCCTGAAGGGCTGACGCTTATGGAGATAGCACCGGGCGTGGATCTTGAGAAGGATGTCCTGGGACAGATGGAATTCGCCCCAAGGATAGCAGATAACCTCAAGACCATGGAAAGCTTCATATTCAACGCAGGTCTCATGGGACTCAAGGACAGGCTGTAAAAATTATAAGCGCTCCATAGATGGATTTTGAGTTTAAAAGTGCATAGCTTTGGCAGAGCTGCTGCAGAGCACAGATAATGAATGGAGCCTTCCGCAGACGCGGAAGGCTCCATCTCAATCCCTGATCTTTATGTTAAGCTTCTCAATCTTGTTGTAGAGGGTAGCCCTGTGTATGCCAAGCTCTTCTGCAGTCTTAACACAGTTGTAGCTGTTCTTCTCCAGGTAGGAGATGAGGATCTCCTTCTCGAAGTCATCAACCAGGTCTGGAAGGGTCTTTCCTGCCTTCATGAGAACAGGCAGCCTGTTCTTGACTAATATTGTCTTAGGCAGCTGACTGAATGTAATTATGCTGTCGTCAACAAGGGAATAGGACCTGTCTATGACGTTCTTGAGCTCCCTGATGTTGCCCGGCCATTTGTATTGCTTAAGGACCTTCAGGGCATCCTCCGAGATGCTGACGTCTGTATCATACTTCTCGTTAAGGTCTGCAAGGAATGCTTCAACGAACAGCTCGATGTCATCCATCCTTACCCTAAGCGGTGGTATCTCAACCCTTATGACATTCAGCCTGTAGTAGAGGTCTTCCCTGAAGGTGCCGTTTCTTACCATGTCCTCCAGGTTCTGGTTTGTTGCGGATATTATCCTAACATCCACCGGTATTGTCTCGCTTGATCCGACCTTCTCCAGTTCCTTTTCCTGCAGCACTCTCAGGAGCTTAGCCTGCATGGTGAGGGGCATGTCGCCGATTTCGTCGAGGAACACGGTTCCTCCATTGGCCAGCTCAAACTTTCCTTTTTTGCCGCCTTTGACCGCTCCTGTGAATGAACCTTCGGCATAGCCGAACAGCTCTGATTCCATTAGCTCTGCAGGTATGGCTGCACAGTTTATCCTTATTATCGGCCTGTTCTTTCGCTCACTGTCGTAGTGTATGGCATTTGCGAATACTTCCTTGCCTGTTCCTGTTTCTCCTGTTAGCAGCACGCTCATGTCGCTCTTTGCCGCCTTCTTTGCAATCCTTATGGCTTCGTTGAAGGGGGCGCTTTCTCCAATCATCGACTGGAAGGAGTATTTGCTTCCAACAAATCGTTCCAGCTCTTTCCTGTAGTACTGGACCTCATCGTCCATAGCCTTGAGCTTTGCTGCAATGTCAAGGGCGTTCCTTGTGAACTTTATCTGACCTACCGCTGCTATGACTTTATTTCCATCACTTACAGGGGCTCTTGTAACTATGACATACTTGTCCTTGTTTGGTGACTGGCCTGATGCAAGCTTGTGGACAACATTGACATCCTCGCGGCCTGATTTCGTTATCTCCCCGAGCTTTGAATTGAGTATGACATCAGTGACGTGCCTGCCGATTACATTCTGCTTTTTAAGTTCCAGGAACTCAAGGTAAGCCTTGTTCATCTCGATGATGGTACCATCCCTGTCCACAATGAGGAATCCGTCATCTGAGATTTCGAGTATCTTCTCGTAAATAAGGATCCGGTCATGAAGATTGTTCCAGGTTGGATTTTCGCTATGGGTTTCAATAGCTTTGTTGTTTTCCATATTCCCTAACACATCCTTTTGAATATCCCTGTACATAGTATTATACTTCAAGTTGAAGGCAGATATTTATGATTGAATGTCTAATAAAATATCTGTGGTTCAAGGTGATTGGCCAGTGCCATATAAGAAAGAATGCACCATAATCAATTACTTCTCTGTGATGCAAGTATTCCATGCATACAGAACTATCAATTATTACATAGCAATTTCCATGCCATTGACAAGAAGTTCAACAAGTCGCTTGATTAAGCGCTTTCGGGGAGTTAAATATACCTTTCTGCTGAAAAACGTTGTATAGAAATATATACATGTAGATAAATATAGACACTAATTTTTATTGGGGGCTGATTGTTTGAAGATCGAAAAGACTACTAGGCTGGTAAGGTATGAGCACCTTAACCATCATGACACCCTTTTTGCCGGGAGGCTTTCTGAATGGTTCGTAGAGAGCTGCTTCATCAGTGCCGCCAAGGCCACAGGAAAGCCTGAGAGCCTGGTCTGCCTTGAGATACTTGACTTCATTGTCAGGAAGCCTGCAAAGGGAGGAGACCTTATTGACTTCAGAAGCTTTGTGGCCAGGACCGGCAAGTCCAGCCTAATTGTATACTGCAGTGTGACCGGAATGGATGGTTCTACAACAGCTGAAGGCTTCATTACCTTCGTGTGTCTTGATGATGATGGCAGGCCTTCACCCCATGGCATTTCTCTGGATGATCCAATCAGTCCGGAAGAGTCTGCCATAAGACTACGGGCTGACAGGATGTTCAGGTCAAGCCTTGAGGGCAGGTAATTGACTACAATCATAGACATGTTGAATTTGCTTGACATGATAATTTAGCTTTGACTTTTTAATCCGTTGCATACCAACGTTTTATCAGTATCCTCCCGTGGCATGCTTATTGCTTTGTAAGACAGTAAGGATAAATGAAACGGGGGGATTTTTCATGGCTAAAGTTGTAGCTGCTGAATTTGCTGCGGGTCTTGTCAAGGATAATGATGCTGTGGGGGTGAGCGGCTTCGTAGGCTTCGGTACTCCTGAGGAGCTTCTGATTGCACTGGAGGACAGGTTCGTGTCTTCCGGCAAGCCTGCCAACCTGACTCTTTTCCATGGCGCCGGTATGGGGGATGGAAAGGACAGGGGAGGAAATCATCTCGCCCATGAGGGGCTTATAAGGAGGATAATCTGCGCCCATCTCGGTCTTGAGCCAAAGCTGTCGAAGCTTATCGTAGAGAACAAGATGGAAGCTTTCCTGGTGCCTCAGGGTGTTGCAAGCCATATGCTGAGGGCAGCTGGCGGAAAAAAGCCTGGCGTCCTTACCCATGTGGGTCTTAAGACCTTCGCTGACCCAAGGGTTGAAGCATGTAAGGTCAACCAGCTGTCTAAGGATTCCGGCTTTGAGATAGTGAGCCTTATAGACATCAAGGGCAAGGATTACCTGCTTTATGATACGGTGCCTCTGGATGTATGCTTCATAAAGGGCAGCTATGCGGATGAGGCCGGTAACGTTACTCTTCATAAGGAGGCAGTATATGTGGACCAGCTGGAGCTCGCTACTGCAACCAGGAATTCCGGAGGCAAGGTTATTGTTCAGGTGGAAAAGGTAGTAAAGACCGGCTCACTTAATACCCAGCAGGTTAAGATACCTTCATTCCTCATAGACTACATTGTACTTGCTCCGGACCTTGTGAAGAATCCCCAGGGCTTCCATTCGAGCACTTACATGCCTGAGCTTACCGGTGAGGCTAAGATTCCTCTGTCAGCCATTAAGAGCATACCTCTTGACGAGAGGAAGGTCTGCGGCAGGATTGGCGCACAGTTCCTTAAGAAGGGTTCTCTGGTCAACCTTGGAATAGGAGTTGCTGAGGCTGTTGCAGCCGTAGCTGCTGAAGAGGGCATCAATGACAAGATAATACTTTCCATAGAGTCTGGTGCTGTCGGAGGAGTTCCTGTCGGTGGCCTTGGTATTGGAGCATCTATCAATCCAGATGCGCTTCTTTCACAATGCAGCAACTTCGACATATATGACGGCGGTGGAATTGACCTGGCTTATCTTGGATGCGCCCAGGTGGACAGAAGCGGGAACGTCAACGTGTCCAAGTTCGGTGGAAGGGTTGTTGGACCTGGCGGATTCATCAATATTACCCAAAATGCAAAGTCAGTATTCTTCTGCGGAAGCATGACTGCAGGCAAGTATGACATACGTGTTGGTGACGGAAAGCTTGATATCATAACTGACGGTGACAAGGTCAAGTTCGTTGACCAGGTGGAGCAGGTCACTTTCTCAGGGGATTATGCCAAGGAGACCGGACAGAACGTATACTACATAACTGAAAGGGCATTGTTCAAGCTTACTGAGGATGGTGTGACGCTTGTTGAGGTTGCTCCGGGTGTTGACGTTGAGAAGGACATCCTAGGCAAGATGGATTTCATTCCAAAGATTGCGGATGACCTGAAGGTAATGGATGCCAAAATCTTCACTGATGCATTGATGGGAATGGTGCTTTGACTATAGGAGGTAAATCATGAGAGAAGCTGTAATAGTAAGCTACGCAAGGACACCCTTCGGCAAGTTCGGAGGAGGCCTTGCGCCTCTTTCAGCAACTGAGCTTGGAGGAATTGCAATAAGGGAAGCTGTAAGAAGGGCTGGCATTGATCCATCGGTTCCTGACTATGCATATATGGGTCAGGTCCTGCAGGGAGGCTGTGGCCAGGTACCGTCCAGGCAGGCGACAAGGAATGCAGGTCTGCCATGGGAGCTTCCTTCGATAACCGTAAACAAGGTTTGCTCATCGGGGATGATTTCAATAGCACTTGCAAGGAGGGCAATACTATCGGGAGACAATGATGCGGTTATCGCCGGCGGCATGGAGAGCATGTCAAATGCTCCATATATACTCAAATCCTCGAGATGGGGCATGAGGATGGGTGATGCCTCTGCCTCTGACCTGATGATGAATGACGGGCTGTGGTGTCCGTTCTATGACAGGCATATGGCTGTGCATGGTTCTGAGGTGAGCAAAGAATATTGCATATCCAGGGAGGAACAGGACGAATTCGCATTCATGAGCCAGATGAAGGCTGATGATGCCATGAGGAACGGAAGGCTGAAGAATGAGATAGTTCCTGTGGAGATAAAGGGGAGGAAGGGCTCTGTCATCGTAGATACAGATGAATCCCCGAGACCTGAAACTACCATAGATGCCCTGTCAAAGCTGCCTCCGGTATTCATGAAGGATGGCACTGTCACAGCAGGCAACGCACCTGGAGTCAATGACGGAGCCTGTGCAATAGCTGTAATGTCAAGGGAAAAGGCTGAAGCTTTGGGACTTCCTGTACTTGCAACCATCCTCGGCCACGAGGAAGTAAGCACTGACGCCAAGTATATCGCTACTGTTCCAGGACTTGCTACAGTCAAGCTTCTTAACAGGTATGGGATAGATGTTTCCAAGGTCGACCTTTTTGAGGTAAATGAGGCCTTTGCAGCAGTTGCGCTTGTAAGCACCAGGATTGCCGGCTGGAACCTTTCCAAGGTAAATATCGATGGCGGAGCAATTGCCTACGGACATCCAATTGGTGCTTCAGGTACAAGGATTGTGATGCACCTGGTCGAAGCCCTCAGAGCGAGAGGTGGCGGAACGGGAGTTGCTGCAATCTGCAGCGGAGCAGCCCAGGGTGATGCAATGCTCATTAGGGTTGACTGATATATATCATTGTCCGTGCAGGCCCTTAGGTTTCCTGCTTTGCAGCTTAATTTACGCGCTGAGACAGGAAGCCTAAGGGCCTCAATTCCAAATCATGAAGGAGGTCAGATATGGATTGTATTGAAGCCATAATGAACAGAAGGAGCTGCCGCTCATTCTTGGACAAAAAGGTTGAGGAAGATAAGATCCTTAAGATACTTGAATGCGCTACCTATGCTCCGTCGCCTGCGAACAAGCAGCCATGGGAATTCACGGTGGTCCTTGACAGGGAGTACGGAAAGAGGCTGAAGGAAGAATCCGAGAAGACCAAGGCGTATCTAGCCAGCCGAAGCGGCTGGAAGTGGCTTGAATCCTTTGACCTGGACTTTGTCACCCAGGCCCCTGTGCTTATTGTCGTGACTGGTGACCCTTCCAAGAACGGGGCGGAGCAGTTTTTAAACGAACCAGGAAAATGCTATGTGGATGCATGCAGCGCAGCAATCCAGAACATGTGCCTCGCTGCCCACAGTCTGGGTCTTGGGTCCCTGTGGTACACACTCTACGAGAAGGAGAGCGCTAAGGAGATTTTTGGAGTAGACAAGGATCCAGTTGGCATAGTCTGCATAGGATATCCGGCTGCACCTCCCGGTGTAACCAGGAGGAAGAGCCTTGAGGAGAAGGTCCGGTTCATTAGGTGACATTACCACCAGGAACTTATTGTCTATGCCCAGGTCACCGAAGGTATCAATGAGACCTGTAGGTAATAAACAACAATACTTAATAAGCTTATATTATCCATTACCGCATGGATTGACTTGCAGCCCGAAAGGGCTGCCTTTTTGTGTGCAGCATCCGGATGGACCAAGCTCTTCAAGTGATATTTCATATTTCCAAAAATATTCTTAGTAGGGCTTAATGACATGACGTGATGCCTGTGAATATACTAAGATATTATAAATATTTAGGTTAATTTGGGAATACGTTGAGGCACTGTTAATTTTATATCCTGATATCCTCTTTATTGGTAAAAGTATCAATATGTTTTATGCCTGACCTATGATAAAATTATGCCAAATAGCGTTTTTTGGAAGGACTGAGATTATGGCTCGGATTTGTTCAGGCTGCAGCAGGGAAATATCGGACGATGCCAAGTTCTGCAGGTATTGCGGAAAAGTGTCAACGGTTCAGGAAGATAAAAAGGATACTGTCATATGCAGATCATGCGGTACGGAGGCTAAGACTGGTACCAGGTTCTGCAGGAAGTGCGGAGGAGCTCTTGCGGCTGCTGAAGAGAAGGCAAATGTAAAAGTAAAGTCTCCTGCTAAAGCAGTTAAGGAGAGAGTAAAGAATGAGGCGAAGCCAGCAGCGGTTCAGAGCGCAGCTGGTAAACAAAATGAAGAGTATGATTCTCCTGGAGAGGTGGTGTTCAGCATTGAGCCAAGGATGTCTGAAACAGCTGTGCCTCAAAAGGAAGTGGTATCTAATCCTGTCTCGGTACTGTTTTCATGGCTGACAAGTCTCATCGGAGGCTTTTTCAAGTCACTTGGCTCGCCGAAGCGATTGCTTCCGGGCTTACTCCTCGGCATCTTCTGGTTTGTGTTGTCCATGCTCCCTGAGCTGGATATTTCGCTTCCTTATGGGGATATGGTAAACTGGGCGACCTTCGGGAGGGGCGGACTCAGTGAGGAGCCTCTCAAGATGGTCGGTGGAATAGTCGGCAAGGGCTTCTTTGCAGGGACCCTTGTAGGATTGTTTAAGAGGGGAGGATTGAAGGAAAGGCTTCCGAATGTGAAAAATTCCGGTGGAGCTGGATTCTTCCTTGTTGGGCTCGGTCTTTCACTTATACTGTTCAATTTCTTCACTGGTGACAATTCCTTTGACAACAGTGTAATAGGTATTGTTGCAGCTATTGGTACATTCAAGTCTATGGGTCAGGAAAACGGGTATGTTAGGCGTATGTTCCTTTCGGTTTCAAATGTCTTTTCAAGGAACAGGAATGCTGTTGTACAGAATGCAAAGGCTCTTTCCAACGGGGCTGTCTTTGGATTCATATCTGCAGTGCCTATGGCATATGCTTCAGTTCCCGGCATGGGATATGGTGCGGGTATTGTTCTTGTGGTCATAGGAACTGTGCTTTCACTTTCAAAGGCAAAAAGGCTTGCTGCGGCAGCCTTATTGGTCTTTGCAGTCATGCAGGGAGCGCCTATCGCTGCTGAAGCTAGCAGCGTCTATTCTTCAAAATGCAACAACTGCGGGTTTACCAATACCTTCACTGAGGAGGAGGTAAAGGGTCAGGTGCTTTACTGTGACAACTGCGGAGCCCTTACTTCATTAAGTGCCTCCAGTGAGATACCGACCAAAGAAGGCAAATGGAAGTACGTTGGAGCAAATATAAGATATTCCCCGTATGATTTCGGGACAGGTGGCGATCCTTTAAATGGAGCCTTTGAACACTTCGTTGACTATGCGGAAGGCAAAGTCGAGATGAGGGATGTAGTCGTTGTAGGCGGAAATGGCTTTAATACTGGCGAGAGTGCAGCCAGCAGGATTACCTGGACTTCTGCTCCCAAGAGGGACCTGAAGCCGGGTGAGAAGGTCGAGATGGAGCTTCAGGCAAAGCTGCTCAGCTATGACAACATAGAGTTCAGGGACGCCTGCTTTGCTGTAGTCCAGTTTTATTACGAGGCTGGTACCTATATCAGCAGAATGTATGCTACAAATGTGGGATTATGGGGAATATATGACAAGAGTTACGGTGCTGTGGCCATAGCATCAGTGGATCCTAACCAGCCGACTGTCGCATCTGTATTCGGACATATGCCTGACAGAGGGACTGAGGGAGACAGGATGACAATCAGTGTCATAGTCTATGGAGGAGATCTAAGCTTCGAAGAG
The DNA here is from genome assembly GCF_017873395.1 of Youngiibacter multivorans. Taxonomy (GTDB): domain Bacteria; phylum Bacillota; class Clostridia; order Clostridiales; family Clostridiaceae; genus Youngiibacter; species Youngiibacter multivorans. Next base: position 12,419 of record NZ_JAGGKC010000036.1, on the reverse strand, counting down.
GTGTACATGGACTACATGTACGAGTGGGATTCAGACGGAGTGGTCGGTGGAATTGCTGGTCCTGGTGGAGAAGATGAGGACCCTGCAGTCATTGGTCCTGAGATAGTTGATGGCAACGCTTCGGGAAATTCAGGCGACAGTGCTCCTGTATCAATGAAGACCGCAGTTGTGGTTGGAACAGCCTCAGCCCTTGCAGCGGCTGCTGCCGCGGCTTCAGCAGGTGCATCAGGTGCATCTGCTTCGGCGGTCACTGCTGCTAAGCTCACCAGGAAGCAGAAGGAAGAGGAGCTCAAGAAGACAGGCGACTACAGGATGATAGTCAATAAGACCTTCGGAAGCGTCATTGAGAATGGTAAGACTGACCAGGAGGTATTTGCAAGGATAGAGAAGAAGCTGCCTGACGGCGGCTGGGTTCATGATCCATCCCTTGACGGCCAGATAACCATATTCGCTTCTACTCCTGTAGAAGGACTTAAGCTTATGGCAATATCAGGTGGAGCAAAAGGCAAGGGTATGAGGATAACGCTTGAAAATGAAAATCCTCCGGAAACCTGCGTAATAAGCTTCAAGTATCAGGGTCCTGATACCTATTTCCAGAACAACCTGACCTTCAGGATGGGTGGAAAGCCGAAGATTGAAGTAAAGGACAGGATAAGCATACTTGGCACTTCTACCGATGCCTTTGAAATTTCTGTAAAGGTTACGGGCTTTGGAGAAAAGCCGGACCTTGCTGTGGAGTACAAGTCTGACCTGTTCGAGCTTAAGCTGGACAAGGACAAGGCAGGGCGTGACATCCTAATAGCAAATGCCACTGAAAAGGCCGGCAGAATGAACTTCCAGAGATTCATACACAGGTACCAGTGCACGCTTACCGCCACTACCAAAAAGGAAAAGATTGAAGAGAAGTTCATCGTTCAGCTCTGCTATGAGGGAATAGGTACTGCATACTCTGACCTTAAGAACAGTGAAACCAGGGATAAGGTTATGCTTGTCTGCTTCACTGACGGGGAGAAGGACAAGAGGGAGCAGAATGCTTACATACTGCCTCTTGCAGTAATGAGATGGGATGAGAAGACAAGGGAGCTGGTACCTGACGGAAAGGCTTCTGAAGGACTTAAGATAACTGTAACTCCTGACAAGGCTTCCAAGATCATGAAGGCTGATGATGCAAAGAAGGCAATAGCTGATGCTGATATACAGGTTACACCTGAGGCACTACCAAGCAAGGAGAAGGTTGACCTTCAGAAGAAGCCTTCAGTGTTCATGCTGTATCCTGGAAAGAGTGCAGTGGCAATAGCTCCGGAGGTTGAGGTTATAGTCTCTGCAGCTCTTGATGGAGCAGAATTCAAGCCTCTTGAGCTTAAGGGTATCCTGAAGCCTCAGACTGACTACAGGGCTATGCTCAAGTGGTTCATAGAATACGGTCAGGGTACATTCGTGGACAAGTATATCAAGATAGGTGATCTGGAAACCTATTTCGGTGCTCTTCGGTTCATAGAGAACAGGGTATACTGCGAAAGCCATATGCCTTATACGCCTACGACCAAGCAAAACCACTATGAGGACGGCTACCTGGATGTTTCAAGAAAGAACTATGTGTACCTTCAGGATGCTTCAATGCCTAAAGCCATAGGTGACTGGGAGCAGATCCAGTCCCTTCACCATGAGCTATGTCATGCCATTGAGCATCAGCATGGGGATACTTCCCAGAACAAGAAGCTTCAGGAAAGGCATGCCTACTTCATACAGCACCTGACGGATGTGGTAAAGAACCTGGCGGACATGGAGAGGGGATTAGTGTCACCTGCACTTGGGGCCAAGGATGCGATACAGGCTTACTACAATGTGTTCTTTGACGAGCATAATTCTGAACCTCAGACCTTTTTCTGGTTCGGTGTGACATACCTTACACAGCACAGGATGTTCGAGCGATACGCCAACTTTGACATGTATGGCGGGGACACTGTGCCAGATAGCCTCAAGAGCGAGATAGCAAAGACTTTTAGGGAGAACTACTACCCTGGTAATGTACAGGGTAAGGGAAGCCTTGGATCAAAGTTTAAGGAGACTACAGGCATGTTCAGCGGTGGTATCTGGTCCTTTAAGGCGACTACGGCGTTCCTGGGACTAGTCAATAATATGGACTTCAGTCACCCGGATTACGAGTTCAAACGCATGTCAAATCCTAGATGGGAGCCTGGTACACTTAAGCTTAAGGTCATATTCGATGTCAAGGGACTTAAGTCAGGTAAGATAGATGAGCTGGAGATTGAGCTTGATGGCGGAGCCTTCGATGACTCCGACTACAATTATCCTAAGATCAATGAGTTCACTGTCACCATGAGGTCAACCTACAGGATAAAGGATGGAATCCTTGGACAGGCTGAGGCAAAGTCCAGGGCTGTGAAGATATGAGGGGAGGGAAAAAGGCTGCCATAGTGCTGACCATTATGGCAGTCATCTCCTTAACCGGCTTCTTCATCTATTCAAGGGCTGCTGGTGACAATGAAGGTATTAAGGTCGGTATGATAACAGGCAGCATGCTGCTTTTTCTGGCGGGACTTAGCTTCCTGGAAATCCGGCCCAGGAGGAGATAACCAGGTTACATGAATAACAGACGATTTTAAGGGGGAGCCTATGTATTGTGAATCATGCGGTAAACAGATACCTGATGACAGCAGGTTCTGTGAGTTTTGCGGAAATCCTGTGAAGGATGACTCAAACCAGGGGTTATATAATGACTCAAACCTAGGTTTGTATAACGATGCGGATTTAGGTCCGGGTAATGATGCGAGTGAAGGTCCAAGTAAAGATGTGATTGAAGAAGCGAAGGAAGAGGTAAATGAAGGTTATAAATCTTCCAAAAAGAAGGACAGGACAATAAAAGAGGTAAGGAAGACCAGTGACAGCGGTTATGGCTCATACAGCAAGCCAAGGGCAAGGATAAGGGTACTTCCTATAATTCTGGTTGTACTCATTGCTGCATGTGGATATGCGGCTGTTAAGGCCCTTGGAGGGGATGGCATTCCCAGGATATCTGATATTCCTGGAATCATACTTGGCAAGGATGCTTCTGATAAGGAGATCACCAGGGAGGACTTCTCCTGGTATGTGGCAGCCTCCTATGACGAGGTGCCTGAAGGTGGAGCTGCTCTTGCATATAAGGACATACTTGGACAGTGGAAGGTAATGGCTGTAAACTACGTGTCTGAGCCGGAGGAGACTTTCTTCTCAACAGCAGTCCTTAAGGAGAACTCTTTAAAAGACGAGGGGAAGACACTAAATACGGCTGTGGAATTCACACACCACTACGTGGAGTTTGACGGGGAGAAGAGCGAGTTTGAAGGGGATGAAGCAAAGGACCTTCTCTATGCCAACTTCGAGGATGGATACCTTAGTCTGGCACTTGGTGATGACAGGCTTGCCGAGATCATCTTCTGGGAGAAGGACGGCAAGGAGTATGGACAGAGCCACATCTACTCTGACTGGGACAAGGACGGCATAGCTGACCTAATTAATGTGCTGCTGTTTGTGAGATAAACGATTGCTTTACATTGATCATAAGTACTGGTGTGGCATAGGGGAGGGGTGTGCATGAAGGGTATGATAAAGGCTTTGGTTATTGCAATGGCACTGTTGATAGTTTCAGGCTGCTCGTTTGGCAAAGATGAAAAAAATCCGGTGCTGGAGCAGCCTGCCTTTGACATCATAGGGGACCAGGGGATTAATACTAAAGCAGCCCTTTCTGAGCTTCAGGGTGAGTACTCGGGCAAGCTTTGGTTTAAGGAGCATGAAAATAGCCTGTACAGCAGTGATTCTTACAGCTGTACAGGCTGGATAGATGGCAATGTATTGAAGCTTTCCTGGGAAATGGATGGAAAGTCATTTGGGCTTGGGAAAGGAATTGAGTTCCAGCTTCAGGACGGGATAATGACTTCTCGTGAGGAGCCGGAACCGAAGTTAATATGTGCCGTCAAGCTATATCCTTCAGGACATATGGTGGATGGTCTTGCAATTATAAAGATCGATGATGGCAAGGTAGACTCTGAGGTTATGGTACATTTCCAACTGATAAGGTGAGGTTATCTCCCCTTAAGCAGCGGTGAGCCACAGGCTTTACAGTAATTGTCCCTTGTGTCGCACAAAGTGCCACAGGATGGACAGAACAGGACCTCATCGCTTCTCTTGTCATACTTTTCAATGGCCCGAAGATTAGGCCTGTTGTGCTTCTTAAGCTTGTCACCTAACTTGAAGTATTCATATTGGACCAGATTGTCACCCATTGGGAGTTCGACCATTTTGCCGTTATCAGTCTTAACTATGATCACATTGCTCTGGTGGCTGTTTTTCTTGCTGTAGTATTCTCTCTTGTCTTCTACTATTCCTGTCCACTCGAGGCCTTTCCTCCTGGTGTTCATTATGGAGTATAGTGCTATTAAGAGGAACATTCCTGAGAGTACTGCTATGACCATGATGCCTTCACTGTCAAGTCCTAAGTCTCCTGAAAGGAGCAGGAAGGATGGGATGGCTATGACTAGGATCAGAGTGAATATGGTTATGTAGGTCCTTCTGTTTCCCTGGTACCCTGCGAACCTATAGTCATTGACCGCTTCGGACCAGCCTGTGCCTCCTGCACCAAGCGCAGGCTTATCGCCATAAGGCTTGTCTGAGTCAATGTCAAAGCCGCAGCTTCTGCAGACCTTGTTTTTTCCTGATAGTCTGTTTCCACACTGGGTGCAGAAGAACGTCTTTTCAAAAGCCATTTCTGTTTCTCCTAAGGGGTTAGTATTTTCTTTTTCCCCACCCCATTATTATATACAATCCTTCCATCCATTTGAAGGCAATTGATAAAAGGATGGAAGCTGAAATCATTGGAATCATTTAATCATTAATCATGTGCAAAGAAGTAATTATTCCAGTAACAATAATTTAGGTGTCATGTGCAACTGTGCAAGGAGGTCAAGGATGTTTTGTGAAAATTGCGGATATGAGAGAATAGGGGATGCAGACTTATGCGAGGGCTGCGGCAAGCCTTTCGGTACACTGAATAGCTCACAGGAAACTGTCGTCGAAGAAAAAAACATGGAGCCAGAAAAGGCTGTGGTATCTGAGGTGGCTACCAAACCAGTCAAAATGGAGAAGATTGCAGCTGACTCAGCGGACTCATCATCTGAGACAGAGGCTGCAAAAGCTGAAAAGACCGGTAACATAACAGTAAATGGATCTGACCTGCAATGGATGTATGAATTCTCCTTCTGGAGGAATCCTGCGATACTCATAACAGTAGCTAAGGTGCTTCTGATATCGCTGTTTGTCCCTGCCTTATTCATGTTCTTCATAACGATAGGTGACGGGTTTGGAGAAGCACTGGAAATAGCGGGTAAGATCTTTGGTTATGGGGTACTTGTAATGGCAGGTCTTCTTACAATTGCTTATCCTCTTGTTGGTATTATCAATGGCGGAAAGTATTTTGTACTGTTCAAGATGGATGACAAGGGTGTTAATCACATACAGCTTGACAGGCAGTTCAAGAAGGCTCAGGCCCTTGGATTCCTGACTGCCCTGATAGGGCTTTCCGGAGGAAATCTTTCTGCCGGCGGAGCTGGATTAATGGCTGCTACCAAGCAGAGCCTTTATACAAGCTTCAAGAAGGTGAAGTCTGTCAAGGCGGTAAAGTCAAGGAATACCATCTATGTCAATGAGTCAATGACCAGGAACCAGGTTTATGCTGAGAAAGAGGACTTTGATTTCGTGCTTGAGCATATCCTGAGGCACTGTCCAAAGAATGTCAGGGTTTCAGGTAATTAATGTCATGAATACTGTACTTGCGGTAAAAAGGTTGAGGCTGATCCATGTAGTTCTGACAGCTGTGATTTTCATAACCCTTCTGATTTCAGCAGGATGTACAAGGAGCAATGACAAGCCTCCAAAGCTTGACACTCCTCTGCCAAAAGTTCATTCAGGCACATATGAGAGCGAGGATGCAAGGTTTACCTTCAAAGGTGATGGAAAGACAGTCCTTGTGGAGCTGTCGGACAGGTACCTTGACGTTCTTAAGAATCCTCCGAATGACTCAGAGTATCTCTATACCTTTACCTGGTATGATTTCGGGGAATACAGATATGACGCTGCTACAAACATCAGGCTGTACCACGTAGAGACTAAGACCTCAATTGACTTCTCCCTGTATGACACGGCAACCTATGACAGGATCAGCATATCCTTTCCTCTTCCTGACAAGGCACCGCAGGTCCTGATCAGGGTATCGGACTAGAACTGAAGCCCCTGGCTTTATCATAGGTTTGGGTGAAGCCTGGGATCTGGAGCAAGGACTGGGATTGAAACAATCTAAGCCTCGCTGGAATCATAGTCTTATTTTGTTAAGGATGCCTGATCTCAAGGGGCTTGGTATCAGACTTCGCATATCATAAATCTTGAGACAAGACCTGTAATAAGGCTCATCAGTTGGATCTCCAGACAGATTAGCCTGTGTGGAGAGCATTTTAAGAACTGACTATTGAGGGGTGGATGCATATGATGCATGGGGGCAATGGTGAATTAAAACCCAATAGGATGATAACGTCAGATGGCCACGACCTTGAGGTGGTTGAATCTGGGAATAAAATAGAGATCAGGATAAGCTTCGCTGGCGAAAAGTGTGAAGGATACGACAGTCATGCTTCTAGTAAGGACGGAACTGAACCTGATGTCAGGCAGGAGAAGCTTAATCAGCTGGTGCTTGAACTGATCAGGGACCTACTCTTGTCGGGAAGGGTTTCTGATAAGAGCGGGATAAGCATTTTTGTCTCTGATGTCAATTCCAGGGAAGCCCTTGGACTTGTCAGATATCTAGAGGACCGGAGTATTGATGTCCATGCGCCGGGTTCTGTGGTCTTCTTTGAAAGGGAAGAGGTCATGCTTCTAATTGGATGTATGATAAGGCTCTTTCCTGACTATGATTTAGAAATATGTGACTGTGATGAAAGTATCATCTCATACTACTGGACCTGTATCGACTTTGCTGAGGAAGCCATGAGAGGTGTTTTCGGGGTACCTCTGAAGAAGTTTGTTGAGAAGGTATCGAAGGCGCACCACAGGCTATATATGGCTACTGAATATTCCTTCAGCGGTCTTTTCTACAGGCTGCTTGAATTCGACCCCTTCAGCTCTTGGTTAAAGAAGGGTGACTGCAGGGAAGTAAGGGATATGGCTGTATTTTCAAGGACCCTGTGCGATTTTGAAGAAAATAGGGGAATCCTGGTTCTTGAACCTGAGTCTTATGTAAGACATGTTAAGGAGCTGTTTGATGTCCTTATCCCTGACCTTTTCAGGAAGGGGACAAAAGGGTATGAAACAGGCTCTGCAGGCATAATGAAGGATTCCATAGGGCTGTATGGCATCGACAGGCTTAATGCAATAGGAGAGAAGCCAGCAACGTCTGGTTCAGAAGCAATATTATCCATATTCGGGGACATCGACATGTATGGGAGCTGCCAAAAAAAATACTGGCTTCTAAGTGTCATGGGCTTCAGGCCTTCTAGGTCAGTAAGTCACCTGAGAGATGAGCTTGTCATAAGGACAATAAGGAAAATCAATGAGATAGCAGAAGATTTAGGGAGTTTTCCTGCTTCAAGGGATAGCGTTTCAGATCTGCTGTCTTCTGTCATGAAAGATATGGATATCTGTGGGTCATATGTCGAAAAGGCTGAAGCTTATGCGTTGAGACAGGTAATGAAGTACCTAAAGGGGCAGGAGATTAATTTTACCGTCCTTGAGAATGACTCCACAGAAAGGCTTGAATCGGAAGGATTTGCCGCTTCAGGATCCTTTACCCTGATTGAGAATCCTATGGGTGAACTTGAGGCACTCTCTGTGTTTCCAGGAAAGCTGCCGGGAGCTGGTGAAGTCAACAGGAAGGCAGGTCTATTGCAGGTAATGGCTTCACTTCATGGGGAGCGGACCGGTGAATGGATATCGAGGCGTATCCTGTTCTTTTCCGGTGAGGACAAGAAGGATCCTTTTATAGTATTTGACTCGGATGAGGGACTGGAGCTTAATGGCCTTAAGGATATTGGCGACGCTTCATGCGGTATCAGGGAGGGGAGATTTGCAGCCTTGTCTTCTGATAGGGAAGTGTGCCTTGCCTGTGACTTCAGGTTCCACTGCAAGAGGACTGATATGAGGAAGCCTAAGAAGGGTTAGCTGTATAGGATATCCCTTTGTCCCAATTTGGGGAATAAAGTGCCGGTTTCTTTTAACTGCTGCAATCACGGGCAGATAGGATATGAGGATGTATGAGATGATTTGCTATTAAGAGTGAAGATTTGGATTGAAAGAGTGAATTGAAAGATTGAATTTGAAGATTTGAATTGAAAGATTTGAATTGAAAGATTTGAATTGAAAGATTTGAATTGAAAGATTTGAAATAAAATGAAGGGACGGCTCAGGCCGTCCCTTCTCATCTTAGTCCATATGTCCTTTTAACATCCTGTACGAACAGTATGCCGTTGCCCGGTTCGTCAAGCTTTAGCTCGGTTCGTATGCTTTCAATTATGGGGTCCAGGTTCTCGTTTTTTGCGACGATGAGGACTACTTCCTTTTCTGGTTCTATCTCCATGTGGAACAGCTTCTCTGTCTCGTGTATTCCTGAGCCTCTGGCGTTGATTATTGTTCCGCCTCTTGCTCCGGCCTTTGCTGCTGCTTCTATTACGGCTTCTGCCTTTCCTTTGTCGACTATTGTGAATATGGAGCTGTGGGTCATTATTTCTTCTTCTCCTTCCTCTTCCTTTGGCACTCTGCAGCTTACTGAGCCGTACATTGCCCTGATGGGCATTGTAAAGGCTATCCCATGGTATTTCTTGTGGAGGTTCAGCTTTTTTCCTAAGGTTTCAAGTACCTCTTTCGCCACTTCTTCTCTTGCTGCCATGAGGACTATCTCTCTCCTTACGGAGGATAGCTCAAAGAAGTCGAGGAGTCTGCTTCTTGCTGTGCCGCTTCCGTAGAATATGGTGCCTCCTGTGACTCCAATCTCTTTGGATATGGACAGCACGCGGCTTGCGCAGCCTGCGTCTACTATTACGCAAACAAGCTCAAGACAGGTTTCCATTCTATGCTGCATCGTCCTTTACTCCTCCTTTCTGTGATCTTCTCTTGAATACCAGTCCAAGTATCTGTAGTGCTATCAGAGGGGTCATGGCTACCATGGCTATGACTCCGAAGCCGTCCTTCAGGACACTTGCATGTGCTGTGGCTTCTGCAGCGCCTTGCGCGAAGGCAAGTATGAAGGTTGCTGTCATTGGTCCTGATGCAACTCCTCCTGAGTCGAAGGCTATTCCCACGAATAGCTTCGGTGAGAAGAACATCATTACTATTGCGGCTATGTAGCCTGGGAGGAGAAAATGCCAGAGCTCGAGCCCTAAAGTTACTATACGTGCCATTGATAATGCTACTGCCAGGCCTACTCCTATGGATAGGGTAATGAACACAAGCTTTGACTTGACATAACCTGCTGTGACATCCTCTATCTGCCTTGTGAGCACGTGTACTGCTGGCTCTGCAAGTATAGTTGTGAAGCCCAGGAGGAAGCCTATTGTAACAAGTATTGTCGTGTTTCCTCGTTCCGCTAATGTATAGCCTATCCTTATGCCTGCATCCATGAAGCCTGAGTTTACTCCTGTGAGGAATATGACAAGGCCTATGTAGGAGTAGACAAGTCCTGCGATTATCCTCCTGTAGGTCCTCTTCTCAAGCTTGAAGTGCTTAAAATGTGCGAACATGAACATTCCTGCCAGGGGCAGGAGTGCAATGAGCACCTCATACATGATGTGTGGTGCAGCGCTCAGGAATGGCATGATTAAGGAGGTGCTTCCTGACACCTCGATGTCCAGGGAGCCCTGGAGCTCACTGGTACCTGATACTATGCTCATCGCCATTACTGCAATTATCGCCCCTGCTGATGCTATGGCTACAAGTCCGAAGCTGTCCTTCTCTGATGCCTTGCTGTCCTTCTTGAGCTTTGACACGCCTATGGCAAGTGCCAGCAGGAAGGGGACTGTCATAGCCCCTGTTGTTGCTCCTGAGGCATCAAATGAAATGGCGAGGAATTCTGGGGATACGAAGAGTGACAGAAGGAGTATGAGTCCGTAGGCTGCAGCAAGGATAATGTAAAGGGGTATGTTGTAGGTTATCCTCAAGAGGCCTACTGCTACCATGGCTGCTATGCCTATGGAGACTACTGCTACGAGCAGAAGCTTTTCTATCGTGTCTCCGCTGACTGCCTCTACCTGTGCTGCCAGAATATGGAGGTCTGGCTCTGCAACCGATATGAGGAAGCCAAGTAACAGGCCTGCAATCACAACTATAAAGAGCTTTCCGCTCTTTGTGATAGCTGAGCCCATGAGGTTTCCTATGGGTGTGATTCCGATGTCCACACCAAGCAGGAATATGCCGAGTCCTATTATGATGAGTATTGCACCTATTACGAATCGTATGAATATTGTCGTTCCTAGAGGTGTCAGGGTAAAGTTAAGTATTGTGACTATAAGGGTTACCGGAAGCACCGAATAGGTCACTTCGGTGAATTTTGACTTCAGTGCGTTCAATGCTGCACCTCCTTCCTTGGCAATATGATAACATGATAATTCTGATATGCCGGCAATGTTCAAAGTAAATTCACATTCTCATTTTGAATAGGTATCCGGAGTATTCCTGAGTAAATTGGAGATATTATGTAGTATCTTTCGATAATCAAAATATGAGGTAAATATAATCATGTCAATTGTGATATAATAAACGGGTTCGGTGTAAATTAGATTCAATTTAACAATGAACTCGATTTGAACGTTTACAGTTATTATTATGTAAAATATGAAGAATTTATTAACAATTCTTCACAACTTATAGTATAATTGATTACGTAAGGTGAAACACTTGATATGCATAGTTAAATCATTCTATTTAAGGATTAATTTCACTGGATAACATTTCTTATTTGATAATGAGTATTGTGATTTAAGAACGTAGGTTTAAATTTCGGATGGTAATCAAGGATTCCAACATGATAACTACTTATACGATAAGATGACAGACTCATTGTTGTTTCTCATTTTGAATCAGTCGCTTTCAGGGGATTAACTACTAACTTTCCTTATCTCCTTTGGAATAAATGATCTTATCATTGGCATAATGAATCCGAGTTTGTTTTCAATATGTTCACTGGAATGATAAGTGCTGATTCATTGAATGCACACAATCATTCAGGTAATGCTGTAATAAACGGATCTGTAATATTATTTCAACGTCCATTCAAACCATAGACTCAGGATATTACAAACGATAAGACAAGCTCATAGTTGATTCAATGAATCTAACTAAGGCTTATGGGGATACTCTCTTAATCATAATTGAGGAGATGTGGACACATGGTGTATATTGCCGGACCAACCACCAATCGTTTGAATGAATCCAGAAGAAAAGAGATTGTAAAGGTACTTAACGAAAGATACTCGATTACGGACAATCTTAAGCTTCGAAGCTTCACATCCATATACACTGACTGTGAGGCTACGGCAAGGAAGATTGTGAATTACTACAAGTCTGACAGAGGTCTGCCGGTTTCAAAATCCATGAGGACACTTAAGCTGATTGACATAATAAAGGCATCCGAACACTTCGGGCTTGGTATAAGTGAAGTGGAGATAAGGCTGATTTTTGACAGTGAAGGAAGAAGGGGACAAATGTCTCCAAGACAGCTGAAAACGGGTCTCCTGGCCATAAAGGCTATAAATGACATGGAAGAGATTTGCTTTCGAAGCGAAGAACTATCCGGATACATGGACAAGTGGATAAGAGCAATCAAGTCAACTACAAAATTGAATAGTTAAAATATTAATTAGCAATATATACATTGATTAGAGGTATCCAACTGTATATCATAGATTGTGGCTCATATGTTAATGAGACTATCGAATCTGTTGGTACAGGCGGGGTTGGCAGATGATCGTTGTAAAATGCGAATGCGGAAAGAAAAGGCTTATCAAGGACTACGAGATGTATCTCCTGGACAGGACAATGTTCAGAGACTACTACGGAGTATGCAGGTGTGGCAGGAAGATCTTCAAGCGTGAATTCAATCTAATGGATTGCAAGCAGACTGAATATCTGAATTAAACAGAATGCATTGAAAATGGTAAGCGGATTTCCCAACTGAACAAATGAAAAAGATGATGAGTAAATATGGTCGAGAGCCTGCAAAGGCTCTCGATACTGATGTAATGAACTGATTACTGTAAGTTGTTATTGATAAAAAACAAGCATCTATTGGACGAGGGCACTGAAAAAGCCCCCAAAATTAGCATGATTTGAGCAGAAGATAAGAGGGGACGGAATCCGGACCCTCTTATCTTCCTTTTTTTAGAGTT
>NZ_JAGGKC010000035.1 GCF_017873395.1 Youngiibacter multivorans | reverse complement strand
CATTGTATCAATATTTGAGTACTAATATGTCTAATAACGCAGATTTTGATACAAATTTGAATATTAAATATATGCAATAATAAATTTTATTTTTACATCGTCTAATAAGAGTATTTACGTAATTTCTTATATTTGTTTGTGAATATCTCTTGTTCATGCTAAATATTCTAAATGCTATCAGCTAATAAAACCCAAACATTTATTAATGATATTATTAGATGTTTTCAATGGCAATGGACATTCCTTGGCCTCCACCAATGCAAAGGGTGACAAGGCCTGCTTCCACATTGCGTTTCTTCATGGCATGTATCAGCTTTGTGATAAGTATAGACCCTGTGGCTCCTGTAGGATGACCAAGGGCTATTCCCCCGCCATTTACGTTCACACTGTCAATGTCGAAATCAAGCTCCCGGAGCACTGCAAGGCTCTGAGCAGCGAACGCCTCGTTAAGCTCCACAAGCCCGAAGTCAGATAGCTTCATTCCTGTCTTCTCAAGAAGCTTCCTTGTAGCAGGCACCGGTCCTATACCCATAATTTCTGGGTCACACCCTGCAGATGCCCAGCCTACAACTTTAGCCATAGGTTTAAGTTGAAGCTCCCTGGCTTTTTCCCTGCTCATCAGAAGCACTGAAGCGCCTGCATCATTGATTGTTGAGGAATTTCCGGGAGTCACCGTACCGTCTTTCTTGAAGGCAGGCTTTAGCTTTGCAAGTCCTTCATATGTAGTGCCTGGCTTCACTCCCTCATCCTTTGATACTGTGACAGTTCCCTTCCTTGTCATAACCTCTATAGGGGTAATCTCATCATCGAAGGCACCAAGCTCCATTGCTTTCGCAGCCTTCATCTGGCTGGAGTAAGCAAACCTATCCTGTTCCTCACGGCTGATATTGTACTTTCCCGCAAGCCTCTCCGCTGTCATCCCCATTCCCTCAAGGAGGTCAGACAATAGGTCGTCTATCGTATCTTTGCCCATCCTTAAGCCATTGCGAGCGTTCCTTATCACATAGGGGATCCTAGTCATGTTCTCCATGCCGCCCGCAAGCATTATGTCAGCCTCCCCGGCCTTTATCATAGTGGCTGCCAGAGATACGCTCTTAATGCTTGATGCGCAGTTCTTGTTTACAGTGAAGGCCGGCACCTCTATTGGAATACCGGCATCAAGTGCTGCTTCCCTTGCAGGGTTTCCCTTCGGGTCAGTTCCGCTGATATTTCCGATTATGACCTCATCAATAATATTAGGGTCAATTCCCGCCCGTCTGATCGTTTCCCTTAAGCTCACTGCTCCAAGTGTCTTTGCCTGGACATCAGAAAAAGCTCCCATGAAGCACCCTATCGGTGTCCTTGAAGCACTTACTATAACAATTTCTTTCATTATTATCCTCCTGGTTTTATGATATGCTTATTACTCCAGCCAGCTATTACAATAACTAAGAACAGCCACATAATGTCACCTGATTACACTTCTGAATTATCTTCTGCTGCGTATACAGTTTGGACTATTAGTATGTTTCAAATCCTACATCCTGGCAATTTCGCCTTTTTCAGAGAAATAAAGTTACGAAGGGATTTGTATTTTTACGAGAAGTGGCTAGTCTTGAAGATTTGCAGTTATACCAGATACTATGAATTAGGTAAAGTATGTGTTTACCCAATTCCAGGTCTAAATCCTTGGACTTACCGGAAAATGGTTACTTAAGTTGAAGTACAACTATAAAACTCTTCATGACTTAACAGACAAACAACTACTATGGTTTTTACATTAAATCTCACAGCTTACTAAAAGGAAGTTAATTTACCCTTTAAAAATGTAAAACAGTGTAGACAGAAAACTCTATTTTAGCGTATCGGTCAGTAATATCCACGCTCCATATAATAAAATTCTTCTCTGACTTCCTTTGTTGCGGAACTGAATGTTGTAGATCATTCAATGCCATTATGTCTTTAGGATTTGCTTAATTATATTTTTCACACCTCATTTCCGGATACCTCAATCTAATTGTTATATGCATCTATAATAATGTTGAACTAACTCATCAACAGGAATCCCCGCAAACAAAGTGCGGGGATCTGCTCAATCTATTCAATCATTCTATCAAATCAGTATCTTTGCAAGAGCCAATGCCTGAGTGACGATATATCCTGATGCATAGTATGCCATAAACTGGACACCGGTGTGTATTCCAAATAGGTTGTGAAGTAATCCGCCGAATATGCCTATGCTGACTGCTACGAATATTCCAAGAATGCCGGCTTCATAGAATGCAAGCATGCATATGAGTCCTATGAATGCTCCTATGAGGGCTTCATGGCTAACTGCTCTGAACATGAGCTCTGTCCATGACCTTGCCTTCTTTATAGCTATAGGGAATGCGAAAAGTGCTCCGCCTACTATTCCGATAAAACCGAATATGAAGTAGTCTGGTATCGAGAGCAGCTGTGCCAGATTATTCAGCGGTTCAACAGTAAACCTAGGAGGTGCGTTGAAGAGCGGCGCTCCCGGTCCTGCAGCCATTGGGCTCAATGGAAGTCCTGCAAAAGCGATCAAAGGTATTATGAACTCTCCAAGATATGTGCTATTGCTTATGGAATCCTGAACGCCAAGTGTCGTTGTCACTCTTTCATATAGTTCCTTGCATTTTCCATTTATAATCTCACCAAGCATTACTGTCATACCTACTGGTGAGAATGTAAATGTGCAGGCTCCTATAGAAGACATGAGCAGTATAGTCTTATTTTGCTTTTTAGTGAATATCTTGAAAGGATTAGGGAATATCCCTGTCTTCTTGCTTGAATCTGGTGCAAGCCAAATAGTTGAAGGTTTGTTTCTTCTCTGTTTATCTCTTTGGCTTGGTATGAAGATATTGAATACCTCAGCAATCATAGGTCCTATTGTGATTCCCATGAATATGGAGATGAAGAGAGTCTTACCGACACCTTCAACTGCTATCCTCTGGAATCCCTGTATGAGGAAAGCGAAAGGGAATAGCGCGATTACTGCACCCCACTTGGCTTTTGACATATAGCCGATAACCATAGCTCCGATTGTAAATATGAGTCCGATGTATGGCTTTACCATGTTACCTAGTGGTGCCATTAAAAGTGCGAATCCGATTGCCACTACAAGTCCTGTGATCGATCCAATGAGCGAGCCTGCTGCCATCTTTCTCATTGCAACATGAGGTATACCCAATCTCTTTGCTATTGAGCTGTTTAGTACCATAGGTACAGCCATAGTGCTTCCAGGAAGTGCAGCCATTGCTGTAGGTATGGTATGGCTTATCTGCATGGCAACGATTATACCGACGAACCAAGCGAAGAGCACCTCACCAGGCAGACCCATGAGTACGAGAATGAGAGTAACAGGAGCCATTGTAGCCGTCTCATCTGTTCCAGGTATAATTCCGATTATTGTATACAGCACTCCTCCAAGGGTAGCTGCGATGAAAGCCTGTAATAATAACATTTATTTTCCCCCCTTTGCCTTTGCCTTTTCCTTGTATTCAGGTTTGTAGTTTGGTGAGTCCTCAGGCACAAGCTCGAGCAGGCTGTATAGCTCGAACTCTTCCATTTCTGCTATGATTGCGGGATCAACATTTCTCAGTGCATTGATCTCATCTTCAACTGTCATCCCTGCTGCCATTAAGATTTCTTCTATATTCTCATTCTCAAATTTTTCCTCAACAATCCTTTTTGGCTTGAATAGTTTTGCGGAAATTATACCAGAAGCTACACACCCCCCTATACCGACGAGAAGCGAGTATCCTTTGGCAAGGCCGATGTCAAGTCCCTCTATCTTTAGGAAAATACTCCTACCTATGAGATACGTGCCAACAGTAAGTACTATACCAAGGATGGATGATATTAATAGTTCTTTCAGGTCAACGGTGTCGCCCCAGACTTCAGTTAGTTGGACCTTCTTATTTTCCATTCTGATTCCCCCCTGATAAATTAAGTTATTTATTTTCATATTCCTTTAACAGTTCCTGAGCATACTCAACCCGTACTTTCTTCTCTGAAACCATTCTCTTGACTATTGCTTCAAGAGCATCTCCTGTCGCTCCGGCTACTGCTGCAATATTCCTCGCATGCAGACCCATATGACCTCTTTGAACTCCCTCAGTAGCAAGAACCCTTACTGCCGCAAAATTCTGAATGAGTCCGAGTGCTGCGAACACTTGGCCTAGTTCCCCTGCAGACTTGACATTGAGTATCCTTACTGCAGCTTTAGCCTGAGGATGGACTTTGGTAGCTCCACCAACCAGACCGACAGCCATTGGAAGTTCTAGGGTTCCGACTAGATCTCCGTTTTTATCCTTCTCCCATGTAGATAACGGCTTATAGGAACCGCTTATGGATGCATAAGCGTGTGCTCCTGATTCAACTGCTCTTGTGTCGTTTCCAGTAGCAAGGACAGCTGCTGAAATTCCGTTCATTATTCCCTTATTGTGTGTAGCCGCCCTGAAAGGATCAGCTTCAGCGAACGCATAGGCATCAATTATTGCATCAACCACATGTTCTCCCCCAAGACTTTCTTTGCTGAACTTTGCTCTTGCCCTTGCAAGCCTGAATATAGCAAGATTAGATAAAATTCTTAGGTTAACACGACCACCAGTGATTTCCTCTATGAATGGTGAGATACCTTCTGCCATTGTATTTACCGCATTCGCTCCCATTGCATCAAGGGTGTTTACCTTAAGGTGCACTACCAGCATGTCGCCTATAATCGTTGATTCAACAACTTTCGCCTCAACATCTACTACTCCCCCGCCAAGCTTGATCAGAACAGGATCCATTTCATTACATTTTTCAGATATTGCCTTTCGGTTTTCCAGAACTTTTATTCTTGCATAATTGGCGTCCTCAATGTCCAATACCTGAATCTGTGAAATCATTACAGTTCCGCTGTTGCTCGCAAATACACCTCCATTTTCTCTTGCTATCTTGGCTCCGTTGCTTGCAGCTGCTACGACAGATGGCTCTTCTGTAACCATTGGTATCAGATAATCCTTTCCATTTATCAGAAAGTTGACTGCTACACCCATTGGAAGAGAGTACCTTCCGATAACATTCTCAACCATATGGTCAGCCATATCCGAGGTGAGTACATTCGGGTCACTTAGAGCTTCAGACTCATCCTTTGTTAAGCCTGCAAATTCAACAACCTCCTTCAGCCTGTCCTCAATAGAAAGCTTATAAAATCCTTTGTATTCGCTGTTCTTCATTTTCTCCTCCTTATTCTTCACGTTCAAGCTTCATCCTCAGAAGTGCCGTATACATCGTCTTTCCGAGGTTATCCATCCTGATTGACATCGTAGCTCCGCCGCCTAATGCTTTGTCCATTACAAAGTTAAATCCCTTGAGAGAATCGACCTCATACCTTACCACGTCACCCTTCACCAAGTCCCCGAAGTATTCCTTGACCCTTGCTGCAGTAAGCTCTTGCTTTAGGAATTCAAAGTCTTCAGGCTTCCTTGCAAACATACAGATATTGCTTCTGTCTCCCTTATCACCCGATCTGCCATGTGCCAGGTCTTTGAGATAGTATGTCTTCTTCATCCTAAAGCACCTCCAGATTGTTTGAAGTAAGCACTACGCTGGACTTTGGCACTACTGTCGGCCATAGGGCGATAACCTCACTCACTTTGGATCTTCCTCCGAACAGGGCTCCACCTGGAGGTCCGTTCAGCTGAAGCGGTGCAATCTCAGGTATTATCTTCTCAGCCTCTGACTTGTCTTTTGTCCTTATCGCTATCCTAAGGATTACCTCATTGAGGTCCTTGAGCCTTTCTTCTGACATGTCTGCAAGCGACAGGTGAAGTGAATTGAGGCCTACGTAATCGATCCTGACCTCCTCGGTCTTCATGTCCTTCTTTCTCATCTTTTCCATGACTATTTCTGAAGCAAGCTTTGCCTTGTCATAGGCATCAGGCCATGCGAAGCAGTATAAAGATTCAACCTTGAATCCAGCTGAATACCCCACGCAGAGCTTGAGAGAGTCAGGCGCAGGTTTTCCTTTTATATTTGAAACCTTTACTCTGTTCTCTCCTATACTCTCAACAGTTGCATGGCTCACGTCAACTATGACATCAGGAGTTATATAGTTTGCAGGGTCATGAATCTCATAAAGCAGCTGTTCTTTCACTGACTGTTCTGTTACAAGTCCGCCCGTTCCCGGAGTTTTTGTAATGATGAGACTGTCTTGAGTGACCTCAGCTATCGGGAATCCAAGGTCTGCAAGGTCAGGAATATCTCTCCAATTGTAGTCACAGTTTCCACCAGAAACCTGTCCACCGCATTCGAGGAGGTGTCCAGTGATTATTCCTTTTGCCATATTATCATGGTCACTAGGATCCCAGCCGAATTCGTGGATAAGCGGTGCTAGAAAAAGGCTTGAATCGGTAGCCCTTCCAGTTATCACGATATCTGCACCTTTTTCCAGACACTTTAGTATAGGTTCATATCCGTGGTATGCGTTGACGTTATAAATCCTATCAAGAATTTCAGTGAATTCGCCTTCATTGTCCATATTAACGAACTTTACTCCGCTTTCGAGAAGTCCAGGAAGCTTGTCCTTAATGTCGTCTCCAAGTACATAACCTATCTTCAGGCCCTTTAGTCCCTTTGCTTTGGCAATCTTTTCGATTTCCTTTACAGCTCCAGTGATGTTCATTCCGCCCGCATTGGTTATTATTCTAATCTTCTTTTTGTAGCAGGTCTCAGCTATCTGTTCGTATAAGGTTATGAAATCCTTGGCGAAGCCAGCGTTAGGATTTTTATTCTTTTGCTTCTGCATTATTGACAACGTAAGCTCAGCAAGGTAGTCGCAGGCAAGATAGTCAATTTTCGCGTTTTCTACCATGGCTATTGCACCATCGTTGGTATCTCCCCAAAATCCCTGTCCACCACCTATATATACTGTCTTCATAAAATCACTCCCAATTTCCTTATTCACTGCTCTTCGCGCGTAAAGTGCAGTCTCAGGTCTTTCAACCTTTCAGAATCTAATAAGCAAACATCATGCCAAATTTGAGTACATCAAAAAATAAATGACTGCGAGGTGTTAAACGTATTCATTTTACTTGATTTTAATGGATAAAACAAATGACGGAAACTGACTTTCATAATTAATGTAAGTCAATGTTTCCGCCAAATAATGCCACATATGGCACTAACCCAGAAAATATATGTATACAATTTGACGCTTTGTTTACTTTATGGCACTAGGCCATTTTCTTTTAGTTTCCGATAAAATGTTCTCCTGCTGAGACCTAGTAGTTCCATTGCTTTAGTCCTACTTCCTGATGACCTTTTCAGAGCCTCAAGCATTAGCTGCTTCTCTGCCTTTGCTATGCTTCTCGCATAATCAACATCTTCACACTGTGTTATTGGGGCTGACAAAGATACATCAGGCTCCGATATCTCGCCCTCCATTATCCTTCCAGGAAGATGCTCCCTCATTATGATTGGACCGGAGCATAATATTACAGCATGCTCTATGCTGTTCTGAAGCTCCCTGACATTGCCAGGCCATGAATATCTTGCAAGGGCACGGTATGCCTCATCGGAAATTGATAGCTTCTTTGAATACTTTTCACAGAAGTAATCTGCAAAATGGTTCGCTAGGAGGATAACATCATTCCCCCTATCTTTAAGCGATGGTACAGTCAGATTCACCACGTTCAGCCTGTAATATAGGTCCTCCCTGAACTTTTTCTGCTTGATCAATTCTGGAAGTGGCTGATTTGTTGCAGCAATGACTCTCACATCCACCTCGACATTCTTCTGCCGACCTATCTTCTCTATTTCTCCTCGCTCCAGGACCCTAAGTAGCTTCGCCTGCATCTGCAGCGGCATATCGCCTATCTCATCCAGGAATATGGTTCCCTTGTTTGCCAGCTCGAACTTGCCCATTTGGCCGCCCTTCCTGGAGCCCGTGAACGCACCTTCCTCATATCCGAAAAGCTCGCTCTCAATAAGGGACTCGGGAATAGCACTGCAATTTACAGTAATGAAGGGCTTGCTGCGCCTTGCCGAGCTCATGTGGATAAGCTTTGTTATCACTTCTTTGCCTGATCCGTTTGCTCCGCTTACAAGGACTGCTGCATCTGTCTTTGCTACTATGACTGCCTGATCGAGGATACGGAGGAAGTTGGGGCTGTTGCCGATTATCTGCGCTCTCAAAGCTTCGCTTTCTACTTCCTTTTCCCTGTGGTATTCATCTACGATACCTGAATATCTTTTGACCTCATTATTCAGGTTGTCGATTTCTGTAATGTCAGTGAAGATCGAGAACGCTCCGATTATTTTGCTGCCCTTATATAAGGGGCACATCCTGAGAGACACATACTTGTTGATTGATTTTACGAGATGCTTTTCCTGTATCATTGGCTTTCCGCTTTTTAGAACCTCATATAGAAGTGCAGAACCCTCGATGTCAAATATAAATTTACCTACGACCTTCCTCGCCAAAACTCCTAGTATTTGCTTATAGGCGTCATTAATATAGCATATTCTTCCGTTTTCATCGATTATGACTAGCCCTTCCCTGAAGTGGTCCAAAAGCTCTATGGCAGGAAGCTCACTGTACTTTGAAACCAAATATCGTATATTTATTGTGTCTACTTCACCCTGCTTTACTCCATTTTCATCAAGAACGCTCAACAGACTTTCGTCTGTATCTAGTAAATCGCCACGTATATCTTGTATGTTTGTATCACCTGTAAGAGCTGTCCCTGTCTTCTCAAGAACCGATACCCTGTTTAGAAAATCCGAAACCTTCATCTCTGTCTCCTCACTCCACACCATTTACCTAGAGTTTAGGTTTAAAACGTTAAAAGAGCAATGCAAATTTGAATTTACATATACTAACTTTGAGATCCGAAAAAATTTACGTTTTAATTGCAGACATTTATGAATTTTTAAATAGGATTATAATATCAGCGATATCCTTACACTTACACATGCTCTGCTACTTTTCGGTCACAGAAATAAAAACTTCGTGAAATTAGTCATTTCGCGAAGTTTATATTTACATCTAGGCACAACGATATAGCTCTAAACCTAACAGACATGAAAATAAAACAGGAAGAGTAAAAACCTGCAAGCGTTGCAACTACTTGGTTCTTACTCTTCCTACTAAAAGTTATATCTAATGACGTAGATTATAATATAAATTGAAAAAAGTAAATTCACTTTTATCTCCATCAAAGGTTAGGGTTTCTAAAATGGAGTGCTATCCTTGCATTTTCTTCAAGTTCCTCTATACCATAGAAAGCATTCATAAGATTGCTCCCTGCAACAATTGGACCATGGTTCGCTAACAAAAATGCATCATCATCTTTTATTCTTTGTCCAAACAAAGCAAAAAGTTCTTTGCTACCTGGCCTCGCGTACGGAACCAACCCAATCGTTCCTACCTTCATTTTTAAATAAGGCGTGATGTCGGGCATTATATCATTTGCCTTTTCATGATTGAAACATGAAAAAACAGTTGAATAAAAGGAATGTGTATGTATCACCGCTTTAATATCTTCACTTTTCCTGTAAAACGCCAAATGCAACGGAAACTCTTTACTTGCTATTACCGTATTCATTGGCAAGCAATCTCCCACAGATTCATACTTCATAATTGCAAAATCATCCTTTTTGAGCCTTCCAAAGCATGTGCCGGTTCCGGTAATATATATCTTATCTTCACACCTAAAGCTAAGGTTAGCAGAAGATCCGGTTGCCTTGCCGCGAGTAAAGAGTGAGTTAGCAATCCAAATAGCATCATCTAGCATAGTTTCAAACTCCATTATGATTCCTCCATCAAATTTATTGCTTTTAAAAAGAATTCAGGACTTCCAAAATTTCCAGATTTCAATATTAGTTTCATGCTTTTATTATCAAGCGGTATCATAACCGGGACCCCAGGTGCAACACTCTTCCCTATAGAAAACACATTATAACCAAGCCTTCGTGTTACAGCACCTGAAGTCTCACCACCGGCAACAACCACTTTCCCTATTCCATTGTCTACAGCTTTTTTAGCTAGCTCTGATACAACACCTTCTATCAATTCAGATATTTCCACACCAACATTTTCCTGTGCTTTTAGAATATTGTCTGGAGTATCAGAACTAAATACGAGAATTGGTCCATTGTTACACTCACTAATAATGCTCCATAAGGTATCTATGGTTTGTTGGCCTGAAACCAGCATCTCGGGTTCGATTTTAATATAGGGCAATCCTTCTGAAATGTACCTTTCTATTTGTCCCAGCGTTGCGGTAGAGCAGCTCCCAGCAATTAGTAGAGTTGGACCACTAAGTTCATATTTTTGATTCCTGTTCTGCTGAATTCCGGATTTTGCTACCATTTTCTTGCCCAAATGTGTAGCAAGTCCTGAGCCTCCTGTATAGAGAACAAGATCTTCGAAATAATCAACGATTCTCATTCCATGTTCCTCAAAATAATAATCCGGGACAATATAGAAATGTTCCCATTTCCCGTCCATTTCTCTTAGCAAATCTTTGAAGTCGCTTCCACTTTGAAAAGCATTCTCATCCAAAAGGATTATCGGATACTTGCTTTGTTCTCCAAGAAGCACCCTAATATCTGAATTCGTCATCGGAGTCAAAGGGTGGTTCTTCATGTGACTTTCGCTCAACGGAGTTCCATTCACATATAATATGCCATGTCTAACAGTTCTGCCATTCACCGGAAGTGAAGGGCAAACCACAGTATACCTGATCCCGAGCTTTTCCATCATCATATCAGCGACAGGACCAATATTACCCTTTGAAGTAGAATCAAAAGTAGAACAGTATTTAAAGTAGAATTTCTCACATCCTTTATCCAAGGCCCACTCTAGGGCTTTTCGGGACTCACTGACAGCTTCATCCACATTTAACGTTCTTGTTTTTAAAGCGATGACTACAATATCAGCATCTTCAATTTCGACAAAATTATTGGGTATTCCATTTGTTACAAGAGTTCTTAAGCCATCTTCTGAAAAGAATGACGCAATATCACTAGCTCCCGTAAAATCATCGGCAATGCAACATAATCTAATTTTTTCTTTCATTCTAGAATTCTCCTTTTGAAACAGTAATTGAAGTGTCTTATATAAAGTTACATTTTTCTTGTTACTGCAGACTTCTTTTATCAAAAACATGATGTGTTTTAGTCCAAGATTTACTTTGATTAATTAGCTTAATTCCTATATGGTAAAGATATTAAAAGGCACACGTTTTTGTGTGCCTTTTAAATTATCTAATTATTTCACCTGACTGAATAACAGAAAAAACCTGTTTTAGAGCTGATATATCTTCAAGTGGATTACCCTCAAGAACAACTAAATCAGCATCAAGCCCTTCGCTTATTGCACCTCTATAACTCGATATTCCACAAATCTTAGCTGCATTTGTGGTAATTCCTGCCAATACATCTCTATTGTTTGCACCTAACTCTGAGATATATATTGCCTCTTGAGCCAATCCTTGATGTATTCCATCAGTACCAATTCCGAATTTGAGTTTTCCCTTGATGGAGTTTTCTAGACACCCCTTAATAATTTCCTTTTCTTGGAGACTACCTTCACGATCCTTAGGAGAAAACTTAAACAAAAGTTCGTTGTTAAGCGCATAACTTGGTGTATAGACTACCCACATATCAGCTTCTTTGACTCTTTTGATCTGTTCATCCGAAATATAATAGACGTGCTCTAAACAATCAATGCCAGCAGTAATACAATCATCAAGCCCCTGCCCTCCTGAGCAATGACATGCTGTTGTGATACCTACACTTTTTGCTTCCTCCACTACAACCTTGAGCTCGTCGAGAGTTAGAAAATGGTATATGTATGGTGTAGCATTTATGACTTTTGTCATAAAGACTTTTAAAAAATCCACGCCTTTAGCGATGTTCTCTCTTGCAGTTTTTCGAAACTCCTCTTTACCACAATGAGGGAGCCCTACATAACCATGCCCATGGGATGCTCTCATCCCTATTCCACTAACAATTAGTTTGGGACCCATTATTCGTCCTTCTAGCTGAGCCTTTTTACATGTTACGTCAATATAATACCTGTCTCCAAGACATCTTGCTGTAGTTACACCAGATAACAGGTCATCTTTCATTGTTTTTATTGCTCTAATTGTCTGTTCACATTCACTATCGTTCATTCTAACAAGATGATTATCAAGTCTGGTGTCAAGTGCTAAATGATTATGGCAATCTATCATTCCAGGAATTATTGTCTTCTGACCAAAATCAACAAGCTCATATTCAAATCCAAAATCATCAACCTCAGAATTGCTAAGAATTTTTATTATCTTACCATCTTTAACTAGAATAGAAGCATTTTCTATTAGCTCCAGATTTTCACCAACAACAATTTTTGAAGCCTTATACAATACGCTCATAGTTTATCCTTCCGAGTTGTTTACTCAATTCCGTTTTCTAGTTTAGTTCTCTCAATTTTCGCAATTTTCTTCTGAGCTTGCTTGTGGAAAAAACCAGTTAGTAATGGGGTGCATATCGCAGTAACAACTACAGCTGCCGCTACCTGTGCTGTGGCTGCTGGAGCATACTGTGCCATTGCTGGATCAGCTAAGGCAACAGATGCTGGTGTTGCTACAGCATTTCCAGCACATGTTCCAACAGCCATACCCATAGGATCAGGTTTTCTTCTTATAAAGCTGTAGATATAATATGTAAGGACTCCAGTAAACATAACTGTAATGAAACCAAGAAGTATACCAGAGAACCCTGCTTTAGCAATCGTTAACAAACTCATGTTTGCTCCTAGCACAAATCCATTAAAAGGTAAAAGCATATTTAAACCATCAGAGAGGAGTTTACGAAAATCCTCATCAAGATTACCCAATATGAATCCTATAATAAGTGGGACTATTGCTGCAACGAGTGCGATTATAGGAATTTCAGCAATTCCAGTCGCTCCAAGGGCAATCATTGTTAGGAATGGCCCATCATTCAATGATAGTATAGCTATCGCACCGACATCCGTCTTATCACCGAACTCTTTAGCTAAAGCAGTATATATTGCACCATTAGAATTTGTAACTGCCGCAATTATTGCTAAGGGTGTGAGTCCTAGAATACCTGCTGGCCCAAATGCTAAGCTTATTCCCCACCCAATTGCAACTCCAATAGCATATTTTAGGATTGTAAGTATTGCACCTTTATAAAGTGGCTCTCCTGCTTCTTTCAAGTTTATAGTTGCGCCACTGCACAAAATAAAAAGTCCAACTAACGTAGCTGTTCCACCTTTAAATAATCCAGTGGTGAATCCTCCTATTGTCAAAACTTGAGGAATAGTAGTATTAATAATGCAGCCTAACAATAATGGTATTACCATCATCCCTCCAGGGAACTTTTTCATTGTCTTAACAAGCTTCATTTTCCGATCTCCTTTTCAAATTATTTTGGCTAGCTGTCATAGTTTAAGCAAATACCATGCCAAAACCGTTTTCAGAGATACTATCAGTATTTTTAAGTTTTTCATTCAATTCATTGTAATAATTGAACACTTTTTATCCATCATAACTAAACCGCAACGTTTACAGCAACATTGGCAACGTTGCGTAAACACATTATTTCATTTCAATTTCAATTTTTTTAAGTTTTTTCCAAAGTGTTGTTCTGTTGATACCTAACAACATTGCTGCTTTTGATTTATTTCCATTGCTTTCGTTTATAGCCCAATTAATCGCATCGTTATCCGATTTGAACTCTGGAATTTTCTTCACTTGCTCAACCTGATCATATGTTTTTTTCACATTTATGTCTTTTGGGTTCAAGGCTTGATTCATTACATCCGAGTCAATACAATTGTTTTTTCTAAGCACACATGCTCTTTCGACAATATTCATTAATTCGCGGATATTTCCAGTAAAATTATGCCTTTTCAATAATGTCATCGCACTACTATCTATAGTTAACTTTTCTGAAATACCATCATCTTTGTATTTATTTAGCAGATGCAAAAACAACTTCTCAACATCATCTTCTCTTTCAGCTAATGAAGGTAAGTAAATTCGTAAAATATCTATTCGGAACAATAAGTCATTCCTAAATTTGCCAGAATCTACAAGATCCTTAAGGTTTCTGTTTGTTGCAGCAATAACTCTAACATTTATTGATATCACCTTATCATCGCCTATTCTACGCACTTCATTCTCTTGTAACACACGCAGCAGCTTACCCTGTAGTGCCAATGGTATTTCTGAAATTTCATCCAGAAAAATTGTTCCATTATGTGCTTGTTCAAACAATCCCATCTTCCCACCTTTTGATGATCCTGTGAACGCCCCATCAACATAACCAAACAGTTCACTTTCCAATAAATTCTCAGGTAAAGCTGCGCAATTAACAGCAACAAATGGCCCATTACATCTGTTGCTGCAATTATGAATACTTTGAGCGAATATTTCCTTTCCGGTACCTGTCTCCCCAATAATAAGTATGCTAGATGATGACTTTGCATACATTATTGATGTATTTATTGTGCTATCCATGATTTCACTAGAGTGGATCACGTCAGTAAATGTATACTTAGCTTTAAGTCCTTTAGAGCTTAACTTAACACGTATCTGGCCTTCTAGCTCTTGTATTCTGGAAATATCCGTCATATTTATAACAACACCCTTAACATCATTTCCTACCTTTACAGGTGAAAAAGATGCTGAAACTGTCATGCGATTTCTTATCTCGTGAATTTCATTAAGAAGTTCCTTTTCAGAATATATTGATTTTATGAAGCCATCATAAAGGAAAGGAAAGATATTACTAAGTTGACATCCGCACATCTTTGTGTTGTTTCCGATTAAACACGCAACGCTATTATCAACCCTAATAATTCCGGTTTTATCAATGAACATTATTGCTTCTTTTGATGACTTAGTAATATTTCTATACATCTCAGCCTTCAATCTCTCATTATTTAATATTTCAACTGTTCGTATAGCTTCATTGAGGGAATTTGAAATGGCTTCAACACCTGTCTTTATAACAACTGAATTTAGTTTATATTTTGATGCAAACAAATTTGCTGAATACCCACCTATAATTGCATCACAGCCTGTATTCTTAATATGCTTAACTTCCTCTTCAAGTTGACTATAATCAACTGATCCCAGAATCGAAATCTTGCACTTGAAAACGTCTTGAAGATAATTATCATTATTTTTCAGATTTGGAGTGCCGATAATAGCGATATGCTTGGGATGATAACTTTCGACGCATTCATAAAGTGATCGAAATACATCATACCCCGAGATATCTAGTTTTATTATTGGTATGTCAGCATATTTCTTCGAAATGATATCTGCGGAATAACCTCGAGCTATAATAACATCGTAGTTGTTACTATCTATTTGAGGAATGCTATCAACAGTAGAAACTATAACGTTAATCTCGTACAAACCTACTTCATTTCTTTCACTAATTATGTCAAGCACAATATCTCGCAGCTCTGGATAAGGAACAATAAACAGTATTTTAATCATAAATACCTCCTAAATAGTGCAATTACCAAGTATATTACAGCAACGCAACAGTTGCCACAACACTAACTGCAACACTTTTGGCAACAATTTGCCAATTTAGTTTGAAATTGTTTATGATATTAATTGGCATGATTATTGCTTTAATATTTTTAAACAATTTCAAGGAGTGATATCATGATTTATCATCATTTGTTCAACAAATTCAAGAACAGGCAAGTAGAAACAGCAATAATAGGGGCGGGTCATTTTGGAACGGCAGTTGTAACACAACAATTAAGCACTCCAAATGTTGCGGTTCATATTGTTGCTGATATAAGTCTGGAAAATGCGAGAGCTGCGTTTATTAAGACTGGAATATCTGAGAATTTGATTGTCTACTCGAAAGATGCCAGAGAAGCGGAAAAATTAATTAAAGATGGTAAATACGTCTATACAGATGATCCAATGATAATAATGGATATTCCGTCTATTGAGGTAGTATGCGAGGGAACAGGGGTACCTGAAGCAAGCGCAAAGTATAGCCTTGAAGCAATAAAGAGCAAAAAACATGTTGTTTCAATAAGTAAAGAAATGGATTCAGTCGTGGGTCCAATCCTTAAAAGGAAAGCTAAGGAGTATGGCGTAGTATACACCCCAGTTGATGGGGATCAACCCGCTCTATTAATGGCGCTAGTTGAATGGGCAAAACTTATCGGACTCACAGTAATATCTGCTGGGAAGGCAAGAGATGGCGAGTTTATCTTGGATGAGAAAAATAATACAGTATCTATAAAAGCTGATGGAATCACTGTACATGAAGACTATGTTGTACATATCCTTGACGAAGACATTAAATATTTCAATAAAATACCAGAAGGACAATCAGACGAATATATCAAAAAGAGAGCAGAGCTTCTAAAGGGATTGCCAAATGCAGGTGCGTTTGATCTATGTGAAATGGTTATAGTTGCTAATGCTATCGGCTTTAAACCGTCGTGTCCAGAACTAACTCAGGCCTCATTAAGAATCACAGAACTTCCTATTGCATACTGCACAAGGGAAACCAACGGCATTTATCCTGTAACTGGTGTTATTGACGTGCATACAAACCTTCGAAGAGAGGATGAATCCGGCATGGGTGGCGGTGTCTATATGGTAGTTAAGTGCGATAATGCTTATTCCAATTATATCCTTGCCACAAAGGGACAAATTCCAAATTACGATCTTTCCACAGTGGTTATTTACAGGCCTTATCATTTGTGTGGAGTTGAAGTAGCTACATCAATACTTTCTGCTGCATTTTTAGGTGTAGATACAGGCACATTAGAATATATCCCTAGCTTCGATCTAGCTAAGAGAGCTGAACGAGATATCATGAAGGGTGAATTATTAGGTAACGATCATGACCTGAAGCTTAAAGCTCTTATTCTACCCGCTTCAAAAAAGTCACACACCAGTCCAGTCCCTGGCCACATGATTACTGGAAATAGGGCTGTTAGGGATATTAAATATGGAGAAATTATCGACTATTCAATGATAGAAGACATGTCAGGATCAGTTTTGTGGAAACTTAGACATGAGCAGGAAGAAACTTTTAATCTCAATTGACCCTTAGATATTCTATGTTTTTACCTAACTCAGTCTAGTAAATTGAGAATCAGAACGGGAGGAGGCTCGAAGAGAAAAGGCCACCTCCCGAATTCTTTTACCGATGTAACGATATTACAACACTTTCGAAGCAGAACTGATTAATCGTTTCAATTTCCAAGTGGATGAAGAGTTGAGCAGGCTATTTTCGAATATGCTTATGGCTGGTACAACCAAATTCGGCCACATTCTTTTTATGATTACCGAACGCCTTTTCAGGCACGATATCAGTTGGATCAAACTAGATAGTGGTGTTGCAAAATTACTTGATCATTACAAGAAATAGAAATTGTCAGACTGATTCTGGATGGCCTTAATAATGCCGAAATTGGGAAAAGACTTTTATTAGTCCCAACACAGTAAAAACACATCTGTTAAATATTCTTAAAAACCAGAGTGAGCCAAAGTATAGAGTTGATTAATAAAATCAATAATTATTTTGATAAATAAACTTGAAAAATAAAAACCCTTCTGCCGGTTATAGCGAAGGGAATTTTTCGTCTAATTAATATGCTGGGGGTGTTGTCACCCACAAAGAGGTACACGGTGATGAGCTTCTATTCTCCCATCTATGTGGTATAGAAGAATTTAGGCTTATGCTGTCTCCTTCACGGAGATTATATTCATTTCCATCCATCCAAAACCAAAGCATGCCACTGATGATATATCCAAACTCCTCACCATCATGTATGCTGAAGTCATCCCCTGAGGATGACCCTGGTTTTGCATATAGCATTGCTACCATAAAATCCTTTTTTCCCTTAGGAGTGAGATAATACATTTCTAATCCGGGAAATAGATTCTCAACTTTCCTTCTATTATCTAAAGCAACTACATGCGAGGAATCTTCTTGCTGACTCTCAACAGAGTTTAATAAATCAGCTAATTTAACTCCAAGAGCATCTGTTATGCTTTTAATTGAACGCATGGAAGGGCTGGTTTCATCTCGTTCAACTTGACCAATAAAACTAGCTGACAGCCCTGCTTTTTCACCTACTTCTCGTAAGGAAAGTCCTTTTCTTTCTCTGGTTTGTTTTAACTGGTCTCCTATATTCATTTATTAACCTCTCTACCTTTCAATCATCACTATTGCTCTGCAGATCAAGCATTGTAACAATCGTTGATTGTTTGTGTTAAGATTTGATGTTGATTTATGAGCCACTGGCGAATATTTCAGTTATATCCGTTTTTGAACTTTTCGGTTGCTTTATCTATCGTCATTATCCATTGGAATAACGTTATTTGTCAAGATAGTTATCATACTAACCTTTTTAGGGGACATATCTCAGATTCCTAAGAAAGTTCTAATACGCTACTTTTCTATTCCATTTAATCCATGGGCTTGGTATGCTGCTATCCATTTCAGAACTTCACTTCTATTGACGTTGATTGTTCTAGCAGCTTCTGACGCTGATACCATATCCTCTATTACACTTTTACTACTTCCAGCTTAAATTCCAATGAATATTTCACCATACAACAACTGCACTCCTCTCGTTAGGCATGTTTATCATATCACATGTCTAACTATTGGGGTGCAGTTCACAATTAGGTTAATTCTTCTTTATATGCACTGTATTTTTCACAACCGCGTAAGCATACCTGATTTTCATATACGGCGATGATTGCTTGTAGATTTCCAATCCCAGCGTCAGCACCCAGCCCTTCGAAAGTCCCATCAACAATTCACTGGGCTTAGTAAAAATATTTTCGGATTTTGCTTTGGGGTTATTTTTCATCAAATGCATAAGTCCTGTATTAAATATAAGCAACAATGATGGTAGATAGTGCACAGGCAATGGTGACAGCCGCCAGAACAACCAAGCCTTTTTTCATTGCCCAACTGCTACCATTTTCAAAAATCTTGGTTGACAGCATAATGGCGGCCTGGCCGCTACCGGCAGGAATCAAACAGGCGGAACACGTGCCAATACCAATAAGCGCTGGAAAAACAGAGACGTTGATTCCACGGCTATAGAATAAGATGGACATTGGCGCAAGGACAGAGCAGAGGATCATTCCGGTGGCCAAGTTCGAGAAGACTTGCGTCAGTAAGCAGGCTGCTAAAGCAGTCAGGATCAGAATGGGAATAATGCCAATATTGTTGAACTGTTCTGTGAAAATGCCGAGCAACCACGGCGTAAAACCGGAATTATTTGCCCCTAATGCGTTCCCCAGCAAGGTTACACAAGCAATAGCGAAAACGATGTCCCAGTTAACGGCTTTGGCAAAGGTTTTGGCGGGTTCTATGACTGGTTCTCCGTCAATTTTAAGAATACTGAGGAAAGCGACGCAAGCAGCCATAAAGAGGGCCTGTCCAAGACCATTTAGTGTCGTGAAAATAGCGGAATCTGAGGGGAACAGCAAAATGATGGCAGGATAGAAGAAAGAAAGAAAGAAGTACTGTGATCAAAATGACTCCCTGCTTTTTGGACATTTTGGAGAATTCATTTGTTTTTAGGACAGACGTATCCAGTGCCTTCAACTTATCAAAATTAAAGTGGAATAGAAATCGAGCTTCTAGCATTAAAAGGATAATAGCGATTGCCGCAATGATGGTACCTGTCAGAAAATAGGTACCTTCATTGATAGAAACATTCATAATCTTAAGGGAGCTGTTAAAAAGGCCTATGAAAATTTGCGCAAACGGTTTGAAAGGGAACAGGAGCTCCGTGACGCCAGAAAGAGCGACAATGCTGATCAGCAAAAAGCGAGCCCAGTCATCCGTCTTGTTAATGCCGGCAATAGTTGCGATGTTTTCAAGGAGAACAATTG
This sequence comes from Youngiibacter multivorans, assembly GCF_017873395.1. Lineage (GTDB taxonomy): Bacteria > Bacillota > Clostridia > Clostridiales > Clostridiaceae > Youngiibacter > Youngiibacter multivorans. The sequence goes on along the minus strand of NZ_JAGGKC010000035.1, from coordinate 12,560 downwards.
CAAGCATGATTATACCGAGGGAACCCACAATAGTCCCCAGAGCCACCATCGTGACCAAAAATGTTGCAGTCAACACATAGGGATGCCCATTGACGAATTTCCGGGAAAGGAACGACCTGACAATGTATTCGGCTGTCTTGCTAGAAGAGAACACCTCCACCAAGACAAAAATGAATATTACGAGTATATTTACGGTGGAGCCAATGCCTTTCGAAAAGATTTCAGCGACGGTATAATAGCCAGAAAGTTGAACCGCAACTAGTGCAATTAGGCTGGGGACAATCAGGCCAAATCCGCTAGCAGCTAGAACGAGCCAGCCAAGCAAAGCACCAAGGATTTTTAAACCCATGGGGGTGACAGTTGCCCACGTTGGACAAACGTATCCAAAAACAAAAGTGAAAAACAGAGCGACCATCAGAATAATAATGCGTTTGTTGTTTTCCATTTCGAGTTCTCCTTTCATACGAGCCAATTCTTTTGTCTTATTAACACTGCTTACGTATAGCAATTTCTCTTCGTTCAATCATGTCATATCCTAGTAAGTGTTCATATTCTTTTAAAGTCAGCATTTTATCCAGGAAAGCTTCTGTTGTGCCAGTTTCTTTTAACGAAGTCATTAAACCTAATATTGATTTAGCATATGTCAGTGTGGAGGAAAGAGGGAAAACAACCAGTTTATATCCGATATTCTCCAATTCCTTAACATTTATATAAGGCATCCTGAAATGTTCCAGCATATCGAACATCACTGGGGCATCGATACTTCTAACTACTTCCTTCATTTCATCGATAGACTCTAGTAATTCAATATAGACTACATCAGCACCCGCATTTGCACAGGCTTGGCCACGGCTAATTGCTTCCTTTAACCCCAAAGCACTACGGCAGTCTGTACGTGCAATAATCGTAAAGTTTTTATCTTTCCTTGCATGTACGGCAGCTTTAATTTTTTCAGTAAGTTCTTCTTTGGCGATGAACTTTATATCTCCCAGAGCTGCACATTTTTTCGGCATATCCTGGTCTTCTATGTGTATTGCCGATACCCCAGCTGCCTCATATTCTTCTACTGCTCTAATAACATTATTTACACCGCCATAACCATTGTCACAATCACAAATTATGGGTATGTTTACTGCCGAAACAATCCCTCTCGCATGAGTTACCATCTCGGACGCAGTAATTAGACCAAGGTCAGGCTTTCCAATTAAGCTGGCTGAAGTACCATTACCTGTCATATAAGCTACTTCAAACCCGACATGTTCAATAATTTTTGCTCCAAAGGCATCGTGGCAACCTGGCGCAACGATCAATCCTTCTTTATCAAGGAGATTTCTAAGAGTTATTTTTTTTTGCATTTAATAAGTCCTCCAATACTATACTTGATATTTTATTACCCATGCTCCAAAGACAAACCTACCAGTTTCAACTTATATGCCTCAATCCCAAGCGTACAATATATCGTTCACGATTTTTATTTCATAATATCTCACCTCTATTCGTCCATTTTACTGCACATTATTTGAAAACATTGCGGGTTATTTATAATATACTGCACATTAAATATTATGGCAAGCATTTTATTCTGTGTTTTATGGTTTTTGTGCAATATACTTTGCAAAATCCGTAACTATCATCATTTATCCTAAAATATGAATCTAAGCGCTTAATACGATTTTTTCAACATGATGCAAACAAAAAAATGACTATGCTGTTCCAAAGAACCCACATAGTCATTTACATTAGCTAAAAAATCTTACCCTGGAAATTGAATAACATTTCTCCACTTGGCTGGATTACTACACTATCTACCAAGGAAATCCATAATTCCTCGTCAAACGAGGTTAGAATGATCTCCTGCTCCTCAATCCTCCTTACCAACTCCTCTAAACTACGTTTCTTTGTGCTGGCATCCGCCCTCTGCTGTACTAATCTGTTAAGTTCAGACTTTTTATTTTCATGTCTTTTTAATAACTCATTGTACCTTATACTGTACTCATTCTGGTCACATGCAACCAAGGCGTTGTCTTTTATACATTTTTCAATTAGGTTTTCAACAATAGTGAGTTCATTTTTAAGGTATAACTCCTTCTCAATCAGTTTGTTTGAATCGAAGATCTCATGTGAAATCAGTCTTAGATCTGAGATGACCTTGTCCTGGTTAAGTAGAATTTTGTTCAGCTCCTCAATGAATGCCTTTTTCAAGTTCTCCTCATAAATATGTGGAGTGCTGCATTTCTCTTCATCTTGATACTTGTGATTGCATTGCCAGATAACCCTTCTATACTTGCTGTTCGAGTGCCAGACTTTACTCCCATAATAGCAGCCACATTGACCACATTTTATTCTACCTGAGAAGCAACTTACTCCTGTCTTATACCCGTTATGTTTCTTCCGGATTTTTAGTTCGTATTGTACCTGATCAAACACATCCGAACTCACTATGCTTGGATGGCTGTTCTCAACATAGTACATGGGGATTTCCCCTTCATTCTTCTTCTTTTTCTTGGTTAGAAAATCCACAGTAAACGCTTTTTGTAGTATTGCATCTCCCTTGTATTTCTCATTTGTAAGAATGCTTGTGACTGTACTTACTGGCCATTTCTCTTTACCTCCAGGAGAAGGGATCTTTTCATCAGTTAGTATCTTCGCTATCCCGCTTGGAGTCTTGCCTTCAAGAAAGAGTCTATATATCTTTCTGACCACTTGAGCTTCTTTCTCGACAATCTTTGGAAGATTATCTTCACCTTTTTCATAGCCTAAGAATTGTCCGTAAGGTAAGTTCACCTTTCCTTCTGCGAATCTCTTTCTCTGGCCCCAGGTTACATTTTCACTAATGCTTCGCGATTCTTCTTGCGCAAGGCTGGACATTATCGTAATGAGCAACTCTCCCTTGCTATCTAATGTATAAATGTTCTCCTTCTCGAAATAGACCTCTACCTCCTGCTCCTTAAGTTTTCTAACCGTGGTCAGTGTGTCTACAGTGTTCCTTGCAAATCTCGAGACTGACTTGGTAATTATCAGGTCAATCTTCCCATCTAGCGCATCATTGACCATTCGATTGAAGCCGTCTCTCTTTTTCGTGCTTGTCGCTGAAATACCTTCATCCGCATAAACCTCGACAAACGTCCACTCAGACTTTGATCTTATGTATTGCGCGTAGTAGTTCCTTTGCGCTTCAAAACTCGATAGCTGTTCCTCATTATCAGTGGATACCCTGGCGTAGGCTGCGACTCGCTTCTTCGTCGTCCAGGTGCTTGAAGATATCTCGCTAAATTTCTTTGCAGCCGGAATAACCGTAATTGCTTTTGCTAAGCTCATTCACAACCCTCCTCAAAGTATATGCTCTTTCCACTTACCAAGTTAATCGTTATGGATCCATCTGAATTAATTAGTACTGTCTGTATCTGTTTTCTGATCAAATCTTTCTCCAAGCAGTCAATCCCAAGAGTTCTTTTTAGTAACTCAGTAAACCTACTTTCTCTCACATATTTCGATTTACAAGCATCTTTACCGTAGTCGATGACACTCCCACAGACTAGATACACTCTTCCATGATTATGTTTTCTTCTGTAGTATTTCCCGCATTCTGTGCATTTGACTAAACCTCTAAGCGGACTCCAAGTTACTTTTTTGCTAGCTACTCCCGCGGTCCTTTCCTTCAAAATCTTATTCGCTTCATCAAAGATTTCTCTGGATACTATGGCAGGATGTGAGTTCCTTACATAGTACTGGGGTAATGCTCCATTGTTGTTTATCAGTTTCTTCTCTAAATGGTTTGACACATATCTTTTTTGAAGGAGTGAATCTCCAACGTATTTCTCATTCTTAATGATCTTCATTACTTTAGCCGAAGTCCAAACACCGCCACGAGGCCTCTTAACATCTTGAGTTCTAAGGTCATTGGCTATCCTAGTTGCACCAATCCCACTAATATAGTCATTGAAGATCCGTCTAACAATCTGAGCTTCAAATTCATTAATTGAAATGGACCTTCCTGAAATATCGTAACCGTATATAAATCGTAAGTTTATGGATTCACCTTCTGCATAGCTTTTCCTTACTCGCCACTTACAGTTCTCGCTTACAGATAAACTTTCTGCTTGAGCAAAAGAAGCGAGGATAGTTAGCATTAGCTCACCATCCCCGCTTATCGAATGAATATTTTCTTTTTCAAAGTACACATCAATGTTAAGTGCTTTAAGTTCTCTTACAACCTCAAGCATTGTCAGTGTATTTCTAGCAAACCTTGAGACTGACTTTGTGATTATCAGATCAATCTTGCCTTCTCTACAGTCACTTAGCATGTTCTGAAACTCTTCCCTGGTATCCTTAGTGCCGGTCTTAGCTTCATCTGCATATATTCTAACAAATTCCCACTCAGGATTCCTTTGAATCAAATCACTGAAGTAGCTTATTTGAGCAGAAAGTGACTGGTGCATTGAGTCCTTGTCTGATGACACTCTCGCATATGCAGCAACTTTCTTTTTCACAAATTTTGATGGTGCTGAAGCCTTGATTACTCTTATGATTCGGGCCATTTGATCTCCTCCTTTCAGCACCAATGTTAACTCTCATTTTGATACATAGCAACTACATATATAGCTATAAACTGCCAATCATTGGTTTATATCTAGCAATCAGCAGGTTGTTTATTTTGCGAAAATCTTCATTGTTTATGATATTTTGATTTAGGATTGATTTCGCCACTGCCTTGGAAATTCGGTAATCTTTCTCTCGCTCAAACTGTTCTTTTGTCATATGTGTCTCCTCGTTACCCATTAGTCATATTTTATGAAGCTCTCAAATCCTGCAGCCTTAAGCTTAGTCACAAGCGCCTCTGCATTCTCCTTTTCTTTGAACGCACCAGCCTGGACCCGATAAAGTTTGCCTTCAGTTGTCTGCACCTTCTTCGTAATTCCAAAAGTTTTTACAAGAGCCTCAACATAAGCCCTCGCTATCTTATCCTTGTTGTCTATGATCCATTTTGCTGTGGCCGGGTTATCGTGGAAGTCAGTCTCTGCGAGTACTGCTGTTATCCCTATCTTGTTTGGATTCCTTACCTCAGCAAGGCCATATCCAGCATAGAGCTCCATACCATTTTTCACAGCAGTGTCTCTGTTTGACCGTATCGGGCAGATTGCATTAAGCTCTCTGACAATGTTTCTAGACAGTTCCTTGCTTCCATCACTGTTAGGATGATAGAAGGCCACAGCACCGCTGGCTTTTCCCTTTCCACCTGCATTCGAGTGAATGGCCAAATAGACATCGCAGCCCTTATCCTTGGCTTCCTTTGGCCTTCCTGAAGCGTTAATGGTTAGATTTGTAGTAGCTACTACAGTCTCGCATTCATATTCTGCATCCAGGATTTGCTTGATTTTAACTGCTACTGCCTCCATCTCAAATTTCTCATTTGTATTGCCCACAACATATTTATTGTCCGGCTGATTGCTCGGTGACAGGTATATTTTCTTAGTTCCCATCTTTGTCTCCCCCTTCGTTTAGCTGCTGCAGAACATCTCTTAGTTTCTCAGGAATAGGCAGACCTAATCTTGTAGCGTTCTCCAAGATGCTTATTCCCTCATTAGATATATAGAAGAAAATCACCGCAGTCCGTATTACTCCAACCTTACCCAGAATATTGATATCTATGATGTTTCCAAGTGCCACAAGTGAAAAAATGACTACCTTTCTGAATATTCCCTTTCCCCCAATATCACTGGAGATCTTACGGTCAAGGATTGCGCACATTACACCAGTAATGTAGTCAATTGTTACGACAACTACCAAGGCATATAGAAATCCATCAAATCCTCCCATAAACCATCCCAACCACCCTCCTATTGCCGCAAAGGCATATTGTATGCTATTCCACACTTCTTTCATTCGTTGTTCCTCCTTATTTTTGCGCATAATAAAACGCCTTGGCTTTCCAAGACGCTTTCATCGTTTAGTTCAAGTATCTGCTTTTTTCAAGATCCTTAAGATTAACATCCGTCATACTTAGCTTTTCACCGCATTTACATTTGCCAGAGTACTCCCTGAACGTTACACAATCATCCATTGTAATCCGATAATCGTGCAGGACCTGTTTCTTACCACAACCGCATTCTACAACTACCACACTATCCCCTCCCAAGCTTATTATGCTGAGGAGATTAGTTTTTAAACATAAATATCTGGTTCTTTTCTCATTTCCGCAAGAATTCCTTTCTGAAGCTTACTGTCACGCGTATCTGGGACATCCATAATGGATTCATCGCCACAGTTAAAACAGAACATGTGGTACTTTCTCATTAGCTTTTTCTTTTCACAGACCAGATCATAATCTATGGCTATTAGTTCTCCACCACAAATCAAACATTCATACAAAGCAAACACCTCCAGAATCTATATATGCTGGAGGTGCTTAAATGGCACAGTTTCAGACTACAAATCGAGTCCATTTAGTATTTTCTTGAGCTCACGCATTTCTTCGGTTGACAGCGTTATGCCCTTTCCCATCTTTTCATCCCCTGGTGCCCACTCGCGAATATCAAACTTCGCTTCCTTATCATTCCAGGATATGCTTCTTACTTCCTTGGTCCAGCCAGATTTGTTTGTGGAAAGCACTCCGTATTTTGCAGTTACCTCATATTTAATTTCAGCCATATTAGGTCTCCTTCACTTTTTTATTTATAGGTTGTACAGGTACCACTTCATGGTGTCCCGCTCATACTTCATTTTTACAGTCGTTGGTCTATCCTCCACCACCGCGTCACATAGATACGTGTACATGATGTTCCCTGCTAACTTCTCAGTCTTTTTGTCTCTGATCTTCTTGATGGAGCCTTTCATGTACTCGTCATTTATCATGAACCTGAATGTCACAGGCCTCGGTGGTTCTCCTGGTTTGCTGTATGCTAGTGTCTCAACTTCTAAGAGATTGGTCTGCATTCTTATCACTCCCTCTTTCCTTGTGTAATCATTATAGAACATATGTTCTTTTAAATAAAGAGGGAATTTGGTCTAAACTAATTAACCTGTTGCCATCCTGCTGGATATGCTTCCGGACTCCAAACATTACTATCGATGATGGACTCATATACTAAATCATTGAATGTTACTCTGTTTCCTATGTTATAGGCATCATGACTACCTGTTGGTTGGATCCATTCAGGGATCACACCTTCAGGCACAATCTTCTTAAATAGAGCTGGAGTGGCATCCGGAGTCCAATCTACCTGTGATATGTGACCGGGTGCAAGGACTTCATAAAGCTTACTCTCATACCTCAAAATGTTGCCAGCAGAGTAGTCACGCACTGGTTCCCATTCAGGATAGATTTCCATGAGTTCAAGCATCTGTTCAGCTGTTAACTCAGTCTCCAGGAGCGTTTCCTTGTACTTAATATTTAGATTCACCACTTCTTCCTTTTGAATGTTGACTCGTAAAACCTCAGCTGTCAGTTCTATTATCTTCTCTTCAGGAAGTAGATCCTCTTCAAGCAGATCTACCAGACTCTCAATGACCGTTCTTAGTTCCTCAGTTGCTTTCTGAATCACAATCTCATTGGAAACTGTATCCTTGAAGTACCTGATCTGATAGCTGTCGTCATACTTATATATTGTTATGTGGCTTATCATTTCTTCCTCCTTACTTTACCTCTCTCCATACATCTCCCACATTTACATAGGCTTGTACCACTTGACGCCAGGTATCGCTAATATTCACATACATGGCTGAAGGCTGCTTCCAAACGTCACCTACATTTACCTGGAAAGCCGGGACCTCACTGTAATCAACATAGAGCCTTGGGTTGTATGCGTTGTTTGGCGCTGCACTCTCCTGAGTTCTGAAGTATGCCATTGTTGCGGTGCTGGATAGGACCTTGATTCCATACTTCCCTGCTCCACCTTCATACCAGGCTCTCACGATATTTGTTACTGGTACTGCTACATCAACGTTAAGAGTGGTTCCTGTGCTCACCGAGTTGTCCCCATCACCTGCAGCTGACGGCATGTTGTTCCAGGTTATTGTGGTTGCGCCCCATGCTGCAAGCCATCTCTGCGCATAGATTGTCGCTGCCCCAGACTCAAGACTATAAAGCCTGAGATACAGAGTAGCCGAGTTTATCCTGCAGTTTGCAGGGATAGAGCTTAGGTCCCAGTTAAGGGCCATTATTCGAGCTGTGGTGCTTGTCTGCCTTAAAGTGTTACTTGTTGCAGTTCGATATACGCTGTTAGGTCCATCCTGAAGGCAGTTATTGTCTACATTTGCGTTTATTGTTACTGTTCCCATTAATCTTCTCCTTACACATACTTCAGGTACACAGTTCCTGTAGGCACTGTGCTTGCTGTTGGAGGAGCTCCTGTTCCTGAGATGATGCCAGCAACCTTTGGAGTAGTGCCACTAACATAGTCAGAAAGGGAAATTGAAGTATTATCGTGAGCATGTGAAACTGCAGCATCAGAGGTGTAAATCCTAGTCCATGAAGCAGCCACATTTCCATCTGTAGTCCTACCAAAGAATGCATTACCTGTGCCGCTATAGTCTATCCAAATTCCTCCCCAACCTCTAGACATGTCTCTTGAGGCAATCTTGATGAAGTAGCCATAGTTTGAAACTGGAGGTGCTCCTACGGATGAATGAGAAATGAATCCACAATACCCATTAGGAAGGTCTCCCCAGGCTGATGCTGATGATAAAGTTACCAGAGGAGATAAGGTCCTTCCGATAAGTGTCGCAGCTCCTGATACAAAAATACTCTCTAATATTGTTCCTTTGTAGTAGGCATCCCCACCTATATCCAAGGCACCCTGCTCCCAGACCTTTCCGACTCCTATTCCAGTCTTACTCCAGGACATTGCAACTTCACCACTTGAGAGCACATATCCTGCAGTCACTGAGTTGAATTTATCAGTTACCGTTAACAGTAGATCGTAGCTGGTGGTCGCCGTATAGGTTCCATATACCGGAGTAACACTTAATGAAGTAGTTCCAACAGCAAGGCTGGTACTGACATGGGTGGTAGTCCATGTTCCGCTAGTCCTTAGTTTTGATTTTATTGAATATGTTATCTGATTCTTGCTGTTTAGACTGCTTATTGTTGCAGCTGAAGTGTATTTAGCATAAGTTCCAAGTGGTGACGCAACACCACCACTTGTACTTCTGAAAGCAGAAAAAGCAGTAATTTCAGGAGCATTGTACGTTAATAACGTACATGTTACAGTCTTTGAAGTGCTTGTTCTCCCTCGGCTGTCAGTTACCGTTGCTGTCGCAACTATTGCTCCAGTCGAGGTTATTGCACCTGTGGTGCCGACTATGCTGGATGAATTGGTGTATGCAACAGAATTGAAGACCACTTTGTAAGAGGAGACCGAGCTGGACTTCACCCCTGCAGCTCCATTGATCGTAAATTGGATCCTACTCAGAGTTTGAGCAAAGTTATTTGTGCCAAGTGCCAGATTGGTAACCGCAGTTACTGTCTCAGCAGCTGTTACGCTCGACAGGGTTGGAATGATGTCTGATCCCACATTTGCAGTAGCAGAAGCGCTCTGAGTACTTCCTATCTGAGATCCGTTAAGCTTTGTGGTCACATAAGCAGTAGCCGTAGTGGAAACTGCTGATGGTATCGTTGCATAAATCTCATCGAGCTGTGCTGCAGAGAAAGTGTAACTATCCTGAGCCAAGTCACCGGTAGTCTCAATTACTGTTCCACCAATGTTTATCTGGAAGGTATTAGTGAAACTTGTTGAATACCTTGGAGCTGTGACTGTCACTCCGGATCCGATAGTGAAGTCAGGGAAGCTTGTTATTAATGAAGCACGTGGAATTGTATCCAGCGTGTAGCTCTGTGTAGGTATAGTCACAGTCCCAATGTAACCTGCTGCGAAGTTAACATTAAACTGTTGTGTTCCCCCAATTGTGAATGAGGCCTGCCCTTCAGCGTTGTGATTTATTACCCTTGTCGTAGTTCCTAGTATCCTTACAAGTGTTGGATCTAAAAGGGTAACATAGTTTGGACTGAAGGTTGTGGTTGTTCCATTGCATGCAATGGTTCCGGTTTTTCCAGCAGTTGAATTGATATCAGCCGAAGTGTTATTTCGCCAAAGTTTGAATGCTATGCTAATGGTGCTCGTATTAGCATTAATATCCTGGGTAGCACTCCAGTCCCAACCTAGATAAAAAACATCGTTATACCAGTACCATGAATCATACGAATAACTTCCTGATAACGCCAATCACACTCACCTCCTATCCAATCCACCTAACCAGAGTAATATTTGCATCATATTTTTCTACCTTATGGTTTCCAACAACCATTGAATCCAGCACCTGCACTGATTTGATATACATTATCTGACCATTGATGTAAGCAACTGTAGCTTCTCCGTCCTTGAAGTTCATCTGCTGATTGGTGATGTTTATCTTAAGGTTGCTGTTATTGTCCCCTATGGTTAGACCTGTTACGTCATCAAACTTGAAGTACTGATTGATGTCTTCAACTGTGCTCATATCAGCCTTCCCATTAAGCGCCTGCTCTATTGATGTTCCAGCATAGCTTATGTCATTGTTTGTAATCCTTCCAGCTCCTAGGCTAAAAGTACCATCAGCAAGGTTAATCCAGCTGGACCCATTAGCTGACTGAAGGATTCCGGTCTTAACAATATTTGCACTAAGCTCACCTGTTGTAATGAAAGATGCGCTTATCCTTCCATCATTGGTTATTGCAATCGGAAAGTTACCATTGATTCCTGATGAACTGTAACCTAAGCCATTGATGTTCCATCGCCATATCTTCTGAGCTGTTGCTGGATCATCCGTATCCATGATAAGGATCTCGCCATTTCGCTTTAGCACGTAACCCCCAAGGGCAGTCGTAAGAAGTGTGGTCGCATTTAGGATTGCTGCATTTAAGTCCGAATTATTCCTCTCCACAGTCTGGGCTAACACTTTTTGTGTGTCAGAAATCTTTGTAATGCTCCCTGACATCCTTTCCTTGAAGTCACCAATCTCAACCTTTGAAGTTCTGCCAAGAAGCAGATCCTTCTCAATGCTTATAATTCTTGATTTGTGGTCAATACCTAAGTCGAGATGCCTGCAGGTTACTGTATCCCCAAGCTCCACCTTAACCAAGTTCTTGAAATTCCTGTATTCTTCAGTATTCTCCAGGTTTAACATATCAACTTTGATATTAGTGACTGGAAGGTCGCACTTAGAATCAATGAAGTAGGAAGTAGCAGCCTCTCTAAGCTGTGTTATAGCCTCTTCTTCAGATGTTTCCTCGTCGATGCCTATATCGAACTCCACTTCCTTAATCCTTGGAAATACGTAGGAACTAACATATGGACTATCAACATAAACTTCGGGGAGCTCCAATCCGTCTTTGCCTTTAGGCCTAATCCTGGTTATTAGTGCATCGTAATCTTCTGTTACTTCCACATTCAGAATATTTTTCCTGTATGAGATGGTTACTCCATTGTCCAGGCCTCTTTGACTTAGAATCGAGATGAGCCAGCCGTCTAGTTTCAGTTCTCCATTCCATTTGGAGATAATGCTGTCGCTCCCCATGATGCAGTCAACAATGTTCCTATTTATAAAGTACTGAGTAGCTGGCGTTGAAATATCTGAGAAAGCTGTAAATGGGTGCAAATAATTAGCTGCCCCAAGAACATCTTCCAGGGCAGCTTGAGCTCCTTTATTTGTAGGTCTGATATCCCTGACCTCGTTGTAGACCAAGTCCCAGAATACATGACGCGCATATACATAAAGGCTTGTCATGCCTTTACGGGTCTTATATATCCTGAAAGGTTGGCCATCAGCGTGAATAATCCTTCCTTCTATGATCTCTTTCCATTTCCCAGTAGTATCGAAAATTGCTTCAAATTCTGCACTATAAAGACCGTTTAGGACTTCTTTGGAGGTAGCCTTTATAAGGTTATTAAGAACATTTATTCCATTGGATGTGAAGGTTGTTGCATCTTTTTCAAATAACCTAATCAAACCTCCACCTCCTACAGATTTCTCCAATTGGGCACTATCTCAAGCTTTGTTACTGTTCCGGTCCAAGAGATTAAGTTTGTGCCAGGATTAAGTATTGAGAATTCGCCCTGCATATCGTTATTCTTTCCAAGGAGATCCTTGTATGCTTCCTCGATTTCGCTGTTCAAGGTCACATAGTCAATAACATTACTCAGAATCACATTAGCTGAATTCACTGTCAGAGTAATGCTACCAGTACCAAACACTGTGATTATTGGTCTTGAAGATGCTGTGCCCGGATTCACAAGACTTCCTGGTACAGTTATGGTTTGAAGCGTCAATCCGCTCTCCAGATAGCCATAAGGTTGGCACACGAACTTTAACTTTGCTGTTCTTAGGTGAAGTAATCGCTTATAGTCTATACCGCCACTTACTTTAGCTATATAGAACACATCTGGCTCACTTGATAGTACCAAATCCCCATTTCCACGTAACCAGATCTTGATAGCATTAAGCTGATCTATGTCCTTAAGCGTTATCTCAATCTCTTTTTCAATAGGAGCTAAGCTTCCGTGCTCCTGGAACAAATAACCATCCCT
>NZ_JAGGKC010000034.1 GCF_017873395.1 Youngiibacter multivorans | reverse complement strand
TGCCTTTCTTGTCCTGGATCAGCACACTTTCATTGTATTGCTATGGGTCTCCTTTTTCAAAGTTCAGGTTTTTTCATTACAGGAATGCTCCTTAAATAAAAAAGCCGATGGTTCCGGATCAGAGATCACAGAAGTCATCAGCACAAAATGCGGTTCTGGCATCAGCCAAGGGAGACGTTCATTCCCCTGTAGAAATATTAGCATGGCAACCGGTGTGTATGCAATGTTAATTTCAGTGTTCCATTCGTTAATTTTCGGAAAACAATATGGTAATTAATACCATATAGGTTGTGTCCTATGTATAATGGAAAGAACAGTAAATGTTGCAAATTTTGGAGGTACTTATGGAAAAAGATTTTAATGAGATGAGATACAGGGATCTTCCCCCTGATGAGAAGAAAGAGAGGCTAAAGGAAATATTCAGTGTGTTCCTGAAGCTTGGGGTAACTGCATTCGGAGGTCCTGCGGCACATACAGCCATGATGGACGAAGAGGTGGTAAAGAAGAGAAAATGGCTATCCCGTGAGAAATTCATGGACCTTATAGGTGCCACTAACCTTATCCCGGGACCTAACTCGACTGAGCTTGCGATTCATCTGGGATTTGACAGGGGAGGTCTTGCGGGACTGTTTATAGCAGGAATATCCTTCATACTTCCAGCCATGCTCATAGTACTCTTCTTCGCTTGGATGTATGTGTCATATGGCTCGCTTCCAGAGCTGACAGGTGCACTTTATGGGATCAAGGCTGTAATCATGGCTATAATACTCCAGGCGCTTTACAGGCTTGGAAAGTCGGTCATCAAGAGCCCACTCGCCGCTGTTTTCGTAGTTGTGGTTGTCGGGCTTTCACTGTATGGAGTGAAGGAGATTCCTCTCCTTCTGATGGCAGGAATTGCTATGCTCGTCATAAGGAACAGCAGTCTTTTAAAGGGAAAGCTTTTCTCCCTGTGGTACATGCCGATGGCAGGGATTACAGCAGCTTTGCAAAAGCCACAGGGAAATATGGAGGTATCGGGTATATTTCTCACATTCCTTAAGATTGGCTCTGTACTCTATGGAAGTGGATATGTACTTATTGCATTCCTTCGGTCTGAATTCGTCGACAGGTTTGGTGTGATTACCAGCCAGCAGCTGCTTGATGCGGTTGCTGTTGGGCAGTTCACTCCGGGTCCGGTGTTTACCACAGCCACATTCGTAGGATACCTTATACAGGGAATACCGGGTGCCATAGCCGGAACCATTGGTATATTCCTGCCATCGTTCCTTCTTGTTTGGCTGCTCAATCCTGTGATCCCGAAGCTGAGGTCTTCTAAAGTATTTTCTGCCATACTTGATGGAGTGAACATCGCTTCAATGGGTCTCATGGCTTCGGTTACTCTGAAGCTCGGAATGGAGTCCCTGGTGGACCCGCTAACAATAGCGCTTTTTGCTGCATCCTTTGCGGTGTTGATGAGGACAAAGCTAAATTCTGCATGGCTTATAGTTGCAGGCGGTCTAATTGGATACGCTGCACAGCTGATATAGGAGACGATTATGGAACTTAATGAGGTCATGGAATATCTGAAGTCAAAGGGAAATGCAGCAACGAAGAAGATATATATCTCCCACGGCGCGAAGGAGCCTCTGTTTGGTGTGAAGACAGGAGACCTGAAGGAAATCATCAGGAAGACGAAAAAGGACCATGAGCTTGCTCTAAAGCTATATGACTCAGGCAACTCTGATGCCATGTATCTTGCTGGTCAAATTGCTGATGCTTCGAAGATGGATATGGAGACTCTGGACTTGTGGGTTTCTATGGCATACTGGAGCATGCTGTCTGAAAGGTGTGTGCCTGTGGTTGCAGCAAAGTCAGATTTAGGCCTTGATGCTGCAAGGAAGTGGATAAGAAGCGATGACGAGATGACTGCATGCGCAGGTTATGGGACACTTTCTACCATGTTCTCATTCATGGAGGATGAAGCCTTTGACCTGGATGAGATAAGGAAAATAGTGGATGATGCCGCAGAAAGGATACAGGATGAAGGTGTGCATCTTCAGAATGCAATGAAGAACTTCCTGGTTCTCACAGGACTTTATGTAGCACCACTCTATGATTATGTCATGGAAGCCAGTGAGAATATTGGAAAGATAAAGCCGGCAATAGCTGAAAACAACTGCAATATTCAGACTGTAACTGATTATCTCGTAAGGTATAAGGATAGAGTAGGGAAGAAGATCAAGAAAATGGAAAGATGAAAGGAGCCCATGGCGTGTGCCATGGGCTCCTGATATTCTATCCCAGCTTCATGTCTCCAGGTTTTATAAGGCCTTTCTTCCTCATTATCTCGGAAAAGATCAGCGTAAGTATTGCCGGTAGTATAAAGTGCAAGAGGGCAATGAGCATCAGCGTCCTAGAGCTTGACCCCATGGCATCGATTGTTGCAAACTGTCCGACAAGCCCTGAAGTTCCCATGCCTGCACCAAGTTTCGTTCCCTCCATCTTGAATACATAGCTTGCCACCGGCCCCAGTATTGCCGCTGACAGTGTTGGGGGTATCCATATCTTCGGATTCTTTATTATGTTCGGGATCTGAAGCATTGATGTGCCCAATCCCTGGGATATGAGGCCGCCTACGCCGTTTTCCCTGAATGAGGCTACTGCAAATCCTACCATCTGGCAGGCACAGCCTACGGTGCTTGCTCCTGCCGCTATGCCAGATAGACCTAGCGAGACTGCAAGGGCTGCTGAGCTGATAGGAAGCGTGAGGACTATTCCCATTATTGTCGATACCAGTATTCCCATGGGTATGGGTTGGAGCTCTGTAGCAAGATTTACGAGATTGCCAACGAAGGTCATGAATGTCGCTATGTAGGGAGCGATATAGTTTCCGATAAGTCCTCCAGCTACAATTACTGAGAGGGGTACAAGGACTATGTCCACCTTAGTCTTGCCTGCTATCCTCTTTGAAAGCTCTGCTCCTGCAAGAGCTGCAACGAATGCACCTACAGGTTCACCTATCCTTATGAGGGCTGCTCCATCTACGAATCGTACAGTTCCTGCGCCTATTGCGCCGGTTACTGCAGAAGCGAAGATTCCCAACGGTGGAGCGCCTACACTGTATGCAACAGCTACACCTATTGCCGGACCCATGAGGTCTTGAGCGATGGTTCCGAAATTGACCATGAAAGCTATTCCCAGTATCTTGCCGATCTGGGAGACTATTAGTCCAATTAGAAGAGATGAAAAGAGCCCGAGGGCCATCCCGTTCAATACCTTAACCAGGTATCCCCTGATATCTGGAATCTTCTTAGTCTTTGCCATAAGATCCTCCTTGTGCCTTGCAGGCGAGTGATTCCCTATGGGTTAAGGATATTTTATTTTTAATGGAATATCAATGGGATTTATTTTCAAATAAAAACAGCTGAGATGAATTCTTTATGCTTATCATAACCACATCGGTCCTGATAGTAGGAATTCATCCCAGCCTTGGTATGGTATTTAGTGTACTAATCAATGTACACTCCTTTCTTTTCGGTTACCTCTGTTGCAAGTTCTGAGCGTTCAACACCTATGACAACTTGTGCCTTTTGTTATCTCAGGAGGTGCAGTTTTGGTTAACCATTGAAGATGTCCTGCTACAGTATCTTGAATCTTCTGTGCATTTGCAACATACTTGCTTTCTCAAGGTTCGTATGTCTAACACGTGCGGTATTGGGTAGGTCTTGATGGTTTAGGTCATCTTGTCTTGATGGTTAAATAACACTTTCTTGATGGTTTTTGGTCATCTTGTAATAGTGGTTTAGTCATCTTGGTTTGATGGTCTTGATCATCTGGTTTGGTTTGGTTAGTTGGTTGGTTTAGTTGGTTGGTTGGTTTGGTTAGTCTTACCGCAGGTTTTTCAATGCCAGCCATTTCAAAATGTTTATTCTCGAATTGTATTAGAACTTCTTCTTGTATGTATTATATGATATGCGGGATTCCAGGGCAAATGATGAATTAACTGAAAAATCAGATAACGAGCATGTGGCTTTCTGATACTTCCTCAAACTTGCTCTTGCTCGCTAATGCTCCATTTTTCGTTGTGCATATTTTTGTCAATCATATATATTTTTAGGTATATCAGGTGCAGTTTTGGTCGAACTTGAAGTGCATGTTTTACCGTAAGGTGAGTATAGTTATATAAAATATGAGTTGATGAAAACTGGATATAATATAGTACCTAAGATAATTGGAAGTCTGTTAATCTGATAATTGTAACAACTGATAAGCATCAGTATCAGCATCTTTGTATCTAGATTAAGCATTATGGCTATCCCAAACCGAGGGTTGTTGTTGGGATGTTGTTTTGAACTTAGATGGGATTTTAAAATGAAATTTCTCGTGATATTTTCATTACAATCAAAATTTATATTTTCTTATTTTAATATTTACTGTATATTTAAAATAAGATGCAAGGAGAGGTGTTGTAATTGCAAAAATATAAGGCTTTGAGGATTATAAACTATGATAGTCCAGCTTTAATGGAACAGGAGTACCAAAGAAGAATTAATGATTATTGCACATATAAAACAGGAATTTCAATCAATCCACTGCAGCGAGGATTAAGACTTTCAAAGTCATATGAGATTTTTGTAGTCAATAATAACGAGCTGGATATGCTGCAAGAAAAAATCGAAGAGAACACTTCGAAAATAAACAGCATCTTGTCAAAACTGCCGGTTGCTGCTCAAGAACGCTATTTTCTTAAGGTTCTGCTTGATGAAATAATGAGTACGAATGAAATTGAAGGGGTGCTAAGCACAAAACGTGAGATAGAGGATGCTATTTCGACAGTAACGCTGAAAAGTCATGAACACGCTCGTTTTAAGGGGATCGCGAACTCATATCATTCACTTTTTTATAAGCCCTTTTCACCCATTAAAAATGTCTCAGACATAAGGAAAATATATGATGAGATGTTGGCTGAAGAGATATCGGAATCGAATATGCCTGATGGAGAAATGTTCAGGACCAAAGAAGTATATATCCATAATAATTCGCTTGAAATACTGCACAGAGGGAATCCAGATGAGGCATCGATAGTAAAGGGACTTCAGGAATTCATTGAAATCTTGAATTCGGAAGACTATCCCTACCTTATTAAAATTATGGTTGCACATTACTATTTTGAATATATTCATCCGTTCTATGATGGAAACGGTAGAATTGGTCGCTACATAACCTGCAAGTACATGGCTGCAAAACTTGACTCATTAACTGCGATAAGCTTCTCACATATGGTCAACAGCTTTAAAAAGAAATACTATGAAGCCTTCACCGAGACATCTGAACCAAACAATAGAGGTGAGGGCACAATGCTTGTTTTTCAAATGCTTAAGATCGTCCATCAGGGTCAATTAAAGCTAATGGAGGAGTTGAATGGAAGCATTGAGCTATTGGAAAAAGTAAATAGTCTAATGAGTAGGATGGATTTTGACTCAGCTTTGGAGAAGGAAGTCTTGCACATGCTTTGCCAATCATGGGTCTTCCGGTCAACAACAATAGATATTGAAATCCAGAAGATGTTGAATATAACAAGGTTCAAATTTGGTAAGGCAATGGATGGCCTTATAAACAAAGGTTATGCGGAAAAAACGAAAAGCAGGCCGAGCATTCACAGAATTAGCAGAGAGTTCGAAAAAGAAATAGTTGATTCAAAATAATATATAATTAGTATATCAAGGACGCGCTAATTTTCATTTTGACAGGGTCATGTGAGAGTTAGCCGGTAGACCGGCATGGCATGACAGAATTTTCATGTTGACTCAAAAGCCTATTGACACCCGACCTGTTAAAAAATATACTTGTAGTTGCGGTCAAAATCATTGGACTGCAGGCAATAATAGTATATTCGGAGGATTTATGGAAGACAGGATTCAGAAGGTAAAAGTGGTAGTAGCAGATCCATCGGCGTTGGGACTTTTCGGGCTTGCCATGGTAACATTGGTAGCGTCATCGCAGAAGCTTGGGCTTACTCATGGCACGTCGCTGGTAATTCCATGGGCGATATTCCTGGGCGCATGCGCACAGCTTTATGCAAGCATCATGGATGGCAAGCACAACAACACATTCGGTATGACAGCGTTCGGAGGATATGCGTTCTTCTGGCTTGGAGTGGCAATGACCTGGCTCGTACAGGCTGGATTCTTCGGTGAAGCACTTAAGGCTGCAGCAGATCCGAGACAGCTTGGCGTTGCATTCCTTGGATATCTCATTTTCTCTGTCTTTATGACGGTAGGTGCCATGGAGACCCACAAGGTCCTGTTCACCATATTCTGCCTCATAGACCTCCTTTTCATAGGGCTTACACTATCATCATTCGGAATCATGCACGAGTTCACACACGGACTTGCTGCATGGTCAGAGCTTGGAATAGCGCTGCTTTCCTTCTACGGAGCTGCAGCTGCGGTTCTCAACGTGCATTTCGGAAAGCTGGTTCTCCCAGTAGGAAAGCCTTTCGGAATATTCAAATAGCATCTGAATAACAGGCATTTATTTACAGCTCAGCTTTACCCTGAGCTGTATTTCATTTGCAGGAATCTCGGATTATCTTGAAGGTTAGATCAGATTATAAATATTTGCTCTATGAAAAATATTACTTAAACCCTGTTGCAGTGATATTTTCCAGAACTTGTCTTTTGGGAAATATGGATATTAAGTTTGTAAGCAGACTTCAATTTATAGTCAGCAGAGGATAGCAAGTTCTTTGTGTTGGCCGATTGTAAAGTAATCCTTGAATATAGCAGGTACCTGTTGTATTATTTAGAAAATAGACAGGTACCTGTCAAATAAAAAAGGAATGAAATTTATGAATCAGGAAGCAATGCTTGCTTCACTTGACCGGGTGATGAGACTTCTGCGCCGCCGAAATACTGGTAGGACACATATGGGGCGGGGGGTATATAGAATGCTGAATATCATCCAATCTAATGAGGGGATTTCAACAAGAGAACTTGCCGAGCAGTTGGATTTAAGACCATCATCACTAAATGAGAAGCTTGCAGAGCTGGAGCATGACCAGCTGCTTCTGCGTGTGAGGAGTCCGCTTGACCAGCGTGTATTCATAGTACAGCTGCAGCCAAAGTGCATAGCTCAGCTGGAAGCGATCCGTGAGGACAGGAAACGCTTCAATGAAGCAATCGGGGAAATACTTACTGTAGAAGAGGCTGAGACTTTTACACAGCTGGCTGAGAAGCTCTCTGACGGACTAGAGCAGATAACATTTCCTGAAAATCCGGAAAATAGTAAACATAATCACGGGAGTGACAGAAGATGGAGATGAATAAAGGGGGAGGTTTTGGCCGCGGGAGCCGTGGATTCCTTACCGAACAGGAGAAAGCAAACAGGCCGAAAGTCACAGGAAAACTTCTGAGGCGTATAGGGTCATATCTTATTCCATACTGGAAGCAGATGGTGCTTGTGCTGGTGGCGATACTGCTTTCCTCCATTTTGGGAATCGTACCGTCAATACTTGCAGGAAGGATCATAGACGATGGACTTATAGGACGCAATCTGAATTCGCTAATTTCTCTGACCTTTCTTTCACTCCTGGTGACTCTCGGTGCAAACCTGATTGGAGTGCTTGAGAGCTATCTTAACACCTGGATTGCCCAGCATATAACCTTTGACATGCGGAACAAGATGTTCAGGCATCTTCAGTCAATGTCGCACCGGTTCTTCACAACGAATAACCAGGGTGACATCATAACCCGCATGACCAGCGATATATCAGGCGTCCAGCAGATTATAACAAATACTCTCACAAGCATACTTGCAAACTCCATAACGCTGATAGCTGCCACTGTGGCCATGTACAGAAAGAACTGGATTCTCGCTACAGTAGGGATATTGATCGTGCCGCTTTTCACGATTCCTACCAAAAGGGTGGGAAAGGCCAGGTGGACGCTTACAAGGGAAGCTCAGGCCTGCAACGATGAAATCAATGGCATTCTCAATGAGACTCTTTCAGTCAGCGGCCAGATGCTGGTGAAGCTCTTCAGCATGGAGAGCCATGAATATAAACGCTATGAAGCTGCAAACCATCGGATGATCGGGATGAATATCCGGGAAAACATGGCCGGCAGATGGTTCCGACTGGTTTTAAGGACCTTTTCAAGCATTGGCCCGATGCTCATATATCTCATTGGAGGTATTCTTATGATGCGGTATGATGCTGATTTGACTGTGGGTGACATTACAGTACTCGTAGCACTTCTGGGAAGGATGTATTCTCCTGTCAATTCGCTGCTTAACATCCAGGTTGACTGGATAAGGTCTATGGCACTTTTTACAAGGATATTTGACTATTTTGACATGCCGGTGGAAATAAAGAATTCTCCTGATGCCATCATTCCTGATAGATCTGAAGGCAACATTACCTTTTCACATGTAAGCTTCGAGTATGAACCGGAACGCCCGATACTTAAGGATATCTCATTCTCCCTTGAGAGCGGGAAGAGCATAGCGATAGTCGGGCCGTCCGGTGCAGGCAAGAGCACAATCATAAACCTTATACCACGAATATTTGATGCTACAGAAGGCGTAGTCAGCTTTGACGGGATTGATGTGAGGAAATTGGACCTTGGCTTCCTCAGGAGCAATGTTGGCGTTGTGACGCAGGACACCTACCTCTTCAACGGCACAGTAAGGGACAATCTACTATATGCTAAGCCGGATGCAACACTTGATGAGCTAAAAGAGGCATGCAGAAAGGCTAACATACATGACTTCATTGAAGCTCAGCCTGATGGCTATGATACAATTGTCGGCAACAGGGGGCTGAAGCTCTCAGGTGGAGAAAAGCAGCGAATATCCATAGCGAGAGTGCTTTTAAAAAATCCTTCAGTGCTCATTTTCGATGAAGCAACCTCTTCCCTTGACTCAATATCGGAGAACCTGATTCAGCAGGCCATTGAACCTCTGATTGCATCACACACCAGCATAATCATTGCTCACCGCCTTTCCACGATCCTTGCAGCAGATGAGATACTTGTATTGAGTGATGGAAAAATAGCTGAGAGAGGCGTGCACAATGACCTTATTGAAGCCGGCGGGCTATATGCGGAGCTATATGAAACGCAGTTCCGTCTTGTGCCTGATGCGGCAGGCAAACAATAAGTAACAAGGGGCAGACA
Source organism: Youngiibacter multivorans (assembly GCF_017873395.1). Taxonomy (GTDB): domain Bacteria; phylum Bacillota; class Clostridia; order Clostridiales; family Clostridiaceae; genus Youngiibacter; species Youngiibacter multivorans. Next base: position 27,510 of record NZ_JAGGKC010000034.1, on the reverse strand, counting down.
GCTGATTTTTCAGTTGCCTGCCCCTTAAGCTTTCCAGGCAATATTCAGGATTTCCTTTCGCATTCCTTATGGATTCTGTTCGTTATGTTAATAATCACCTGATAATGATTATAATAATCATCAGATGTATATTTAATTAGCATAATAGCAGGATGTGTTTCATGCTTGTTGAAAACCAAACCACCGAGTTCAAACGAGAAGTTACTGACAATACCAAGAAGACAGTCATTTCCATAAAAAACACTGATTGAGAGAAGCCTCTTAGCTGCAAATACCTGTGCTATAAGCTTAAAGAAACAAAATGATTTAAATGACCGTGTCAGGGAAATATCAGCCTGACACGGTCTGATTCTTATCCTGTAAATTTGATGGATATTGTGTTTTTTTGGGTTCGGAATGTACCTTTATTGAACTTTTCAGGCTGTAACTACCATGATAATGATGAAAAGTTAACAATTTATTATTTTTTGTGAAATAGGTTAAGATTAGAATAAAAGGAGGAGTTTTATTCCCGGAAAATATTGATTTTCCAAGTGTTTACGGTATTTTAAACATGGTATTTCAAACTACATTCAAGTTTTTTGTTAAAAGTTAAACTTGTAAACGTTGTACAATTCTTGGGCAACTTGATATCTTCGATTGACAGGAATATAATTAACTATTGACAAAGGAGTCTTTATGGACAAATCGTTGAAATCAATGGCTTTAAGAGTATTGTGGATCAATATGGCAGTGTCCTCCGTTGCAGCAATCATCATTGGCTTTTTTGCCGGATATCGGATGGGGCTGGTTTTTTTAATTGGAAGCATTGTGTCTTCAGTTAATTTCAGCCTGTCTGCCTTCGTTGCCAGCTTTTCGGTGACTGGAAGGATATCCGGACTTTGGGGAGGTCTGTCGACATTTGCAAGGATCCTTGCGGTGGCTCTTATTGGAGGTCTCCTGTTCAGGATGGACAGGATGTATGTCCTGGCGTATATGGGCGGTTTCATAATGAACTTTGTCGCGCTAATCATCTACTCGTTAAAAATAAAGGATGAAAGGGAGTGATTCAATGGTTGAATTCTTGACCGCAGAACCGATTCTGGAGTTCGAACTGGCAGGTATTGGCATTGCACTAACTCAGCCGATGATTGTTACCACGGCTATTGTGCTTATTTCCATGCTGGTCGTGTATTTTCTGACGCGTGACCTTAAGGTCATACCCGAGAAAAAGAAGCAGGTAATCATGGAAGCCGCCTACAACTTCATATACGGACTCGTAAGCGACAACATGGGTGAGAAGTTCATGTCTTTCGTGCCTTTCATCGGCTCGATAATCATGTTCCTCATACTGGTGAACTTCGTCGGACTCATAGGGATACAACCACCGACCACCAGCTTCTCGACAACACTCGGATTAGGACTTACGTCATTTGTTGTCGTGCAGGCTACTGCAATAAGGAATGGAGGACTTGGCAACTATATCAAGTCATACTTCAAGCCGTATCCGTTCCTGTTCCCGATTACTCTCCTTGACAGGCTGCTGCTTCCTGTATCGCTAAGCTTAAGGCTTTTTGGTAACGTGGTAGCTGCAACGACAGTAATGTCACTGATCTATGGAGCACTGCATGAGCTGAATTTCTTTGCTCAGCTTCTCATACCTATACCATTTCATATGTACTTCGACATTTTCGACGGCCTGATTCAGGCAGTCATATTCACATTCCTCACTATGGTACAGATTAAGATAGTGAGCGACGAAGCAACAGGCCATCACGAATAAATTTTTGGAGGAATCTTAAGTATGGATAATTTAGCATTGGCAATGTCAGCACTCGGAGCCGCAATTGCGGTACTTGCAGGACTTGGAGCAGGAGTCTCAACAGGACTTTCTACAGGAAAGGCCGTTGAAGCCGTATCAAGGCAGCCTGAAGCAAGCTCAAAGATCATATCGGTACTAGTCATAGGTAACGCCTTCGCGGAGGCAACTGCCATATACGGACTGCTTGTGTCGATACTTCTCATATTCATAGGAGTGGCGTAGCATAAGGAGCTTTACGGGAGGCGATTAAATGAGCATACACTTGTCTGAGGTAATCGCGGCAGTTATAAATCTTGTGATATTCTACTTCTTCATGAAGAAGTTCTTTTTCAAGAAACTGGAAGCTGTCATTACCGAGAGAAACAACATGATAAGGAAAAGCCTCGACCAGGCGGAAGCCGATAAGCTTGAGGCTGCAAAGACATTTGAGATAGCAAAGATCGAGGCTGAAAAGGCCAAGGAAACCGGAAAGGGCATAATCAAGGACTTCAAGACCAGGGCTGAGAACCTCTACGATGAAATCGTGGATGAGGCAAGGCAGGAAGGCAAGCTCATCGTAAAGAGAGCTGAAATGGACGCCGACAGGGAGCTTGAGAATGCAAGGAAGGAAATGAGGGAAGAGGTCGTAGGCCTCGCAACCATCCTTTCAAAGAAGGTCCTCGGAGAGGAGATCACGGAGGAGGTCCACGAGAGGCTCGTGGATGAAGTCATACAGAAGGTTGGTGTATAAGCATGTACGAATACCTTGACAGAAGATATGCACAGGCCCTCTATGATGTGGCCAGGCAGAAGGACTCCGTTGATAAGTATATAAAAGACCTTGAAGAGATCGACGAGATGATACACAGTAACCCTGATATTGAGGGAGTAGTCAAGCATCCTGAGATACCCACAAAGGAGAAGAAGAAGTTCTTCATAAACATCCTTAAGGGTAAGGTTGATGAGGACCTCCTTACTTTCATACTGCTTCTCATCGAAAAGGACAGGATACTGTTCCTTAAGGAGAAGATCAGGGAGCTCAAGAAGATAGACCTTGAGAACAAGAACATAAAGATAGCTACTATAACAGTGGCGAAGCCAATTACCGAAAGACAGAAGGCCGAGCTTATTGAGAAGCTGCAGAACAAGTACAATGTTAAGATAATCCTTGATGAGATAGTCGACGAATCTATAATCGGCGGCATGGTCATAAGGATAGGAGACAGTCTGATGGACGGTTCCATAAGGAAAAAGATGGAAGAAGTCAAGTCAGCTCTCCTCAAAAGATTGAGGTGATGACATGAAGATAAAGCCGGAAGAGGTAACCTCCATTATACGTCAGGAAATTGAACGGTTTGAAAAGAAGATGGAGACGGTTAACTCCGGAACGATAGTTCAGGTAGGTGACGGAATTGCCAGGGTATACGGACTCGAAGACTGCATGGAGGGTGAACTCCTTGAGTTTCCGGGTGGAGTCAAGGGCATGGCCCTTAACCTCGACTTTGACAATGTCGGATGCGTTCTCCTGGGAGCCTATGAAGACATCAAGGAAGGCGATATTGTCAGGAAGACAGACAAGATAGTTGAGGTTCCTGTGGGTGAAAACCTGATAGGCAGGGTCGTCAATTCACTTGGAGAGCCCATAGATGGAAAAGGTGAGATTATCGCCAAGGCCTATATGCCGATCGAAGTCCAGGCACCTGGAGTAATCGACAGAAAGTCTGTTACTGTTCCTATGGAGACAGGAATAAAGGCCATTGATTCCATGGTTCCGATAGGACGCGGACAGAGGGAGCTTATCATAGGTGACAGGCAGACCGGAAAGACTGCAATCGCTATTGATACGATCCTCAACCAGAAGGGCAAGAATGTCATATGCGTATATGTCGCAATAGGACAGAAGCAGTCAACAGTAGCCAGCATATACAGCATGCTGACGAAGGCTGGTGCAATGGACTATTCGATAATTGTATCATCATCTGCTTCAGATTCCGCTCCGCTTCAGTACATAGCTCCATATGCGGGCTGTACCATGGCAGAGTATTTCATGAACAAGGGCAAGGATGTACTGATTGTATATGATGACCTGTCGAAGCATGCGGTAGCCTACAGGGCCATGTCTCTGCTTCTTCGAAGACCGCCCGGCAGAGAGGCTTATCCGGGAGACGTATTCTATATCCACTCAAGGCTTCTTGAGAGAGCTGCAAGGCTTTCAGATGAGCTTGGAGGCGGATCGATTACAGCGCTTCCGATAATAGAGACTCTTGGCGGTGACGTTACGTCATACATACCGACAAACGTAATTTCCATAACCGACGGACAGATATTCCTCGAATCGGACCTTTTCTATAATGGTATAAGGCCAGCGATAAATCCCGGAATATCAGTATCAAGGGTTGGAGGATCTGCTCAGACAAAGGCAATGAAGAAGGTATCAGGCAAGCTCAGGCTTGAACTGGCACAGTACAGGGAGCTTCTTTCATTCTCGCAGTTCGGAATCGAGCTCGATACTGAAGCCTCAGGAAGGCTTGCGAAGGGTGAAAGGCTATATGAGATCCTGAAGCAGCCGCAGTACAGCCCTATCAAGTATGAGAAGGAAGTACTGATCCTGTATGCTGCAATCAACGACAAGCTGAACGACATCGCGGTAAAGGACATCAAGCAGTTTGAGATTGAATTCTTTGAATATATGGATACATACCACAGGGAAATAGCAGACTCGATAAGAAAAACCGGAGATCTCAGGAGCGATGTCATGGCTTCGCTTGATGAGGCCATAGAAGACTTCAAAGCAAGCTATTTCAAGTAGACTGGAGGGATAAGAATGGCCGGTGCTAACATGATTTCCTTGCTGAAAAGGGCAAAGTCGGTAAGGAACATTAAAAAAATGACAAAGGCTATGGGACTTGTCGCCACCTCCAAATTCCAGAAGTGCAAGGTCTATCTTTTCGCAAGCGACAAGCAGTTTGCAGCAATCAGCGGAATCAAGGATGATGTGGCCAGGGCTGACAAATCGGAAGGCGGCATATTCCTCGGCAACGGTGGTAAGGAGAGGACTCTTTACGTCGTGCTGAACTCTACCAAGGGTCTTTGCGGAGGCTACAACAATAACATGTTCTTTGCACTTATAGACAGGCTTAGAGAAAGAGGGGACCATCCAATGATCCTCACGACTGGAGGCAAAGGACTGTCTATCCTTAAGAAGCTGCACATGGACCTTGAAATCGACTCTATGAGCACCAAGGATGTACCTGATCCTGAAGAAGCCCAGAGGTTTGCTGAGAGGATTCTTGAGATTTACGCAAAAGGCGAGGTCAATGAGGTCTGTCTGGTGTATACCAGATACATGTCGCAGGTAAGGAACGAGGTTTCAATAGAGAGGGTGCTTCCATTCGAAGGAAGGGAAGAGGGCTGGGAGCTAAGGGATACTGAGTTCCAGTTCGAGCCTGGCATTGAAGAGCTTAAGGACACGGTCTATTCCCTGTACTTAAGGGAAAAGTTCTACAATGTGCTTGTACACGCCAAGGTGACTGAACACTCGATGAGAATGGGTGCCATGGATACTGCGAGAAAGAATGCCGATGAGCTTCTGATCAAGGTTGAGAAGCAGTACAACAGGATGAGGCAGCAGACCATAACCCAGGAGCTCACTGAGATCATCGGTGGAGCCGAGGCTCAATTATAGGAGGATCAAATGGCTGACAATATTGGAAAAATCGTGAGGGTCATTGGACCCGTAATCGACATTCAGTTCAAATATGACCATCTTCCGAGGATCAACAACGCCCTTGAAATCAAGGCGGAAAACGGAAGGCTCGTATACTGTGAAGTCGAGCAGCATACTGGTGATGACATAGTCAGAGCCATAGCTATGGAGCCGACTGAAGGCCTCAAGAGAGGTATGGAGGTTTACGACATCGGTGCGCCTATCACCGTGCCTGTGGGCAAGGAAGTCCTTGGACGACTATTCAACGTCCTTGGTCATCCGATAGACAACAAGGGTGAGGTTTTCGCTGAGAAATACTACCCGATACACAGACCTGCCCCGACTTTCGAGCAGCAGAGCCTTGATACAGAGATGTTCGAGACCGGAATCAAGGTCATCGACCTTCTTGCACCATATCAGAAGGGTGGAAAGATCGGACTCTTCGGCGGTGCCGGAGTTGGCAAGACTGTCCTCATACAGGAGCTCATCAACAACATCGCGAAGGAGTCCGGCGGACTTTCAGTATTCGCTGGAGTTGGAGAGAGAAGCAGGGAAGGCAACGACCTTTACAGGGAAATGCAGGAATCAGGCGTCATAGACAATACAGTACTTGTATTCGGACAGATGAACGAACCGCCCGGTGCAAGAATGAGGGTCGCACTTACAGGACTCACAATGGCTGAGTACTTCAGGGACCAGGGCCAGGACGTGCTTCTGTTCATCGACAACATATTCAGATACACCCAAGCAGGCTCTGAGGTTTCGGCTCTGCTTGGAAGAATACCATCAGCGGTCGGATACCAGCCAACGCTGGCGACTGAAATGGGTGCGCTGCAGGAGAGGATAACCTCGACCAAGAGAGCCGCCATAACATCAGTCCAGGCAGTATACGTGCCTGCAGATGACCTTACTGACCCGGCACCGGCAACGACATTCACTCACCTTGATGCTACAACAGTACTATCAAGGAACATAGTCGAGCTTGGCATATATCCAGCGGTAGATCCTTTAACATCAAGCTCCAGGATACTGGATCCGAGGATTGTAGGAGAAGAGCACTATGAGGTTGCGACAGAGGTTGTAAGGATTCTCCAGAGATACAAGGAGCTCCAGGACATCATCGCCATACTCGGTATGGATGAGCTTCCGGATGAAGACAAGGCCGTGGTAAACAGGGCAAGAAGGATCCAGAGGTTCCTTTCACAGCCGTTCACCGTTGCTGAGCAGTTCACAGGAATGAAGGGCAAGTTCGTCAAGGTTAAGGACACCATAAGAAGCTTCAAGGAGATACTTGAAGGCAAGCATGATAATCTTCCGGAATCCGCATTCCTTTTCGCGGGAGCCATAGAGGATGTCATCGCGAATGCTGAAGCAAGCAGAGCCTGATAGGAGGTAATCATGAAGACGTTCAAACTCAGGATAGTAACCTCCAGAGGAAGACTTGTTAAGACTGATGTGGAGAGCTTCAGCGGATATACCACTGAAGGATCGTTTCAGATACTTCCGGACCATAGTCCGATAATCGCCATCCTGAAAAATGCAGATTTCTCTTATTCCGAAAGCGGAGTAGTGAAGGGCATTCACCTGGAAGGCGGCATCATGAAATTCAAGGACAACAGATTAACCATAACCGCAACACGAGGTGCGGCGGTATAAGAACAAGGGTGGCAGTCATTTATTGGCTGCCACCCTTGTCCTATCTTTTCTTATTTATCTTATGGAAGATTCTTTCCTCTTCCTGAAGATCGCCTTCGAAAGGAAATAGTTCAGGATTACTATGATGATGCTTGCAGCAATCTTCACCAAAACATCGCTTATCCCGGCAAGCTCGACGAAGATGTACATTATGGCAAGCTCAAGCAAACCTGATGCACCTCTTGAGGCATAGAACTGGAATACCTGCCTAAGCAGGTCACTAAAATTCCCACCATGGCTTCTGAATACAAATCGCCTGTTGGTCACGAATGCGAATAGCACTGCCCCAAACCATGATACAGCTGTGTTTAGAATCACTCTGTCAGCTCCGAAATTGGTTCTGCATATGAAGTAGAGTATATAGTTAACTAGTGTGGTCAGGACACCTACTATGAGGTACATGACCTTTTCATTTTCAAGGATATGCCTTCTGTAATTTATGTCACTAAGTTTCAAGAGAAGTGTCCTCCGGGTTCTAAGTCGTTTGTAGAAATCAGCAGTCAGCTATGCTTATCTTAACCATCCTAAGTGCCTTAAGGACATCGCCATGGTCCACCTGATGGAAGCTTGAATAGTTTTCTCCGACTGACTTCACTCTTTTTGGAGCATCGATATAGACAAGTCTGTCTGCAATACCTGAGAACTCATCGACTGCTTCATTTGGAAGTACAGGAACAGCTAAAGTAATCGTTCCAGGATTCAGGGAACGAAGGTACTTGATAACGACTCTGGTCGTATATCCTTTGGCTATACCATCATCCACAAGGATTACATCCTTTCCTGCAAGATCAGGCAGTACAGCGAATTCTTCATAAATCGCGCTTCTTCTTTTAACCTCTTCCTTAGCTTCAAAGATAAGGCTGGCAATGTCACTTTCCTCTAGCCCCAGGTCCTTTGCGGCATCTGAATCGAGCTCGTATTCACCGTTTGGAGATACTGCGCCAATGAACTGGTCCGTAATTGCCGGAGCGGAAAGCTTTTTTGAAAGCACAACATAAAGCTCCATACCCAATGCTACCGCTATGGGAGCAGCTACTTCCGCACCGCCTCGTGGTATGGCGATAATAACCGGATTGGCAAGTTTCAGATCAAGTATCCTTGGCACTAGCAGCTTTCCTGCTGCCATCCTGTCTGTAAACATAAAAGCACCCCCTCATATGGCTTACCATAACGTTACCACATTATACCGAGATGCCTCAAACTTTTTTTTGAACAATCGGGAAACATTGGTTTAACATTTGGATTTGAAGCAAAAAATGAGTATTTCAAGAGATGAAATAGTGATGAAATCAGCTTCCCGATTAGTCTTCCTGTATTCAGATAAGTCCGGTGAAGGTATAATGATGGGGTAGCTAAGTGTCGTTGAAAGGAGCTGTTTTATTTGGATCATATCGAAGCATTGGAATATATCAGGGACTCATTGAAATTTGGAAGCATTCTTGGGCTGGACAGGATTGAAAGCCTTCTTGAGAGGATGGACAATCCCCACAGGAAGCTTAAATATGTACATGTTGCCGGAACAAATGGAAAGGGCTCAACCGTTGCATTCATAAGCTCAATACTTATGGCTGCAGGCTATAAGGTAGGAACATATACATCGCCGAGTATAGAGAAGTTCAATGAGAGAATAAGAGTTAACGGTGAGGACATAGAAAATGAAGCACTTGCCAGAATAACCTCTGATATCAAGGGACTTATAGACGACATGGAGTCAAAAGGCGAAGAGAACCCCACTGAATTCGAGATTACCACTGCACTTGCATTCCAGTACTTCATGGACAAGGAGTGTGACATAGTGGTCCTTGAAGTTGGACTCGGAGGAAGGCTTGATTCGACAAATGTAATTGATACACCGGAAGCCTGTGTCATAACTACCATAGACTACGACCATATGGAAATATTGGGTAATACCCTCGCACTGATAGCTTCAGAGAAGGCAGGTATAATTAAGTCAGGATCTGAAGTTGTCATGTATCCTCAGGCCAACGAAGCTGAAGAAGTAATATTAAGAAGGGCTGACAGTCTGGGAGCAAGGGTGAGGAAGGCTGATTTTGATTCAATACATATCCTCTCTTCAGATGTGTTCAGTCAGACCTTTAACTACAAGGGATTGCTTGCTCTGACCATAAGGCTTGCTGGACTCCATCAGACAAGAAATGCAGCTGTTGCGATTGAAGCAGCGCTTCTGTTATCTGAGAAGGGTTGGAAAATAGATGAGGAAGCAATAAGAAGGGGGCTTGATTCCGCGAGATGGCCGGGAAGGTTCGAGCTGCTTTGTGAGGAGCCAATATTCATAGCAGATGGAGCCCATAATTCACAGGGTGTAGCTATGCTAAGAAATAACCTGGAGCATCTTTTTCCTGATAAGAAGATAACATTCATAATGGGAGTTCTTGCAGACAAGGATTATGCTGAAATGGTAAATGAAGTGGCTCCCATAGCCCAGAGGTTCATAACAGTAGATGTTGATAATAAGAGGGCTCTGCCTTGTGAGGAGCTTGCAGAAATTATAGAAGAGCTTGAGATTGAAGCAATTGCCGCCCATGATGTCAATGCCGGTATAAAGCTTGCAATGCTGCTTGCAGGATGGGATGGGATAATATGTTCATTCGGATCTTTGTATTATGTTGGTAAGGTAAGGGAGTATTTTGGGAATAATTAGTAATACTGATACAGCAAGTTCAATTACTTCGTGATTGATTGTATCTAAAATAACCATTGATGAGAGCAACAATTTACATTAAGGCTCTTAGGTGTTTACTTGACAGTTTTGAGATATCAAGTATAGTTAAGTTATATAATTTGACAAATGACATTCGAGGAAGGTGCTTTATTTAAAAAATTGAAGTTTCTGTTCTGGGTTACCATTTTTTTGAACTCATTTTTATTGTTCCTGGTAGAACCGATGTTTGGCAGAATGATACTTCCAATAGCTGGAGGTTCAATGTCTAGCTGGAATGTTGCGTTAATGTGCTTCCAAGTCCTTCTATTAGGAGGATACATGTATACACACTACTTGCCTAAGCTGATTGGCTTTAAAACATACATGAAAGTACATATGATTCTGCTTATTTTCAGTGCCATCTTTTCATTTGTGTTTTTTAAGGTGAGAAACTTTACTGTAAACACAAATTCTCCATCCTGGGATGTAATCCGTATATTATTATCGACCATAGGTATTCCTTTTTTTGCAGTATCGACATCATCAACAAATTTTCAAAAATGGTACAGCCTTGACCAAAAGGAGAGCCCGTATCACTTATATTCATTAAGTAATTCCGGAAATCTAATAGCTTTGATTGGATACGGACTAGTTGTCGAGGTGGTTTTTGGACTGAAGAATCAGATGTTGCTCTGGAATATCCTATATAGTATTGCCGTCGCTATTGGTGTTTACATCGGGATTAATGTATATAGAAGCCTTGATGTTAGCAATTTTGTAGAAGTAAGTGAGCAAGTCGAATATGGTAAGAAGGAACCGATTGGTCTTAATAGAAAATTATACTGGCTACTATTATCTTTCATTCCATGCAGTTTGATGATTGCAACAAACTCGGTATTGGATAATGTTATCAATGTAAATCATATACACTACTTCTGGCTTTTGCCCTTGATCATATATTTAATAGCATATATTATTGCTTTCTCAAGAATAAAATTACTGGATATTCAAGTATATGAAAAGTTAGCATTCTGGTCTACTATTGTTGCATTAATGATTTTATTTACTAAGCTCAATATTTATGTTTACGTGGTATCCTTAATTGCATTATTTTTTATCAGTTTAGTCTGCAACTTGTATGTTGTAAAAGACATTCCTCATGAATCTAATTTAACCGAATTTTACATGTACATTTCTATAGGTGGTGCATTGGGAGGGGTCTTTGCTTCAATAATTGCTCCTCTTATATTTAATAACGTGTACGAGTTTCCGATTACTGCAGCTATGTTTCTGTTTTTAATTTATTTTGGTCATAAAAAGGACCTTATTGATAAGCTTTATATTGAGCCTTGGGAATGCACATTGCTTTTTATTGCAGGACTCAGTATTGTGATCTTGAAAGGGATGTCAGTTATATCAATTACTTTATTATTAGTATTAGCGACGCTATATCTTATTAGAAGACTGTTTACATATAGTAAAACAAGATTTATAAATTTGATTTTACTGATTGTCATTACATCTGTTTTCGATTATGCACTTTTACGAAATAATGAGTATATGGTTAGAAATTTCTATGGAGTAAAAACAATCATTAAAACAGACTACACTGACAAAGATGATGAGAAATTTGAACTTGTAAATCTGGTATACGGAAACACTTTGCATGGTTCACAATTCGAAAAGGGCAGCGAGTATGAGTTTGAAGCCCTGACATATTATGATAAGGAAGGTTCTACTGTTGGAAGATTTTTCACTTCGAACAACGACAATATTGATAATGTAGGAGTAGTTGGACTAGGAGTTGGAATCCTGAGTGCTTTGAGTGACGAAACACAATCATGGAAGTATTTCGAAATTGATCCTCAGGTAATAGAAATTGCACAGAACCCTTCATATTTTACTATGATGGAGAAACATAAGCATGAGGTGGTTTTAGGAGATGCAAGAATCACACTCGAAGCTGAAGAGGATAACTCATATGATGTGTTAGTGCTGGATGCTTACAGTGGAGATATAATTCCGGCAAGTCTATTAACAAAAGAAGCTGTGGAATTATACATGAGTAAGATCAAAGAAGATGGGATACTTTTCTTCCACACTTCAAATATGCAATTTGACCTAAGACCAGTCCTAAGCAAAGTTGCTGAGACACTTCAAGTTGATTGTTATGTTGATACAGAAAAATCCGAGGGAATAGTAATCACTTCTAGATCTGAATGGATAATGATGACGAATAATATGCAATTAGTGCCAGATGCATGGACTGAGATAGAAAGTTACCCAAATTTCGAAATTTGGACAGATGATAAATACAGCATATCAACCGTAATGAAAGACAATTGATAGCAGATAAAATTATTGATTTTGCATTTGAAGGGAGGTAAGTTATGAGACCGCTGAAGCTTCTATTGGCATTTGTAATCGCATTTGTCGCAGTATCTGTATGGATCTGGATGCCCAAGGACCTGGAAGGAAAGCTGCCTGAGAATCTTCCACAGGAAGCCGTTATTGCTGACGGGGTGATCGTTGAAAGCAAGGAAGCTCTGTTCGATAATGGCAAAGGATATATTATTGTCGTTAGGAGCAGCATGGGATTTGAGGATACGATGAAGGCTATAGAGGCTGAATTTGAATCAAAGAGCATTGAATATGAGATGAACGGACCATCGGGATCCACAGAGAGATTTGCTTCCTATGATGCGAATATTGGTGATAAACATGAAAGTATCGAGGTCGTAAGTAATTCCAATGGAGTCATTGTAAACCATGCGGTGCATATGCTTGGATGGTTCATAAAGTAGGAGAAGGCGAAGCAGCGCAATAAGCTATGGCTGCTTCGCCTTTTCCTTTTCTATCTTTGAAAGGTATCGGTACATGCTTGCATCTGACATGGATAGCCTTCTGGCAACTTTGCTGACAGAACCCTTTACCATGAAGACTCCCTTTTCTTCAAGCCGGCTTACTATATCCATTTTTTCAGTCTGATTCAGGCGGTCTGAAGGTACATGGCTTTTATCTGAAAAGTATTCGTTAATAACCATTTCAGTGAGGTCTTCAATGTCCTCGTAAAATGATTCTGGCTCCATATTCCTGGAATCCTTAACTGTATCAGTTACCTGTGAATCCATTGCTGCCTGAGGTATTCCACCCAGGGCAAACAGCATCCGGCTTATCTCCATGTAGCTTGAATCGTCAATGTTGATGCAGAGCATTCCTGAAAGCCTTCCGTTCTCCTTTATGAAATAGGTGGAAGACCTTAGGCGCTTCTTCTCCTTTGTACAGCCTGTATAGTCTGTAATGAAGTCGTTGTCCTTCCAGGTTTCTTCGTTTATGAACTTGATTGCCAGGTTCGTAAGTGGGGAGCCTTCCTTTCTGCCGCTGATGTGCCCGTTTGCTATAGCGGTTATGCAGTTCTTGCCGCTGCGTACATCCTGCAGGGCTATTTCGCAGTTTTTAGGAAGAACCTTTCCGAGAAATTCCACAAGGTTCTTGTATTCGGTCATTATGTCAGGCATAGTCTCACCTCGGTTTCTTATGATTTAAGGATATCATGTACTTTGAAACAGCTCAATCAGGAATGGGAAGAAATGATAATAATTTTTTAAAGTGATAAAAATTTATTGACTTAATGCTTGGTAAGAAACTACAATGTAGGCATGAGCGAAATTTTATAAAATTTCGAGGGAATTTCGAAAAAGATTCTCAAGTACTTCGATAAAAAAATGATTTTGGAGGAATGAAATGAAAAAGCAAGTAAGCACAACAAAAGCTCCTGCAGCTATCGGACCTTACTCACAGGGTGTTGTTTCTACTGAGACAAAGACTGTGTATGTATCAGGACAGCTTCCCATCGACCCTGCAACCGGAACAATGCCTGAGGATGTGGCAGCACAGACAAGGCAGTCGCTTCTAAACCTCAAGGCAATACTTGAGGAAGCAGGTTCATCTATGGAGAATGTTCTCAAGACTAATGTATACCTGAAGGACATGAATGAATTTGCGAAGATGAACGCTGTATATGCGGAGTTCTTCACAGAGCCATTCCCTGCAAGGGCGGCAGTCGAGGTTGCAAGGCTTCCTAAGGATGCTCTTGTAGAAATTGAGGCAGTAGCAATTACAAAGTAGCAAGGTATCATCGTTTGAGAGGCTGCTTATTGCAGCATGGCTGTACATTCTGGAATAAAGCGGATCATTGACTTTAAGCGGATGCTTCAGGCCTTACGGGACATGACTACAGTTCCGTAGAAGAGGATGCAAAAAGGGATTGGTCTGTAAAAGGGAGATTTATGAGACTTTCAGTTGGTAACACAATGCCTGATTTTGCAGTGAACACAATCTGCAAGGGCGATATAAGCATGAAGGAACTGGTCGGGGGAACCCCTACTGCAGTATATTTTCTGAGATATGCTGGCTGTACGCTATGTCAGCTGGACATGATCACAATACATGAGGAATACTCGAAGCTTGAGGAGGCTGGAGCTAAGGCACTTGTTGTAATCCAGTCACCTGCGGAGAAGCTTAAAGATTCTGCCTTTGCCTATGACGTCATCTGCGACCCTTCAATGGCTCTCTACAAGGAGCTTGAGATTGTTGCCGCTCCATCTGTCGATGTGCTGATCGGCGGCAAGACAATGGAGAAGATCGAGAAATCCAAAGCCAGGGGATATGTACATGGCGAATACGAGGGAGAAGAGCTTCAGCTGCCTGCAGTATTCATCGTGGGCAAGGACCTGAAGGTCATTTACTCAAGATATGCCAAGGACCTCAGTGACTTACCTGATATGGACGAAGTCTGTTCAGTGATAAGGCAAAACGCCTGAAAATGAGGAAATCCTGCCCTGCAGCTGCAAAGTTGCAGGGTATTTTCAATTTAAGCAAAAAATACCTGAATGTTTATTTCATGATGATATGGAAATTTCAACGAATTATTGCTAATGTAGTATTATGGACCTTAATATTTAAGGGCATGGATTATTTAAGGAAAAATAAAAATTCCGGCACATTAACAGATGTTAAGTTGCTTTATAATTAAAGTGTGTTATAATCAATTTACTAAAGGAGCAATTGTTGTGAAGAATGATGATATTTTCAAGGAAATGCTGACACTTGATGTGAGGAAAACCGACGAGGACAAATCGAAGGTAGTGGAGCTTTATGAGAAGTTCCATGAGCATACCAGCATACTGTATGCTTTTGTACTGGTATACAGCGAGTTTATGAGCAAAAAGAAGGATTATGGAACCGGCGATGAGATGTCCATGAATGAAGCGCATGTTCTGACAGACATCGTTGACAATCCCGGAATCACTGTAACAGAGCTTGCAAAGCTCTGGGAAAAAACGACAAGCGCGCTTTCTCAGACAGTGAGAAAGCTTATAAATAGGGATATGATCTACAGGGTGAACTCCAAGGAGGATGCCAAGGTGTTCATGCTGTATCCTACCCAGAAGGCATTTGAATTCAACATAGCCCACAAGGAATTCGACGTCATTGACACTATCAAGACGAACAAGAGGCTGATGAAGAAATTCAATCCGGAAGAGCTTGCAATAGGCTACAACGTGATGAAGGAATTTACCGACATACTTCGCGAAGTGAAGGCTAAAGAGGCGGAAAGCCAGGAATAGCTTCACACTTCATATTTGCCTTACAGTCTATAAATGAAGCTTCACCCGCCATCTGCACTTAGGTTATGTGCAGATGGCGGGCGTTTTGCAGCATGGATTCATCATGATTTAGACAAGGACTTAAAAAGAAAGGAATGTTGACTGCATGGACATTTTAAAGCTCGTAATAACTTTTACCTGCATCGTCGTCATCATGAGGCTTGGGAAGCCGCTTTATGTCTCCATAGTCGGAGGCATGATTGCCGTCATACTCCTATACCTCATCAATCCAATCACTTCTGTCCAGATGATCGTGAAGGGTGCCACAAGTACTCCTACAATAAATATGGTGCTTGCCTTCTATTCAATAACCTTCCTTCAGAGGATGTTGGAGAAAAGGGGACATCTTCTCCTTGCTGAAAAATCGCTAAGCAATCTCTTTAACAGCAGGAGGGTCAACGCTATGGTCGCACCCTTCGTAATCGGTCTTTTGCCTTCAGCTGGAGCAGTCCTTATCGCTTCTCCGATTGTCGACAATGCCGGTGGAGAAAGCCTGACCAGAGAAGAGAAGACTTTCGTAACGAGCTACTTCAGGCATATTTCTGAGGCGTTCCTCCCAACCTACTCATCAATAATACTTGCTCTAAACCTGTCAGGTGTTGACATGACTGCATTTGTTGTAGCCATGCTTCCAATGGTAGTTGTACTGTTCCTGCTCGGCTACTTCAGGTATGTCAGGAAGATACCGAAGGGTACTGGAGTGGCAATCGATAGCGACAAGTCTTCAGATACAAAGAACCTTGTCATCAGCCTTTGGCCTATCGTGCTTACGATAGCAATAATTCTTGTGTTCAAGCCGGCGGTGCATCTTGCTGTAATTCCTGTAATACTTCTTTCAGTGGTGGTAAACAGGTTTACTTTCAGTGAGCTGAAGCCCATGTTCATTTCAGCCATTGAGCGAAAGCTCATCTTCACTACGATTCTAATAATGAGCTTCAAGGAGCTAATTACATATACTGGCGTAATTGAAAGACTTCCGGGTTATTTCAACAGCTTTCCGATACCATCACCAGTCATATTCGCGTTGATATTCTTCTTCGGGACACTGGTAGCTGGTTCTCAGGCGATAATAGCTCTGACCATGCCTCTGGCATTCGCGTCGGTAGCAGGTGGTGGGGTTGCTCTGATGGTCCTTCTCATGTGCATGACATATATCGCAATGCAGGTTTCACCGACTCATATTTGCCTTGCCATAGTCACTGAGGACTTCGGAACTTCTTTCATTGCTTTGGTAAGGCACACCATGCCGATACTTATATCATTTGTTGTCATAAGCTCACTATACAGCTTCGGGCTGTTTTTCCTGCAGTAGCAGTGGGATAGGAGGCTTATGGGAACAATAGTGCATGTGGTATCCGGATTTCTTGGAGCGGGAAAGACCACGCTTATAAGGCATCTGATTGATGGACCTCTAAATGGCAGGAGCGTTGCAATAATCGAGAATGAATTCGGTGAGATAGGAATAGATGGAGAGATACTTAAAAGAAGCGGTACGAGAGTCAGGGAAATCAATTCAGGCTGCATCTGCTGCTCCCTTTCAGGCGACTTCCGGATTGCACTAATGGAGATTGCTGATGAGTATTCTCCTGAAGTAATCATCATAGAGCCATCAGGTGTTGCGAAGGCCTCTGACATAACGGCTGTATGCAGGTCTGCAGGATCTGAGGTTACACCCGGTAAAGTGATAACAGTCGTAGATGCGAGAAAGTATTTCAGCCAGATCAGGAACTTCAGGGAGTTTTACAGGGACCAGGTGGTTCAAGCAGGCACAATACTACTTACCAGGACTGATGAGGCTGGCGAGGAAAAGACTTTAAGGGTAATTGAAGACATTGCATCGATCAATCCAGAAGCTTATGTTACCAGGGCTTTGGATGATGTACTTGAGATTAATATGGATGGCATGAATACTCAGCAGTCAGTTAGCTATGATCATGATAATCTGAAATCAGGCATTGACCTTGAAAGCTACTCTTTCGAAACTGATGTTAGGTATGATGAGGATGATCTTTGCAGAGTGCTTGAAGAGCTTGTGCAATCTGAGCGGTTTGGTGAGATAGTCAGGGTCAAAGGAATGCTGCAGGGATCAGAAGGCTTTGCCCTTAAGGCAGACTGTATGGGAAATGAAGCTGTAGTGGAAAAGGTTGACTCTGTTGATACTGGGAAAATTTGCTTCATAGGAAAATCGCTCAAAAGAGACAGTATTTTGAGGCTTATGGAAGAAGGAAAGTCATGAGGACTCCGATATTTGTAGTATCAGGATTCCTGGACTCTGGAAAGACAACTCTTGCGAAGGAAGTATTGAAGAGGACTGGAAAATCAGAGGAATGGCTGGTGCTAATTTGCGAGCATGGTGATGAGGAATACGGGAAAGAGTATGAGACCGTGAGCATTGATGCGCTTGAGAGTCTTGATTGCAGTCTCTTCGAGGACCTTCAATCAAGATATCCAGGAAGAAGATTTCTGCTTGAATACAACGGCACATGGCCACTGACGAAGCTTTACCAGATCGGGCTACCAAAAAGAATGGTAATCCAAAATGTCACATACGTGCTTGATGCCTCCACTGCGGAGGTATACATCAGGAACATGGGACCGATGCTTCTTGAGCAGATGAACTTCGCTGACTGCTTCTATTTTACGAAGGGTACACCTGGTGACAGGGTGATAAAGCTAATCGGGCAGCTGAATCAGAGAGCTATTAGCACAGATGCTGGTTCTGATGAAGGAATTGTAAGGGTTCTTAAAGGCTTCAGTGATAGCGGGGAAATTAGCATGAAATCAAGGATTTATACTGTTCTTCTAATAATTATTCTGTGTATAATAATCTACTTCTCTGTTAACAGTTTCTGAACTCGCTATACATTCCAAAACCGTTGATTTAGAATATATGGTAGGGGACCTGCCTTTGCAGGTCAATCAACGAAAAGGGGCTGAAGAAATGGCAAATGTAGTGTTTTACAAATGTGAAGTATGCGGAAACATGGTAGCTCTGATCAAAGATGGCGGAGGAACTCTTGTTTGCTGCGGACAGGACATGAAGAAGCTTGAAGCCAATACAACAGATGCAGCTACTGAAAAGCATGTTCCTGTAGTTGTAAAGGAAGATGGCAAGATCAAGGTTACTGTTGGTTCAACAATCCATCCTATGATTGATACCCACTATATTGAATGGATAGCTCTTGACGCAGGCGACAAACTTCAGATAGTTTATCTCAAACCTGGAATGGAGCCAAAGGCTGAATTTGAAGATGCTGCTGCAGGTACTGTATATGAGTACTGTAATCTGCATGGTCTCTGGAAGGCTGAAATCTAGTACAATCAAGATCCTGATTATTATTAGTCAGGGTCTTTTTTTATGCACAAAATACATTAATAAGATTTTGGTACAATGTTGTTAAACGATAGGATTATTAAGATGTTAAATAAAATATATTGTGTAAATCAATTTTTCATTAAGGGGCTAATTCTACAAATATATATAAAAATGAATATGAACAGAATATGAAAAATAGTGTCGAATACGAAGGTCAAGTTAAGTAGTATAGATAAAAACCATTGGAATGTATAGTAAATATCTAACTATATTGCATTAAAGGAATTTTAAAAATTGCGATGAGAAAAAATGAAAATGTTTTATGGAAACGATTGACATCATTTGTAAAGGAATGTAAAATAAGTTCAGTAGGTTAATAGTTAACTAGCTTAATAATACCAAGTCAAAACAATTAAGAATGATTACAATAAAAAATTTGCTTCGAGTTGTTGAAAGGGTGTGATGAATAGCAATACATTATTCAGTGGTGCCCGTTGTTATGCAATGGACTGTTCTAAGGGTGTGTTACTGAAAGTCTATAAAGATATTCAAAGCAATTATTCTAGATATTTTGCTAATCTTTAGGCTGATACTTATCTCATGCACAATCAAATTTATTATGGTAGCACTTATAGAATTAATGGGAAGAATGATTAATAAGTCCGTTGAGTACCAAAAAAAGAGAATTGATTTGGGGAAAGAACCGGAAATAAGATCAATCTATGATATCTTAGATTAGCGGACTTCTCTGAAAATGTCGCCATCATAAAGTTTAACTAAAGGATGGCACATAATTTAGTCAAGGGAGTGTAAAAATGAAGTATGATTTCGAGACAGTAATTAAAAGGGCCAATACAGGCTCAGCAAAGTATGAACAGATGAAGGGTTGGAATCCAAACGTAAGTGAGGATGTAGTTCCGTTTTCGGTAGCGGATATGGAACTGAAAAATGCTCCGGAAATCATCGAAGGACTGAAAAAGTACATAGATTCAACTATACTGGGTTATACCATGCCTACTGAAAACTACATCAGCTCTGTATGCGGGTGGATGAAGAGAAGGCACAACTGGGATATCAAACCAGAATGGATTGTAGGTTCACCAGGTGTTGTTGGAGCTTTTTACTCTGCAATCAAAGCGCTGACTGAGCCTGGAGATGGTATCATCATAATGACTCCGGTCTATTATCCGTTCTTTAGTGCAATAGGAAAGAATCAGAGGAACCTTGTAAAGAATCCATTAATACAAGATGGAGACACTTATCTCGTTGATTATGATGATCTGGAAGAAAAAGCACAGGATCCAAGAAACAAGGTGCTACTCTTCTGCAGTCCGCATAACCCGGTAGGCAGAGTATGGAAGAGGGATGAACTGGAAAAAATAGCTGATATATGTCTGCGTAACAATGTTGTCATAATATCTGACGAGATCCATTTCGACTTGATTATGCCAGGACATGAGCATATTGTTTTTGCATCAATTTCTGAAGAGGCTGCAAACAACATGATAGTTTGCACTGCTCCTAGCAAGACCTTCAACCTGGCTGGGATGCATACCTCAAACATAATCATCCCAAACAAGGCACTGAGGGATATGTATCTCAGGGAAGTTGAATCCAATGGATTCTTTAGTTTGAACATAATAGGCTATAAAGCGTGCGAGATAGCTTACAACGAGTGTGGAGAATGGCTGGACGAACTGGTTGATCTGGTGCATCACAATCACAAGGTACTTAAGAGCTTTATGAACGAACATTTTCCGGAAGTCAAAGTATTCCCATTGGAAGGGACTTACCTTCAATGGATGGATTTCAATGATCTCGGATACGACAAGGATGAGCTTGAACGACTTATGCATATGGAAGCAGAGGTATTCTTCGATGAAGGATATGTGTTCGGCGAAGAAGGTAATGGATTTGAACGAATGAACATTGCTTGTCCTACAAAGGTTATGGTAGAAGGATTAGAAAGACTTAAGAAAACACTGAAAAACTAAAGAAATTTATAGATAATGGGGAGGAATCATAATGAATGTCAATGAAAAAGAGATTACCCTGGTAGACACCACTAATTCTTCGACTAAAGATCTTAGAAGAGTACTTGGATTCTGGGATCTGATGAGCCAGGCTGTAGGCCAGATCATTGGTGCTGGAATAATGTCACTGACAGGTGTTGCCATCGCAATGACCGGAAGGTCAGTTCCAGTATCGTTCATCCTTTCAGCAGTGCTTGTACTAATCAGCTCAGTACCTATGATTCTTATCAATGCAACTGCAAGATTCAGAGGTGGACAGTATTCAATAGTCGGATCGCTATTCAGCAAAAAATACAGCGGTGCCTACATGATCATGTTTATCATGACAAATGTATCAATAGCCATGTATGCCCTTTCCTTTGCTGATTATGCAATGCCGTTCATTCCGTTTCTTCCTAGAAAGCTTCTGGCAATTGGTATACTTACACTGCTATACGGCCTTAACATGGTTGGCGTTGATGTGATGGCTAAGTTCCAGAATGCAATCGTATTGATACTTGTCGTTGCACTTGCTGCATTCTCTGCATTCGGAATCACTCAGCTTCAGCCGAACTACTTCTCGGACTCATTCATCACCAATGGACTTCTCGGTCTCTTCAGAGCTGGAGCATTGCTGACGTTCGCAACTGGTGGAGCATTAGCAGCAGCGAATCTTGCTGGAGAAGCTAAGAACCCAACCAGGGATATACCATTAGTCATAATCATCTCGACAGTCGCTGTAGCAGTACTATACGGATTCATGTCTGTAATCGCAGCAGGAGTACTTCCGGTTGCTCAGGTTGCAGGTCAGCCACTGACATGGGTTGCAGAAACCATACTTCCAAGATGGCTTTATGTATTCTTTGTAGTTGGTGGAGCTTGGTTTGCACTTATCTCAACACTGAACTCACAGCTTGGATGGGCTACAAAACCGGTCATGCAGGCTTGTGAGGATGGCTGGTTCCCAAGAGGACTTGCTCACCTGCACCCTAAGTTCAAAACGCCTGTATATCTTCTTTCGATAATGTATGTGCTTGGATTCTTGCCAATAGTATTTGATCTTGATATTAGCATCATAGGAAGCATAACCATCATAGTTTACAGTTTGAACAATGTCCTATTGTGCGCATCACTGCTCGGAGTCAATAAGATAATGCCTGCGCTATGGAACAAATCTAAATTTAAGGTATCTGATGGAATGATCAAATTCATTGTTGTAATTTCAATTGCAATAAACCTGCTTCAGTTCGTTCTGCTTGCATCAGACCTGACAACTCCATTGCTGGTTGGCAATATCGCAGTCATCGCTTTTGCATTTATCTATTCTGTGGCTAGGTATAGCACTGGAAAAGTTGAAATACTTGAAAGCTATGAAGAAAATTAATAAGCATTGATATACATTTAGCTGAGTTGATACTTTTTTAAGTATCAATTCAATAGACAATATTTAAAGTAAATCAACTTTATTGTTCAAATAATTAACTTACAGAGGGTGAATTTGAGATTCATCCTTTGTTTTATTATGGGGTTCAAAACGGGAGGATGCGAGGCGGAAACTAGAATCAGTATAACTCTCGAGGTCTTTCAAGAGAAAGATTGATATGACTTGTCAAAATGTGCATATTCAAGATTCAGACTGGCAAGATCAATTTTATACAGGTCCGAAGATGGCTGGAACAGCCCGTTTTATGTAACTGTAAAAGGCAAGGGTGGTCACGGATCAAGGCCTGACCTGTCAGTAAGCCCGATATTCGCAGCATCCTGTATCCTTAACAACCTTGCTGCGGCATGGGTCAATCAGATAGATGCGAACGAGACTGTAACTCTTGGAGTAGCTAACTTCCATTCAGGTACTGATGTCGCCAACGTTATCCCTGAAACAGCAAACTTCGCTGGAAGCATGAGATTCTTCAATATGGATGAGGGTCGAAAGGCACTTGGAATAATGAAGGAAATTTGTGAGGCAACCGCAAAAATGCATCACTGTACAGTCGAGTTTGACCCGAGGACTGCAATTGCAGTTGGACCTGTCATAAATGATGCAGGGCATTCAGCACTGGCTGCAGAAGCACTTAACGACATTCTTCCTGAAGGAACTGTATCAGAGTGCCCGAAATGGTACGCTTCAGAATCCTATAGCATGTACCTTGAGAGATATCCTGGTGTATTCGCTTTCCTTGGCATTAGGAATGAAGAACTCGGTTCAGGTGCTGAGCACCACAATGAGAAGTTCGACGTGGATGACAGCGTGCTGAAGCTTGGTGTCCTGTCCACAGCAAAATATGCTGTTTCACTTCTGACGAAGTAATATAAGGAATCACTAAGGACAACTTAAGATGAGCCTGCAGCCGGAACTTTACGATTACCCTTAGATCGTAGATTCCGGAAGCCGGCTCAATATTTCTTTATGGTGGAAGACAGGGAGGGTTTAATGGAAGCTCAGGCTATAAGCGACAAGGCAATCAAGAAGAAGATACTCTCTATGATCATTCCAATTACGGCTGAGAATATACTGCAGATGACCGCAGGCCTGGTATCCATGGCCATGGTAGGCCGGATAAGCGCTGTGGCTGTTGGAGCCATTGGTCTAAGCAACGTCATAATGAGGCTTATCTGGGCTGTGTTCAAGGGCATTTCAATAGGAACGACAATACACGTTGCCCAAAGCTATGGCGCAAGGAACATGAAGAAGCTTGCCAGAGTGTCTGTGCAGGGGATTCTTCTCTCCATAGCTTTTGCAGCCCTGTTCCTTGGCCTATTGCTACTGTATTCTGAGCAGGTGCTTAAAGTTTTTGGAGCGGGACCTGAGCTTATAGCAAATGCAACGCTATATACCAGGATACTTTCCTTCAGCCTTCCTGCTACGGCAGCGATTCTAATTGTATCTGGAATATTCCAGGGCATGGGCGATGCGAAGACTCCGATGCTGATTGTTGGCGTACTGAACATAACAAATGTCATTCTGAGCTACGTGCTGATATTCGGTGCCATTGGCCTGCCTGCTTTGGGCATAGAGGGTGCTGCTATCGCATACACCATATCCTATTCTGTCGCAGCATTACTGGCCTTCTGGTTCCTCCTTGGCAAAAGCAAAGGGCTCAGGGGAAGGAACGGACTCGGAATCAGGATCAATATGCCAGAGGCTTTAAGCATTATGCGCTATGGATTCCCCAGCAGCTTTGAAACCATATTCTGGGTCGGATCTTCGATATTCGTTACCAGGGCAGTCCTGACCTATGGTGAGAACGCCTATGCTGCATACCAGCTTGGTATGCAGGCAGAAGCAGTTTCCTTCATGCCTGCCATGGGGCTTGCAGTCTGTGCAACTGCCTTCATCGGACAGTCTGTTGGATCAAAGGACATGGAGCTTGGAAGAAAGTACTACAAACACCTTTTAAAGTATACACTGGCATTCTCAACAGCAGCAGGTCTTATTATGGCACTCTTTCCTGGAGTAATAATGGGTGCGCTCACAAATTCCAGGGAGCTCATAGGAATAGGAAGTGCATACCTCATTGTCATGGGATTAAGCCAGATACCTCAGAACATGACCGGTCTTTATAACGGAGCCCTAAAGGGTGCAGGCTATGTCAACATGCCTCTTGTGATAATTACGATAGGCATCTGGCTGGTTAGGATACCCGGTGTGCTTGCAGCAGCATTCCTGTTCAAGGCAGACCTCATCTGGATCTGGATAATAATGGGATTGGACCTTGTAGTAAGGTACATCCTGGCATACGCAAACTTCAGGAAAAAGGACATCTTCAGGAGCGGACTGAGCTTCAATGACCCAATAGTTGAAGATTTCAAATAAGCAAAAACTAACAATTTTACATGTTTAAAGGAGCAAACAAATGAAATATGATTTTACTACAGTACTGAACAGAAGAAACACAGGATCCGCAAAGTATGAGCAGATGCTCGGATGGAATCCTAACGTATCTGAAAACACAATACCCTTCTCGGTTGCAGATATGGAAATTAAGAATCCTCCTGAAATAGTTGAAGGACTAAAACAGTTCATAAGCGACACAATACTCGGATATACAGTTCCAACCAGGGAATATAACTCTGCGGTATGCGGATGGATGCAGAAGAGACATGGCTGGGAAATCAAGCCTGAATGGATAATAGGATCTGCTGGCGTAGTCGGAGCATTTTTCTCAGCTATCAAGGCATTCTCAGATCCAGGTGATGGCATAATAATAATGACTCCTGTGTACTACCCGTTCTTCGGCGCTATAAAGAAGAACAACAGAACTCTAGTAGAAAATGAACTTATCAACACAGGAGACAACTATATAATAGACTTCGAGGACCTTGAGGCTAAGGCCAAGGATTCGAAGAATAAGATACTTCTATTCTGCAGCCCCCACAATCCTGTTGGAAGAGTATGGACGATAGAGGAGCTGGAGAAAGTTGCCAAGATATGTCTGGACAATGATGTCCTCATAATATCAGACGAGATTCATTTCGACCTCGTTATGCCTGGATTCAAGCATACGGTTTTCGCAAGCATCTCAGAGGAAGCTGCGAACAACATGATAGTATGCACAGCTCCAAGCAAGACCTTCAACCTTGCTGGAATGCATACCTCGAACATAATAATCCCTAACGAGGACATCAGAAAGAAGTACCTTGAAGAGGTTGAAAGCAATGGATTCTTCTCACTTGGAATACTTGGATACAAGGCCTGCGAGATAGCATACACACAGTGTGAAGGCTGGCTTGACGAACTTAATGGCCTCATTCATCACAACCATCTTATTCTAAAGGACTACTTTGCCAAGAACCTTCCTGAAGTTAAAGTATATGACCTTGAAGGCACATACCTTCAGTGGATGGATTTCAGACCACTTGGTTTAGATAAAGATGAGCTTGAAAAACTTATGCATATTGAAGCTGAGGTGTTCTTTGACGAAGGATATGTATTCGGAGAAGTTGGAAGTGGATTTGAAAGGATGAATATCGCATGTCCGACACATGTAATGGTTGAAGGGTTAGAGCGAGTAATTGCTGCGGTAAAAGGGCTGAAGAACTAAAGTTGTCAATATTCATTTTAGTACATGAATTATTGGTGATTTTGAGAGACAAGTTGAAACTAAACTCATTAATCGTTGAACTTGCTTATGTACTTAATGCAAGAAAGCTTAAAAATATCCAAGTGTGAGTTAAGTCATAAAGTTATGAAGGTTTTCAGTTTGCAGTGTATGTCGAAGATTTGGACAATATGTGAGGATAGTTACATTAATTCTTAGAAGTATCGAAAGTTAACAATGTTTGTCTCTAAGGTTAAATATTGTAGACAATAGGGACTTATTGCTTTCTAGCAAAAATAATGTCAGTTAGATCTGCAATTTTTTACTTACATTAATCTAACAATTTACTGATGGTACTGAAAACCACTTAGTATTTAATAACTTGAGTAGAAGAGGAAGCGGAGTTCAAACCCTCTTCTATTCATTATGAACATAGATTCCTTTCGGATACGCCGGATTTTTGGCTTATTCCCCCCATATTCTAATTACCAGCTCCAAATGTATGCAAAATGGTGAACATCCCTTGTAGTACCATACCAAACAGTTCATGTCTTGATGCTACATCCTAACTGTGTTCGTAATTCATCGCGCTGTTTTTAGTTTCAATCTAGTAGTTTATTCTGATAATGTCTTGATTTGTTTCCTTGAAGACTTGGTGCTCTGAATGAGTCTTCGATATCAGTCTTATAAAAATGACTTGGCCTTTTTCATCTTCTTCTAACTTAGGATAGCTGTCCTTACACTCATGTGGCCAGATTTATAAACGAAAATTCCAACATCACTATTGGAGAATAGATTAGGTGAGTTCTCGTTTGAGCTGAGGGTTACAACTTTGTTAAATATAGCAACAAGCGGATATCCTTTTTCTAAACCATTTAGATTGTCTTTCGTCGAGTACGCGGTATAACCAACCATAAAATTACCTTGATGTCTGCTTGCTCTTTCATGGAGAGCAAGCCTTGCTGAACTTTTCCTCCTGCATCTCTTCGAATGTGATGGTATATGCATGGACGATTCTTCAGCGTAGAGTACAAGTTGAGTCTTGTATCCGTAGAAGTATGTGTACGCATCTTGCATCCTACTCTTGCATCCAGGCCTTTTGAACGCTTAATGTGCTCCTAATATTTGTTGTTACCTCATCTATATAATTAGCTTTTTCATGATTAAGTAGCTGTTTTATACTGTGTCGTCAGATTTGATTTGGTTGGTGAGCTTTTTGTAATATTCTATCATGTATTCATAGATTCAGTTTGTTGTGTTTGATAGTATAATATACCATTACTGATACTTATTAAGGTATATGTAAAAATTACTTGAAGTTCAAAAAAGATCCGAGTTGTAATAACACAGTTCCCAGATCTTTTCTTGTATTCTGACTTTTTCAATGCCCTACAATTAACAAATGCAATTTTAATGAGAAGAAGGTCCTGGTTAAGTCCGAGCATTTTTAAAAATGAGTATGTGATAAATGATTCAGTATTACTTGAATATTTCGACATGAATCTTTAATATATGTTCTCATACAAGCGACACTATCCCTATGTGTCAGAATAGTTGTCGTACCCCAATAAATAAAGTATCCTAGTAGGAATAGGATGAGGAGGACGACATTATGGCCTATACCAGGAGAG
>NZ_JAGGKC010000033.1 GCF_017873395.1 Youngiibacter multivorans | reverse complement strand
GGATCCCTTTTAATTTTTGCCATGTTTAAAACCTCCGATTTAAGATTATTATAATCTTAAGCCAGAGGTCCAAACACAAAATTTTCTACACTCTCCCATGAATTGGTAACTATCCCAAATCATGGATCCAATATTTATTTTACTAATTCTGTATCTTTTGCATTATTTCTTCAACCAACATAAAGACTGTAGTGCAAGAGGTCATAGCACTAGGTTTTGAATATGTTGAAGACCTCGAAAAGTATCGCTCCTTCGCTAACTCTATTGCCCTGGATTCGCTTCCATTGTTGACAAGTAAGTTATAAATATCACTGTCTGATTTTATATATTCTGTTCTGTTAGTATTTTTCTTCATTAACCGTTCAAATTCAGTGCAGCATTGTTCCGGGGAATTCACAGACTTCATCTCGCCAAAATATGCTGACAACCAGATTTCAAAGCAGGGATTGGACCAACCAGGATTCATTTTTTCTTTTTCGATTTGAGAAACCAAGTTGTCGAAGTTCTTTACTTCATCCCTATCGAATACTACCCATACAGACCTGAATCTGGAGTCCTTATTTCTTTCAGACGAAGCAAAATTAATTATGTTGTCAAGGTCTTTGTTCTTGAACACCTTGATCTGCAGATCCCCCTTCAACATAGGTGGAATGCTCTCCTTAAGTCCAAGGAAATAATTTACTTCAGTAGCTTCTGTATCAGTAATTATCAGATATCCTCCAAGTCGAAGAGGCCGGATCTTTCTTTCAGATCTACTCCTTTTCAAACGATTAATTCGCCCAGCCATTGTCCGATTCCCCCAAAAGATTTGAAAGACTTGGTATAGCACCGTATCTTCCTAATAGATAATTCCTTTCGTAGTTCGCATCTTTTCTGACCTTTTCGCCGCTTGGGTCTATAAAATCGCTTAATGAATAGAGGTCAGAAACATTAGTGTTCTTTTCTGTAAACCAGATTTCATCTCTCCTGAGGAGTCCCATATCCATGTATACAGTATTGTGTGTTGTAAATATCAACTGAGCATTGTTAGGATTCTTTGAGGGATCAGCCATAGTCAGCAGTATGTTTCTCATCAGCAGTGGGTGCAGCTTAATATCAAGCTCATCAGCGAATAGGAGACTTCCGTTTCTTAGTACATCATTAAAGACCTGATAAAGTAAAAACATCTTTATTGTACCGGAAGATTCGTCATCGAAAGGTATGCGGACTCTCGTATCCTTTTCCCTGCTTTCATGTATGGCAAATACGAGGTATGATTCATCATCCTTGTTGTCTGATTTAGGAGCTTTTTCAAACTCAAGATCAATGATTGAGGAATCGAAGGAATTAATAAACTCAAGCAGACGATTCTTCGCTTCGGTATTGTCTACTATTCCATCTGGAATTATCTTGGCTTCCAATCCATCAAAGAGATAGTTGCTGCAGTCTATAGTCTCATTTTCGAGGAACCAGTCTCGAACGTCTATTAATTCCTTAACCTTAAGCTTTGCACCCAGTGACAATAAGAGCACTCTTTCACTCAGTGAAATCTCAATGTTATGACGGAACCTCTCCAATGAATTGCCATATACTGTATTTTGTCCTCTTGTTCTATGAAATAACGTCTTATATTCCTGGTTGCGGGATACTCCGGTCTTTGAATTTGTCTTTAGCCATTCTTCACCTACTCCATCTTTATCCAGCATAAATCCATAATTGATATATTTACACTTTCCTTTGACCGTCGTAACATAATTTACCTCAAACTCGCTGGGCTTATCCTTGCTGGAACTCATTGCGAATGGCTTTGGAGTAAGCATTTTAGTACCTTTGACCTTCTTTTCATCAGTAAGATAGAAGGATTGTGAAACATATAGGGACATGAATTCGAATGCAGAATATACTGTTGACTTTCCGCTTGCATTTGCACCATAGATTGAAGCTACAGGAAGCACCTTATCATTACCAATTGCTCGAACGTGGGTTGATAGTTCGCTGCTTCCGCTCGCACGCATGTCAAGTGAAGCCTCTCCCTCAAATGAACCAAAATTAGAAAATGTAAACTGTAGCAGCATATGAATCCCTCCGATTGTCCTTATAACTTAATATTATGCTTCTATTTCAATAAAAGCAATTAAAATGAGATAAAGCCTCATAAATTATGTTTAAATAACTAAAATTGCGGAATGTGTTCATAAATGAAGGCACTGATTATATAATGGCTTAAAAATTACTTATTTAGTTTAATTTTGCCTTATGCTGATTCTGATATTTTCACTGGATATCTATGATGATAGAATTATGGTGTAGTTGAATAGAATTGCAATGTCCATATCTCCTTTTTGATGATTAGTATGATATGAGGTGAGGAATTGAGCAATACAGTAAAACAGATTTCAATTGACTTGCGTATTCTGGCTACCCGCAAAGTCTTGGATGCGCTGAACATCAAAGACACTGCTAAAGCCGGTGTGTCAGGACTTGAAGGTGAAGATACTGAGAGGGATAGATTGTTCACATGGAAAGCTGAAGTTATCGCTGCAAACAAGAAGAAGTATCTTGTGGCAGAAAACCTGGTTACTGGATACTGCGCTGTCGTTGCTATCCCTTCAAAAAGGGAAAAGAGAGAGATTGAAGGATACATTATTCGTTCAATTGGTAAGGGCATTTTTAACGAAAGGATAAACCCACTGAACCTTCAAGTATTCAATACTGAGAAGAGACACATTGTCTGGATAGAATCAGCACATGAAGCCAATCAGGAGGAGAATGCCAGAAAGGCAACACTTCTCGAAAGGTACGCGGAATTTCATATTCCTAGGGAGAATGTTCAGTCTAAACTGAGCAGGATCCTTAACAGGCATGACTTCACAGGAGTGATACCAGATGAGGATGACAACAGTTTAAGACCTCATCGTGCTATGGCAGAGCTTCTATCAAAGGTATATGGGAATCCTCCATACATGAAGGGTGCCTATAATGTTACTGTAAATGTGCCAATTCCCGGTTATAAGTTCAGCAGGTCTCTCCTGATACCGAGAGAGACAACCTTCAGGGAACTGCATTCAATACTGCAGACCGCATTTGGATGGAGCAATAGCCACCTGCATAGCTTTACCGTCACGAGCAACAAAGGATCTTCACTAATCATAGAGCCCAAATCGGACGATGATTTCAGTTTCCTGTCCACGGCACAAACAGACAACGAGGCGTATGACAAGCCTCTCGTCGCTGTAATAGGTGAAAGTGCAAAGCTTAAATACACCTATGATTTTGGGGATGACTGGGAGCATGTGTTCAGGTTCAACAAGTACAATCATGAGTACAACCTTCCATATGCCACATGCACAAAAGGACAGGGAGGACCTCTGCCAGAGGATGTAGGAGGTCCAGACGGGTTCCTTGCTTTCAATGAGATCATTGAGGATCCTGATAATCCAGATTATGAAGAGATGATGGATTGGGGTGGATCCTTCAAGGACAGTGTATTCGATATTGACCTGCTTAATGAAGACCTCAGACTGCTTTATGACTTTCAGGATCCGTACCTGAATCCCATTTTCTGGTAGTATAAGAAGTGCAATTTGACAGTGTATCTAAAATCATGCAGAAAAGTGAATGTATTACATCCCTACGGTGGTATAATATAGGTAACAGAATATTCTGTAATCCATTCAAGGGAGCTGATTACGATGAAATCAAAGATTTTCCCTAAGAGCTTGATTGGACAGCTGGCGCTTGCATTAAGCGTTATCAGCGGTGGAGCACTGAAATTGAAAATAGGAGGTGTGAGGGTTCCCCTAACGACACCTGTAATTTTCATCATTGGACTTGTAGCCTTTGCCATGGCTATCTATGCCTTCATGAAGAAGGAGAGAGCGCTCCTGATATATCCTCCTTTGATACTGGGAGTATTCCTGGTAGTTTGGGGTATTGCTGAGTTTATGCTTTAACTTAAGACAAAATATTTGAAAGGGTGATGACATGAATCCAATTTTCGCATTCCTTATCAGTGGAGTCATTCTAGTAGTTGGACTGGTTGCCGCTTACAAGAAAGCAATGAAATAATCTTACTTAATCGCTTAGAAGCTCCATTCCAGGATGTGGTGAGTTAATATGTATCACCTGGTGTGGAGCTTTCTCATTTCATTTATCTGGACGTTGTCTTACATACAATAAATGATAGAATTACAGATAGAGTGTTGTTTCAGGACAGCAAAAAGAGACAGGCGGGTGAAAGATGCTAGTAAAGGAAATGGACAGTGAAATAAGGAGAATCATAGATCTGAAGGGTACGATGAACTTCAGCATCTCTATGGTTTTCGGAACAACCATATGCGGATACTTTGGAGGACAACTAATAACCATCCTTGATGGCAACAAAAGGATACTACCGATGAGCATTGTGGTAGATGGTGAGCTAAAAGGAAGAAGCTATTCTGTTGGTGACAGTATTACAGTTGCAGGGAGTGTTGATTCAGACTTAGTAATCACACAAGATACAAAGACTGCAGATCTTCATATGCGAGCATCTGTTGAATACTATCGTATCTCTGCTATGTATACCCAGATACAGGCCGCACTGCTGGAATTTAATACTGAAACTAAAGGCATGCTCCCGATTATATCCATAATGGGAATGCTTTCTGAGCCAAGAAAATATTCAGGAATCGAATCGAAAATGTACAATCTGGTAGCGGAAAGGACGAAGCTGCTGATCAATGACCTCATTGAGGGCAGGGAAATAACTGCCGAAAACATAGTCGGGTATGGTATAGGGCTCACACCCTCTGCTGATGATTTCCTGCTGGGGATTTCATGTATGTTCGACCGATACAGAGAAGAAAGTAGGAAGGAAATATTAAAAGCCTACATTGAAAAGTATCTGCATACAACGACTGAAGTCAGCGGTTGTATGCTCAGGTATGGGATAAGAATCAAACTATATCCGAAAGTAATACTTGAATATCTTGAACATCCATATTCAGGAAAGCTTAGAGTCGAAGAATTTCTGAAGCATGGCTCAACATCGGGGATCGATCTTTTATGCGGCATGCTTTGTGGATTGGGAATTCTTATGGAAATACAGGACTCAATAAGAGATATCGAGCCAATCGAATGATTAATTCCGGATATATGAGGATCCCTTAATTAGGCTGACAACGGCCTGGTTAAGGGATCCTCAGCTTTCAATAAATTTCCTTAATTGTCAGCGTATATTTTGTGTTCTATTAACGAACTACTATAATCCTGATACAAAATTAACTGATAATTAATGGAACATCCACGATATTGGCGTGGTAATTTATGAATTCAATGTTTAAATGGAATCGAAGAGTTATAGGTATGTTTATTTCTAAAATGGCCACTTGAATTAATTGAAAATGATTATTATCATCATTAAAATGCGCTGATTGCACTCTTGTTGTTGCGTTAAATATGTCATTGCACGCTTGCCAATATTGGTAAAGCTTCAGCTAATACTGAATCCAATCAATAACTCACCGCGGTTACTAATTCCTACTTGACATTTGCTGACCGGGAGGCGATGTATGAAGTTATTTTACTGCAGCATGTTTTTGAATTCACAGAAATTCCTCAACGAAAATTTACAGATCCTGCACAGGCTTAAGTTTTTACTATAGAAGAAAGGCGGGGAACACGAGACTTAAAGTTTCCGGTTTCATTTCTGTTCAATTGAAAGGATTGGATGATATGAATAAGCGAAAGTTCCGTAATCTGCTCATTCCGGTAATACTGTTATTCTTTAGCTTTACTTTCGCAACACCTGTTCTTGCTGCTGAAGAAGGTGCGCCTACGATTTCTGCTGCTCCTATAGTAATCAGTGTTGGTGGTACATATGATCCGCTGGCAGGACTCGTTGTCACAGATGACATTGATTCAGAAGCAGAGCTGTTAGCCAATATTTATTATTATGACGAGGATGTAGATGTCAGCACACCAGGAAGCTATGTTATCTACTATGATCTGTTTGATTCAGACGGTAATTGGGCTAGTTTCAAACGAAATGTACTTGTACTAGGTCCTGATCTGCCGGTTATAGGCGTTGCAACCAAGGGAATCGATAAGGATTCTTACTTTGATCCTTATGAAGGTGTTTATGCATTTGACTATAAGGATGGTGACATCACATCTTCAATTAAAATCATTGCCAATGATGTAGATATGTCAGTTCCAGGTGACTACTACATTACTTATGAGGTAACTGATTCAGACCTCAACAGAGTTGAAGCCACAAGGCATATTGCAGTTCTGTGGCCGAAAGAATACCAGCCTGTGATTACAGCACCTACAGTCTTCTTAAAGGTCGGTGACGAGTTCGATCCAATGGAAGGAGTCACTGCAACTGACCTTACAGATGGTGACATTACAGGCAGCGTATCGGTCGAATATATGGAAGTAGACACAAGCAGACCTGGCAGCTACTGGGTACAGTATGTAGTCTACAATTCCCTTGGGCTCATGAGCTATGCTGACCGATCTGTCGTAGTCTTTGACATGACAACTTCACCTTCTATAGTTGCAATAGATTACCAGTACTATGAGACAGGTGAGCCTTTTGACCCGAGGAATGGGGCATATGCTTACGATTTGGAGGATGGAGACATTACACACCTCATAGAAATTGTCGAAAATACAGTTGATACTAGTCAACCAGGCGAATATCACGTACTGTACAGAGTTACTGATTCAGACGGAAATATTGCTGAACACACCTCATATGTTACCGTAAATTGGTCGTGGATGCTTTACCCGGAAATCCATGTCGAACCATATATAGTATATCTTGAATTAGGTGGAACGTTTGATTTTATGCAAGGCGTATCAGCTACAGACGCAACCGACGGGGACATCACTAGCAATGTTGAATACGACGGCTACGTTGATACCTCAATACCAGGAGTATACTATATTGAATATTGGGTAACAAATTCGCTGGGGCTTTATGGTGGTGCTACCAGACAGGTAATTGTATTTGAGTCATCAGTGCCAATAATCATGGCATATGACTTTGAAAGCCCTCTAAATCAGGAGATTGATCAATCCTCCACGCACTTCGAGGCATACGACCTTGAGGATGGGGACATTTGGGAGAGCATAGTCTGGGACATAAGCGCAGTAGATATCAATACGGCAGGTACATATCCGATCATGCTTTCTGTAACTGATTCGGATGGCAACATGGCTGAGGCAACCTGCTATGTAACAATAAAGGACTACTCATATCCGGAGCTTGAAGTCTACGACTATAGCGTAATAATTGGCAGTGATTACAATCCGCTTGACTATGCATATGCGCGGGATTATATGGATGGAGATATTAGCCACTTGGTCGAAGTGCTTGAAAATAATGTCGACATTAATACATTGGGGACATATACTGTAACCTACAGTGTCACAAATTCCCAAGAGAAAAAAACAACTAAGACCGTCAATGTTGAAGTAATCAACGAACCGGTCATAGAGTACTATCTGATATATGATGGTAATATGATCAGAATGGAAATTGATGAACAGGCACAAATGACTTATGTTACATCGCCTGTCCTCATACCTGCAGGCTCGATGTTGTCAATCGCTCTTTATGTTGACGGCGAATTAATGTTTGAGGTCCCTGGATTGATCTTATTAAATGAGATTCAGCCAGGATTCCTGTATTCACTTTCACAAAATGAGGCTGGTGAAATTGTAGCGACGACTTCACCATATCTATATGATGGAGCGGCAGTAAGGTTAACAGGAAAGAACGGGGAAGTTAAATTCACATCAACAGTAGACGGTGAAACCTATTATGTAGTCGCAGAGAAGGATGCTGGCGTACCTGAAATTGATACATCTGGAGAAGGTATTCTGGGAAAGACCGGAGTCAATACAATTACGATAAAAGATTTGAAACCAGGCATAAAGCCACAGGTAGTTTATGTTGTGATTAAGACATCCGGAGATGAGATTTCCAATGTGCTTGCAATAGATATACCTGCAATTCCAACTCCGTCTAACAATGGCAAGAAGCCTGAGAACCCTGGAAAACCAATTAAAGAAGTAATTGTACCGGATGTTGTTGAGGAAGTTCCGACAGTCGAGGAACCAAAATCCAACAACGGTCAGGACAAGAAAGAAGGGATTCCAGTGATTGAAAATACAGCCGAAGAGCCTAAGGCAAACAAGGACCTTGGACAGGAAAAGAAAGCATTGGAGGTCATAGAGGAAGAAATTACTGAAGAGGTTCCACTTATTCCTGAAGCCGAGATGATTGAAATCCTGGATGAAGAAAAGGATAAGGAAAAGGACAAAAAGGTCGAAGAGTTTGTTGAACCTCTTGAGGAGAAGTCCAACAACGGTCAGAGCGACATGGGCTGAAGACGCCAAACTGATGCTGACAATCAATAAGAACTAGTGCGGAAAGGCCCTATGGCATGGATGGATTCCTGTCATAGGGCCTTTGTCTCGTCTTTATGGTACAGTCTGCATTTAAAAAGTCCTACTCACTTGGAATACTCCATGAGGATGTAAAGTAACTAAAAGAATTTGGAATTTCTGCTTTTAAGACGTCAGATGTATGTATTATCTTTGATTACAAATGGTTTTTATATTGATAATAATTGAACAAATGATGAATAAATGGTATAATTATTAACAATTGACTTGAATATTTTGAAACTTAATTATGACACTCGAAAAATAATCTGAATATTATGACACTATAATATCGCTTCGACAGGAGTACATAGAATACATAATAATTTTGGTATCTTATCATATTGTGAAGGAGTGAAGCCATGAAAAAGGAATGCACGGAGCCAGCAAAGCTTGTCTATGAAGCCATGTCGAAACTGCTTCAGACAAAGTCAATTGAAAGCCTTACAGTCAATGACATTATTAGCACATCAGGTGTGAGCAGGGCAACCTTTTACAGGCACTTCATGGACAAGTATGATGTCATGACCTCGTACTACAAGAGCATACTAGAGAGCACGTTGTTCACATATAATGAGGGGGTTCCCTGGAAGGCTGCGGTGTGCTCGATTTATGGAGTGATCAAGGACAATCCGAAATTTTTCCAGAACGCCTTCAGATGCCAGGATGCAAATTCCCTGAAGTGCTATATATTCAGGATGAGTCGTGAGTTCCATCTGGACATACTTAAGAGGAATGGATTAGATATCAGCGACTGGAGAGTTGTTACGGCTATAGAGTCGCATATATATGGTGACCTGGAAATAACCGACAGGTGGATAATGGGCGGAATGAAGGAGCCAGTGGAAGAGCTCGTAGACGTTTTCACCATGGGGATACCCGCTGCCTTTGTCAAGTATTTCAGGGGGGCTGAGAGTGAGACACTTTAGGCTTTCTGTTTCTTGAATATGTTAGATACTTAACAGATAATTATGTTATTGACAATAAAATAACATAATATCTGAAAGGGGATTCAACATGATTTCAAGAAGAGACTTTCTGAAGGGTGCTGCGGCAAGCGCAGTCGGAGCAGCTACAATCGGTGTTCTGGGTGCATGCACACAGGATGACAAGACACCAGCTTCCTCCATCAAATGGGACAAAGAGACAGACGTACTTATTGTAGGAGGCGGTGGAACGGGAGTTGCGGCTATGCTTCAGGCTGCCAATGACGGAGCGAAGGTACTGGTACTTGAAAAGGCAGGAATAGCCGGAGGAACGACAAACCTTTCCGGAGGAGTCATGCAGGCTGCGGGAACTGAGTATCAGAAAAGCCTTACAAGCTACAAGGACGATTCAACAGACAAGCATGCAGAACTCTGGATTAAGTCCGGAGAGGGCTATATAGATGAGGAGCTTGTCAGGGACCTTGCAAAGGGAGCACCAGAACATATCAAGTGGCTTTCAGACCTTGGACTTAAATGGACAAGTGTTTATGGACACAACCATGTACCTTACATCGACAAATCGCTCTATGCAGACCGTATCCACGTATATGAGGGTGGCGGAGCAGGCGGACAGGGAGTGCTTCTTGTACAGACCATGCTCAAGGCTGCACTTGCAAAAGGAGCCCTTATAGAATACAACACAGAGGCTACAAAGCTTCTTACTGATGCAACTGGAACTGTAATAGGAGTTGTTGCAAAGTCTGGGGACAAGTCAATGAACATCAAGGCCAACAAGGGAGTAATCCTTGCGGCAGCGAGCATCGACCAGAACGTAGAAATGGCTAAGGAACTAAGCCAGCAGCATTACTGGGACCTTACAACGCAGATGTGCTTTGCAGTGAAGACTGATACTGGAGACGGAATAAGAATGGCACAGGAGCTTGGAGCAGCAGTCGCAGGCTTCGGCGGATGCATAGATTTCTGCTTCAAGACCGGAAACGCAACTACCAACAAGAACAAGGTATTCCCTTCGTTCATAGTCAACAAGAAGGGCAGAAGATTCGTATGCGAGGATGCAACCTATGCGTACCACTACAGGGCGATATTCCAGCAGGAATCACAGCTTAACGGTCCTACCTACATGATATTCGCAAAGAGCAGCCTTGCAGCTGTTGGAGCTCCATGGACTGAAGAAAGCGTGGCAGCTGATATCAAGGCAGGAACAGTGCTCTCAGCTGATACCATAGAAGGACTTGCAAAGCTCATAGCAGTTGACGAGGAAAACCTTGCTGCTACACTTGCTACCTGGAATACAGACACTGCAGCAGGCAAGGATGACCAGTTCGACAGGGTTGACGGACTTGTACCATTAGAGGGACCATTCTATGCATACAAGAACGTATCAGGTAACCTTGGCTCACTGGGCGGAGTAAAGATCAACGTCGATACTCAGGTGCTCAAGCCAAACGGAGAGCCTATACCTCACCTGTTCGCAGGCGGACTTAACGCAGGCGGCTGGATAGGGCCATACTACCCAGGTTCAGGAACTGCGATAATCGGTACCGTTCACCAGGGAAGAAAAGCGGGAGCAAACGCTGCCAAGATCAAGTAGGCTGTAAACAATACAATATACATCTGCAAGGGCCGAAGGATAAGCCTTCGACCCTTACAGACCCAAACTGATGTTTTGACCAGATAAATGGAGGTTTCCATGAAGATAGGAACTACCGAATTCATTGTGATCCTAATAGTGGCGCTTCTTGCGCTGGGGCCTGAGAAGATGCCTATGTATGCAAAGAAGCTAGGAAAGGCTATAAGCATGATAAAGGAATTGTCAGGAAAGATCACAGAGGAAATCAAGGAAAATGTAACGGACCCGCTTGCTGAAGCTGTGGAGCCTCTGACAAGCCTAAAGAAGGATATAAGCGCTTCATTACAGATGTCCCTGGATACTGAAAAAAGCTCAGGAGAGAAATCAATAGATCCTGAAGCTGATCCCAAAGATAATGTTGAAGGCGAGTACGCAGCACTGTAGCTGATTTTTGGTTTTTGCTAATTGAAACGAAAAGGAGAATGAATATGTTCGGAAGACTTGGTACAACAGAACTGCTTGTAGTACTTGCAATAGTGATGGTGGTTTTCGGACCGAAGCAGCTGCCGAAGCTTGGAAGCATCTTTGGAAAGTCCATAAAGAACTTCAAGGAAGGCGTCGCAGGAAGTGACGAGAAAACTGCTGAGTAGCATAGGAGACGGTGAATTTGAAGAAGAAGAAAAAGCCTTCAGCAAATAATGGAAAAGACATGGGTCTGGTGGACCACCTGAAGGAGCTCAGGAACCGTCTTATCATCGTAGTGGTGGTATTTGTACTAGCTACGGTCATAAGCTTCAATTTCTGCGATGAGATAGTAGACATACTGATTTCAAACGCAAAGGCACTTGACTATACGCTCGTATACCTTGCTCCAGGAGAGCTTTTCATGGAGTATGTAAGGCTTTCGGTAATATGCGGAATAGTGATCTCTTCACCGGTCATACTGCACCAGGTATGGGGGTTCATACGTCCGGGTCTTGAAAAGCATGAGAACAGACTTGTTTTCTTTTCTCTTGTTGCAGGACTGTTTTTCTTTCTTTGCGGCACTGCGTTCTCCTATTACGTGGCAGTACCCATGCTTCTTGTGTTTTTCGCAGGAGTGGACCAGAGCCAGGCAATAAGCGCAACCATATCTGTCCAGAACTATCTGGCATTCATCCTTTCCACTCTGCTTTCATTCGGTATAGTATTTGAGCTGCCGGTAATAATATCACTACTCACCGGACTTGGAGTACTGAAGCCCGAATGGCTGGTTAAGAGCAGAAGGTTAGTCATAGTAATAATATTCATCATAGGAGCGATAATAACTCCCCCTGATGTAGTATCACAGCTCCTGGTTTCAATACCCATGATGATACTCTTTGAGTTCAGCGTGATAATGAGCAGGATCATAAGCAAAAGAAAACTAAAACGCCAGAAGGCGGCACTAAAGAATATCTGATATTAAGGAGAAAACATGAAGAACAAGTTTATAAGGTCAATAGTTATAACAATGGCAACAGCAGCAATGCTCGCAAGCACAGGCTGCGCTTCAAAGGGAGCCTTCAAGGATGGTACCTACGAGGGAGTTAGCACTAAAGGAATGCACGGAGAACTCAAGGTAGAGGTCAAGGTCACGAGTGGGAAGATAAGTGCAGTAAACGTTACCTCGCACAAGGAGACAGAAGGAATAGGAACTGCAGCAATAGAGCAGATTCCACCAAAAATCATAGAGAAGCAATCAACAGAAGTTGATGCGATATCCGGAGCTACAATCACTTCAGTAGCAATACTTGAGGCTGTAGCAGGAGCATTGGATAAAGCAAAGTAATTTGATATGAACAAAGTAAGCCTGATTCTTCCTTCGAGAAGTATCAGGCTTTTTCATGTTAGTGAAAGAGCAGGCTCTATTAATTGCAATTAAGATTCCTACACCGTATGATGGATACAAAGACTCATGTGGATGAGAAACCTGGAGGTAAAAATGGCGGATCAAAATGAAAAGAACATTGAAGAGATGATGGAAAGGGCGGAGGCTTCTGCCAAAGGCTATTTCAGGGAAGGCCTGAACTGCTCGGAATGCGTCTTCCAGAGTTTTCTGGACCTGGGGCTTACTGACCTGCCGCGTGAAGTCATCGCATTATCTTCAGGCTTCGGTGGTGGTATCGGCATGACCAAGAATACCTGCGGAGCCCTGCTCGGTGCAGCTATGTCTGTAGCGGCGGTCAAGGGCAGGAAGAATCCGAAAGCTAAAGAGGACATTAATGAAAGAATTGATGAGCTCTACGGCGAGGATGGGATATACAGCATCTTCAGTTCACTTGTAGGAGAATTCGAGGAAAAGTATGGTACTGTCAGCTGCAAGGAAATTACTGACAAATTTCCCGACTGGCATTCAAGGGAGAGGAAGAAAAACTGCCAGAGCATCGTAGGTTATGCTGCTGCACTTGGAGTAAAGTACGCACTAAAGTAAAACAAAAATTCATAAATCACATCGAGCCATATCCAGCAATTTTCTGGACATGGCTCGATTCATTTTATTCTCTTATTCCACCACAGGGATCCTGTAAGATATGTCTTCAGACGGAGAATGCTCTGATGTGTCAGTGTAGCTGTAGTTAAGCCTTCCGGACCTTGCCCTCAGGAAATGTATGAATTGCACGTCTAGTAGTGGGTAATCAGCGCTTTCAGGTATATAGTAGTGCCACCATTCAGTCTTGTTAACCCTGAAGCCGCTTCTTTGCATTATGTCTATGAGGAGAGCCCGGTTGCTTTTCTGCCTGTCAGTCGCACCATCATAGTCTATGTGAGCCTTGATGCTGAAATCATCGAACTCTGATGGCATGTCCAGCTCACGTCCGTTTGAATCGACAAGCGTAATGTCCACTGCAAGACCCTTCGGGTGAAGAGAGCTTGAAGAAGGCTTTGCCACGTACATCTTCAGCTCCTTCGGCGTAGAATCATATAGGCTCTGCTGTACAGATACCGGTCTGTAGGCATCAAATACCTTTATCCTCAGTCCTTTTGACTTGGCAAGCTTTTGTGCCTTGAGAAGCCTCGCAGCGATATCCTTGTGTATGAGACAAAGCACCGTGTCATAATGGATCCGACCTGTGAAGTTGTCCTTCGTCGCATATCTCTGGTCGATTATAAAGCTGTCATCAAGGCTCGTCAGTTCAACAAGATCCTCATAATAGAAAGGGGAGGGATGATGAAGCGGGTGAAGCCGGAATGAAGGCTTTCCTGAAGAAGTAATCACTTTCTCGGTATTATTACCTAAAGCAAAGCTGGCCTTTTCAGATGCAGAAGCAGCGGAAGAAAGACCTGCTGTAAATGACAATGCGGTTAGGAGTGAGATGATTAACCTGAGACTTTTCATCTTCTACCTCAAAGGAAGGCCTGGCATAGCCTGACCTTCTCTGCAATCAATTATGGTATGTTAAGGTTTGTGACCTTGTAGTCAGAAGGAATTGTGAACATGCTGTCATCAACAGTATCATCAAGCTTTGATATTTCCATAAGGGTCTTTACATTTTCAAAGGAGTATTCTATTCCCTTGAGCTCGTTTCCTTCGAAGAAATACCTTACGCTGCCGCCATCGGTTGTATAATCCTCGTAGTCAAGCATATTTCCGAGAAAATCAGCCTTACCCTTGCCTTTGTATACAATGCCTTCCAGGTTTATTTCCGGAGTCTGCGGTGTGTCAGTTGGAACCTGTTTGGAAGCATCCATTACCATCACTGTCTTCATGTCGTGGCTAATGAGATACATCTTGCCATCCTTGATTACAGTGCTCATGGTCATGCTGTCTCCGAGCTCGATCTTGCTTGCTATTGAGGTACCATTCATCGACATTGTAGACTCCATGACATCCTCAAGCTCTCCGTTGATAGTAGCAAATATCTTAACTGTCATTGTGTATTTTCCGTCCTTCATGATATCCACTACCCTTTGGGACAGAAGGTCCGGAGTTGAAGGTACGGTTGGTATACTGGGCGATGTTGGAGCCGCTGTTGCTGACGGAGCTGATGTAGTTGTAGGAGTCTCTGGCTTTGAACCGCACGAGGCAAAGAGAGACAGTGCACAGATGAGTCCTATGAGAGTGAGCAGTGTTCTGCGGTGACTTATAAATTGAGTCCTGGTGTTAGGCATCTAAATCACCCCTTGTGAATATCAATCAGGATTGTCCCTGTTTAGGATAATTGTATCCTTCAGTGACTTGCATGTCAAAGTCTGTAGGTATTATGTGATAATGGGGCTGTTCAATATATCATCAAAATATTTTTTAGATTTGCAAAATATTCATTAGATTGTTCTTGAATCAGACTGATGATATAATTAGGTCACTGTATTGAGGGGGAGATATCATGGGTATTGCTAAAATAGTAATCTCCAATCTTATTCCATTGTTATACCTTGCAGTCATACCAATATTTATATTGATCATCAGGATTTATGGATTGTTCATCCGTTTCTCAAGTTCATCATATTCTTCAGCAAGTGGGAACAGATTCTATAAGACTATCTCTGACAAGGGTGCATATGGGGAGTTCCTCGTCTTTCTGCTGCTGGAAAGCCTTGGAGAAGGCAGCAGGATACTTACCAATATTTACCTGCCTTTAGATAATGGAAGAACTACGGAGATTGATCTTCTCATGGTACATCCAACCGGTATTTATGTGTTCGAATCCAAGAACTACAGCGGATGGATCTTCGGTGACGAGAAGAGCAGGAACTGGACCCAGAGCCTCAAGGGCGGAAAGAAGATTTCCTTTTATAATCCTGTAATGCAGAACAGAGGACATATCAATGCACTGATGGATAACCTTCGGGATGTAGGACCGGAAAGCTTCTTTTCATACATAGTCTTCAGTGAGCGCTGCGAACTAAAGAATGTCAGCATTTCATCGAAAAATACCTCTGTGCTGAAGAGGAACAGCCTGAAGTCAGTGATTACAGCAGACATCTCCGGAAGGCCAAAAGTCTTCGGTGAAAGCGAGATATCAGGAATACACGGAATCCTCTCATGGTATTCGCTGGCAGAAGAAAGCATTAAGGTTAACCATGTAAGAACGATAAGGGAAGATTTGGAATAGTAGAGAGGCAGTCAGATTTGGCTGCCTTTTATTGACTTGTTTTAATATATTGGTGCATGCAGCTGAAAAAGGCTGTAGAATCTAGTTAAGAGCTGACAAATGAGTGTAAAAGCCATTCGGATGGCTTCGCAGGAGGGTTATCATGGATAAGACATATGTTTCGTTTGAACTTGCAGCTGATTTTATAGCATCCGCTTTCATAAAGTCAGGAGTGCCACCTGAGGATGCGGCAATTTGTGCTGATGTCCTTGTGGAAAGTGACAGGAGAGGTATAGACAGCCATGGCTGCAACAGGTTCAAGCCAATATACATTGACAGGATAAACAGCGGAATACATAAGCCTGTCACAGAGTTCGAAATAATTAGGGAGACTGCAACCACAGCAGTGGTCGATGGCCATGACGGAATGGGAATGGTTGTAGGCTACAAGTCAATGCAGCTTGCAATAGACAAGGCGAAGAAGTATGGGATGGGAATGGTAGCAGCAAGGAACTCCACTCACTATGGAATTGCTGGCTATTATGCCACAATGGCAACTAAGGAAGGCATGATAGGAATTACAGGAACAAATGCCAGGCCTTCAATAGCACCGACCTTCGGAGTTGAAAACATGCTTGGAACCAATCCCCTGACGATAGGACTTCCTACTGATGAGGACTTTCCGTTTGTGATAGACTGCGCAACAAGCATCACACAGAGAGGAAAGATTGAGCATTACGCAAGGACTGGAAAAGATACTCCGTCAGGAATGGTGATTGGCTCTGATGGAAAACCTCGAACTGACAGCAGGCAGATACTCATTGACCTTGTCAAAGGTGATGCAGCACTCACTCCTTTAGGTGGAATAGGAGAGGAGCTTGGCGGCTACAAGGGATACGGATATGCGACAGTCGTTGAGATACTTTGCGCAGCTCTTCAGGCAGGAAGCTACATGAAGATGCTTAATGGAATCGGCGAAAAGGGAGAGAAGATTCCATACCATCTGGGCCATTTCTTTATGGCTATAGATACTGAAGCATTCATGGGGCTGGAAACCTTCAAGAAAACTGCAGGTGACATACTCAGGGACTTAAGGTCATCAAGGCTTGCACCAGGTGAAGAGAGAATCTATACTGCAGGTGAAAAAGAGCATCTGGCGTGGCTGGACAGGAAGGACAAGGGGATACCGGTTGAAGCGGAAGTAATGAAGGAATTCATTGAGATCAGGGATACTCTGGGATTGCCGCACAGGTTTCCAAACGAG
Source organism: Youngiibacter multivorans (assembly GCF_017873395.1). Lineage (GTDB taxonomy): Bacteria > Bacillota > Clostridia > Clostridiales > Clostridiaceae > Youngiibacter > Youngiibacter multivorans. The sequence continues at coordinate 21,361 of NZ_JAGGKC010000033.1, read as the reverse complement.
TAGTAAAGGAACTTTTCGTCGAATAAATAAGAATAATTGGTTAGAAGCAGCACAGACCCGCAATATGATATGCGGGTCTGTCTGCATATTGTGGATTTGTCTGACATTGCACTGTAGATACCAAGTACCTGACTAGTATGGCATATGAATATTATATTTGAATAGCGGCATAATTAATATGATTGCTAAGTTTGGAATTAATGGATATCTGAGGCTATTCGGAGGTCCTTTTAGGTGGTAATTTGTATTGAAGCAATATATAATGAAAATTGTATTTGAAAAAGTAAATAGGATTAAAGAAACAGGTGAACAACATGGAACAGCTTATAGGTGATATAGTGGTCCCCGCTAGATCAGGACATAATTTCAGGAAGGGTGAAAAGCTTAGGCTCATTGAGGTTTCAGGAACATGCATTACGTTTTTGAAGTCTGATGGAGCTGAATTTGTAATTGAGGCAAAAAACAAGGCGCTAATTGAGATAAGTGAAGGCTCAATCTGTATATACGAACCCATTTGCAGGGAAATGACGATTAAGGAAAGCAGATTGCTCAGGAAGGCGAACAGGCTTTACGGGCAGATGAAGAAAAGACCAGATTACGGCGACCTTAGAAGCTTCTGGGAAATCGAGGAATTCTTTAAAGAAAACAATGCAGGATACCTTTCAGGCTTCAACATTGAAGAGGAAAGGGTGCTGCAGGACGGGATGATATGCGACTTCAGCATAAGAGGTGAGCTGAAGGTTGAATTCCTGAGAGTGAAAAGCGATACTCATTCAGACCGAATATTGCAATCAAAATCGGTCATTGAGGCTTCGTACAAGGTTGCTAAGCATGCCATCGATACATGGATGGAAGTAGTCACAAGGAACGAAGAGGACATATACAAGTCATTGGAGTAGGAATCAGCAGCAGTAAGGACATTAGTTTCCTGGGGGGATAGGCTTGAAGAAGAGAAGAGTGATCTCAAGTGAAGTAAGGCCATTTGTGATGCCGGTCATAGGCATCACAGTGGCGTTTTTTGCGCTCGGCAGCCTTCTTGTAATCTTCTCGAGACAGCATTACTACAGCATCCTTGAGGAAGAAACAGTATCTTATGCGAGAACGGGTGCCAGAAGCATAGAAAGCATACTGAATATTGGAAGTCTCCTGGAGACTGCTGATGAAGCTCTGAGGTTAAAGATTGATGAAGCAACTAATATGGAAGGTCTGCTGTCAGACCTTGTCCCTGAGGATGGGACCCTTGCATATCTGGTCAATGGAAAATCTGTCATCGGCAGCAGGTATCCTGAATACTACTTGGACATAACTGGCAAAAGCGATATTGAAGAAGCCAAAGGAAACGGGATATTCAGCAAAAGCGTTGAAATAAACGGGACTAAATACTACAAGGCTATAGTTAAGATTGATGAAGGTGTGATGGAAGACTCCGCTTTAGTCGTCATTAAGCCCTCAGCGGATACAGACCGGAAGATCATTCGTTCCTCTGCCATAGGGATCCTTGTGCTTGCTCTGGTATATGGCGCACTTATCGCACTGATGGATTTCACCTTAAACAGAAACAGGCATCTCATGATGCTTGCGTACTATGACCATCTTACCGGACTTTTCAACAGCTACTATCTTAAGGTCATGCTGACCAAGGACCTGAAGCTATACAGATGGAACAGGAAGGCTTTGATGCTGATTGGCATAAGCAATCTCAAGAGCATCAATCTCCTGTTTGGTTATGACTCCGGTGATGATGCCCTGAGGCAGCTTGCAAGGAGGCTGCAGCTCATTGCGGGACAGGATACAATGCTGTTTAGGTTCACTGAAGACAGGTTCGTGCTTTATACCAGGAACTGCCACAGGGAGAATCATCTGGAGAAGCTGGTTGAAGCAATTCTTGAAGCCTTCCGGGAGCCGATGGATTTCAGGGGCCAGAAGAAGCAGCTGCAGCCCAAGATAGGTATAGTTGAAATCGACGGGGATTATGAGAACGCCGACAGGCTTTTGAAGGATGCCACAATTTCACTCGACAACGTCGACCTCAATACAGGAAAAAGCCACATGTACTTCAGCAGGGCCATGGCAGAGAAGCTGCACCGGGAAGATATCATCGAGAAGGAGATATCCATGTGCCTTGAGAACGGAACTGATGCAATCTATCTTAACTATCAGCCGCAGCTCCATCTTGCGACTGGCAGGGTGGTGGGATTTGAAGCTCTTGCAAGGATGAGGTCGGGGGAGCTTGGGAATGTTTCGCCGGCAGAATTCATAGATGTTGCTGAAAGGAAGCAGCTTATCATACCACTCGGGAATCTCGTCCTTAAGAAGGCGTGCGCCTTCCTTGCAGTACTTGAATCCAGAGGATACTCAGAACTAAGGGTGGCTGTTAACGTATCTGGTATACAGCTTATACATGAGGGATTCGGCAGCTCGGTAATGGAGGCTGTGGTGGATTCGGGCATAAGGAGCGAGAACCTTGAGCTTGAGATCACTGAATCGGTGCTGCTGGACAATTTTGCCGCAGTTAACAAGAGCCTGAAGGATTTCCAGGAAAACGGGATAAGGATAGCTCTGGATGATTTCGGTACAGGATATTCATCATTCCTAAGGCTCAACGAGCTTAACGTGAATTACCTGAAGCTCGACAGATATTTTGTAAGCATGGTCGCGACCAGCGACAGGAACGACTACATAACAAGCGACATAATCTCCATGGCCCATAAGTTCGACCTGGAGGTTATAGCCGAAGGTGTGGAGACTGTGATTCAGAGGGATTTCCTCATAGAAAACGGCTGCGACATCATGCAGGGTTATCTGTTCAGAAGACCCATGGAAGAAGCCGATGCCCTATTGATGCTTGAAGGATTCGACAGGATTGAGACTGCTTGACGATTTGGAAAGGTGTGTTTCTTAAAATGAGCAAATTAAGGAAGATTTCGATAAAGAACATAACGCTTCTGATGTTCATACTCTTTATGACAACAACCCTCGGGACGGTGGGCTTCATCGTCTTCTCCAAGTGGATGGAATCCGCAGAGGAGATAGCGGGTGAAATGGCAGAAGATCTTAGCAGGGACATAACGAGGGATATTGAGGCCTATATTGGGAACCCTGAAAGCATAAACCTGGCCCATGAAGCGATGATAAGGAAAGGGATAGTTGACATATATGATCCGGAAGACAGGGAACGGTTCTTCCTAAGCGTCCTTGGAAGCTACAGCGGTGAATCCATATACAGCTTCAGCTTCGGTACTGAGAATGGCGAATATTACGGAGCCAGGAGAAATCCTGAGGGCGGAACCGAAGTAATGAGGAACGATGCCGGGACAGAAGGAAACTCCTGGTACTACAGTGTTACCGACTCCATGAGGTCCGGTGACATCGCTCTGAAGGCTGGAAAATTCGACCCCAGGACCAGAGCCTGGTACATTGCGGCAAAGGAAGCCGGCGGTTCGGTATTTTCACCGATATACAAGCATTTCGTCATTGAAGACATGACACTGTCAGCAGCGCTTCCAGTATATAACGATGACGGATCCCTGAAGGGAGTACTTGGGACCCACATGACCCTTGGGGGTATCAATAGTTTTCTTAGCAGCCTTGCGTCAGAAAGAGGTGCAAAAGCTGCAATCATAGAAAAGGATACAGGCCTGCTTGTAGCGAATTCAACCGGCTCGCCGAATTTCACCGTAAAGCAGGACGGTACGCTTGACCGTATAACCCTTCAGGAAATAGGGGATGAAAGCCTGGCAAAGGCATGGGAGTATTCTTCAGGGTCCGGAACGTACGGAGTTGACCTTATGGAAGAAGACCTGCACGTGCACTATCTGGAATTCGCAAGGTCCGGAATCGACTGGATGATAGTTACGACAGTACCATCTTCGCTGTTTACAGCAGGAATACTTGAAAACATGCGTCTGACCGGTCTATATGTTCTCGCTGCCTTCATTCTGTCCACCCTTATCTACCTGTTGATGACAAGGAGGCTTCTTGGTCCCATAGACAGCCTTATCGCAACAACAGTAAGTTTGTCCGAGGGAGATCTCTCGAAGCGTGCTACGGTGTTCAGGGACGATGAAATCGGAAGGATGGCAAGTTCATTCAATGACATGGCAGATACGATAAACGAGCTGTTTGAAACCATGGAGCATAAGGTTTACGAAAGGACGCAGGAGCTTGCTGAAAACAAGGACAGGCTCCAGCTCATACTGAACTCCACGGTAGAAGCGATTTTCGGGTCGGATATTGAAGGGAACTGCATATTCTGCAACGAGGCAGGTATCAGGATACTCGGCTACGAGAATCAGGACGAGCTGCTTGGAAGGAACCTTCACGACCTGACCCATCACTCAACCAAGGACGGAAATCCCATAAGAAAGGAAGACTGCAGGATACAGGCTGCAGCAAAAAGAGGCGAGGGCATACATTCGGCTGACGAGGTGTTCTGGAGAAAAGATGGGACTTTGGTGGAAATTGAGTACTATGCATATCCTCAGATCATGCACGGAGAGATTGTCGGAATCGTAGTCACTTTCATGGACAACTCAGCGAAGAAGCGAGATGAAGAGAAAATCAGGCACCTCAGCTATCATGACAGCCTGACAGGACTGTACAACAGGAAATACCTTGAGGATGAGATTGGCAGGATGGATGTTGCATCACTTTTGCCCATATCGGTGATTTATGGCGATGTCAACGGCCTGAAACTATCAAACGATATCTTCGGACACACTGCAGGGGACGAGCTTCTGAAGAAATCAGCAGAGATCCTGAAGAGCGTGATAAAGGACAAAGGAATGATAGCCAGAGTCGGAGGAGATGAGTTCATGATGCTCCTGCCAAGGACCACTGCAGATGAGACTCTCAGGATGATGGATGAAATCAGGAAAGCCTACCAGTCAGTGAGGATAGATGCAATCAAGACAGGAATATCCATGGGCTTCGATATCTGTGAAAGTGCATCACAAAGCTTCGAAAGAACCATGGCCAACGCCGAATTCGAGATGTACAAGGAGAAGACTCTTTCACGTAAGACTCTGGACAGCGACATGGTCTCCAGGATCATAATGAAGCTCTTCGACAGAAGCGACACAGTCATGGAACATTCCTTCTTCGTGAGTGAAATGTGCCAGAGGATAGGCAGAGCTCTGCAGCTTTCAGACTCGAAATCAAAGAAGCTGAGAGATGCCGGATTCCTGCACGATATCGGAAAGGTCGTGTTTGAAGACAGGCTGCTTGAAAGGACAGGAAAGCTCGACGGAGTAGACAGGAAGGCCTATCAGCAGCATGTGCTTGCAGGCTACAGGATACTGAACTCCTTCGAGGATACAGCAGGAATCGCTGAAGCGGTTCTGGCTCATCATGAGAGATGGGACGGAACAGGCTATCCGAGAGGCCTGTCAGAGGAGGAGATACCTCTGCTGTCCAGGATCATTGCTGTGGCAGAGGGCTTTGACCAGCTTAAGAGGAATGGACTTTCAGATACACTGGCTTCACTTGAGATGATATCTCGGGCTGGAACCAAGTACGACCCAAGAATCACAAGGATATTCATAGAAAAGGTCCTTGAACTTGACCTGATAAGCCTCGAAAGCAAAGCGATATAGGATTAGAGATAAGTTATTTCAATCAGCTTCTAAATGACAGGATAAGTACAGTTGAATATATAATTAAATGTTTAACAAAAATTGACAAAATATGCAGGTATATGTAAATTAAGATATTTCCACTGAAAGTCTCCGATAAGCAGGCAATATTTGCAGAACCTTGTACCGACTTAATCAAAGCGGCTCTGAAGCTCATTCAGGGCCGCTTTTTGATGGGATCAAACATATATTATATCTTTGTACAGCGTATGATGAAAAATCACTCAATATTTAGCCCTAAGATAGTTTGAATAATAATATAATTGTTTTAAATATATTATCTAAATGTTAAATAATAAATTACGAAATTAAGAGAATACATTCAATTTACATGTTATGACCAAAGAATATATAATTAAAGTAAATATGCATATGAAATGCTGGGGTATTCATAACCATTTATCAATACAATATCAAAAACCTTGAATAGTAACGCATATTGACCTGTAGAAAAATGAATTGAATATCAAATATGGAATATTTAATACTGTAGGCTTCGCCTGCATTGCCAAAGATGCGGGGGGTGGACGAGAGAAGTGAACGCAAACAGGCTCAAGAGGTCACACCTCAAGACATATCTGATCTCAATAATATCTGTTACTGCAATCTTCAGCTCCATCGGTACCCTTATGATAAGAGGTATAGAGGAATGGGGCTACAGCAGCATGGAGAAGGAGCTTTCAGGCTTGACCCGGGGACATTCATACAGCATCGGGAATGCTCTGGAGGCAAAACGTGTTGTTGACAGTCTTTTGGCTGAAAGGATCATGATGACGGCTAAGGCAGTGTCTGAGGAGCCTGAGCCATACACTACCGAATACCTTAGTGGCATCGCCAAAGCCATGGGTGTTGATTCCATCATAGTATATGATGAGAAGTGCAATGCAAGGTATTCAGCAGATGAAGCCTATATAGGGTTTTCACCGCCAGACGGACATCCGGCAAAGGCATTCTTCGACAGCACTCTTATCTCATATGTCGGAGAAATCAGGGAGGATGCAGTAAAGGGTGGAGATATCAAATATGGATATCTGAGACTTTCAAAGGGAGGATTCATCCAGGCAGGGATAAGCAAGGCTGAAATCGGAACAATGATGTCCGGCCTGGAACTTGACAGGCTGCTTAATGAAATCAAGGGAACCGGGTCGATAAGGTTTGTCTCATATGCCGGCAGGGATTTCAAGATCATCAGCAGTACTGATGAGGGCAGCAAGGGTAAATATCTCGAAGAGGATGAAAGGCTTGCGGTATCCCACGGTAAGTCGCTGAGTACTCCTGCAGGCACGGACTGGGACCGCATATACAGGGTCATTGTCCCTGTTTACAGCAGAGGCTCCAATGCGGGTTCGCTCATTATCGGAACCGAGATGAAGGAGACTGATTCACTCATCGTAATGCTTTCGAATTTTGGAATACTGCTTCTCGGTACCGTATATGCAGTGCTTTTATTCATGATCCTTTCCTCGTACAGGAAAGACAAGAGGCTTTGGAAGGTCGCATATACTGATGATGTAACCGGACTCCCGAACAGCCTTTATCTGAAGGAGGTTCTTGAAGACAAGCTGCTAAGGATGAGGAACACAAATTTTGCGGTGCTGATGGTAAACCTTACCGATCTAAAGACCATTAACATGATCCTGGGGTATGAGACGGGTGACCGGATGGTAAAGGAAATCTCAGAGAGATTGGAAACACTAGCTAAAAACGGTCTGACACTTTACAGGTTTGCTGCAGACAGGTTCGTATTCCTTTATGAGGGTTGCAGGAACAGACATGATTCAAGGGCGATTGCAATGAGGATTGACGACCTTTTCGTAAAACCATTCAGGCTTAATGAGTCATTCAAGTATATGTCGGTTCAGGTCGGAATCTCAGATACAGATGGGGCTCAGAAGTCGGCAGACCAGCTGTTGAAGGAAGCTTCAGTTTCATTGGGGTCTATAAAGGATGTGGAGGACAGCAGCCTGGCGTTCTTCGACAGCTATATGGAAAATGAGCTGCAAAGGGAAGAAGCCATCGAGGAAGAGCTTTCAAAGCTTCTGCAGGGAGAAGGCGACGGAAGGTTCTATCTCATGTTCCAGCCAATGGTATCCATGGAAGATGACAGGATAACAGGCTTCGAGGCACTTGCAAGGTTTGAGTCAAAGGCTCTGGGCCTTGTGATGCCCATGGAATTTATCCGTATAGCTGAAAGGAAGCAGATCATCTGCCAGCTTGGAGAAGTGATCTTCAGGGAAGCCTGCTCTTTCCTGAGGGAGCTCAAGACAATTGGGCAGGATGAAATAAAGGTTGCGGTAAATGTGTCTGGAGTGCAGCTCATGAGGGACTGCTTCTCTGAAGGAGTCAGAGACATCATTGAACGATGCGGAGCCGATCCTTCGATGATTGAGCTCGAGATAACAGAATCAATACTTGTGAGTGACTTTGAGGAAATCAATGAAAGGCTGAGGCTACTTAGGAACCAGGGGATACGGATACATCTGGATGACTTCGGAACTGGCTACTCTTCACTGCACAGGCTGAAAGAGCTCCAGGTGGATACCCTGAAGATTGACCGCAGCTTCATCAGCTCCATTGATGACTCAGGTGAAGAAGACAGCATTGTAAGGGACATAATCTCAATGGCGCACAGGATTGGCCTTGTTGCTATAGCCGAAGGCGTTGAAACAAAATCGCAGAAGGATTACCTGAAGTCAAACGGATGCGATATCTATCAGGGTTACCTGATGAGCCCGCCTCTTGAGAAGCATAAGGCAATAGATCTTTTGATGCAAATCAATTCAGGACCAGAACTTACTGATGAAAACCAGACAGCATAAAAACATAAGGTGAAGGGGATAAGAATATGGACATTGATACGCTGCTTAGAAAAGCCGTGCAGATGGGAGCCTCGGACATACACCTGGCACCTGGTGCAAAACCAATGGCAAGAATCAACGGGTCCCTTAGGGAGCTTGATGATTCTCACATGCTCAAGGAAGACATTGAAAAGACCATGGAAAGGGTAGTACCAAGGGAAGACAGAGGGATCCTCGCTGACAAGGGAGAACTTGACTACTCATACCCAAGCATGTATGGACGATGCAGGGTGAACTTCTTCAAGGAAAGAAGAGGTCTCTCGGCTGCATTTCGGATAGTAGGATCAGACATACCTGGATTAGAGAAGCTTGGCCTTCCACCTGTAGCTGACATCTTCTGCGGCCTGAAGAAGGGGCTTGTGCTGGTAACTGGCCCAACAGGAAGCGGAAAATCAACTACCCTTGCATCCATGATAGACAGGATAAACACTACCAGGGAAGGTCATATCATAACACTTGAGGACCCGGTGGAGTACATCCACAAGCACAAGAAATGTGTAATCAGCCAGAGGGAGATAACCAAGGATTCAGTAGGCTTCCCATCTGCACTGAGGTCAGCTCTGAGGCAGGACCCTGACGTTATCCTTGTTGGGGAGATGAGGGACCTGGAAACCATAAGCACGGCCATAACTGCAGCTGAAACCGGGCATCTGGTGCTATCGACACTGCATACTTCGGGTGCAGCAAAGACAGTGGACAGAATAATAGATGTGTTTCCTCCCCATCAGCAGGCTCAGGTAAGGCTTCAGCTATCAATGGTGCTTGAGGGGATAATATCGCAGCAGCTTCTTCCGAAGGCGGATGAATCAGGACGTGAAGCTGCCTTCGAGGTCATGACAGGAACTCCTGCAATCAGGAACCTTATCAGGGAAGGCAAGACCCATATGCTGCAGAATCAGATCCAGACAGGTTCTGGGGCTGGAATGAAGACTATGGACGGAGCCATCCTGAAGCTTTTCGAGAACAAGAAGATCACAAGGGAAACCGCACTTGCCTTTGCACATGACAGGGAAGCGGTCCTGAAGGAAATGACAATGAACATACGGCTGGTTACAGGCTGATAAAACAGAACGGAGAACATTATGGCTTTACTTTTTCTCATATACGGCCTGATCATAGGCTCGTTCCTGAACGTCCTTATTTTCAGGCTTCCACTCGGTGAAAACATAGCCTTCCCGTCAAGCAGATGCAACGAATGCGGGACGAGGCTCAAGCCGATACATCTTATACCTATAGCAAGTTACATGTTTTTAAAAGGCAAATGCGGATACTGCGGAAAGAGGATCTCTCCGCAGTATCCTATTGTTGAGCTCGTAAACGGGATATTGTTCACTCTGATATATCTCCGGTTTGGCTGGAGCCTTGAGTCAATCATATTCGCAATAGCGGCATCGCTATTCATAGTAATCGGGATATTGGACTTCAGGTACCAGGACATCTTCAATGTCACCATCTGGTTCGGCCTTTTTATAGCATTCATTTTTCTCGCCTACCTGCAGTTCTCTAATGGCGATGTAATAGGAAACATCCTTTCCGGATTGGCAGGCTTCTCTCTTATAGCTCTTGTAATAGTTGTTACAAGAGGTGGTATGGGCTGGGGTGACGCATGGCTTCTCCTTATCATCGGAATGCTGCTGGGACCAAGCCTTACAGCCTTTGCCTTCTTCATAGCAAGCATCGCCGGCGGAATGGTCGGGACATACCTTCTGGTATCAAGAAAAATGGGGAGAAGGGATTCAGTTCCATTCGGACCGTTCCTTATACTTGGCTTCTATGTCGCTCTACTGATAGGCCAGGAGGCAGTTAAGGCCTACCTTTCAGCTTTTTGAAGAGCAATTTTTCGACACATAACCTGACAAAAAGACAGATTGTCAAAAACTTATTGTTTATTTCAAGAACGAGCGTAATTCTAATAATTTTAAGACGGATTCGGTCAAAATAGCAGATTCATTATTGAAGTTATACTAAATATATAAATAAATAATTTAACAATAGGTAAAATATCAATATTTACCATTTGTTGTAAAAGTCTGAAAGTCATGCTATATTTTTATCATTGATTTTCTGTACAAATTTATATTGATTATCTACTGATAGTAATTCTCTGAATATAATTTGTTCCTTTCAAATACTTCAGGAAGAACATCTATTTTGGATATGAGATTAGGTTGGACAGATGAAATTATAAAAATTATTGAAAAGTTCTTTCAAAACCGACACAAACATCTAACAGAATCGAAAGGGGTTTCTTGCATGAAGAAGACAATGAAAAAACAGAAGGGTTTCACACTGGTTGAACTGCTTATCGTAACCGCAATCATAGCCGTACTCGCTACCATCGTTACTCCGGCAGCTCTTGGAGCAATAGAGAAGAGCAAGGCAACAGCAGCCCTTGCAGATATCAGGGCATACCAGACAGCAACCCTCACTTATTATGTAAGCGAAGGCAAATATCCGACTCAGATACAGCTTAAAGATGAAATGAGCAAGCTCGGTGTAAAGGATGAAAATCCATGGGGCGGAACTTATGCATTTACCAATGGCACCGACACTAATACTTTGACAGTAAGCGGAGTATCAGAAAAAGGTTTAGAAAAACTAGTAACACTTCTAGGAGAATCAGAAGACACCACTAAATATGTAAAGACATTTGACAATTTTGTAGTCGAAGTTGTACCTGAAGGAGCACCAGTACCAGCACCAACAACATAATCCTAATACATAACCATGTGGTTTGAAGACCACTTCGTGAGTGAGACCACTTTCGAAGTGGTCTTTCTTGGATAAGGAGAGAAGACATTGAAGAAGGTCAAGGGCTACAGCCTCATAGAGACAATTGTTGCGCTTGCGATTGCAAGTCTTCTTGTAGTGGGCTTTTATTCTCTTTCAAACTCCCTTTTAAAGGCGAGGGACAGCAGCCGTATTGCACAGGAAGCCTTGACTTTAGCTGAAAACAGGATTGAATCACTTCTTGCTGAGCCTGACAACCTCTCTGTTTCACCTTCGGGAGTATTCATAACTGATCAGGAGGTTGATGGATTCATTTTAGACTACAGGATACTTAGCGGTGCTGATGAAGCTGTGGTGTCGGATGAAGCTGGAGAAGTGGCGCGACTGTACACAGTAGAAGTTAAAGTAACATATGGGAATTATGAAAAGAAGCTGAGCACCAAATACTATGCATTCAGGAAATAGGAGGGATGAGTCTTGATGCGCAGGCAATCGAAGCAGAAGGGGTATGCACTTCTGGTAGTCATCCTCGCCATGTTCATGGTCACAACCCTTGGAGCAGCTATGTTCACCATGGTGTATTCTGACCTAAAGAATAGGGAAAGCCAGGAAAAGCGGATATTGCTATCGTATGCTGCTCAGGCAGGAGTCGAGGAAAGCCTGTTCAGTATCCATGAGGCAATTTCAGGTGGATTGCCTGTTCCTTCTGAAGTAATGCTTCCACAGACTGAAACAGAAAAATTTTATAATGGTGCGATCGTCAGTGCAACTGTCTCAAGGTCAGGAGAAACCTTTGAGATTGACTGCTATGCAAAGGATTCGAGCGGAAGGAGCTTTAGGATAATAGCTTCAGCCAGATTCCTCGTGAACAGCTCTTCAGACGTGGAAGAATTCCAGATAATTGCGTATGAAAGGAGCTTTAGCGATGACTAGGAAGAGAGGCTTTACTCTTGTAGAAGTGCTTGTTGCCATGTCAGTTGGAACTTTCGTTCTTGGAATCGCATATACGCTCATGCTGATGACCGGTGTACAGGCTAAGGAGACTGAGCTTGATGTGACTATGAGGCAGGATATAAGGTTTCTTCAGGAAATGCTGATGTATGACCTTCAGTATCTTGATGTTGCTGATATAAGTGAAGCCAGTGGGACTTCAAGCCTTATGCTTACAGATGGAAGTATAGTAAGTTATTCCTTTGACCAGAGTTCAGGAACACTTTCAAGGACAGGTAAGGATGGCTTGGTCAGGACATTCCTTGAAGGACGTATAGGGTCTTTTATCATCGAAGAGACAGTTACCGCACCAACTTTGGGATTCAAGGTGGATTTCACAGCTGACGGGAAACCCTATAAACTTGATATTACAAACAGGCTAAGGTCTGGAAAGAGGAGCTTCGGGTACCAGATTCCGCCTTCAGTAATTGCAAGTCCTAACTATTTGCTCTACGTTGACCTTGAAAACGGTAAGCTTGTAAGACTGAAGGATGAAGGTGGAGCTGTAATTGCAGAGCCACAGGTGCTGGATTACGTGCCGGACAGGATTGAAATCGTGCAATCATCAAGCAAGTCTCCAGTTCAGGTTAATCTTTATCAGGGTACCTTGCTGCTTTACTCTTTCGGATACAATGAAAGCCTAAATCAGTTCAACGGGAAAGGGTCTGCAGATACCGTTCCGATGATGTATTTCGAGGGGATGACAAGAGACACTTCCCTTGACCTGAGGATTGAGAACAAAAGGAACCTGAGCGGAGCGAATGCTTCATTCTCCTTTCAGTACAGGTACCTTGATGAAAGTGCTGCTTTGACCAATGAGCTGAAGTTCAACGATTCATACTTTGACATATATTGAAAGAAGGTAAAGAGATGGCTTCTAAAAAGAGACTTGGTGAAATATTGGTTTCAGAAGGACTTGTCACCGGGAATGACATCGAGTCTGCGCTTAAGCTGCAAAAAGAAAGCGGCAGGCGACTCGGAGACATTCTGGTCGGACAGGGACTTGTCACCTATGATGAAATGCTCCATGCGGTAAAGAACCAGCTTAACGTTCCCCTCATTGACCTCGACGAGGTTCATATACGGCCTGAGACTTTAAGCCTTATGCCTGAACGTCTTGCTAGGAAATATGAGGCATTGCCTCTACGGGTTGATAACGGGCAGCTTACTGTAGCCATGAGTGACCCTTCCAACTATTTTGCCATCGAGGATATAAGGATGGCCACAGGGTATGTTGTCAAGCCGGCAATCTCTGCAAGGGAAAAGGTGCTTGGGAGCATAGAGAAGCACTATGGCAAGGAGAAGGCAAAAAATGCTGCCGAGAGCTTCAGAAGAGCTTCTTCAACAAGAAGCATCCAGGCAAAGACCGGTGAAATAAACAGTCCGGATGCGCCTGTAGTAAGATTCATAGACACTGTGCTTGAAAATGCGGTAATGAACAAGGCATCTGACATACATATTGAGCCAGGTGAAAAGGAACTGAGGGTGAGGTACAGGATCGACGGCTTCCTTGAGGAGATGCTCCGGACTGACATGGGTATCCTTGAGCCTGTAGTGAGCAGGATCAAGATTATGTCTAACCTCAACATATCGGAGAAGCGTGTTCCTCAGGACGGAAGATTCCTATACAGGATCGGTATATCATCGATAGACATGAGGGTATCCATAGTGCCAGGGATATACGGAGAAAAGATGGTCATAAGGCTCCTGGGACGTGATGACTCACTGCTGGACCTTAACTCACTGGGCTTCACAGAAGCTGAGAAGGAATCCATCAGCAGGATGATCAGGCGTCCGTATGGAATGGTCCTCCTTTGCGGGCCTACCGGAAGCGGAAAGACCACTACACTGTACTCCTTCATGAAGGAGGTCAATGATTCCAGGAAGAACATTGTGACCATAGAAGACCCCGTTGAATACAACCTTGAAGGTATAAACCAGATGCAGGTGAACAGCCGTGTTGGATTCACTTTCGCCACAGGACTGAGGAGCATACTCAGGCAGGATCCTGATATCGTCCTGGTCGGAGAGGTGAGGGATGACGAAACCGCTGAGATTTCAGTACGAGCTGCACTCACCGGCCATCTTGTTTTCTCGACGATCCATACCAACAATGCAGCATCAACGATAACCAGACTGCGTGATATGGGCATAGAGGAGTTCCTGTTGAGCTCCACGCTTGCAGGAGTCATTTCCCAAAGGCTTGTCAGGAAGGTTTGTCAGGCCTGCTCAAGTAAGACACCTGCCACAGAGGCTGAGAAGAGGCTGCTTTCCTTGACGGGAGACGCAATGCTATCCAGAGCCGAAGGATGCCCGGCATGCGGAATGAAGGGCTATAAGGGCCGTGAAGCGGTATTCGAGGTCATGGAGGCAGGAGAAGGAATACGAAACCTGATCGCTGACGGGGCCTCGGACTTAGAGATCGAGAAACTGGCTATATCAGGCGGCATGAGGACACTGCGTGAATCATGCATAGCGAAAGTCATTGAAGGGTCTACTACCATAGAGGAGCTTATCCGTACTACATATTAGGGTGTGAGAAAATGCCAAGCTACAGATACAAGGGCTGGAATGAAAAAAGGAATATGGTAAAAGGCGTTTTGTCAGCTCCTGACACCGCCTCTGCTTTTGATAACCTGAGAGCGTTGTCTATTACACCTGTTTCTTTGGATGAAAAGAAGGAGAAAAAACTGATAACAAGGAGAAAGCTGATTCGTGAGCAGGATGCAGCGGACTTCTGCGGTCATATGGCAATGATGCTGCAGTCCGGGGTAAATGTCGTGCTGAGCCTTGAAATACTGGAGGAGCAGGCAAAGGATCCAAAAAAGAAGAAGGTATTCACCGCTCTTCTTGAACAGGTGAAGAGAGGTGAAGCAATCTCAGCATCGATGGAGGAAACAGGGGAATTTCCTGATCTCCTCGTGGATATGGTTAGAATAGGTGAATCAACCGGGGACCTTGACGGCATATTCTCAAATATGGAGGAGTTCTACCAGAAGGATGTAGCTGTAAGAAGCAAGGTAAGGGCTGCATCTGTCTATCCTAAGATACTTATATTTGCAACCTTTGCGACTCTCTTGTTCTTCATGTACTTCATCGTACCTGCATTCAAGGACCTGTTTGAGTCAATGGAAAACCTGCCGCTTCCTACAAGGATCCTTTTGAACCTTGCCGGCTTGTTTGAAAATCACTGGCCCGTTATGCTGATTGGAATTTCTGCAGCTGTTATTGCACTTATCCTTACAAGGGACAGCCTGAAGGTTCGGGACATACGGGATTCACTGTCACTAAGGGTGCCGCTCATGGGAGAATTCAGGAGACAAGTCATAATATCAAGGGTTACCAGAAGCCTGGGTGTATTCCTAAAGTCAGGAATACCTCTGTTTACGGCTCTGAATGCCACAAAGGATATCATCAGGAACAGATATGTCGAGGCAGGCTTTGAAAAGGCCATAGTAAGAATAATGTCAGGAACCTCAATGTCTGAGGCGTTCGAGGCTGAGGATCTTTTCGAACCTATGGTTTACAGTCTCATGAGGGTAGGACAGGAGACAGGCAGGCTTGACGAGATGCTGTACAAGGTAGCTGCCGCTTACGACAGGAAGGTGGAGCAGTCTCTTGCAAGGCTCACTGCAAGGATCGAGCCGCTTCTGATCCTCATCATTGGCGGAATAGTAGGCTTCATCATAATTGCCATTGCCGTACCGATACTTACCATTTCCCAGAATATCGGGTAGAGGGGAAAAACATGAAAGAACTAATAATCAGGTTTTCAAATGAAAGCAAGGAGATCCTGCTTTTGAGAAAGGGCAGGACCATTGAAATATTGGACTCCCAGGATATTACATCTCCTGAAGATGTCAGGTTTTTTCTGGAAAGGAACAGCTGCAATCTCAAGAAGGTGACAGCTATCCTTGATGATGAGAATACAGTCGTCAAGGGAGTAACCACACCCGTAATGAAGCCAAGAGACATCGAAGGCTTTGTCAGGACAAATGCATCGGAATACTTCGCCCTTGACCACGGTGACTACTCAGTGGATTACAGGGTAATTTCAAGAGAAAAGCAGAATAATGAGATGACCATGATCCTTGCTGCAGCGAGAAGGGAGAGCATACGTGGAATCAGGAATTTCATTGAACTCTGCTCACTGAAGGTTGAACACATTTTCACCATGCAGGAGCTCATGATGAACCTTGGTTTTGCAGCAAAAGGAAAGAGTGCCGCAATAGTCAGGATTTCCAGTTCAAAGGCTTCTATTGCCATAGTAAGGGGGAATAGCCTCTTCCTGCAGGCTTCCTTTGAACAGGAAGGGTCAGGAGAGTCAGAAAGTATTGATTTCCACAGCATCACTGAAAATATCATGTATTACCTTAATTTCTACTCAAAGCAGAATTTCGGGGAGACTGTAGCGATGCTTGAAATAATAGGAGATTCAGATCCTGCTGAAAGAGTGAGGGCATCAATTGAATTGTCCTATGATGGAAGTATCCTGATTTCAGAGCATTCAGGCAAGCTGAAGCAGAAAGACGTATACCTGTACGGGATACAGAAGGAAAGCGAGGTCATACTCGGCAAACAGCTGGACTATGCATATCCGGGAAGCAGATGCCAGAGCACTCCATTCTGCAGGACCATGCTTCATAGGATAGCTGCAATGACGATGCTGACACTGTTACTGCAGGTCGGTTTGCTTGGGATGGAAAGTATATTAAGGTCAAGGCTTGAACTGAAGACTGCCCAGGTATCTTCTTCTGAGGTTATAGCGGCTGAAGCCGCACTTGCTGCCCTTAAGGAAAAGGCTGCAGCTCTGGAAGGCAAGATAATGGTAATTGAATACCTGAAAAATGAAGATTACGACCTTGTCGGAAAGCTGCATCTGATCCAGAAAAGCATACCTTCTACCATAGGCATTGATTCAATAGCCATAGACAGGACAGGAATGGACATCGAATTCAGGATGAGGGAAATTCAGGGCAGCACACTTGATGCTGCTAGGCTTGTGCTTGCGATAAACGATACTGGCGTCTTCGAGCCGCTTCAATTATCATTCCTCGAGATGGATGACTCCATAGAGACGTTCCGCCTGGAGCTGAAATACAGGGAGGCAACCGATGGACAATAAGAAGATCCGGCTGCAAAGGGCCGCAATATTCGCCTTCTTCATATCCATAAACATATTCCTACTTGGTTTTTTCGGAGTACCAAAGATCCAGGCATTAAGCGAGATGTCAAAGGCAAGTGAAGAAAACATAAGTCTTAAAAATCAGCTTGAAGCTGACAATCTTTCAGCAAAAGCACTTGAAAAGAAGATCGGGGGGTATGAAGAAAAGATTTCAGGCTTTAGTGAAGTTGTGCCTGACAATCTCGACACAGCTCAGCTAGTTTATGACTTCTACGTGTTTTCAGCGATAAAAGGAATAGCTCCGATCCATATAGCCTTTGATGAGGCTGCTGAAAAAGCTAAGGATGATAAGGTCAGTGTTCCAAAAAGCGAAGCTGCGAGAATTTCCATTACTTTCATTGCCGAAGGGTTGGCAAAGGATATTATCTCTTTTATTGAGGATGCTGAAAAAATAACCGGTCAGAACATTCAGGTTGATTCGATAAGGCTCCAGGACGCAGGCGAAGGCATGGTACAGGCTGAAATTGGACTAACTACCTATGTCAGGAATACATTGCCGCCTGATTCAAGGTATAGCGACTATGAATTCCATCTGGAGAATATCGGACATGAAGACATCGGAGCCATGTTTGGAGACTGACATTCAGTTAGCCCTGCTGCAAAGAAATGCAGCAGGGCTTCTTCTGGATTTGGTTAAAATACCAGACACTGGAATCATTGTATGTTAATCGGCTGGCAGCAAAGGCTTGCGGATATAGAATCTGGGTAATTTGTAACCGAAACGTAGATTCCAGTGATATTATGAAGTGATAGAATGGATAAAGACAGAAGGAAGCAAATTAATGGAATATACATGGAGATGATGATATGAGAGAAAATGGAAATAAGGGCGGAAGTATGGGAAGAAGGGTTCTAATGGTCATACTGGCTTTATTGCTGCTTGCAGCGGGAGCAGCTGGCTACCTTTACTTCAGGACACTTAGTCTTGCGAAAGACCCAGTTGAAATAGTGGATAACGGACCAGCGCCCACCTTATCGCCTGAGACGCCTCAGCTTGAAGAGATTATTGGGACGCCTCATGACATCGATGTGGACTATGAAGTGGATGTCATTGGCTCTGAAGATGTGCCGATATACAAGAAGGACAGGATAGATGAGGATGTTTTGAATATCATGCTTGTAGGCTCTGACCTTAGGGAAGGGGAAGCAGGAAACGGAAGGTCTGACAGCTGTCTCCTTGTGTCCTACAACAAGAGGACAGGAAGCATAAGTCTTGTCTCATTCATGCGTGATGTCTGGATAAACATTCCCGGTGTCGGCTTCAACAGGATCAATGCAGCATATTCCTACGGGGGGATTGGACTTCTCATAAATACTGTGAACGAGAACTTCGGCCTGGACATACAGAACTATGTGCTGGTGGATTTCGAGGGTTTTGAAAGCATAGTGGACGAGCTTGGAGGCGTAGAGGTAAACCTGACCAAAAAAGAGGCCCAGTTTATCAATGGAGGAAGCTCTGCTAAGGTTGTTGTTAAAGACGGTATGCAAAAGCTGAACGGAGAACAGGCGCTTGTACACAGCAGGAACAGAAAGACCGGAGACGGGGATTTCGGAAGGACAAGGAGACAAAGGGAAGTGCTGATGGCAATCTACTCGAAGGTAAGGACTGACCTCAGTCCGTTGAAGCTTCCTTCCCTCCTGAACAATGTATTCAAGCATGCGAAGACCAACATCACGCCAGAGACAATGTTAAGCCTCGGACTTGATGTGATGAAGTCATCAGACCTGTCAACAGGAAACGGACGGATACCATTCGACAACACCTGGAAATATGCCAATATGGACGGCAGAAGTGTGGTTTCAATAAACCTCGCAAAGAACAGGGAGCTGCTGCATGACCTCATATACGGAGAGTAATCTGGTATTTAATCATATGAACAAAGGGTGATTTATGTTAATTATCTTTGAACTATTCACATCAGGATAACTTCGTATCCTCCGGGTAGTATAATCAGGGTAGGATGGAAAGGGGGAATGGTAGTGGACAGACAGGTTGAGAACAGTGAAGCCATAAGGGAAAATCTGGAATATCTGACCAAGAATCATGGAGAAATCTACGAAGCATATAAAAAATATGGCGAATTAGTACATGAAAAGGGTGGACCGCTTGATGAGAAGACCAGATGGCTCATCAAGGTTGCACTTTCAACTGAAGGCCAGTATGAGTACGCACTGAGGACCCATATTCTGAAGGCATTGAAGGCTGGCTGTACTAAAGAAGAGATTGAGCATGCGATACTCCTTGTGGCACCTACCTCCGGTTTTCCAAAGTCAATGGAAGGACTGCTCACATTAAGGGATATCATTGATAATCAGGGCAAATAGGCTTTAAAGTACCCACAGTCATTCAAATATTGATTGTTTCATACCGCAAAAAAGAATAGGGGGATTGGAAATGAAAGGAAATTCTGATTTATTAACCGCTCTCAATGCACTGCTCTCCGATGAACTTGGTGCTGTCAACCAGTACATGGTACATTCTGAAATGAGTGCCAATTGGGGCTATGAGAAGCTGCACAAGCATTTTGAAAAACGTGCCATCGATGAGATGAAGCATGCTGAAAAGCTGATCGGAAGGATACTTTTCCTTGAAGGGATTCCGATAGTAAGCAACCTGGCTCCGATAAAGATCGGAAGCGACATCAGCAAGCAGCTCGCAAGCGACCACGCTGCAGAATTAGGTGCCATAAAGGCATATAATGATGCCATAGTACTTGCTGGAGAAGTCAGGGACTTCGCAACCAGGGAGCTCCTGGAAAGCATACTTGGAGACGAGGACATGCATCTGGATGGAATCGAGGAGCTTCAGGACCAGATTGGACACATGACAGTTCCGATATTCCTTACAACTCAGGTATAGCAAAAAAAGATCAGCCATAATCGGCTGATCTTTTTTGCTTTTCGTAAAGTCAGATGAAAGACAAATAGATAATTGGAACATATGTAACCTAATGAATCCTGACATGCCAGTGGGTGATCAACTCCACCTAATATGCGGCGATGACTTTACTTCCAATAAGGTTTTCACCTGTCTGGTTAGGATGAGGGTCTCTTGTGAACTTAAGCCATGCAGCTGGATAGAAATAAGTGATATTACCCATGAGGCCTTTATTCGCATAACTCTCGAGAAAAAGCTTGTGGATGTCGACTACTGTGTACTTGGTATCACTGACTGAATTAATTGCTGCATTTACCCTTGAGATGTATTCTTCGGTTTCAGCCTGAAGAGCAGGGTCTCCCTCATAGACTGAAATCGCGATGGTATTGAAGGGGTTGTATAGAGTCTGTACAATGATCCGTGCACCAGTATTTAATGCCCTTATTGCAGCGATGATCTTGGGATAATCTGCAACAAAATCGACAGTGTTGGCTTCAGCGATAGTATTGTTCAGTGAAGAGAAGAAGTTCTCGCCTGCATCCATGATGTTGTTTCCGCCGATGCTTATAGTGATAACATCAGCCTTCTTGATGAAAAAGCTTGCGCAAACTCGTGACTTCAGTCGTGAGTTAGCAAGCGAAATCAAGAAATAAACAGTGCTTAGAACATTAGCATATATCAAGTAATGATTACCACAAAACACCTTGAATAATAGCTATGCATTATTCAAATGCTAAACGGATCAGAGGTGTTCTTATTTCAAAATACATTATGGATGAGGATATGTCTATACGATCCAGTACCATATGGTCTGGCTCGTAATGTACCAATATGATATCTGATCAGACAAGCGGAAATATGTGAAGGATTTGTTAAATCTGATTGCTGATGACAACGATTTGTATATTCTGTAGATGGAAACGCATAATGATTATGTGCATCTGCAGATTGAAAACACCGAGGAGCAAATTCGCAGGTACATACAGGTTCATAAAAAGAAATGAGACAGTTCAAGCTTTGACATCTCTGGAGGTGAGTGCAGTGCTGCAGCATAAAGCCTATGAATACCGTATCTATCCAGATAAAA
>NZ_JAGGKC010000032.1 GCF_017873395.1 Youngiibacter multivorans | reverse complement strand
TTTCCCTTGCCTTACTTGCGAAAGGCATCCCTCCTCTCCAATTCCTCCAATTTTTTTAGCAGGTCTCGTTCCATCCTCAACATGTAGTTTTCATGCTCCAGCTTTGCTATTGTTATCTTAGCTTCTTCTTCAGGAGTTCGAGCCTCCTGGTCCTTTTTACGGCGTCCTCTCAGGTCCTTAAGGCCGGAATCGCCCTTCTCGGCATATTTCTTAACCCAAGTATAGACCTGCTGATATCCGACATTGTACTTCTTTGCAATTGATCCATAGTCGTATCCGGATTCAATACAATCCTTGACTATCTGAACACGCTCTTCCAGGGTAGTTTTCCGTGAACTCTTCATGCGGCTTCCTCCACTCATATTTTTGAGATTCTTGCCGCTATTATACAACCTTATCCAATTACGTAGTTGATGTTTTGAACGAATTTTGAATTTTAAGCAGATTGAGTAATAGCTACCTTCCCCTGAAAGATAAGCTTCCACAGCGTCTCTTTTCAGTTCTGGACTATATTCACGGTTCTTCCCTGTGTTGAGCAATCCGCTAAGACCTTCTTGTTTATATAGACGGATCCATTCTCTAAACGACTCCCGATTTACTCCTGCCACCTCGGAAGCCATTGCTGCAGATATTTCCCCCTTCAGGTATCTCTGTATTAAAGCTACCTTCTCTTCTGGAGATCCCTTTGTCCTATGAGACATAATAAAAGCTCCCTTCATGATTAACAGTGGTTTTCTTTTTCACTGTCTCTCATAAAGGGAGCATATCATAAATGATCCGGTCCTTCTTCATCGATTATTTCCAATTTGAGAAATTCAGTGCCATTGAAAATGTCATATTACCCGCCTGAACCAGTTTCCTGAACGGTATCTCGGGTAGCAAAGTGCGAACTTAACCAGGTCCTCTGCTATCGACAGCGAGTATGCCACGGTTACAGGCAGCCTGAAAATAAGTGCGGCAGCTGCCACTGCAGGTACCCCTACGATCCAAAGGCTTATAAGCTCAGCTCCCATGGCAAACCTGGTGTCCCCTCCGCCCCTGAAGAACCCTACCACAAACAGCACATTGAATATCCTAACCGGAATTATTGCTGCAACAATAGTCAGCAGGACACCTGTATTGGCAAGTGTATCAGGAGCTACGCTGTAAAGCGACAGGATGGGTCCCTTCAGCAGAAGCATGAGTCCTGATGTCGATAGCCCCAGAAAGAGTGTTAGCCTCATTATCCGTCTTGAGTAATCCTTGACCAGGTCGTATCTTTCCTCTCCTATCCTGTTGCCGATCATTATTGATGCTGCATTGCAGACTCCGAAGGCGAATACGTAGAATAGCTGACTGACAACATTTGTTATCTGGACAGATGCGAACGCATCAACACCTATCTTAGAGTATGAAAAATTATACATTACAATTCCTGCAGCCCACATGGATTCGTTGATGATTACCGGGGATGCGACCTTGAAGAACTTTGACATGTCTGCCTTTGTGAACGATAAGAGCTCTGAAAGCTTTGCCTTCAGTACATTGTCCCTGCCATAAACCGCCCTTATCAGGATAACGAATTCAATCACCCTGGCAATTACAGTCGCAATGGCTGCTCCTGATACTCCGAGTGCGGGAAATCCCAAATGTCCGTTGATAAGTATGTAATTAAGGACTGTGTTGGTAGCCAGGGCAACTGAGCTTGCTGCCATAGGCACCATCGCCTGGTTTGTCGCCCTAAGCGCAAAGACAAGCGAGAACGAAAGGCTGTTGAGAGCATAGCTCAGACCTACTATCCTCAGGTATGCCGTACCGTCTGCAATGACATCAGGCTCTGTCGTGAATATCCTTAGAAGCGCACCCGGAAAAATGACAGCAGCAGCAGTAAATACCATGGCTGCAGACAATGCGATGGCACTTGCCATTCCAAGGAATCTTCTAAGGCTTGAATAATCCTTGCTTCCATGATGCTGTGCATAGAATATCGAGGCTCCGCTTGAAAGCCCGAAGATTATGAGACTGTATATGAAAAAAACCTGGTTGGCAAGTCCGACAGCAGCTATGGAATTTTCTCCAAGCCTTCCTATCATCAGGTTGTCAACCATATTGAGTGAAGAGCTCAGGAGATTCTGTATTACCACTGGAATGGCAATTGTCATAAGACCCTTGTAGAAGGTCCTCTTTTCATCTCCAGGCTTTCCGAATATCGTATCAATCATGAAATCACCCCGCGTTGTCTATTATAGATTACCTGCAAATAACATTCAAATAAGAATAAAGTGTTAAACAACATCCAAGCTATTGAAAATACGTCTATAAGTACTCTATAATCTATATGAGTTGTTGATTCTTCAATCAATATCAACACGCTACTTTTAAAAGGGAGGGATATGGAATGAAGAGCTATGTTTGTACAGTTTGCGGATATGTATATGATCCTGCAGTAGGTGACGAGGAAAACGGAGTTGCTCCAGGAACAAGCTTCGACGATCTACCAGCAGATTGGGTTTGCCCGCTTTGCGGAGTAGGCAAGGACCAGTTCGAGGAAGAGGCATAGAAAATGTAATGCCCCGGCGTATGCCGGGGCATTTGCTTTATACCCTAATCACTCACTTTTCAGTCATTCCATAGGATCATTTGTTGGATTCGAGATAGTAATCCTCTCCCAGCTCCTCAAACAGGATCTCGGTCAGATGGTTGCACTGTTCCTTGTCCATCGGTTCAACTCCGTCAAGCTTGTACTTGATGTGCATCTCCTCGTACTTGTTCTGACCAAGCGTATGATACGGCAGAAGCTCAACCTTTATCACGCCCTTGATCGGCTTAAGCTTATCAGCCAGGCGTCTTATATGATCCTCTCCGTCTGTTATTCCCGGGACTACAACATGTCTTATCCACATCTTTACCCCAGCCTCCTGGACCGCATCAAGGAACCTAAGTGATGTGCTTCCGGTTCTCCCTGTAAGAAGCATATAGTTTTCAGGGTCGATGTGCTTCATGTCGAACAGAACCATATCTGTATTTTCAAGTATCTCTGAGTATTCTCCGAAGCCGTAGCCTGCAGTGTCTATCACAGTATGGATGCCCTCCTGCCTGCAAAGCTTTAGACATTCCAGGAGAAATTCCGGCTGCATCAGCGGCTCTCCGCCTGAAAATGTGACTCCTCCACCTGATTTCTCGAAATAAGGCTTGAATCTCTTTATCTTTTTAACCAGGTCGGCAGCCTCAATGAGTTCTCCGCCTCCCATAAGCCAAGTATCCGGGTTATGGCAATACAGACATCTCAGCTTGCAGCCCTGCAGGAACACTACAACCCTTATTCCCGGTCCGTCCACAAGACCCATGCTCTCCATCGAATGTATCCTGCCCTTCATATGCCTCACCTCAATAAATCATTATCTGTACATCATACAACAAAATAATACTCATAGAAAGGGGGAAGGACCCCATAAAGGAGCCCTTTTCAATGTTTCTATCTACATCTTTTCGTGGAATGTCCTTGAAATTACTTCCATCTGCTGCTCTCTTGAAAGCCTGTTGAAGTTAACCGCATAACCTGATACCCTGATTGTCAGTGTAGGGTACTTTTCAGGATGCTCCATAGCATCCTCAAGCTTCGCCCTGTTAAGGACATTTACGTTCAGGTGATGAGCCTTCTGTGCAAAATATCCGTCAAGCACTGATGCAAGGTTGTTGACTCTTTCGAGTTCGGTCTTTCCAAGCGCATCTGGAACGATAGAGAATGTATTGGATACTCCATCCTCGCAGTTGCCTACATAAGGTATTTTTGCAACAGAGTTGAGTGATGCAAGCGCACCCTCGAGGTCTCTGCCGTGCATTGGGTTAGCTCCTGGTGCAAGTGCTTCTCCAGCCTTTCTTCCATCAGGTGTCGAGCCTGTCTTCTTTCCATAAACCACGTTTGAAGTGATTGTCAGGACTGAGAGAGTATGCTTTGCATTCCTGTAGGTCGGGTGCTTCTTGAGCTCGCTTGAGAACTTCTCAGTAAGAGCTACCGCTATATCATCAACCCTGTCGTCGTCGTTTCCGAACTTAGGGAATGATCCTTCGATTTCAAAGTCAGTAGCAAGTCCGCCCTCGTTCCTTATTGCCTTTACCTTAGCGTACTTGATAGCAGACAGTGAATCCGCCGCAACAGACAATCCTGCCACTCCGAATGCCATCAGTCTCTGTACGTCAGTATCATGAAGGGCAAGCTGTCCTGCCTCATACGCATACTTGTCATGCATATAGTGGATTATATTCATTGTGTTGACATACAGGTCTGCAACATACTCAAGTACTGTGTTGAACTTTTCAGCAACTGTCTCGTAATCGAGCTCGTCGCCCTTTATCGGTTCAAGTCCCTTGATTACAGTCTTTCCGGTCTTTTCATCCACTCCGCCGTTTATAGCATATAGAAGGGACTTCGCAAGGTTGCACCTTGCACCGAAGAACTGCATCTGCTTTCCAACTGTCATCGCAGATACGCAGCACGCTATCGCATAGTCGTCGCCATATCCGGGTCTCATTATGTCATCATTCTCATACTGAATTGAATCAGTCTTTATCGACATGTCTGCACAGTACTTCTTGAAGTTTTCTGGGAGGTCCTGTGACCAGAGAACTGTCATGTTTGGCTCAGGTGAAGTTCCCAGGTTGATGAGTGTGTGCAGGAACCTGAATGAAGACTTTGTAACAAGAGGCCTTCCGTCTATTCCTACTCCTCCTATTGACTCAGTTACCCATGTTGGGTCTCCGGCAAACAGGTCATTGTACTCAGGGGTCCTGAGGTGCCTGACAAGTCTGAGCTTTATTACGAACTGGTCTATGTACTCCTGAGCTTCAGCTTCAGTTATCACGCCATCCTTCAGGTCTTTCTCCAGGTAAACATCAAGGAACGTGCTTGTTCTTCCGAGAGACATTGCAGCGCCGTTATTTTCCTTGACAGCTGCAAGATATCCGAAATAGAGCCACTGTACAGCTTCCTTGGCGTTCTTTGCAGGAACTGATATGTCACAGCCGTACTTCGCTGCCATTGCCTTGATGTCTCCAAGTGCGATGATCTGCTCATTCAGCTCTTCTCTCTGCCTTATAAGGTCATCGAGCATTGCGCCTCTGGCATTCTTCAGGTCCTTCTTCTTCTCAGCTATCAGCTTGTCTATACCATAGAGAGCTATCCTTCTGTAGTCACCTATTATTCTTCCCCTTCCATATGCATCAGGGAGTCCGGTCAGAAGTCCTGAGGATCTCGCTGCCTTTGTCTCATCACTGTATGCATGGAATACGCCCTGGTTGTGAGTCTTCCTGAATGCAGGGAAGTACTTCGCTACATCCGGGTTTACCTCGTAGCCGTATGCTTCAAGGGACTGTTCAACCATCCTGTATCCACCGTAAGGATTCATCATTCTCTTCAGCGGTGCATCGGTCTGAAGTCCAACTATACTTTCATGGTCCTTGTCAATGTAGCCTGCTTCAAAATTGTTAATTCCGGAAACCTTGTCTGTATCTACACCAAGTATTCCTTCCTTTATTTCCTTGACTATGAGCTTCGAGGATATTTCCCAGACCTTCTTTGTGTTCTCAGTCGGTCCTGCGAGGAACTTGTCGTCACCCTCATATACTGTGTAGTTCTTCTGTATGAAATCTCTGACATTGATTTCGTTCTGCCAATCTCCGGCAACAAAACCTTCCCATTCTTTGAACAATTGAATTCCTCCTATACCCATTCCCGGGCTCATTCACCAAGTGTCTTTTGCTTACAATGAAAGTATACAATAACTTCAAGCCTTTGTTAAGCTTTTTTCACGCGCTCGAAATATTCCGACAACTATAAAATATCCGATATACTCTTGACAAATCAAAATATATATTTTCTTAATCATAGCTCAAAAACAGTTCGATACAGTTTTTATAACAGATTGACGCTTATTTATGGCTATTTTCTGCTCTGTACTAAAATTAGTAACAGTTTTCAAGTAAAATAAAGTTTCCGACAAACACCAATTTTTATTGAAAATCTCATTAAAATGCGAAATATTACAACTGATAATTATATTCATTCTAAAAAAGTGTAATTGTAACGTTTTCATGATAAATACTTAACATTCAATTGTATTAAGAAAGCAGTATCTTGCGATACTGCTTTTTGAAAGTTAATTGACCTGGTCTTTGACCCCACACTCGCCTGCTGGAGCTTTTGCTACCCGGACTCAACCTCTCACTACTAACCCTCTCATTTCTGGCAGGACTAACATCTAAACCGCACCATGATTGTCGGGCCATTAGCCTGACTTACGTGGATCCTTTTGCCTGCGACTGGCTTGGACTTTCAACCACAAACTTAACTTTCATTTACCCATTATAGATAATGGATTGTTAATTTTCAAGAAGTTTTTTTTGTCTGAAGCTTTTTTTGCCTGCAAGCCGCTTTTCACATACGGTCTGAAAAACTGTTCAATCCCTACTTTACTGATGCAAGTGCGAATCTCAAAGTATCTACATTGACGATGAAACCAACAAATGGAATATACCTTGTGACTTTCCCCACGATCATATCCTCTACTACAGGAACTTCATCCTCAGCAGCCATTCCATCACCCTGGGTTATTAGCAATATCTTGCCTTCAGCTGAGACTTCTACCCTAACTACCCTGTGACATTCGATGGTTCCCTGAGAATCCCCGGCTTTGAAGGTTATAATGTCATTCTCATTGATATCCTCAACTGAAGCATCAACTGAAATTACTAAGTCTCCTAGTCTCAGCGTCGGCTCCATCGCTATCGTCCTTACGGCTGTAAGCTTATACCCTGCAATCGCAGGCACTCCATCGCCTATGTTTGATGCGGCATAGAAATATGCTGTAGTACCTGCAATAAGCACCAGCATGAATGCCATTACTCTTGCAATAAGTGTGAATATTCCCCTACCGCTCTTTGAAGCGGTTTTTTCCTTTTCAGCTACAGCCTTTTTCTGTTTTTTCTCTTTCTTGAGGCCGATCTTCTCTACTTTCGATGTCTTTGCTCCATAATCCTTCCTGAGGTGCTTCAGAAGATCAATTTCTTCCTGCAGCTTTTCTTCCTTGACAGACCTTACCTCCGGTTTGGATTCCTTTGCTGGTTCTGCTTTGGGTTCTTCGATTTTCACTTCCTGAATAACTGACATATCTTCAATATTATCAACTGATATCAAATCAACCGGTATTGAAGCTTCCTCACTTGGTATATTCAGTTCCTGCATGTCAACAGAATCAGTTTCGGTCTTTGTAAGCTCAAATATCGGAACGAGCTCCATCTCTTTGTCTTCAAGACTTACCTCTTTCTCTCTCTCAAGCATCTGTTCCCTTTGCCTCAGAAGCTCGTCGTATGACAGCCCGTCAAGAATCATTTCCGGTCCTGTGACTTCTGCTTCCATAGCTTCAGTATCTTCCGAAACAGTATTTGTAATGAACTCCTCTTCAAGGGCTTTTGACTCCGCTTCTCTCTCAAGCATCTGTTCCCTTTGCCTCAGAAGCTCGTCGTATGACATTTCGTCATGTATCATTTCCGGTTCTGTGACTTCTGCTTCCATAGCTTCAGTTTCTTCCGAATCAGAATTTATGATGTGATCCTCTTCAAGGGCTTTCGACTCTGCTTCTCTCTCAAGCATTAGTTCCCTCTGCCTCAGAAGCTCGTCATAAGAAAGGTCATCATGTATTGATTCCAGCTCCACAGCTTCTGCAGCCATAGCTTCTGGCTCTGTCGAATCAGAATTTTTGATGAGATCCTCTTCAAGGGCTTTCGACTCTGCTTCTCTCTCAAGCATTAGTTCCCTTTGTCTCAGAAGCTCATCGTATGACATTTCGTCATACGAGATATTGTTTGTGTCTTCTTCTGCAGTCTGAGCATCTGTACTTTCTTGCCTGCAGGGATCTTCATACTCAGAGCTGCTGACATCCTCTTCATCAACTACCTCCCTGATTGATACATCCGGCAGGTCATCATCAAAAAGCTTTGATGACGGTGATGATACATCATGTATGCGCCCGAATTCAGAAGCCACTGAACCAGTTTCGTTTGAATACCGGTTTTTTGCGCTAGATATTGCCTTCATGAGCCTTAACGCAAACTCATCGCTGTCAACCGGACTTGTGATGAAGTCATCGATATTGTTGAAAAATACAGGTCCCATTTCCTTAAGCGTCTCGCGCCTGAGCACAGCAATACTATAGCTTCCTTTGCTGATCTGCTTGACCTTGTAGAGAAAGTCTTCAACAACATCCTTCAGATATCCCTCAACGCCACAGACCACGAGGTCGAAATCTATGCTGCCGGCGATTTCAAGAGCCAGGTCTTCAGGCATGGCGACAATAACCTCGCCATCCGCTCCGTTCCTGGCAAGGTGTTCCTCGATGAACTCGATTGATATTTCATTGTTTCTAATCAATAAAACCTTCATACGTCACCTACCGACAATCGATTTTAATCATTATTCCTGCTATCTATGTGTTCCTCTGGCAGCCTTGGCAATTCTGAAAATCAGTTCCTCTGTATCCGCCGGACTGGACAAAAAGTCATCAATCAGATTAAGGAAACCAGATCCCATGGCTTTAAGCATATCCTTTCGCACTACCGCCAGCCGGTATGCACTGCTTCCTGCCTCATCAAGCCTTCTCAAAAAGTCAATCGCCACATCCTGTGGGTAATCATCTACTGGACAGATGAGAATGTCGAACGCTGCGCACTTCGCTGTTTCTATGGCAAGGTCGCACATTTTTGCTGAAACGATGCTGGCATCCATACCATTCTCAGAAAATAGCCTTTCGACAACATCAAATGTCAGTTCGCTATTGTGGATAAGCAATACATTCATTTCACACCTCCATAATATATGGATAATTGAATATTTTACATCTCAATACGATTCAATTCTATAGTACCTTTGATTATATACTATCAACAAATGATTTGCCATATATGTTTCAAGGAAAACTTGAATTATTCCAAATATTGTGATAATATTTTTCGCTTTTAACCCTATTCTGATTAAAAAAATTTTTAACCAATTAGAAAAACCAAAAAATAACCTATGAATCACAACGACTAACAAGGAAAATAAACCTGATATGGACACTTTATGAATAGGTGTCCATATCAGGTTTATTGAATAAAATTTACTCGAACTAAAATTATATGACTAAGTATCTTCAATGGCAGCATTGATTACCATGATCATCCAAACTATTCCCCAAAGTATATAATCTGTAGCTTTAGCAAGTAACTTTTCTTATCCATCATATTCAACAAGCGGCTTCATAAGTTTCCTGATGCCGCCTCTCGGGTTTTCAACATCCCCTGCATATCTCGGTATCAGATGGATGTGAAGATGGAATATGGTCTGTCCTGCAGCTTTTCCAACATTTATTCCAATGTTGTAGCCATCAGGATGATACTTTTCGTCTATTACTTTCTTGACTTCCCTGAGCAATCTGTCAAGTGAAATGACTTCTTCGCTCGTTGCATCGAAGTAACCGGAAAAATGCCTTTTGGGAATAATAAGAGCATGTCCTTTTGTCACAGGAAAATTGTCATATATGGCGAAAGCTCCTTCATTTTCTGTTATCAGTGAACCTTTCTCAAGATACGAGCAAAATATGCAATCCACAGGTACACCTCCCATACATTTTTTCTAACTTATCTTGTGCCCTGATACGCGAAAGCAATCGCACCTGCTATTCCCCCGGCTTCATTTATTCTTTCCGTACAGATTAGAAGTGTGCTTCCGGTTGTCGCGACATCATCCACTATGAGTATCTTTCTCCCCTTTATCAGGGGTTTCTTATTTTTGATGAGTCCTATGGTCAAGGCATTTTCCTGTCTCCCAGTCCGCTCAAGACCCTTCTGCTCATATGCCGGTGCAGAGAACAACCTTTTGCATTCAATCCCTTGAAGCCTTGCCACATTCCTTGCGAGAACCTCGCCATGGTCGAATCCAAGCCTTTTCCTTGATATCTTTGACGATGGAGCCCATGTGACCATATCGAAGCTGCGAATGTAGTCTCCATGACTGCTGTGCATTATGGCTGCAATCTCTCTCGCAGCATTGAATGAACCCCTGGATTTGAATGCGGAAATCAGTGCTTTTGCAGAGCCTTCGTATCTGCTGCAATGAAGTATGCCAGCCTCATCGGCTGGTACTATGGTCAATCTGCATACAGGACATAGCCCATCGTAGTATTCGCCGCATACCGGACATCTAAGCCTCGGATAAAGGGTATCAATGATACCTTCTATGATTCTGACGTGTAGCCTTTTTCCCACAGCACCTTGTTGAAGTGCCTTGTCATGTTCTTTGTCCTCTCTATATCCGGTGTTTGAGCCTGGCAAAGAAAAATCACCTCTCCGTTCTCATCATTGCAGTACCCGCTCCTGAGGCAAAGGAAAAGAAGCTCCCTGTAGTTATATTGAGGAGAATCGGCACCGTGAACGATTATCTCGAAGTTCACAGGAACTTTGATGAAATCGTCGATATCATCAGCAAAGAATATATGCGCCCGCGTGGTATCCTTTACCAGTTCAGTCATTCCCAGGGTGCCAACCATATTTACATCAGTGACATAAGACATTATTGAGTCGTCAACCTTTGCGAGGTACCTTGTGAGTCTCCTTGACTTTATCCTGTCCCCGGTGAACACAAGCACATTCTTCATTTCATAGACGAACCACAGGAGATACTCATATATTGAGACTGGTATCTCATCATCGATGTTCACCCTTGTCTCTATTATCCTGGGTTCTGAAACGTATTCCCCGGTGCCCCCCATTGGTATCTCGAAGGACTCCACATTTAGGAGGATTTCCTCGAATGAATAGGCGATCAGCCTTTTGCATCTCGGGAAAATATAGCCTATGAGATTCTGGACTTCTCCCTTTCGACGGAAAGGAAATGAATTGACGTCGTCATAAATTGCGAGGTCATACTCACCTGATGCAGATAAAGCATCCTGGTAGCCGCATATGGTCAGATTCTGCTCCAGCCCTTCAGGCAAGATCCCGTCAAACAGTGTATCAGTAAGCAGCTGGCTGTCCTTCTCATCGCCGGTGATGTAAAGAAGCCTGCCGTCTGATTCAAGGACAGATTCGCAAAGCTCCCTGACAGGCCCTATCCCCATATAAGGGACTGTTACCAGGTTCAAAGCCTTGTTCAATGATTTTTCATACCATTCCTTTAGCCTTTCAGCCAATTCACCTGACAATGTCCTGACCCCCTCCGGAATCTATCAGCCCGTACTCCAATATGCTTTTTATCCTGTACTTAAGCGAAGTGTGCCTCTCAAAGGTCCTGGTGTTCGAAACCATATAGTTCAGGGCCCGTTTGGAGCCGACAAGGACAAGCAGCTGCCTTGCCCTTGTCACGGCAGTGTAGATGAGGTTCCTGCTCATAAGAAGCGGCGGACCCATGAAGACCGGGATTACGACCACCTTGAACTCGCTTCCCTGGCTCTTGTGTATGGTGACTGCGTATGCAAGCTCCAGCTCCTCAAGCTCTCCGCTTTCGTAGGTCACATATCTCTCATCATCGAAGATAACTGTAACCTTCTCGTCCTCTTCATCGATCCGGACCACATAGCCTATGTCCCCGTTGAATACACCCTGGCCGCCATCCCCTTCGAATATCGGGTCCGGATTCCTTGTCCATTTGATCATATAGTTGTTCTTTGTCTGCATTACCTTGTCGCCGATCCTGAAATCAGTGAACTTGTTCTTTTTCCCCTTGGAATTCAGTACGTTCTGGAGAACCTCGTTAAGGTTCAGGACCCCAAGGTCTCCCTTCTTCATTGGAGACAGCACCTGAAAGTCCCTTATCCTATCCCATGACCTGTTGAATCCGGGCAGCCTGTTAAGTATAAGGTCAATTACCTTTTCCAGGCTGTCCTCAGGCCCTTCAGACTCGATGAAGAAGAAATCGCTGTCCTTGACATTCAGGAACGGCATCATACCGCTGTTTATCCTATGGGCATTGATGGTGATGTATGACTCTTTGCCCTGCCTGTAGATGTATTCAAGTTTCACCACCTTGAACGCCCCGCTCTCGATCAGGTCCTCAAGCACTCTGCCAGGGCCAACCGATGGCAGCTGGTCTGCATCGCCGACCAGAATAAGCCTGGTTCCCGGACTTATCGACTTCAGCAGATTATTCATCAGCATAACATCTATCATTGATGCTTCGTCGATTATTACCACATCGCAATTGAGGCTCGAGGCTTCCTCCATCTCGAAGTCTTCTTCACCTTCGTCGGATACTCCAAGCTCGAGGAGCCTGTGTATCGTCTTTGATTCCCTGCCGGTAGCTTCTGACATCCTCTTTGCGGCTCTTCCGGTAGGAGCTCCCATTATGACCTTTCTGCCTTCCTTCTCGAAGATCTCAAGTATGCATTTGATTATTGTGGTCTTTCCAGTTCCCGGACCTCCTGTAATGATTTCTATACCGTTTGTGATTGCCCCTTCTATGGCTTCCTTCTGCTTTTCGTGGAATGCTATTCCATTTGCTTTCTCAAACCATTCTATGTGAGATGCAACATCGGCTTTCATTTCCTTGACACCCTGGAGACTAAGTGCGAGTATCCGCTTTGTTATGGAAGCCTCACTGTAGAGGTAAGGAAGCGTAAACACTGAGTCTATGCCATCCACCTTTTCCAGCACCAGCCGGTTTTCCATTATTGAGTGAACAAGATTGGCCTCTATAAGGTCCTCATTGACCTCAAGGCTTTCTATTCCTTTTGCCACCAGCATGTCCTTCGGCATGCAGGTATTGCCCTGCGAGCAGAATTCATTCACAAGGTACTTGATGCCGCTCTGGATCCTGAAAGGCGAGTCAGTCATTATCCCCAGATTCCTCGCGATCCTGTCAGCTGTCTTGAATCCGATGGTAGGAATCTCTTCTGACAGCACATAAGGGTTTTCCTTCACTCTCCTGATTGAATCCGCCCCGAACACCCTGTATATCTTGAGAGCCTGCTTTGGAGTGACTCCGTAGGACTGCATGAATACCATGATGTTCCTGACCTCTCTACCCTTCTGGTAGGAAGCTGAAATCATCTCGACCTTCTTCTTTCCTATTCCCTCAAGCTCCATAAGCTTCTCAGGCTCATTTTCCATGATATCGAATATCTTGCTGCCAAACTTCTCAACCAGCTTCTTCGCTGTTGCAGGACCAATTCCTGATATGGCACCTGAAGCTAGATATTTTTCAATGCCCAAAAGCGAGTTGGGCAGGATTTCCTCATACTCGGTACACTTGAACTGCTTTCCGAAGGTAGCATGGTTCAGCCACTCCCCCTTCAGCTTCAGGGTTTGCCCCGGAGATACGAAAGGAAATATGCCTACCGCAGTGTGCAGGCTTTTAGCATCCTCTACCCTCAGGACACAATATGCGTTCTCTTCATTCTGGAACACTATGTCCCTTACAGTTCCTTCAAGCACATCCATCAGTTCACCTTCTTTCCATTTCAATAATAAGGTATATCCTGCCAGGTTTCCACATTTTTGCCCTATACACATTATGTTAACAAAATCTATATCTATTCATGAAGCAATTAGATGAAATTTCCAGTATAATGTTCTTAATGAAAATAATTTCCCGATACACTTGTATGCGGGCATGAGGTGACAAATTGATATTTCGGAATTTCAGGCTAATATTTCCCGACAGGATTGAAGCAGGAAGCCTTCAGACTAAGGATGGAAAGATAATCTCCATCAACGGACCTTTCATCGAAGATGATGAAGTGATTGAGGGGGATGGAAAATACCTTTCTCCAGGCTTCATAGACATACATATCCATGGTGCAGGCGGCAAGGATACCATGGACGGAGAAGTGGAATCAATAAACACGATCGCAGGTATCATTGCAGAGCACGGTACCACATCGTTCCTTCCAACCACAATGACCATGGGTGTTCCTGAGATAAGGAAAGCTCTCGGTTCCATTATGGAAGCATCAAAAAATCCAATAGGAGCATCAATACTCGGTGTGCACCTTGAAGGGCCCTTCATAAGCCCTAAAGCCATAGGTGCCCAGAACCCGGGATTTGTCCTTGAACCTTCAATAGAGGCTTACGAGTTGATAACCAGCGGTTATGAGGATCTTGTGACTAGCATAACTATGGCTCCCGAGGTACCCGGTGCTTCAGAGCTGATACCTTACCTGAAGCAAAAGGGAGTAAGGGTATCAATCGGCCACACTGCAGCAACCTATGAGGAAGCAGTAGAGGGAATCGGACTTGGGTGCAGCCATTCAACACATCTGTTCAACGCTATGACCCCGCTCACCCACAGAAGTCCCGGCACAGTCGGAGCGATTTTCGATACTGATATAACCACTGAGACTATTTCGGACGGTATCCACATCTCCTGGCCTTCCCTCAGGATAGCTTACAGGCAGAAGACAAGCGACAAGGTAATGCTTGTCACTGATGCCATGATGGCATGCGGAATGCCTGACGGGAAATACTGGCTCGGTGGACAGGAGGTCCTGACAAAGGACGGTGCAGCAAGGCTGCTAAACGGATCCCTTGCAGGCTCCATACTTACAATGGATGCTGCAGTAAGGAATGTCTCAAAAAATACCTCACTTCCCCTGCATGAGGTAGTGAAGATGGCTTCCCTGAATGGTGCAAAGTTCTGCGGTGCTGATGACAGGAAGGGAAAGCTTGCATCAGGCTACGACGCCGACCTTATCGTATTTGATGAGGATATCAATATTGGTAATGTCTTCATACTAGGAAAAAGATTCAAATGATTTTCGTGAATGCCGGCTTTGCCGGCATTCTTTCTGTAACCGCATTGTTTCACGGTATATGTGCCGGTGTGGTAGAATCAAGGTAGGACAATTACTTATAAGGATGTGCTTGAAATGAAGATGGTTGAAAATGTCAAGAAATCAATGAAAGACCTTAGGACGGGCTTTGAAAGATATCCGGTTACCTTATTAGCTTCAGTCGTGCTGCTTGTCATACTCATTTCACTGAATGAAATGGACATGAAGGACATCGACACTGAGATCCTTGGGAGGATAGCCATGGTTGTCGGACTTTCGCTTCCGCTATCCATATCAGTCGCCCACCTGAATGAGGGTCTGCTTGCAAGGAAGCCACAATTCAAGGCTCTTGCCTTTGCATTTGCAGCTGTTCTGCTAGTCGCATACTACTTCCTGTTTACCGAAGACCAAGACATGGTTACTGGAATGCGCTATGCTGCTACATTGGTTTCTCTCATCATAGGTGTATTCTTCACCCAAAGACTTAATATAAGGCTAAATTATGAGACCTATGTCACCAAGGTATTCTATGCGTTCTTCCTGACAGCTCTGTATTCAGGGGTTCTATATTTTGGAATCTCAGCCATCATATTCACCATCAATTCGCTTTTTGATGCTGAAATACCGGACAAGTACTACATGTACAGCTTCCTTACTGTCGTATTCGTGTTTGCAGCCTCCATGTTCCTTTCAAAGCTGCCGAGAATAGAGGAAACCTTCGAGGACCATAAGTACACTAAAGCCCTCAAGGTACTTCTCCTTTACATTGTCATTCCGCTTATAACCATATATACCGGCATACTCTATGTGTACTTCATAAAGATCATAGTGACCGGTGTGTGGCCAAGAGGACTTGTGTCAAATCTAGTCCTTTGGTATTCGGTGCTTTCAGCCGGGGTCATATTCTTCATATCTCCCCTTGTATCGGAAAATGTGGTTGCCAAAGCATTCCGAAACTTCTTCCCGATAGCTGACCTTCCGATACTTGCAATGATGTTCGTATCAATGGGTCTGAGGATCGACCAGTACGGCTTCACAGAAAACAGGTATCTGGTTGTAATTCTTGGAATATGGGCTCTTGTAGCTATGGTCTGGTTCATTGCAATAAGGAAGCTCAACAACATATTCCTTCCGATATCCCTGACACTTACAGCCCTCATCGCTGTTTTTGGTCCTCTAAGCGCATTCAAGGTATCAGAGATGAGCCAGAACGACAGGCTTGAATCAATCCTTGAAAGGAACAGTATGGTGCAGGCAGGGGCAGTCGTCCCAAATGCATCGATACCTGACGCTGACAAGAGGGAAATCAGCGCCATAGCCTCATTCTTCGAATCACGGGAAACATATGACATGGAATACGTTCCTGAGGGATTCAACACAATGGACATGAAAGTGGTCTTCGGATTCCCTTATGATGATAACAGAGGATACCCCGACGATAATTACTTCTATTTCTTCGTGCCTATTGAAAACCAGGTCCTTGATATAAAAGGCTATGAGCACTTTGTAAAGGCAGTCACGTATCAGACGAACGAGTATTCGCTGGGAACCGTATCGATGAAATATGACTCAGCCAACTCCGAACTCATATTCACCGGCAGCTCAGGTGAATTGCTTAAAGCTGATTTCAAGGCATACTACCAGAAGATGTGGGATGCTTCAAGTACCTCAGCCGGCAAGGGTGAAGTATCAGTTAAGGACGCCACCTTTACGGAAGAGAATGAAAAAATCTCTGTGAAGATAATATTTGAAAGCATGAACGGAAACCTTGAGGATGGAAAGATAAGGATCGATAACGCAGCATACTTTGTCCTTGTACAAGTGAAATAGAACACTTAACCTCACCAAGGACATGAGAATACATAGAGTCAGTTGAAATTAAATGGAGCAGTTCAAATTCGAACTGCTCCATTCTCTCATATAAGCTTCTTTATTTCTTCTACCTTGTCGAGTCTCTCCCATGGCAGGTCCAGGTCAGTCCTTCCGAAATGTCCGTATGCGGCTATCTGCCTGTACAGCGGCCTTCTCAGGTCCAGGTCCCTTATTATCGCACCAGGCCTAAGGTCGAACACCTTGTCGATTATGGAGATTATCTTGTCATCAGGAATCTTGTTCGTCCCGAATGTGAATACCTCTATGGAAAGTGGCTTTGCAACGCCTATGGCATATGCCAGCTCCACTTCAAGCCTGTCTGCCACTCCGGCAGCTACCAGGTTTTTGGCAACCCATCTTGCGGCATATGCTGCAGACCTGTCCACCTTCGTTGGATCCTTCCCAGAGAAGGCTCCACCACCGTGCCTTCCGTATCCGCCGTAGGTATCGACTATGATCTTCCTGCCAGTAAGGCCTGAATCACCGTTAGGTCCTCCTATTACGAATCTTCCCGTTGGATTTATGTAGTACTTCGTATTCTCATCCAGAAGGTGCTCCGGAATCACGGCATTTATGACATGTTCCTTAACATCCCTTTCGATTTCAGCATGCTCTACGACAGGGCTGTGCTGTGTAGAAACTACAATCGCTTCCACCCTTACCGGCTTGTCTTCATCGTACTCCACTGTGACCTGAGTCTTTCCATCCGGCCTCAGGTAAGACAGCGTGCCGTCCTTCCTGACCTCTGCCAGCCTTCTTGCAAGCTTCTGTGCAAGGGAAATCGGCATCGGCATAAGCTCCTCAGTCTCGTTTGAAGCGTAGCCGAACATCATGCCCTGGTCTCCTGCTCCGGTCTTTTCAATAAGGCTTTCTGCATGTCCCCTGGTCTCAAAAGCGTCATCGACACCCATGGCTATATCTGTGGACTGTTCGTTTATGGACGTTATGACAGCACATGTATCAGCATCAAAGCCGTACTTTGCCCTGACGTATCCTATTTCAGTTACAGTCTTCCTGACCAGCTTCGGAATATCAACATAGCAGTTAGTTGTTATCTCTCCCATTACAAGCACCATGCCTGTGGTTACAGCCGTCTCGCAGGCTACCCTCGCCATAGGGTCCTGTTCGAGTATCTTGTCGAGAATCGCGTCGGATATCTGGTCGCATATCTTGTCCGGATGTCCTTCCGTTACAGATTCTGAAGTAAATAGTCTTTTCATAATAACCTCCTGAAAAAAATGAAGCCTCTTCATTAAAAGAAGAGGCGTGTCGTGCACGTTCCTCTTATCTTGCAGCATCGCTGCAGGAATTGGCACCACGTATTTCTACAGGTTGCCGGGTTTCACAGGGCCCATTCCCTCCACCTCTCTTGATAAGAGCAAATATTCTGTTTTACATGAAAAAAGACAGGAATCGTTATACGCAGTTCCGTCTTAATTGGTGGAGGAGAGTGGATTCGAACCACTGAAGCTGAAAGCAACAGATTTACAGTCTGCCCCCTTTGGCCACTCGGGAACTCCTCCATATGAACAGTCTGACAACTGCTTTTTATATATTATATCAGCCCCGCCTCTTTGTCAACATCATTTCATATGCCCTTGAAAATTTGATCCTCTTTTCTTACTTAATGCTTGGTCGGAGTATCCAGATATGCAGTGTAAAAGCTCTGCATATCCGGCATGGGCCTAACCTTTCTTGCTTTCCTTTACCATCAAGGAGAAATACGCATGGAAGGCATTATCCGATGTGAGCTCAGGATGAAATGCCGTAACAAGCATACTTTTCTCTCTTGCTGCAGCGATTCCCTCTCCGGTCCTTAGAAGCACCTCTACGCTATCTCCTGTCCTGACGATTATCGGTGCACGGATATATACAAGCTCCAGAGGTATGCCAGAAACAGAAGGTATCATTTCAATTCTCCTGAAGCTATCGGTCTGACGTCCGTAGGCATTGCGCCTTACGACTATATCCATGGAGCCTATCCAGGGTTCTTCACCCTCAACCTCGCGTGCAAGCAGGATCATACCGGCACAGGTACCCCATACAGGCATCCCGCTTGCAATCCTGTCCCTGAGCGGCTGAAGCAGGTTGAATTCATTGAGAAGCCGGCCGATTGCAGTGCTCTCCCCTCCGGGGATGATTAGCCCGTCAATTCCTGACAGGTCCTTTTCATCTCTTACCCTTACCGGGAACACTCCATCAACCTCCAAAAGCCTTGCGGCATGCTCTGCTACGGATCCCTGTATGCTCAGCACACCAATCCTTATCATTTACCAGCCTCTTGAAGCAAGCAGCCTGTCTGCAGGAATGCTTCCTATTTCGAGCCCCGGCATCGGCTCTCCGATGTTCTCGCTTACCTCAGCCAGTACCTTTGGGTCGTCATAGAATGCAGTAGCCTTGACTATAGCCCTGGCCATCCTAAGAGGATCCGAAGACTTGAATATTCCCGATCCCACGAATACTCCCTCGCTTCCAAGCTGCATCATGAGAGCCGCATCAGCCGGTGTAGCAATGCCGCCTGCCGCAAAATTCACTACTGGAAGCTTCCCGTTTTCTGCAGTCCAGACTACCAGGTCATAGGGTGCACCGATCTCCTTTGAAAAGCTCATGAGCTCTTCCCTCGGCATCCCGGACAACTTTCGTATTTCAGACATCATGGTCCTCATGTGCCTCACGGCCTCGACCACGTTGCCTGTCCCCGCCTCACCCTTCGTCCTTATCATGGCGGCACCTTCTCCGATCCTTCTAAGGGCTTCGCCAAGATTTCTAGCTCCGCATACGAAAGGAACCTTGTAGCTGTGCTTGTCCAGATGGTACATGTCATCAGCCGGGGTCAGCACCTCGCTCTCATCGATGTAGTCAATCTCAAGGTGTTCAAGTATCCTTGCCTCAGCAATATGTCCGATCCTGACCTTCGCCATGACAGGTATGGTCACTGCAGCCTGAATCTCCCTGATCATTTTGGGATTGCTCATCCTCGCCACGCCGCCCTGCTTCCTTATGTCAGAAGGCACTCTCTCAAGAGCCATAACAGCCACTGCCCCTGCCTCTTCCGCAATCTTTGCCTCCGCTGCATTTGTGACGTCCATTATTACTCCGCCTTTAAGCATCTGTGCAAGGTTCCTGTTCAGTTCACTTCTGTTTTCATCCATTCTAGTCCAGCCTCCGATATTATTATTGACAATGTGCTTACACATTGTATTGACAATGTGCTTACAAGCTGATTATGATTGTACCTATATTCTGGCATTAGAAGAACACCCAGATTAAAGAATTTTGATGATGCCAGATTGGAGGAAACTATGGCTAACCTGACTCTTTCATTTGACCAAAATTTGTGCAAACCCTTATATATGCAGCTATATGACCATATACGGAATGAAATACGTAAGGGTCTTCTTGAGGATGGTGAGAAGCTGCCTTCAAAGAGAAGCCTCGCATCGCATCTGAAGATAAGCCAGAACACAGTGGAAACAGCTTATGGTCAGCTTCTTGCTGAAGGATTCATACGTTCCAAACCTAAAAGCGGGTATTATGTCTCAAGATTTGAAGACTATCCTACCGGTACCTCAGATTCAGAAGCAACTGGTTCAGAAGAAGCTGCAAGAGAATACACATCAGAACTTGCTTACGATTTCTCGACCAATACTGTTGATACCAGGTTCTTTCCATTTTCAACCTGGTCGAGGATAACAAGGGAAATCATCCATGATGAAAACAGGGAGCTCCTCAAGACATCACATCCTCAGGGAGAGGCTTCCCTCAGAATGAGCATTGCAAAGCATCTGCACGAGCATAAGGGAGTCAGGTGCACCCATGAACAGGTCATAATCGGCGCTGGCAGCGAATACCTCATCGGACTGCTCGTACAGCTTCTGGGACGTGACAGGATTTATGCAGTCGAGGATCCGGGTTATGTAAAGACAGGTATGCTTTTAAAAAGCAACGGGGCTGATGTAGTTCACATCGGTCTTGACCGGGAGGGCCTGAATATTGGTGAGCTGGAAAAATCGGATGCTAAAATAGTCCATATCACTCCTTCACATCAGTTCCCGATGGGAATGATAATGCCAGCTAAAAGGAGAATGCAGCTTCTTTCGTGGGCTTATGCAGATAAGGACAGGTACCTTATCGAGGACGACTACGACAGTGAATTCAGGTTCGGAGGACGTCCTATACCCTCACTGCAGGGTCTGGACAATTCGGACAGGGTAATATATATCGGGACCTTTTCAAAGAGCCTGGCCCCATCGATAAGAATCGGATATCTTGTACTTCCCCCTCCACTGATTGAAGAGTACAGGAAACGACTCATGTTCAATTCCTCAACCGTTTCAAGGTTTGAACAGCAGACCCTCGCCCGCTTCATTAAAGATGGTCATTTTGAAAGGCATCTCAACAGGATGAGGAAAATCTACAAGGGTAGGAAGGAAAAGCTGGTAGCGGAGATAAGGAAAGCAAGCTTCGGCAGGCAAGCAGAAATCATAGGAGAAAATGCAGGACTCCATCTCCTCCTTGCCCCCCGCAACGGTATGTGTGAAGAAGAGCTGATTGAAAAAGCCACTGCCATGGGAATAAGGCTCAGGGGGCTCTCCGGATACTTCTCTCAAGGTTCTGATACAGGCTTCAAAAGCACAGTACTCCTTGGATATTCTAACCTCACTGAAGATGACATCAGTGAAGCTTTAGCACTCCTGGATCTTGCGTGGCGGTAAAAGCCTATGTGATTACAGCTCCTCTAGGCATCATGGGAGACTGAAGATGTTACACAATTGTAACTCACATTACGCAGTTTCCAGAAAATTTAAAATCTCCGGAAGCGGCGATCCATGCCGTTCTCCGGAGATTTTCTCTCTCTGAAGTGTCAAAGGTATCACAAGTGCTGTTACGTTTTTATTCAACAAAAAACCACCCCTAAACGAGGTGGTTTTCTTGTCAACTAAGGTTGACGTTATGGTGGAGGAGAGTGGATTCGAACCACTGAAGCTGAAAGCAACAGATTTACAGTCTGCCCCCTTTGGCCGCTCGGGAACTCCTCCCTGTTTGTCGGCCCTTCAGAACCGACAAGTATTAGTATACTTTGCTTTTACAAAGATTTCAAGCAAAAAATGAACAAAACAGCTTAAACCAGCGTCAATTTCAGTTCAGATTGCCGTAATCCCTTGGCAATGCTCACTTTTCGTATACGAATCTTTTGAAGTCAGTTTCAATTCCGAAATGAGCTTGAATCGCGTCAAGAATCCTGCCCGATGCCTGTCCATCACCGTAAGGACTTCCGCCTTTCGCCATTTCTGCATATGCCTTGTCGTCGTCCAGCAGCCTTGAGGCTTCGTCTATGATCCTTTGGGTGTCTGTGCCCACAAGTCTGACAACCCCTGCTTCAACCGCCTCAGGCCGTTCTGTGACGTCCCTGAGGACTAGTACAGGCTTCCCGAGATATGGTGCCTCTTCCTGTATGCCTCCCGAGTCTGTCAGTATCAGTTTGGACCTGGCCATCAGGTTATGAGTCTCTTTGGTTCC
The DNA here is from genome assembly GCF_017873395.1 of Youngiibacter multivorans. GTDB lineage: Bacteria > Bacillota > Clostridia > Clostridiales > Clostridiaceae > Youngiibacter > Youngiibacter multivorans. The sequence continues at coordinate 21,764 of NZ_JAGGKC010000032.1, read as the reverse complement.
GAGGGCACCCAGAAGATGCACCCTGTCCGTACCCTTAAGAACTTTCTCAGCTTCCTGTCTGATCTTTGGATTAGGATGCACAAGATACACTATCTGAGCATCCTTCCTCTCAGCTAGGAACTTGAGTGCCATTGAAATATCATGGATACCGTGTTCAAGGTTCTCTCTCCTGTGGGCGGTCACCATGATGATGTCCCTGCTGAAATCGACCTTCTTAAGAAACTCGTCTTCAAATGTGTAATCCTCACTGACAGTGGTCTTCAGAGCATCTATTACCGTATTGCCTGTCACATATATCCTTGATCCAGGAATCCCTTCCTTTAGCAGGTTCTCTTCTGCACCTGCTGTAGGCGCAAAGTGCAGGTCAGCAAGCCTTGATGTAAGTGTCCTGTTCATCTCCTCAGGATAAGGAGCATACTTGTCATGGGTCCGCAGCCCCGCCTCAACATGGCCTACCATCGTCTTCTCGTAGAATGCAGCCAAGGCTCCGGCAAAGCTTGTGGTCGTGTCTCCGTGGACAAGAACGATGTCAGGCTTTACGCTTGCAATTATCCCCGACATGCCCTCCAGGACTGATGTGGTTATGTGCGAGAGTGTCTGGGAACCCTTCATCAGGTCCAGGTCGAAATCCCATCCAATGCCAAAATCATTGAGGACATTCTTCAAAAGCTCCCTGTGCTGGCCAGTGAGTGCGACAATCGATTCAAATTCCCTGCGCTTCCTCATCTCGATCAGAAGCGGAGCCATCTTTATGGCTTCAGGCCTGGTGCCGAACACGCTCATGACTCTAATCATCTTTTCTCCTTTATAAAAAATATACACTCCTTGAAGTGTATATCCTTTGTGCTATTTTGTTCCGAAAAGCCTGTCTCCTGCGTCTCCAAGACCAGGGACAATATAACCCTTCTCATTCAGTCTCTCATCAATTGCTGCGACGTATATGTCCACGTCAGGATGTGCCTTTGTCAGATGAGCTACACCTTCTGGTGCTGCCACAAGGCCTACGAATTTTATGTTTGTTGCGCCCCTTTTCTTAAGCAGGGTTATGGCATCAGCTGCCGAGCCGCCTGTCGCAAGCATAGGGTCGACAACAATGACTTCCCTTTCCTCAATATCCTTGGGAAGCTTGCAGAAGTACTCAACTGGCTGAAGAGTCTCCTCATTTCTGTAGAGTCCTATATGGCCTACCTTTGCAGCCGGTATAAGCTTCAGTATTCCATCAACCATACCCATTCCTGCCCTCAGTATGGGAACAATCGCAAGCTTCTTTCCAGCAAGCATCTTGCAGGTTGCCATGGCTACAGGTGTCTCTACCTGTACATCCTCCACTGCCATATCCCTTGTGACCTCATAAGCCATCAGTGTCGCAATCTCTTCGAGAAGCTCCCTGAAGTCCTTGGACCCTGTATTCTTATCTCTTATTATCGCCAGCTTGTGAAGTATCAGTGGATGCTTTATCTCAGTTACTCTGCCCATCTTATTCTCCCTTGTAATCAATATTTTCCCTCTAGTCCGTTTATCTTATCAACCCTCGCAGCATGTCTTCCACCCAGGAACTCAGCTGCAAGGAATGCATCGACAATATCAAGCGCAAGTCCAGGCCCTATGACCCTTTCACCCATGCAGAGGATATTGGCGTCATTGTGCTCCCTGGAAGCGGTCGCGCTGAATGTGTCGTGGCAAAGAGCCGCTCTGATTCCAGAAATCTTGTTGGCTGCTATGCCGATGCCGATGCCTGTTCCGCAAATCAGTATACCGAAATCAAATTCACCGTTTCTTACAGCAACGCCTACTTTCTCTGATACATCAGGATAATCTATGGAATCCTGATTGAATGTCCCAAAGTCCACTAATTCTATGTTCCTTGACCTTATGTGGTCTGCGACCTTGGCTTTGAGATTCACTCCGCCGTGGTCCGATCCTATTGCTATCTTCATTTCATTCCTCCCTGAACAATCTTATTCTTTCTAGCAATTCCCTGATTTCGCTGAATACACGGCGATATACGAATTCATCCATACCGTATGGATCGATTATGTCGCCCTTTGATCCTGCAAGCTCCTTCAGTGTCCTCACATTGTCCATTCCGTAAAGCCCTGACAGTTCGCGCTTGTGGGCTTCAGTCATTGCAATGACAATATCCGCCTCATTGATGTCCGAGTAAGTGACTTGCTCGGCTATCCTGTTCTCATCGAAGCCATACTCCCTTTTCAGAACCCTCAGCGCATTCGCCTCAATCCTGTCTCCGTGTCTTGTATGAAGTCCCCTTGATTCGGCATGGTGATTTTTGTACATCTCATTGAAGATTACCTCTGCCATGGGACTTCTGCATGTATTTCCGGTACAAACGAATAGAACTTTCATCTGCTTACACCTCGATAATGTTGAATCCCGCAGCTTTTGAAAGCCGGTTCATGACAGCAGCACCCAGACCTTCTTCTTTAACCGCTTCAGAAAGAATTATATCACAGCTTAAGTCATCGAAGGACCTCAGAGCCTCGAAAAGCAGCCTGGCATTCTCATGCGGTCTGTCTTCGCTGCCCATTCCTATGAAGATCGCGTTGCCGCCATCAAAAACATATTCTGCTGCCCTTTGGGATGGAGCAAGTATTCCTACCTTCTTTCCGTCCCTCATATAATTCTGCACCAGTGTACGGATTTTTTCAACAACTTTGTTCTTTTCACCCTTTATTATGATGATGGGAGCCTTTGGCGAATAATGCCTGTATTTCATACCGGGGGCCTTGGGACCTTCGTCAGAGCCTGCTCTGGTGAAGGATTCCATGTATTCGATGGAAGGATCCACCTCATTCAGCATCTCAAGTGTTATTCCGCCAGGCCTCAGAACCCTTGGGGGAACTACAGTGTAATCCACTATGGTTGACTCAAGTCCTACTGTACTTCTGCCGCCTCCGATAATCATGTCCACCTTGCCATCGAGGTCCTCGACACATCTCTCGTAGGTAGTAGGGCTCGGACGCCCTGAAATATTGGCGGAAGGGGCGGCAACCGGCCTTCCGAGCCTTCTTATGATTTCAAGGGCCAATGGCTCGTCTGGCATCCTTATGCCTATGGTATCAAGTCCTGCACTTGTCCTTTCAGGAATAATGTCTTTCTTCCTGAGTATCACAGTCAGCGGACCCGGCCAATATCTGTCCATGAGCTCCCGGGCTTTCAGAGGAATCTTATCAGCATATTCTTCAAGGTTCCTGTCAGAGACGTGGATAATAAGCGGATTGTCCTGAGGTCTCCCCTTTGCCCTGAATATGCCTTCCACAGCCTCTGAATCAAGGGCGTCAGCCCCAAGTCCATAGACAGTCTCTGTGGGGAATGCAACAGTCCCTCCCCGCCTCAGGACATCAGCGGCAGCCTCAAGAAGCTGTTCCTTCACAGCAGGCTCAATATCTTCAGTTATCCTGACCTTAATAGTTTCCATAAGTATCTCCACAGACAGGGCTCAATCAGTTGTCCCTGTCCCCCATGGCCTTAAGCTTCTCAGCCTGGTCATAGTTTATCAGCGCGCTTATCATCTCTTCAATATCACCATTCATGAAGGTATCAAGCTTGTACAGTGTAAGGTTTATCCTATGGTCGGTTACCCTTCCCTGTGGATAGTTGTATGTCCTTATCCTCTCAGACCTGTCTCCGGTTCCGACCTGGCTCTTCCTCTCGTCGGCTATGCCCTTGGCCCTTTCCTGCTCTGCCCTCTCGAAAAGTCTTGACCTGAGTATGTTTATAGCCTTGTCCTTGTTCTTGAGCTGGGATTTCTCATCCTGAACGGCAACTACCAATCCGGATGGCAGATGCGTAACCCTGACTGCCGAGTCTGTCGTATTGACCGACTGTCCACCATTTCCTGATGACCTGTAGACGTCAATCCTCAGGTCGTTGGGGTCAATCTGGACATCAACTTCATCAACCTCAGGCAAAACCGCAACTGTAGCAGTGGAGGTATGCACCCTTCCGCTCGATTCAGTGTCAGGAACCCTCTGCACCCTGTGCACTCCTGATTCGTACTTGAGCTGCGAGTATGCTCCCTGACCCTTTAACAGGAACACCACTTCCTTGTATCCTCCGATGTCGGTCTCATTGAGGCTCATTATCTCGACCTTCCATCTTCTGGATTCAGCGTATTTTGAGTACATCCTGAAAAGGTTATAGGAAAACAGTGCAGCTTCATCTCCGCCTGCTCCACCCCTTATCTCCACAAATACGTTCTTGTCATCATTCGGGTCCTTCGGAAGCAGCATTATCTGAAGGTCGCTCTCTATCTTCTGCATTCCTTCCCTGTTGCTCTTCATGTCTTCCTGGATCATCTCACGCATCTCCTGGTCATCCTCTATCTCGAGCATGTCCATATTATTTGCGAGCTCCTGTTCCAGCTTCTTATACTCCCTGTACATCGTAACTACATTCTGCAGTTCAGCATGTTCCTTGACAAGCCTCTGCCACTCGGACTGGTTAGCCATAACTGAAGGATCACTTATCCTCAGTGTCAGCTCCTCATATTTTCCTTCTACAAAATTCAATCTTTCAAGCATTTCCTTACTCTCCTATCATATTGTTATTTTCAGATGTTCAAGAAAGGTCAGCTACGTTTCCGGAACGAGCTCGCCGAAAACAACCCTCGGTCTTCCCGACAGGTCCCTAAAAAGCTGTATTCCTTTGAATCCGTTCCTCTTCATTATATCCATGACCTCATCACCCTGATCGTATCCGATCTCAAATATCAGCACCCCACCCCTATTGAGATGGGAAATCGCATTTTCAGTTATTTTCCTGTAGAAGTCCAGTCCGTCTTCCCCGCCATAAAGTGCGCCGTGGGGCTCAAAATCCGCAACATCCTTTGGCAGCTTCTCCATGTCCTCTCCGGAAATGTACGGAGGATTTGAAGCTATCAAATCGAAGCTTCCGCTGACACCTTCAAACAGGTCGGATACCACGAATTCTGCCCTGCCCTCAAGGCCAAGCATGAAGGCATTTTCCTTGGATACACCTATGGCTTCCTGACTTATGTCAGCAAGAACCACATGTGATCCACCAACGAATTTCGCTATTGAAAGCCCGATGGCTCCTGAACCGCAGCAGAGGTCGAGAACTTTTGCTTCCTTCCTGTCCCTCAGTATCTCAATGGACTTTTCCACCAGGACCTCAGTATCCGCCCTTGGAATCAAAACTGATTCAGAGACCCTGAAATCCATTCCCATGAACTCCTTCATGCCGGTTATATAGGCAATTGGCGTTCCTTTCTTCCTTCTTTCTATCGCTTCCCTGTACACCCATTCATGGGCTCTTGGTAATACGACATCCCTCTCAGTCATCACATAGATCGAATCCTTGCCAATCACATGAGCGAGAATGACCCTCGCATCGAGCATAGGGGTTTCACTTGTGGACTCAAGTTCCTTCCCCGCCCATAATAACATTTGTGCCACTGTCGCCATATCAGTTAAGCCCCTCAGCTTCCATCAGTGCCCTTATCCCGACCTCGATCATGTCATCAGTCGGTTCCTTTGTTGTCAGCCTCTGCAGCATCATCCCCGGATAGGCGATGATATCCCGCAGTGGTCCGCTTCCTTTTCCAAGCCACCGAATTATCTCATAAGTTATTCCTGAAACCAGAGGAAGAAGTGCCAGCCTCATTCCAATCCTCATAAGCGGAGTTGTCCAGCCAGTGAAAGAGAATATGAATATGCTGACTGCCATGACCAGAAACATGAAGTTTGTTCCGCATCTCGCATGATATCTTGTGCATGACCTTACATTTTCAACAGTCAGCGGCAGCTCCTGTTCATAGCAGGCAATTGCCTTGTGCTCTGCTCCATGGTATTGGAATACCCTGTATATATCCTTCATCAGGCTTATTCCAACAATGTACCCGATGAATATTGATATCCTGAGAACCGCTTCAACCAGGTTCAATCCCAAGTTCGAAAGTCCTTTGGACTTCAGAAGTCCGGTAATCAGCGTAGGGATTATGAAAAATATGAATATGCCTATGGCAAGGCTCACTGCGACAGTGACCCACTCGAGGAACTTTTCACCCTTTTCGCCGAATTTATCCTTCAGGAAGCTTTCGAACCTTGTCGGCTCTTCATCCTGTCCGAATACCGATGCTGAGAAATTAAGGCTCTCCATTCCAATTGCCATTGAATCCACAAGCGCTACCGCACCTCTTACCACAGGCAACTTGAAGAAACTGTATTTCTTGGACAGAGGCAGCTTGTTTGACCTCTCCACGAGAATCTCTCCTCCAGGAGTCCTTACTGCCGTCGCTATTCCAGTTGCGCCCCTCATCATGACGCCTTCTATGACGGCTTGTCCGCCAACCTTGACATTTCTCATCCGATCTCCTTTTTCCTTTTCTTTTCCTCGTACTTCTTCCTAAGCTTGAAGTAGCACTCCGGACAGAGAGACTGGTACTCAACCTCTCCTCCCATGTCTATGGCAACCTGTTCGCCCTCAAAGACAAACTCGCCGTTGACCTTTCTGCCATTCAGAAGCGCCTTCTTTCCGCATGTGCAGATTGTCTTCATTTCCTCTATGCTGTGTGCAAGAAGTAAAAGCCTTTCGCTTCCCTCAAAGCCGTTCATAAGAAAATCCGTCCTGAGTCCGTAACATATTACGGGTACGTTCAGTATGACAGCCACCTTGAGCAGCTGGTCTATTTGTTTCTTCTTAAGGAACTGTACTTCATCCACAAGGATGCAATGTACCTTTCCTTCTTCCTGTATCCACTTCTCAGTCACGTCATACAGGTCGTCATCAACCCTCACTGCGTAGTCGGCATCCCTCGTGACCCCAAGCCTTGAAACCAGCTTCTCTCCACCCTTGGAATCCATCATAGGCTTGAATATCTTGACCTTCATGCCTCTCTCTTCGTAATTATGTGCGACCTGCATAAGGCTGGTCGATTTTCCTGAATTCATAGCTCCATACCTGAAATAAAGCTTCCCCATTAAAAATTCCCCTCCTGCCATATTTCGTCATCTATTATAGCATGAGAGACTGACCTATTCCATAATATTCTTGACTATGCCAATTGACAATGCTAGAATTGAATAGTTAAAAAGGTTTATGACCGTAATTGAAAGGTGTGAAAAAATTGAAAGAAGGCATACATCCAAAGTACAACTCTGAAGTTGTCGTTAAGTGCGCATGTGGAAACACTTTCACCACTGGTTCCGTAAAGAACGAGCTGAAGGTGGAAATATGCTCCCAGTGCCATCCATTCTTCACTGGAAAGCAGAAGATTGTTGATGTCGGCGGTAGGGTTGACAGATTCAAGAAGAAATTCAACCTCAAGAGTGAAGAATAAGATTTTCACAACCTAAAAAGGACCCACGGGTCCTTTTTTTGCTGAGTAAAGCCCGCAGATCAGACTGCGGGCTTTTTCTATTTGTCGAACACCCCTGTTTTCTTTATTGTCTCAACAAACTCCCTGTTATTGGTTGTTGTTGAAAGGAGCTTGATCAGGTCCTCAGTTACCTTGTCAACGCTGCTCTCCCTGTACATCTGACGCCTGAGTCCAAGGGAGATGTTGTACTCATCCTCTGTGAGAAGTGCCTTCTCTTTCCTTGTTCCTGACTTGTATATGTCAATCGCAGGGAAAATCCTTCTCTCCTGAAGTCTTCTGTCAAGATGGACCTCCATGTTACCTGTTCCCTTGAATTCCTCGAAAATCATGTCATCCATCCTGGAACCAGTCTCAACAAGAGCTGTTGCCAGAATGGTCAGGCTTCCGCCCTCTTCCATGTTCCTTGCAGCACCGAAGAACTTCTTTGGCATGATAAGAGCAGCCGGGTCTAGTCCGCCTGAAAGTGTCCTGCCAGAAGGATTGACAGTAAGGTTGTATGCTCTCGCAAGCCTTGTCAGGGAATCCATAAGTATAACGACATCCTGCTTCTGCTCAACCATCCTCTTTGCCCTTTCAAGAACCATCCTTGAAACCTTCGTATGGTGGTCCGGTTCCTCGTCAAATGTCGAGTAGATGACTTCTCCCTTCACGCTTCTCTGAATATCAGTAACCTCTTCAGGACGCTCATCTATAAGAAGCACTATCAGCTTTATCTCCGGATGGTTTACAACTATGTTCTGCGCTATCTTCTTCATTATCGTTGTCTTGCCTGCTTTTGGAGGTGCAACGATCAGACCTCTCTGACCCTTACCAATAGGGCTGAGGATATCCATTATCCTGGTAGTAAGGTCGCCTTCACCTTCCACCTCAAGTTTTATCTTCTTTTCAGGGTATATTGGGGTCAGCCTGTCAAAATAAGGTCTTCTTACAGCCTTCTCAGGGTCCTCACCGTTTATCTTCTCTATGAAGGTTAAAGCGGAAAACTTTTCACCCTCCCTCGGGCTCCTTCCATAGCCTCTGACCTGGTCTCCTGTCCTCAGGTCAAATCTCCTTATCTGACTAGGGGAGACATAGACGTCGTTGGGGCTCGTAAGATAGTTCTCACCCCTAAGGAATCCAAAGCTGTTCATCTCAAGCATCTCAAGAACACCAACGACATCAGTCTCATTCGAATACTTCTGTCTCTTTTCGTTGTCCTGCCTGTCGTAATCCCTTTCCGGCATCCTTCTTATGGTTTCTGCAATGGGCTTTGCTGGCTCAATAATAGCCGGAGCCTCTTCTGCTTTTGCTTCATCAGCAGCTTCATTTATTTCATTGACTGCTGTAATCTTCTGTTCTTCAACTGAAGCGGAATCTTCTACTGGAGCCGCTAATTCATCAGCAACATCCCCTGAATCCTTTAATACGTCCATAAGTTCATGCTTCCTGAATTTCTGGATGTTCTTTATTCCCTTTTCCTTTGCAATCGCTCTTAATTCGACGAGAGACAGCTCTTCCAGATTAATCTGCAAATACATCACTCCTTTACCTTTTATATTCGGAATTTATTGTTATGATTCCCATCTTGAGAATACTGATAGACAATCGGATATCTAAAATGACAATCCATACTGGATCAATAGAATCTACGATTTGAATGCTTGCTGGAACTAAAGAGAATTTCTTTTCCTACTATTTATTATAGGCCAAGAAAAATTAATTATACAGTATTCCGAAAAAAAATGGAATACTCAAGCTCTTTCATCACTACCTATGCACTACCTATGAATATCTAGCCAAAGGTAAAATAATTTGATTTCGCAGGATGTATGTGATAAATATACATTAGGTTGAAAACGATAATATCAGAAGGAAGCGACTAGGAGGTTTTCATTGAAATCTTTTGCAAAATACGAGAATAAAAGAAATTCAATTAATCTGGAGCAGTACTCATATTATGTTACATATTACAAATACAATTGGCACAAGGACATTGAGCTGCTGATCCTTCTGAATGGCGAGATTGAAGTAAACAAGAACGGAGAGAGCCACATACTTTCCAAAGGCGATGTCATTCTGATCAACTCAAACATCGGTCATGCCACAATGGCCAGAAAGCCGGATTCCATCGCAATGGTAATTCATTTTGATCCTGTTTACTTCTCAACTTGGATAAAGGACTACAAAAATATCCATATTAGATGTATTTCTGATGGAACCACGAAGAATCTTCCAATTTTTAGGCGTATCTATAGAACCGTTCTTAAAATGGCTACTTTCGCTGACCGTGATTCAGAAATTGAAACTATGATATACGAATCATTGTTCCATCAGCTTATGGGCGACATCATGCAGAACTTCCCTGTTGAATGGATCTCACAGCTTGATTCAAGCGTAATGTCAAAAAACGAGAATGTCATCAGGATAGTGGATTATCTGAACCATCATTTCAGGGAGAAGATAACTCTGGATGACCTGACTAACGTGACTGGATACAATAAAAGCTACATATCTCAAATAATCAAGCAGAAGCTTGGCATAAACTATTACGAATATCTGACGAGAGTCAGAATGAGGGAGGCTATTTTTGCTCTTACCAACACAGATCAGAAAGTATCCGACATAGCATATGTAAACGGCTTTTCGGATATCAAGGCATTCAACACCGCATTTAGAGAACGGTTCGGCAAAACTCCCACCGAATATAGGAAAATGATCATAAACAGAAACAGTCTTGAAAGCAAGGATGACAAGATCTACACAGATCCAGTTTTACTTAAGCAGATTGTCACTGACGAACTTAGCAGTAAAGAACATAATTTCGAATTCGGACCCCCTGAAAATATCTTAAAAACAAAAAAGGTGTTAGAGGGTGAGGTAGATGAAATAGCCAGGGAGCTTCGCGGAACACTCGAGAAACTAAAAAAGATAAAATCAAAAATAATATAATCCAAAATATGGACTACCCGATTTTTTTGATAAAATTATTGGTCCCAAAATGGGAATCAATCATTCGAACCCAGATGTTAGAACGCATGCGGGAATAACATTCTGGGTTTTTTTACTGCCAATAATTGAATAATCTAAGACTGGAAGCGTCAATGGACACTTCTGGCCAAAAATTATGACAGCAAAAATCGGATAGTGCAATTGATTACATTCCCTTAATATGCAATTAAGACGTCTGATAAATTTAGGGGGAATAATAATGAGTCCACAGATTATCACACTTATTTTCTTGGTTTTTGCAATTGTAATGTTCGCATGGGAAAAACTGCCATTATCCATCACTGCCATGATTGTAGCAATCGGCCTGACTTTAACCGGAGTACTTAAGCCCTCAGATGCGTTTGCAGGCTTTGTCAATAGCAATGTACTCCTGTTCATGGGAATGTTCATTGTTGGAGCGGCTTTCTTTGATACAGGAATGGCTCAGAAGGTTGGAGGTCTGGTAACCAGATTCGCCAAGACTGAGAGACAGCTTATAGTTGCAGTAATGGTCATCACAGGACTGATGTCAGGTGTACTTTCCAATACAGGAACTGCTGCCGTGCTTATACCAGTTATCATCGGTATTTCTGCGAAGTCCGGCTTTGCCAGGTCAAAGCTGATGATTCCTTTGGTTCTTGCTGCCGCAATGGGTGGAAACCTGAGTCTCATCGGGGCTCCGGGAAACATGATTGCACAGTCTGCTCTGGAAGGGCTTGGCATGAAGTTCGGATTTTTCGAGTATGCCAAGGTTGGTCTTCCTATACTGGTAATAGGAATAATCTACTTCGCGCTGATTGGCTATAAGCTCCTTCCAGACCATAAGGATGCTGAACTGGATAAAGATTCTGTTTTTGCAAGACATGATGATTATAGTAATGTCCCGGTATGGAAGCAGTATTTTTCTCTGATTGTTCTGGTTCTGACGGTAATTGCAATGATTTTTGAAGAGCAGATAGGAATCAAGCTGTATGTATCAGCCTGGATTGGAGCCTTGGTTCTTGTAGCATCAGGGGTGCTTACCGAGAAAAAGGCCATGAAGTCCATAGACATGAATACAATATTGTTGTTTGTAGGATCGCTTGCTTTGGCAAAGGCCCTAGAAACCTCAGGAGCTGGTGAATATATTGCTGACACAATCATCAAAACTCTTGGAACCAATCCATCCCCGCTAATATTACTCTTTGTGGTATTGCTGCTGTCCTCAGTAATGACAAACTTCATGTCGAACACAGCTACCACAGCACTTCTTGTCCCAATAAGCCTTTCGCTGGCAAACGCAATGGGTGCGGATCCTAGAGCTGTACTGATGGCTACTGTAATTGGCGGATCCATGGCATATGCTACACCAATCGGAATGCCCGCAAACACAATGGTTTACGGAATCGGGGGCTATAAGTTCAAGGACTATGTTAAGGTTGGAGTCCCACTGATCATAGTTTCATTAGTTGTTTCAATGATTCTGCTGCCAATCCTGTTCCCTTTCTATCCAAACTAAAGTTAAAAGGAGATTGTTATGAGTAAAGTCGATGATGTCAAAAAACTGACAGATCTTATGTCAAAATTCATATCGCTGGTAAGCTACAAATTGCCGGATGATGTGGAAAACAAGCTGAAAGAATTGAAGCAGGAGGAGACAGGCGAACTGGCAACGATAATATATGCTACTATGGAAGAGAACCAGAAGCTTGCCTTAAAATTCAAGAGACCTTCATGTCAGGATACTGGTGTGCTGCAGTTTTTCGTAAAGTGCGGCCAGAACTTCCCGCTTATCGGTCAGCTGAACCAGATCCTAAGGGACGCAACCTACAAATCGACCATGGAAACACCACTCAGGCACAATTCAGTTGAGACCTTCGATGAATACAACACAAAGAAGAACATCGGCAAAGGTACACCTAGTGTATTCTGGGAGATTGAGGAAGATAGCGACAATGTTGAAATATACACTTATATGGCAGGCGGCGGATGCTCATTGCCAGGAGTAGCAACTGTGCTTATGCCAGGAGAAGGCTATGAAGGTGTAGTCAAATTTGTCCTTGACAGGATGACCAGCTATGGACTCAATGCCTGCCCTCCCCTCCTTGTAGGAGTTGGAGTTGGAACATCTGTGGAAACAGCTGCAATGAATTCCAAGCTCGCTCTCATGAGACCGGTAGGAAGCCATAATGACAATGCAAACGCAGCCAAACTGGAAAGGCTTCTCGAGGACGGTATCAATGCCATAGGCCTCGGTCCCCAGGGACTTAAAGGCAAGAAATCAGTTATGGGAGTCAATGTGGTGAATACTGCGAGGCATCCTTCGACCATCGGTGTAGCAGTTAACACAGGCTGCTGGTCACACCGCAGGGGGCTGATTGTATTTGATAAGGATCTGAACTATAAAATCACCACACATGAGGGGGCAGAGTTATGAAGAATGTACTCACGACTCCAATAAAGGACGAAGATCTTAAGGATCTGAAAATTGGGGACATAATATATCTCACAGGAACTATTGTAACCTGCAGGGATGTTGCTCACCGCAGACTTATCGAGGAGCACATAGAGCTTCCAGTGGACCTTAATGGCCTGGCAATATTCCATGCGGGTCCAATAGTGAAGGACCATGGCAACAACAAGTACGAGATGATATCCATAGGGCCTACAACAAGTATGCGAATGGAGAAGTTCGAAAAAGAATTCATAGAGCAGACAGGTGTAAAGCTGATTGTCGGAAAAGGCGGAATGGGTAAGAATACTGAAGAAGGCTGCAAAGAACATAAAGCAATCCATCTTGTATATCCTGCAGGAAATGCAGTATATGCCGCCAACACTGTAGAATACATCAAAGAGGTCCACTGGACCGATCTTGGAATGCCGGAGTCCCTTTGGGTGTGTCAAGTCAAAGAGTTTGGACCACTCATTGTATCCATAGACACAGAGGGAAACAACATCTTTGAAGAGAACAAAATTGAATTCAACAAAAGAAAAGAAGAGCAATATGAAAAAATTGCCAAGGAAGTACGATTCATAAAATAGCAATCTGCTGAAAGGTCCACGTCAAAAGACTGGACCTTTTATTCAGGACATCCATAGGAGGAAAACAAATCATGACGAAAGTACTGCTCAACGACCTGACGGTTCGAGACGGTAACCAAAGTCTATTGGCCACAAGGATGGAAAAAGAGGATATTATCCGACTTGTGGAAAAGCTGGACAAGGTAGGTTACAACGCTCTTGAGGTCTGGGGTGGCGCAACCTTCGACACTGCGCTTAGGTTCCTCAGGGAAAGCCCCTGGGAAATCCTTCGGGAAATCCGAAAAGCCGCCAAGAACACAAAGCTTTCAATGCTGCTTAGAGGCCAGAACCTGGTTGGTTACAGATTATACGACAATGAAACCCTTGAAAGGTTCATAAGACTTTCGATTGAGAACGGTATTGACATAATCCGTGTTTTTGACGCCTTAAACGACATGAACAACATCGAGTACCCTGTTAAATATATAAAGAAATATGGCGGTCACTGCCAATGCGCCATCAGCTATACCGTTAGTCCCGTACACACAGAGTCATATTTTGTGGACCTGGTGAAACAAATGGCAGAGATGGGTGCAGATTCCATCTGCATAAAGGACATGGCAGGAATACTTATGCCTGATGCGGCCTACAGCCTTGTTAAAGCACTAAAGGCCGTTACAGAACTTCCAATCAACATTCATAGCCATACTACAGCCGGATTAACGAACCTGGTTATGCTCCGGGCTATGGAGGCTGGTGTCGACATAGTGGATACAGCCATTTCACCATTTTCTGGCGGAACAAGCCATATAGCTGCAGAAACTATTATCGAATCAGCGGAATATATAGGAAAACAGGTTGCATACAGCGAAGAAGGCCTTGATGAAGCATATGAGCTTGCTGATAAGGTGGCTCAGAAATATATCGACAGCAACCAGTACAATGCCCGCGCACTAGTCATTAACCCAAAGATACTGCAGTACGAAGTTCCTGGCGGCATGCTATCAAACCTTATGAGCCAGCTTCAGGACCAGAACATGTTCCATAAGCTGAATGAGGTAATGAGGGAAATCCCGGTAGTCAGAAAAGATATGGGATACCCGCCTCTGGTCACTCCCCTATCCCAAATGGTTGGAACTCAGGCAATGCTGAATGTGCTGAGGGGGGAACGCTACGCCATGGTTCCAAATGAAATCAAGGAATATCTCAGGGGAAGTTATGGAAAATCCCCCGCACAGGTTGATCCTGCAGTTAGAGCCAAAATTCTTGGTGACGAGCCCGAAATCAAGCCCAGGGCCATTTCGGAACTGACTCCTGTTTTTGCAGAAGCCACCAGGGAACTGAGCGATAAGCTCGGAAGAGAGGCATTGGAAGAAGAGGTTCTTTCGTATATTCTCTTCCCTCAATTTGCTGTGCTGGTCAATGAAAAAGAATCCCGGGACAATAAAGCCCAGGAATCGAACACAAATGAAGTGATAGAATTCGAAATGTTCATTGAAAGGTAGGAGAACCATGGATATAGCAAATTTCTCGTTAATGGATGGCATCAGACTCTCCATCTTTGCAATGCTGGTGGTGTTTCTTATCCTTGTGCTGCTTCAATTTATCATCTATTCGTTCAAGTTCCTTCCCAAGGACTTGGGCATTAAAAAAAGCGAAGTATCAAATCCATCAGGTACAGTACCATCCATAAATTCTCAAGATGAGGATGAAATGGTTGCTATGCTTATGGCTTCAATTCTAGCTAAAGATGATATGAAGGGAAATATCAGAATCAAATCCATAAAAAGAATCAGTTAAGGAGAATACGAATGAAAACCTATAAGATTAAAGTCAATGGAAAAGAATATGTGGTAGAAGTGGAAGAGGTAGCTGCCGGAACCATGCCAAGTAATCCTCAGTACGTTTCCACACCAGCTGGAGCAACTGATTCAAGGGTGGAAGCCCCCCTGCAGGGTAATGTACTGTCGGTGAAAACCCCAGTAGGTACCCATGTCAAAAGAGGCCAGGTTCTGCTTATTCTGGAGGCAATGAAGCTGGAGAATGAAATAGTTGCACCTTCTGACGGTACCATAACTTCAGTCAATGTTAAAGAAGGTCAGGTAGTTGACAGCGGTACCCTTCTCATGACAATTGATACTAAGTAGGTGACAGGATGTTAGATATTCTAAAGGATTTCCTGTCTACAAGCGGAATTGTCGCCATGACCGGGCAGGATCTCATCATGATCGGTATATCGCTATTCTTCCTATATCTCGCAATCTACAAGAAGTACGAACCATACCTGCTGCTTCCCATCGCTTTTGGCATGCTTCTGGTAAACCTTCCCTTGAACGGGCTAATGTCAGATGGAGGACTGCTGAAAACCCTATACAAAGGTATAGAGTATGGGATCTATCCTCCGCTTATTTTCCTTGGTGTTGGAGCTGCCACTGATTTCGGCCCGCTAATTGCAAATCCAAAGAGCATGCTACTGGGTGCGGCAGCTCAGCTTGGAATATTCATCGCTTTTCTGGGTGCCCTGGCTTTAGGATATACGGCGTTGGAAGCATCTTCCATAGGAATCATAGGCGGTGCTGACGGTCCTACTGCCATTTATCTAACCAGCAAGCTGGCTGACCATATGCTCGGCCCCATCGCTCTGGCGGCTTATTCATATATGGCTCTTGTTCCAGTCATTCAACCACCCATAATCAAAGCGCTTACAACAAAGGAAGAGCGCCAGATCAAGATGAAGCAGCTCAGACCTGTCTCAAGGCTTGAAAAGATTCTTTTCCCTATAGTTGTCACAATAGTTGTGATCCTTCTTGTTCCAAGTGCTTCACCACTAGTCGGAATGCTGATGTTCGGAAACCTCATCAAGGAGACAGGAGTAGTACCTAATCTGGTTGAAGTAGCCAAGAACGCCCTTATGTATGGAGTCACCATCTTGATTGGGCTAACAGTCGGCGCAAAGGCAGATGCAGCAACCCTTCTCAATCCAAAGACGCTTGGCATAATAGCTCTGGGCTTGCTGGCATTCTCAATCGGTACCGCTGGAGGCGTGCTGTTCGGAAAGTTGATGTGCAAAGTCACCAAAGGACAGATAAATCCCATGATCGGAGCAGCCGGTGTATCTGCTGTGCCCATGGCGGCAAGGGTTGTGCAGAAGGTTGGGCAGGAAGAGGATCCTACGAACTTTCTTCTGATGCATGCCATGGGACCAAATGTAGCTGGTGTCATAGGATCCGCTATTGCTGCAGGAGTTCTATTGAATTTCTTTGGTTGATAAAAAAATTTAACCGAGCAGATAGAAGTCAGGAATATCCCTGACTTCTTTGCTTTCTCAGACTGATGCAGTTTGGTTTGTTTTGCATCCTTGTATAAAATGTGAATGAGCTAATTATGATTTCCAATCCTGACTTTATTGCCAACAACCTGAATAGCCTAAAGATTCATATGAATAGGATATGGCCCAGACTTTTAGTCCGGGCCATATCCTAAATCCTATTTTTCAAGCGATGCCTTGATGAAGTCTACGAACAATGGGTGTGGATTGTTCGGTCTGCTCTTCAGCTCCGGATGGAACTGGGTAGCTACGAACCACTTGTGGTCCGGAATCTCTATGATCTCAACGAGCCTTTCATCAGGGCTCAGGCCAGCAAATACCATGCCCTTAGCCTCGAAATCAGCCCTATAAACATTATTGAACTCATATCTGTGTCTGTGTCTCTCATAAATGAGGTCTTTGCCGTAGGCAACCCTGGTGAATGTGCCGTCCTTTATCTTTGCTGGATACAGGCCGAGCCTCATGGTTCCTCCCATCTCGCTTATATCCTTCTGTTCAGGCATGAGGTCGATTACCGGATACTTGGTATCAGGATCAATTTCAGAAGTGTTAGCGCATTCCAGGCCGAGTACGTTCCTGCCGAATTCAATGACTGCAGTCTGCATTCCAAGGCAAATCCCCAGGAACGGGACATTATTTTCCCTCGCGAACCTTACTGCCTCTATCTTGCCCTCGACTCCTCTGTAGCCGAAGCCTCCTGGAACCAGTATGCCGTCTACATCGTCTAGGTAGTCCGCTGCATTCTCGCTTGTCAGGTCGTTGGAGTTCACCCACTTGATGTCAACGGAGGAATCGTTCTTCAGTCCTCCATGACCGAGTGCTTCGACAACTGAAAGATATGCATCATGAAGCTCCACGTACTTTCCTACGAGTGCTATCCTTGTATTTTTCTTTGGATTCTTCAGTCTTTCGACCATATCCTCCCACTTTGAATTGTCGATGGTTCCGCAATTCAGTCCGAGCTTTTCACAGACAAGGGTATCAAGTCCTTCCTTATGGAGCATCAGAGGAACCTCATACAGGTTCTCTGCATCAAGGTTCTGGATTACAGCCCTTCCCTCGATGTTGCAGAACAGGCCTATCTTGCTCTTTAGGTCAGATGAAAGTTCCTTCTCAGACCTCGCCACGATAATATCAGGCTGAATTCCTATGCTCCTGAGTTCCTTTACGGAGTGCTGGGTAGGCTTTGTCTTGAGCTCTCCTGCTTTTCCGAGGAAAGGAACCAGAGTCACATGAATGAACAGCACGTTATCCATTCCCGCATCATACTTTATCTGTCTTATAGCCTCAAGGAATGGCTGTGACTCGATGTCGCCGACGGTACCGCCGATTTCAGTGATTACAACATCGACATCTGTCTCCTTTGAGACCCTTATGACCCTTTCCTTGATTTCGTTGGTAATATGGGGAATTACCTGAACCGTGCCTCCGAGATATTCTCCCTTTCTTTCCTTGCTTATTACACTGTGATAAATCTTACCTGTAGTAACATTGCTGCTTTTTGAAAGGTTCTCATCTATGAACCTCTCATAGTGTCCAAGATCGAGGTCCGTCTCTGCTCCGTCATCTGTAACGAAAACTTCCCCATGCTGGTATGGGCTCATTGTTCCCGGGTCCACGTTCAGGTAAGGGTCGAATTTCTGTATGGATACCTTGAGTCCTCTGTTCTTAAGTAGCCTTCCAAGCGATGCTGCAGTTATTCCCTTACCTAGCGACGACACGACTCCACCAGTGACAAAGATAAATTTAGTACTTTTCATGACAAACCTCCAAAAAAGATGTTGACAGTATCATTGCATTTGGTATAATAGTAATTACCCTCTAATTAGAATGGGCGTATTATTTGATCAAATAAATAATAGTAATAGTAACACACATTTACCATGTGTGCTACTATTATTTTTTTCTATTTTGTTTTATTTTTTTCAGCTCTTAACTATCCTTATGGACATGTCGTTCTTATCCTTGTAATCGCCCTTGACTTCCAGGTCATATCGCACAAGGATGTCATATCCGTTTTCGACCTTCCTGATGTCAAGCTTCTCTGTAGATACCTCCATGGCTATGGTTCCGTACTGCATCTTGTACAGAATGCTGTCTATGTAGCCTTCCTTGAACTTCAGCCTTGCATTGAGGTTTCCGGTCCTGACTATCTCCATATGGTCATTGTAGATGTTTATCCTCGTTCTTATGCCTTCCATGCCGGTTAGGTCACTCTCGTCGTATTCAACTACTGAGTGCTCCTTGCCTTCAGAAAACGAACCCTTGTATACAACCTCAATCGGCTCTTCATCAGGTTTCTTGTTGATGATGTATATAGTTGCCTTGCCCATCTCCCACCCCGCATATTGTTAGGTTTATCTTATATTTTGTTTAAGCTTCCGAATATCGAAATCCTCTATGCTATAATTATAACAGAAAACATCACAGGTGTACGGCAAAAGGAGTGTTCCTCATGAGGGCATTGATACTTACTGTATCCGCAGGCAGTGGCCACAACAAAGCTGCGGAAGCCATAAAAGAGGCTGTCCTCAGGAATGAACCAGGTTCAGAGGTCAGGGTGATCAATACAATAAAATACATCAGCCCCACGCTGGACAAGCTGGTTATCGGCACGTACCTGAAAAGCATCAAGTACTACCCGGTATTCTTCAAGTACCTTTATAAATATGCCGACAACAGGGAGTCCATTGCCGTAACGAGGCTTTGGTATGAATATGTGACAAAGGGACTTATACCGACCATTGAGGAATTCGAACCTGACGTCATCGTTGCCACCCACCCCTTCACATCACAAGTCCTTTCCATGCTGAAGAAAAACCATAACCTCATGAAACCAGGCTGTGTTGTCATGACAGACTTCGGAGCACATTCATTCTGGGTACACAGGAACATTGAAGCCTATGTCGTATCTAATGATGACATGATAGATGAGCTCAAGGAAAGAGGCATTGAGGAAGACAGCATATACGTATTGGGGATTCCGACAGGAAGGAAATTCTCGCAGCATCCTGAGAGGTCTGAAACCTTGAAGGAAATGGGACTTTTGGACAAGCGGACCATAACCGTCATGGGAGGAAGCCTTGGACTAGGCAACATAGAGAGCATTGTAAGGGAGCTTCAGTCAATGGATTGCGACTTTCAGCTTATAGTGATCTCCGGCGGAAACCTCAAGCTGCACGAGAAGATGACCGAACTCAATGAAGCTTCAGAGAAAAAATTCCTTAACCTCACATTTGTTGACAACATGGATGATATCCTGAGGATCACTGACCTCCTGGTGACAAAACCAGGTGGATTGACCGTGGCTGAGAGCTTCGTGACAGGTACACCGCTAGCCATATTCTCGGCGGTTCCAGGACAGGAAGCCCAGAATGCATCCTATCTCCTGAAGCATGACCTGGCTATCGATATAGGTGCAGGCATAGACTGCAGGGAAACCATCTGCAGCCTCATGAAGGACGAAATGAGACTATTAAGGATGAAAGCAAGGTCAAGGGACCAATCAAAACCAAATGCCTCAGACGACGTGTATGCGCTCCTGAAGAGGCTGGCCACAAAAAAAGAAGCGATAATATAAAGGACCCGGATTCGGGTCCTTTATATTATCTCGTCTTCGTAAGTATGACTTCTCGGTACTTGTCCTTGAAAAACCCTTCGGCCCTCCCGGCATCCTCAGCATTTTTAAATATTCCGTACACTGTAGGCCCGCTACCGCTCATCAGAGTACCAATGGCATCATGCTCAGAAAGCGACTCTTTTATGGTCTTTAGTATCGGGTGCTTCCTGAGAGTCACATTCTCAAGCAGATTCCTCATGTTGTATGCAACGGCGTCAAGGTCCCTTCTCTCCATGGCAGAAATAAGTCTTCTTGTGGATACGTGTCTCTTGACCTTGTCTATCTCGAATCCCATGTATGCATCCTTTGTTGAGACTCCGAATGCAGGCTTTACCAGAAGGACGTCTATTCCAGAAAATGACTTCAGCGGTTTCACAATTTCCCCTATGCCACTGCAAAGGGCGGTCCCTCCAACGAGGCAGTACGGAACGTCAGCACCTACCTTTAGTCCGAGACCCATCATCTCCTCCTGCGACAATCCGAGAGCATATACCTCGTTCATTCCCCTGATAACCGCTGCAGCGTCTGTGGAGCCTCCGGCAAGTCCTGCAGCTACAGGTATGTTCTTCTCTATCGATATCCTTACTCCACCGTTTATGCCGCATCTTTCGATCATCATAGCTGCTGCCTTGTAGGCAGTGTTCTTGGCATTGCAGGGAATGTACTCCTTGTTGCAGGAAAGGGTTATCCCCTTATCCGCTTTATCAATCTCTACCACATCATGCAGCTCGATTTCCTGCATGACCATTTCAAGAAGATGGTACCCATCCTCCCTCTTTCCGACGATATCAAGGGACAGATTGATTTTCGCGTGCGCTTCAAGCCTCATCTTCGGTATCTCCTTCCGGTATCGGTGCCAATGACACCACTTCAGACTAATCTACCTAGAATTATATCCCAAAAATAGAAAGAAGGCACCCGGATTGTTATCCGGAATGCCTTTAGTTCTTGTATAACAGCTGAACTGTCTTTGTAAGCACATCAGAGTAGCTGAATGTAACAGTCCCCTTGCTTTCGTTGTCCAGTCTTACTAGAAAAATACTGGAATAAGCCTGTTCGATTATGCCGGTACTCTCGTATATCTTCCGTCTGCCAACATTGGCTTTCAATTTGACGTTTTTTCCTACGTTGTTCGAGATTTCCTCACGTATGGCTTCAATGCTCTCTACGCTGGTGTTCCTGTCCATCAAACCACCTTCTTCCTGTACCATTATACCCCAAAGAAGTTCTTATGTCAAATTATAACTTTTAATATTATCACTGCCAATATACAGTGTCAATAGTCTTTGTTAACAATTCATTCATTTTTTAAAAATATTTTTCGGATATTTTTCCTTCAGTTTTTTTCAT
Organism: Youngiibacter multivorans; assembly: GCF_017873395.1. GTDB lineage: Bacteria > Bacillota > Clostridia > Clostridiales > Clostridiaceae > Youngiibacter > Youngiibacter multivorans. The sequence goes on along the minus strand of NZ_JAGGKC010000032.1, from coordinate 143 downwards.
TAAGAAAGTAGGCCGACTTATTGCTAAGCCAGCCCCTTATCAAACCGCACGTGCGCTACTAACGCATACGGCTTACCAATTTGTATATCAATCAATGAACTCAGGTTAATGCAATTCTCTTTGCATTAGCCATTTTCCTTTTC
>NZ_JAGGKC010000031.1 GCF_017873395.1 Youngiibacter multivorans | reverse complement strand
CTCTCAAATTAAAAGTTTGCCTTGGCTGCCTCTTTCGTTTCCTACTCGAGACGTCTTCCTCCAACCAATATGGAGGTGACTCAAAAAAATTTACTTTGGTCTTATTACCTATTTCTGTTTAATTTTCAAAGAGCTTGTCGCTTCGCTATTGTTCGTATCGAAGTGAGCCTATTTATAATACCACTTCTGTTTGAGCGCTGTCAACGCTCATTTGCCGAAACAGCTGACTTAGATATATTACCACAAGGAAAAATTTGAAGCAATCCTATAAACAAGAAATTTTTCATTTTGTTTACATTTTTTGTCCTTTTCACTATTAAACGCTCTATTCAAATCCATGATAAAGGCTGGCATCCATATGATTACCAGCCTTCAACATTCTTATATCCTGATCTTATTTCCTGTTCTTATATGCGCACGTATTGAGATGGTCATTCACAAGCCCTGCCGCCTGCATGAATGCATAGCATATGGTGCTCCCGCAGAAAGCGAATCCCCTTTTCTTCATATCCTTCGACATGGCATCCGATTCCGGACAGGTTGCCCTGTAGTCTTCAGGTCCATTTATGCTTGAAACAATGCTCTTGTTTCCGACGAAGGACCAGATATAGCTGTCAAACGATCCGAACTCTTCCACGGCCTTGAGGTAAGCCTTTGCATTCTTTACAGCCCCTTGTATCTTCAGCCTGTTCCTGATGATTCCGGTATCCTGCATCAGCTCTTCCAACTTGAGGTCGTCATACTCTGATATCCTTTCAGGATCGAAGCCGTCAAATGCCTTCCTGAAGTTCTCTCTCTTGTTAAGGATGGTCTTCCACGACAGTCCTGCCTGAAATGTGTCGAGGATCAGAAATTCAAACAGCTTCCTGTCATCATGGAGCTCAGCGCCCCATTCGTTGTCATGGTATTTCCTTTCAATGTCGCTTACAGGCCAGGTACAGTCTCCATGTCCCATGAACTTCCTCCCTGTGAAAAGAGACGCCTGATACGGCGCCTCTTTAGTATTATTCTTCTTACTCGTCTCCAAAGCCGATTCCCATGGACTTGGCAGCCTCAACAAGCTCTCCGTTAGGATTTACAAGCTTTGACTTTCTGCCTATTACATTCTCAAGTGAATCATAGGACATGTGGTCCCCCTTCAGGGTAACCATGTTTCCGAACTTGCCTGATGCTGCAAGCTTGACAGCCTCAACACCGTATCTTGTGGAAAGTATCCTGTCCGAAGATGAAGGCGATCCACCTCTCTGCAGATGTCCAAGGATTGTAGCTCTTGTCTCATTTCCGCAGAGTTTCTCAAGCTGGGTTGCCACCTTGATTCCGATTCCGCCGAGTCTTATAGGATCCGGAGAATCCTTAATGATTTCTCTTACAGTTATGTCTCCGCCAATCTCCTTGGCTCCTTCTCCGACTACAACTATAGAGAAGTTCTTGCCTCTTGCCTTCCTCTCTTCGATGGTCCTGGCAACATTCCTTATGTCATATGGAATCTCAGGAAGAAGTATGACATCCGCTCCGCCTGCTATACCTGAATGAAGAGCTATCCAGCCCGCATATCTTCCCATGACCTCAAGGACCATTATCCTGTGATGGGATGAAGCTGTAGTATGAAGCCTGTCGAGGGCTTCTGTTGCTACATCAACCGCAGTCGAGAATCCGAATGTGGTATCTGTTGATGCCAGGTCATTGTCAATGGTCTTTGGAATAGCTATGACCTTTACTCCCTTCCTTGCAAAGTCCCTTGCAGAGGTAAGGGTGCCGTCGCCTCCGACGATGAACATGACATCTATTCCCATCTTCTTTATGTTTTCCATTCCGACGTCAGATACATCCTTGTTAACAAGCTTACCATCAACTTCAACCTGATAGTCGAAAAGATTATCCTTGTTGGAGCTGTAAAGGATCGTACCGCCTTCATGCAGTATGCCAGAGATGGAATCGAGAGTAAGCTCGATAAAATCTCCGTTGTACATTCCCTTGTATCCGTTCCTTATTCCAACGACTTCCCAGCCGTACTCCAGTATCGCAGTCCTAACGACAGCTCTTATTACCGGATTGAGTCCCGGGCAATCTCCACCGCCTGTAAGTATTCCTATTCTCTTTATCTTGTTGACTACCATATTTTTTGCCTCCCTGATTTAGTATGCAAACTTTCCATGGATTTCACTATGATTTTATCCTAAGAAGAAACATAATGCAAAGGTCTGCAGGCCAAAGACCACGAGTTCCAAAATTTAAAAATCATTAACAAGAGCTGCGAACCTGTCCCCACGTTCTTCAAAGTTCTTGAAGCTGTCAAAGCTGGCACAAGCAGGAGAAAGCGCAACGATATCACCAGGCTTTGAAAGCCTTTTGGCAATGTAGACCGCATCCTCAAAGGATTCGGCCATATGTACAGGTACGAAAATCCCTTTCATATTAGCAAGGTTGTCGAACGCTTCCTTCAGCTTGAACCTGGTATCTCCTACAAGCACCGCATTCTTTATGTATTTGTAGCCCTGGAATGCTACAGGTGAAAGGTCGATGTTCTTGTCATACCCGCCTGCGATGAGGTTTACCTTCGTATCGAGAGCCTTAAGGCTGGCAAGTGTCCTTGTAGGACTGGATGCAATGGAGTCATTGTAATACCTTACTCCCTTATACTCTCTGACAAGCTGGCACCTGTGCTTGACTCCAGGGAACGTAAGAGCTACCTTCCTCATCTCATCAATTGACACGTAATCCTTGGCAGCCAGGAACGCAGCAAGGAAATTCTCAGCATTGTGCACTCCCCTTACCAGCATGTCCTTCAGCTCCACTACCTTCTCATCCCTTAGATAGAGAGTGCCGTCAGCAAAATATGCATCTTCAAGCTCCTTTGTTGATGAAAAGAATTCAACTACGCCCTTCGCCTCACCAGCAAACTTTTTAGTTATCTCATTGTCCTCATTAAGGATGAGGATATCCTCCTTGCCCTGATGCAGGAAGATGTTCTTCTTTGCATCGATGTATTCCTTCATGTCCTTGTGCATGTCTAGATGATTCGGGGAAAGGTTGGTAACTATAGCAACCTCAGGAGACACAGTCATGGTCATGAGCTGGAAACTCGAAAGCTCGAGCACTACCATATGGTCATGTCTTATGTCCTCTATCTTGTCAAACAGCGGTGTCCCTATATTGCCGCCTACGAATACCTTATAGCCGGCTTCCTTGAGAAGCAGACCAAGAACAGTTGTAGTGGTTGTCTTCCCGTCAGATCCTGTCACGCCGAAGGTCCTTGCCTTGCAGTACTTCAGAAACTCCTCCATCTCAGATGTTATTATGGTCCCTTTTTCCTGTGCCCTCACAAGATGCGGATCGTCTATCCTCATACCAGGAGTCTTGAATATGACATCCAGCCCATCGAGATGGTCAAGGTAATCATGGCCATGGAATATCTCTATCCTGTCAGATAGCTCCTGGACCTCAGGCCCCAAATCCTTTAGCTCTCTCCTGTCAAACGCAGACACATGCGCCCCCAGCTTCAGAAGAAACCTTATCAGCGGAAGGTTGCTTACTCCTATGCCTACTACCCCGACCTTCTTATCTCTTATATATTCCTTGAACTCATTGAAATCTCTTTTCACTGCTTACACCCGCATTTCAAATATTTGTACATCCTTCTAAAGGATACTTCCTTCACCCTTCAGTATAGAGTAAAAGCAAGTATAATTGCCACTATTTTAGCTGAAAGGACCAGCCCATCGGGCCGGTCCTTAAAATGTCGGAAAGTATCAGAACTCAAGCTTCCTGCTTATATAATCAGCTACTTCGTATACTGAGAGCCTTATCTGCTCCATGGTATCCCTGTCTCTGACTGTTACAGTATTGTCCTCAAGAGTATCAAAGTCAACAGTTATGCAGTACGGTGTTCCGATTTCATCTTCTCTTCTGTATCTCTTACCGATTGACCCGGCTTCATCGTAGTCAACCATGAAGTGCTTCGAAAGCTGTCCGTAGACTTCAAGTGCCTTCTCAGAAAGCTTCTTGGAAAGAGGCAGAACAGCAGCCTTGAACGGAGCAAGTGCAGGATGCAGCTTAAGCACATTCCTCGACTCACCGTTCTCAAGTGACTCCTCCTCATAAGAATCTACAAGGAATGTGAGGAACAGTCTGTCTACACCTACTGAAGGCTCAACGCAATAAGGGATGTACTTCTCATTGGTAACTGGATCCACATATGAGAGGTCTTCATTGGAGTGATTGATATGCTGTGTCAGGTCATAGCTTGTCCTGTCAGCGATACCCCAAAGCTCGCCCCATCCGAACGGGAATTTGTATTCAATGTCAGAGGTGCCGGCACTGTAGAAAGAAAGCTCTTCAGGCTTGTGGTCTCTCATCCTGACATATTCTGCGTCAAGACCAAGGTCAAGAAGGAACTTCATGCAGTAATCCTTCCAGAATGCAAACCACTCAAGGTCTGTTCCCGGCTTGCAGAAGAATTCAAGCTCAGCCTGTTCGAATTCCCTGGTCCTGAATATGAAGTTTCCTGGTGTTATCTCATTCCTGAAGGATTTTCCTATCTGGGCTATTCCGAACGGAACCTTCTTCCTGGTAGTCCTTGCAACGCTCTTGAAGTTAACGAATATACCCTGAGCAGTCTCAGGCCTCAGGTAGACCTCATTCTTGCTGTCCTCGGTGATTCCCATGAAGGTCTTGAACATGAGGTTGAACTTCCTTATGCTTGTGAAGTTCTTCTTTCCGCACTTCGGACATACGATGCCGTTGTCCTCGATGTACTTCATGAGCTCGTCTTCCTTCATGCCGTCAGCTGATGCAACCTCAGCACCCTTTAAAGTCATGTCATCCTCGACAAGCTTGTCAGCACGGAACCTTGACTTGCAGTCCTTGCAGTCCATGAGCGGGTCAGAGAAGCCGCCTACATGTCCTGATGCAACCCAGACTTCAGGGTTCATCAGTATCGCGCTGTCAAGTCCAACATTATACGGGCTCTCCTGCACGAATCTCTTCCACCATGCCTTCTTTATGTTGTTCTTGAGCTCTACTCCAAGCGGGCCGTAATCCCACGAATTTGCCAGGCCCCCATATATTTCCGATCCCGGATACACGAAGCCTCTGCCCTTGGAAAGCGCTACGATCTTATCCATTGTCTTCTCAGTCATTTCTTTTCCTCCCCAAAATAAAATAATAAAAAAAGGCCTGCTCAACGAAAGGACGGATATTATCCGCGGTTCCACCTTTCTTGGCATTGCCCTGCTCTTGCATTCACACGCTCATGGGCTCCGTTCACGATACTGCCTCCGGATCTTACACCAGCCGTCCGGTCTCTTGAAGACTTTTCTCGTTACTCTTCCCATTCATTGCGAGTTATTCAGTTATAAAAAAAATGGCTCCGCGAAGAGGGCTCGAACCTCCAACCTATCGGTTAACAGCCGAGTGCTCCACCATTGAGCTATCGCGGAACGTCATTACAAAGACTATTATAGCAATGTTTTGGATTAATGCAACAGTAATTTTTCAAATATTTACGATAAAAATTGACCATAAAAATTATCCAATTCATATCCTGTCTGCTGCTATAAAATGTAGGAATAAGCACCCGCTATTTTATGACATCAGAAATATCCCGAAACAAATCCATCTTAGTGACACTATTACCGGACAATGCTTATAGTGATATGGTGCAGACCGTAAAAATCACTTCGTGAAGTTCCAACCGAATTAGTTGCAATTTTGGGCTGAAATCTAAAAAGATTCTTGTTGACAGGACAGACAAAATGCTTATAATTGAAAATAATAATCGGCATTGACGAGAAGAGTATGTTATGTGCAAAGACAAAGAGAACCGGGGATGGTGTGATCCCGGTGCAGGAGCATAGCTGAAGAACATCTCAGAGCCGCCAGAGGAAAGCCTCTTAGGCAAGTAGACCTGGCCGGAACTCCCCGATAACGGAGTCGGATATCGGCATTACCTATGCCTGTGTCTTAAAAAGTGAGCTCCAATGGAGTTAAGCTGGGTGGTACCGCGGAAGAGCCTTCCTTTCGTCCCTGTATAGGGATGAAGGGATTTTTTATATTCAGGAGGAAATCAAATTGTACAAATCACAGATGAGTCCGAAGGAAACACAAAAGGCAATCAAGATGATAAAGGTGTTCTTTGAGCACGAGTTATCAGAGAGGCTCAACCTCACAAGGGTATCCGCACCGCTGTTCGTGGAGATAGGCACAGGCCTGAACGATGACCTTAACGGCATCGAAAGACCTGTATCATTTGATGTCAAGTCAACAGGAAACCACATAGAGATAGTTCAGTCACTGGCAAAGTGGAAGAGGAAGGCCCTGAAGGATTACAGCTTCACGCTTGGCGAAGGGCTCTACACAAACATGAACGCAATCAGAAGAGACGAGGACCTGGACAAAATTCACAGCATCTACGTCGATCAGTGGGACTGGGAGAAGATAATTGGAGCTGGTGAAAGGGACCTTGATACGCTGAAGTCCACAGTAAGCATAATATACTCGATATTCAAGGACGCTGAGACTATGCTTCATGCGAAGTATCCGTTCATACAGCCCATACTGCCTGACTCCCTGTCGTTCATAACAACAGAAGAGTTGCTTGCAATGTATCCCGGAACAACTCCCAAAGAGAGAGAAAGGGAATTTGCGATAAAGACAGGAGCATACTTCCTGATCGGCATTGGTGACCTGCTTGCAGACGGTCAGAAGCATGATGGCAGAGCTCCTGACTACGATGATTGGTCGCTTAACGGAGACCTCCTCTTCTTCAACCCGGTACATGACGATGTCCTCGAGCTTTCCTCAATGGGAATTAGGGTTGATTCGAAGACACTCTCAGTGCAGCTAGAAAAGGCCGGGGCTTTGGACAGACTGGAGCTTCCTTTCCACAAGGCTCTTGTAGCAGACGAGCTTCCCCAGACAATGGGTGGAGGAATCGGCCAGTCAAGAATCTGCCAGTTCCTTCTCAGGAAATACCATATAGGTGAAGTACAGTGCTCCATATGGCCAGAAAGCATGATTAGAGAAATGAACGACATGGGAGTAACGCTCCTGTAAAACCGAAGAGATTCCGTCTAAAATGGAAATCATCACAGGGAGATAGCGCCACCAGACTGAAAGCGCAATCATGAGAGTAGCTGACGGGGAACACTCCAAGGATGAACAAAATAATGTTTTGAGTGAGCCTTCAGGCTAATTCGGGTGGCACCGCGGGAGATAATCCCGTCCCGGGGAATACATAGTATTGTATTCCCCTTTTTCGTACCAAAAATGACAGGAGGACAAAAAAATGCAGAGCTTTAGGACTACACACTGCAATTCGATAAGACAGACCGACATCGGCAAAGAGGTTACTCTTGCAGGCTGGGTCGACACCATAAGGAACCACGGTGGAGTCATATTCATCGACCTGAGAGACCAGGAGGGTATGACCCAGGTGGTACTTCACGACGAGACAAAGATCCACGGCATACATAAGGAGTCTGTCATCTCAGTCACCGGAAAAGTTGTGATGAGGGATGAGGAGACAGTCAACAGGAAGATAGACACCGGAACTGTTGAGGTCCACTCGGACTCCATAACTCTTCTTTCCTCCTGTAGCGCATCACTGCCCTTCGAGCCAGCAAGGTCCAGGGAAACAAGGGAAGAGCTTAGGCTCAAGTACAGGTTCCTCGACCTCAGGAATCCACTTGTCCACAAGGATATGGTGCTAAGGTCTAAAGTAATCAGCCACCTAAGGCATCAGATGGAAGAAATGGGCTTTCTGGAAATGCAGACTCCGATATTAACAATGTCTTCACCTGAAGGAGCAAGGGATTATCTGGTTCCAAGCAGAAAGCACAGAGGAAAGTTCTATGCTCTTCCGCAGGCTCCACAGCAGTTCAAGCAGCTCCTCATGGCATCAGGCTTTGACAGATACTTCCAGATAGCACCATGCTTCAGGGACGAGGACGCAAGGCTCGACAGGTCGCCAGGAGAATTCTACCAGCTTGACTTCGAGATGGCATTCGCTGACCAAGAGGATGTGTTTGAGGTTGCCGAATCAGTTCTTTACAGCACATTCAGCAGGTTTTCCGACAAAGAGGTCTCAAAGCCTCCCTTCAGAAGGATATCCTTCGAGGAAAGTATGCTCAGGTACGGAACGGACAAGCCTGACCTCAGGAATCCTCTGCTGATAGATGACCTCACGGATTTCTTCCTCAATGTTGATTTTGCTCCCTTCAAAGGCAAACCGGTAAGGGGAATCAAGGCCAACTGCTCAGGCATGTCACGCTCGTTCTTCGAGAACATGTTTGATTACGCAGTCGCTATCGGCATGAAGGGCTTAGGATATCTTACACTTTCCGATGGCTCATTCAAGGGTCCGATCGACAAGTTCCTTTCAGATGAGAAAAAAGCAGAACTAATTGAAATGTGCGACTTGAAAGACGGAGATACAGTATACTTCATATCAGACAAGAAGACTAAGGTTGACAGGTTCTCCGGACAGATAAGGACAAAGCTCTGCACTGAGCTTGGACTCCTTCAGGAGGACAAGTTCGAGATGTGCTTCATTGTGGACTTCCCAATGTATGAAACTAATGAGGAAACCGGAAAGATAGACTTCACACACAACCCGTTCTCCATGCCTCAGGGCGGAATGGATGCACTGAAGTATGATGACCCACTCACGATAAAAGCATGGCAGTATGACATAGTGTGCAACGGCATAGAGCTTTCATCAGGCGCAGTCAGGAACCACAGGCCCGACATCATGAAGGAAGCCTTCAGTATAGCAGGCTACTCTGAGGATGTACTCAAGGAAAAATTCGGAGCCCTTTATACCGCATTCTCCTATGGCGCACCACCTCACGCAGGAATGGCTCCTGGAGTTGACAGGATTGTCATGATGCTTGCAGGACACGAGAATATAAGGGAAGTTATCGCATTCCCGCTAAACTCCAACGGTCAGGACCTGCTTCTAGGAGCACCAGGAGAAGTAACAGAGAAACAACTTAAGGAAGTACATATCAAGATGAGATAGTACACTATGTAAACTGTGACTAATCCCATTGGAGATTTCAATAGAGATAACCCTCTGAGTAAAGATAGCAACTATCTGCACTCAGAGGGTTTCTCTCATTTCAGACAACTTTCATACATCACAACCATGGAGGTCATACATTTACCCATTTGCAGAGTTTTCTCGAACTGCTAAAACTTCATCCATTCTCTGAATTGTAACAACTCTCATTCAGCTATTGTATATAATTGCGGTAGGTATAACAGTGTATTTATAGACGGAGGAAAGATGTGAATAAGCTAAAACTGATCATAGCAATCCTTTCAATTACCATTACCCTGTCGGGATGCGTAAACAACATTCCTACTGAAACATCAGCTATCACAGAGCCAACGGAATCAACCCAGGCAGCGAAGGCTGAAATCATAAATGAAGTCGGCGCTACCATTAGGGAGAGGTTCCTCCCACCTGAAGGATCAGAGCGTCTTGAAGCAGCCACAGGCTCATTTGCAGAATATCTGCAGAACCTGAAGCTAAAAGCCTATGGTGAAAAGGTCCTTTACTATGACGGCAGGGAGAAATCAGACTTTGCCTACATTTCTGTGATTGACCAGGATATAACCGAAAGGAATCTGCAGCAGTGCGCAGATGCTATTATGAGGCTCAAGGGTGAGTACCATTATGCAAAAGGTGAATTCGATAAGATCTCCTTTAATTTTGTAAGTGGATTCAAATGCGACTTTAAGACGTGGTCAAGTGGCAGGAAGGTGGTACTTAACGGAAACAATGCATCCTGGGCTGCAGGTCCAAACAATGACACCTCCTATACAAGCTTCAGAAGGTACATGGATGTGGTTCATTCATACGCCAGCACAATCTCCCTGAAGAAGCAGCTCGAACCGGTCGACATGATGGAAATGGAGATAGGGGACGTCTTCATAGTTGCCGGGTCACCAGGACATGCTGTGATAGTAGTAGACATGGCTATAGACAAAATGACAGGAACCAGGTATTTCATTCTCGCCCAAAGCTACATGCCGGCACAGGAGACACAGGTATTAAGAAATCTGTCCAACCCTGAAATCAGCCCCTGGTACACTCTTGAGAAGGGTGAGCTGATTACTCCACATTGGACATTCCCTGAAGGAAGCCTAAGAAGGTTTCCAAAGAAGTAGGAGGAAATTATGGTAAGAATCTGCCCCGAATGCTCATCAGAGATGGAAGAAGGCTACATCCCATATCTGGACATGTCAAGAATCACAGAATCCTATCCATTCTCATTGCTTAAGGTCGCGAAAAAGACCAGAGGCTCAGGCACTGAAGTGCCTTTAAGGCTTACTGCTTCAGTCTGCAGCAGCTGCGGATATGTTGCCTTCCATGTGGTACTGAATGAACAGGATTTGAAAGAATAATCATCTGTCTTTACTTGCCCTTTGGGGTTGAAAAAGCTAAGATACCTTTTCATAACAAGGGATCTTAGCTTTCTTTGTGTTCTATTTTCACTGTGAATTTTCTTAATTTTTCAATAATCCCGAAGCTTTCAATCCTTGTAAGCACAACTATTAAATGTCAAATTTTCACAAAGCCATATCATATTCTTCTCTCCCCGTCAGTACCCTATCCACAATTGATAACCGTCCTGGTTAGTTTCTCAAATTGCAGCCTTTCTCTCCGTATGTTCCGGAAGATTTTCATTTTCCCGCGATACTAATAGCATACATCCAGAATATTTTAAATGATGCTGAATCCAATCAGAAATGAATCGATTCCCATAGAATGGGCTTTTATTAATACCATTCTGTTCACAATTCAGCTGTCTGCTTCTTTCACAAATCCAGGCTATTCTCCTTTAAAAGAAACTCTCTAATACCCAATGTTGCAATTCCATTTTCATTTGGTATCCATCTCTATTTATCTTCATCGATAATCTCCATTCCGCTTTTATGGTCTCAAGACCATTTTTTCGTAATACTATAGCACATTGTCAATATTATTGAGAACAACTCTATCATTTTGAACAAACTTCAGCAATAGGCTTATCAAATCGATAGAATTGTGGTTCTCCTGTACTCGCCACACGATGTCTGTAGTCTGCATCTGATACAAATCTCCAAAATTGATTGGCAAATTCTGGTGTCAAAGCCTCAATTATTAGCACTATATCGAGATCCCTTGTTGCCCTAAATTGTGAATCGTTATTTGAAAAAATGATATCGCATGCTGCTCCACCGATTAGCACATACTGATTCTCGTAATTTTTAAAGTATTCCTCGAAAATATCTAATCCCTTTACCATGCATACTCCCTTAGCATCTCATCCACCGAAAGTTTCACTCTATCATCAGATTTTTCTTCATCGCTTAACGACAGAAGCACTGTCAACGGATCTACCACATTCCTATTTTGGAAATTGATGTAATATCCAAGTACCTGAATAGCACAGCCCTTTTCCTCCCCTCTTGGGACAAGCTGTTTTTTTGTTATCTTCAATACCTGCAAATCCTTCTTTGTTATTGCATAGGTTGGATATGGATTGTCTTCCAGCATGGAATATTCACAAAGAGCAGACATTCCTGCTTTTACCGCAAGTTTTAAATCTTCTTCCAAATCATAGGTTATGATGACCGGATTTCTAAGAATCGGCTGGATTTCCTCCCAAAGTTCTTTTGTCTTTCGATTAATAGTTATCACACGTGACTTACCTTTCAAAGCAAGTACCGGTATCTCAAGATACTCTATCTCGTCAAGGCACCTGGAGACTGACATCTTTGTCATTCCTAAGCTTTCTGCAATCTTTGTCACTGTCATTTCCTGCCATTTGCCATACAAAGCGAGAATAAGAAGCCTCTGTGTCAGAAAAGAGACTTGGCTGACCGGTGCTAATGCTCTATTACCTTCAGTAGCCAAAAGTACTCCAATAAATGGGAGGTAGATCTGCTTACCTTCAACTATGAATGGAATCCCCTCATTTACCATAATATCTTTCGAATAGCTGTTAATGCTTTTAAGATATAAAGCACAGTTCAGACCAGTCAATTTCTCCAGTTGCCTCTGATTTTTCCTCATGGATGCCAGTCCAGGTTTCTCCTTTGGCTCAGCAATAAGCCACTGAACCCCATCCATATTTACCGAATGTAAATGATATAAGCCAACATATTGAAGCGGCAAAGACTCAGTCTTATCAAATACTGTTATCTCAATCTTTCTTTTTAGACTCTGCTCTAAATACTCTTTCATAATACCACCTTTTTAATATGTAACATATTTATGTTAAATATTAAAAATAACATATATTCTTCTTTTTTTCAATGTTATGTTCAATAACTTCTTTCATACTTAAACTGAGATGACACCTGACGCCGAGCAAATTGATGCAGCCACAGACTCGTTTGCTAAATACTCCTGAAACTTGGAATTGAAGCCAGCAGAAAAATAAATGACGGCGTATCAAAGGGACCCCTGAAGTTCAGAGGTCCCTTTGCATATATTGATATTCCTAAATCGTCAGTATTAAGGCTTCATTGTAGGGAAGAGTATTACATCCCTTATTGAATGTGAATCGGTGAGGAACATTACAATTCTGTCTATTCCTACTCCAAGTCCGCCTGTAGGTGGCATTCCGGTTTCAAGTGCACTCATGAACTCTTCATCGATCATGTATGCCTCATCGTCTCCCAGATCCCTTTCCTTGGCCTGCTGGTTGAATCTGTCCCTCTGTACTATCGGATCATTCAGCTCAGAGTATGCGTTGCATATCTCTCTTCCGAATATGAATCCTTCGAACCTTTCGGTGAATGTCGGATTTCCTCTCTTCTTCTTTGTAAGAGGTGAAATCTCAACAGGATAGTCACATACGAAGGTTGGCTGTATGAGATGCTCCTCGGCATACTTCTCGAACATTGCATTCAGGATGTCGCCCTTGGTAGTATCCTTCAGGTCCTTCTTGAATTCATCAGCAAGGTGATGAGCCTTGGCAACCGCATGAGCTTCCTCGTCGCTGCCTATGGCATCGAAGTCTACTCCTGCATATTCCTTTACAAGCTCAACCATTGTCTTCCTGTTCCATGGAGGAGTCAGGTCGATCTCAGTACCCTGGTAGTTGATCACAGTGGTTCCGAGAACCTTCTGCGCAACTGATGAGACAAGCTCCTCAGTAAGTACCATCATGTCGTTGTAGTCTGCATATGCCTCATACAGCTCGATCATGGTAAACTCCGGATTGTGCTTGTAGTCTACTCCTTCATTCCTGAAGTTCTTGCCCATGTCATAAACCTTCTCGAATCCTGCTACTATAAGCCTCTTAAGGTAGAGCTCAGTAGCGATTCTGAGGTACATGTCTATATCAAGTGAATTATGGTGCGTTATGAACGGTCTTGCTGCTGCTCCTCCTGCTATAGGGGAGAGTATAGGAGTCTCAGCCTCAAGATATCCCCTCTCATCAAGGAACGACCTGATTTCTCTGATTATCCTTGTTCGCTTTATGAAGGTTTCCTTTACCACCTCATTTGAGATGATGTCAACCTCCCTCTGCCTGTATCTCATATCCGGGTCGCTAAGGCCATGCCATTTGTCAGGCAGTGGCTTAAGTGACTTGCATATGAGCTCGAAGTCATTAACCTCGAGAGTTATTTCACCTGTCTTGGTCACGAAAGCAGTACCTTTGACGCTTATCCAGTCGCCAAGGTCCAGTGTCTTGAAGAATTTGAGCTTCTCTTCGCCGACTTTGTCAAGCTTGATATAAATCTGAAGCTTGCCTTCCCTGTCGTGAATGTCAGAGAATCCCGCCTTGCCCTGGACTCTTTTTCTCATGAGTCTTCCGGCAGTGGTTATCTCAACACCTTCAAGGGATGCAAAGTTCTCCTTGATGTCTTTGGAATTATGCGTCCTTACGACCTTATACACGTCGAAAGGGTCTTTTCCCTGTTCCTGCAGCTCCTTCAGCTTTTCCCTTCTAAGGGCTTCCTGCTCGGACAGATTGTCCTGCAGCTCCTTGAGGCTCATTTCCTCATTAGACAATTATCGCACCTACTCTCTTCCTATTTCTATGATCTTGAACTTGCTTGTGCCATTAGGCACTTCAGCAACGACTTCGTCTCCTACCTTATGTCCCATAAGGGCTGCTCCTACCGGAGATTCATTGGAGATCTTGAAGTTCAGGGGATCAGCCTCAGTGGATCCTACTATTCCGTATTCCACTTCCTCTTCGAATTCATAGTCATATACCTTGACCGTGCATCCGACGCTTACGCTGTCAACGGATACTTCGCTCTCGTCTATGACGCTTGCATTCTTAAGCATGTTTTCAAGCTGTCCGATCCTGCCCTCTACGAAAGCCTGCTCGTTCTTGGCCTCATCATACTCAGAATTCTCGCTCAGGTCGCCATATCCAAGTGCCACCTTGATTTTCTCAGTTATCTCTTTTCTCCTGACAGTCTTGAGGTATTCGAGTTCTGTCTCGAGCTTCCTCACACCGTCGTAAGTCATGATATACTTCTTAGCCTCGCTCATTTCTTACTCCCCTCTATTTCCATTTAATTTAATATTATAATTCAGTTGACATCTTAAGTCAAATTAAGCTATCACCTTGAACATTATTGATTCTCTATATTCCTCTAAAAGATGAATTACGGCTTCCGGATCCTCTTCGGTATTTATCCTGACCTTCAGGTCTGTGCTGTTCTTCATTCCCTTGAGATACCACCCCAGGTGCTTCCTCATTTCTCTGACTGCCTTGTGCTCCCCGTCATGCCTTATGGCATTTTTGTAATGCTCAATTGCCATCCTTATGATCTCTTCCTGCTTTGGCCTTTGGTATTCTTTTCCTTGAAGAGCACTTTCAATCTCCTCGAATATCCATGGATTTCCAAGAACTCCACGTGCAATCATTATACCGTCACACTTCGTCTCATTGAACATATCAAGAGCATCCTGTCCGGTGAATATGTCCCCGTTCCCTATTACTGGTATAGATAAAGCTTCCTTTACCTTCCTTATTATCGACCTGTCTGACTTGCCGGTGTAGTACTGCTCCCTGAACCTTCCATGAATTGTTATCATGTCAGCTCCTGCATCCTCCATCCTTTTAGCAAAATCCAGAGCGGTCTCATCTCCCATGCCGAAGCCTCTCCTGGTCTTGCAGGTTACAGGCTTGTCTGTGGCTTTCTTTATCTCCCTGATTATGTCCTGAGCCTTCTTCGGGTCCTGCATAAGAGCCGAACCTTCGCCGTTCTTAACTATCTTAGGTGCAGGGCAGCCCATGTTCACGTCGATGAGAACAATATCCTCATTTTCACTGAGCTTAGCAGCCATCCTTGCCATGATATCCTTCTCGCTTCCGAAAAGCTGAACAGCAATGTTCTTTTCCTTGTCAGAGATCCTTAAGAGCTCCCTTGTATTCTCGCTTCCATAATGGAGTGCCTTGGCACTTACCATTTCAGTGAATGCCATGGTGCAGCCTTTATCCAATACTATCTCACGATAGGAGATATCAGTGATGCCGGCCATCGGTGCCAGGAATACCCTGGTATCAACGGTCTTCTTTCCTATTTTTATCATAAATTATCTTCAGCCCCTCCAGGGTCAGTCCGGGTTCAAGGAGATCGATGGAGTCTGTACCGTTGTAGATCATCCTGGACAATCCGCCAGTAGCTATTACAAGAGGTTCTTCCTCGCCTTCTTCCATCATTTCCTTCTTCATCATCTTAATAATGTACTCAATGCTTCCGATATATCCAAGGACTATTCCAGATTGCATGGAGGTTACGGTATTCTTTCCTATTACCTTCTCCGGTGTCACGAGCTCTATCCTGGGGAGCTTCGCAGCCCTTTCGAAAAGCGCATCAGCGGCGATCTTTATACCTGGTAGAATTGCGCCTCCGATATATACACCGGTGCCTTTTACAGCATCAAACGTGGTAGCTGTTCCAAAATCAACGAGGATCATGCTCCTCTTGTATTTCTCATATGCAGCTACGGCATTTACGATTCTGTCTGCTCCGACTTCCCTTGGATTGTCGGTCTTTATGTTCATACCTGTCTTGAGTCCAGGACCCACTATCATGGGATGGATGTCGAATGTCTTCCTTATCATGTTCTCAAGAGAATACATGACATTCGGAACGACCGATGAAATGATTACCCCTGTTATGTCCGATACGCTAATGCCATTCATCCTGAACAGCTCAACTACCTGTATGGACATTTCATCTGACGTTTTCTTAGAATCTGTTGCCAGCCTGAAATCAGCAATGATATCATTGCCATCGTGAATACCTATAACTATGTTGGTATTTCCAACGTCGACCAAGAGTATCAAACTACCGCATCCTTCCCAATATAAATCTAAAAGCAGCTCGAAAAAGCTGCTATGTCTATCTCAGTGCATATAGATGTCATTTGTTTTTAACAATATAATTTTAACAAGGATTCCTTAATTGTCAAGTAAATCAGGCACTTTTACCATGTGCGGCAAATATTTTCTTATAAATTGGCAATATGTCATATATTTTCTCTGTGAATTGCCATGATTAATGAATAAGGGACCTGAAAAGGTCCCCGCTTATTCTGTTAGAACAAACCTACTATATTGCCATTTTCGTCGATATCCATGACTTCAGCAGCAGGAACCTTCGGAAGTCCCGGCATGGTCATGATGTCGCCTGTTAGACATACGATGAAGCCCGCACCGTTGGATACCCTTACCTCATTCACCTTA
The DNA here is from genome assembly GCF_017873395.1 of Youngiibacter multivorans. Classification (GTDB taxonomy): domain Bacteria; phylum Bacillota; class Clostridia; order Clostridiales; family Clostridiaceae; genus Youngiibacter; species Youngiibacter multivorans. The sequence goes on along the minus strand of NZ_JAGGKC010000031.1, from coordinate 31,348 downwards.
ACCTCGAAGCCTTCAGGCCTTCCCAGAAGCTTAGGGTTGTCAGACAAGGAGTACTGTGTCTTAGCCATGCATATTGGCATCTTGTCCAGTCCGAACTTTTCAAGCTCGAGTATCTGCTTGTCGGCAGTGGCTGAATAGGCAACGCTCTTTCCACCGTATATCTTTTTTACTATCGTATCGATCTTATCCTTGATTGGAGATTCGGTACCATAAAGGACTTCATAGTCGCCTTCCATCCTGTCTGCAGCCTCGATGACCTTCTTAGCAAGGTCAAGTCCGCCTTCGCCACCCTTTTCCCATACCTCTGTCAGAGCAACTTCGACGCCCTTCCCGGCGAGGAATTCCTTTATGAAGGCAATCTCTTCATCGCTGTCCGTGGCAAATTTATTGAGTGCAATTACAGGTGTAAGCCTGAAGCTTTGTATGTTCTCAATCTGCTTCTCAAGGTTGACTATGCCTCTAGCAAGAGCCTCGACATCAGGATGTGAGAGGTCAGCCTTCTGTACTCCGCCATGGAGCTTAAGCGCCCTGATCGTAGCAACTATGACCACTGCCTTTGGTTTCAGTCCTCCGAACCTGCACTTGATGTCAAGGAACTTCTCCGCACCAAGGTCAGCTCCAAAGCCAGCCTCTGTGATGACGTATTCTCCAAGCTTCAGCGCGGTCCTTGTTGCCAGGATGCTGTTGCATCCATGGGCTATGTTCGCGAATGGGCCTCCATGGATTATTGCAGGTGTGTTCTCCAGAGTCTGTACCAGATTCGGCTTTATGGCATCCTTCATCAGGAGCGCCATTGCCCCCTCTACCTTCAGGTCCCTGCAGAATACCGGTTCCCCTTTCAGGTCGTAACCGATGACTATCCTTCCCATCCTCTCCTTAAGGTCCATCAGAGATGTGGACAGGCAGAGTATTGCCATGATTTCAGATGCCACGGTTATCATGAAGCCATCTTCCCTGGGATATCCATTTGGCTTTCCACCCAGGCCTACTATGACGTCTCGAAGAGCCCTGTCATTCATGTCCATTGCCCTCTTCCAGGTTATCCTTCTGATATCAATGCCTAAATCGTTCCCCTGGTGGACATGGTTGTCGATGGCAGCTGCAAGCAGATTGTTTGCTGAGGTTATCGCATGCATGTCTCCCGTGAAATGCAGGTTGATATCCTCCATCGGAACTACCTGAGAATATCCTCCGCCAGCTGCTCCACCCTTCACACCAAATACAGGTCCCATGGATGGTTCCCTTAGAGCTATTAAAGCCTTCTTTCCAAGCCTGTTGAGCGCCTGGCCCAGCCCTACAGTAACCGTGGATTTGCCTTCTCCAGCCGGAGTCGGATTTATCGCAGTCACAAGGATAAGCTTTCCATCCTCCCTGCCTTCCCTTTCGGAAAGCACATCGAGGGATATCTTTGCCTTGTATTTCCCATAATATTCAAGGTCATCCTCTGAAAGTCCGAGTGAAGCCCCAATGTCTCTTATCGGGAGCATCTTGCTCTCCTGGGCTATCTGAATGTCGCTCTTCATAGTATAAGTCCTCCTATTTCTTGTAAACTGCTGAAAGGAATTTGGCTTCATCGACTATGAATCTCTCATGAGTGCCTTCGCCGATCTTCTCACCATCAACCCATGCAGCAACTGTAAATTCCAGCCTTCTGCCGTCAACCACCGTAAGAATTGATTCGCACATGACCTCGCTTCCAACAGGCGAAGCCTTGAGATGGGATATTGCAACCTTGGTTCCGACCGTAGTCTTCGTATTGTCTAAAAGTCCCTGCACGCTGAGCCTTGATGTCTTCTCCATAAGCGCAATCATCGAAGGAGTCGAGAATACGCTGATGTTTCCGGAACCAAGCGCAGCCGCTGTATCATTTTCAGTCACTGTCATTTTTAGAAATCCCTTGATTCCTGCCTTCAATCCATTTTCCAAGTGTTTCTCTCCTTTCAGTTCTATTGCTTCAATTATACCATGCCAGATGTGCAACTTAATGAATGATTTCATAACAGAAGCAAGTTATGAATAAATCCCTGCAACGAAAACAAATGTCTCGCTATAAAAGATTCATTTGTATGTATTTCCAAGCTCAATTAAGGCTAATTAGTATACGAACGGAATGAGCCTCTTTGTCCTTTTCATGTATTTCATGTAGCTATCCCCGAACTCAGCAATCATCATTTTCTCCTCCTCATCAATCCGGTTGATGAGGAAAATCAGCACGATTAACAAGAGCACAAAGGTCAGTAAGCTGCACATTGCAAGGCTTATTCCTGTAATTGACAGCAAATAGCTAAGATACCCGGGATGCCTTACGATTCGATACAATCCGACAGTTACAAGCCTCTGCTCAGGTTTGACCCCAAGCTTCACTGTATATGAACCCTTAAGCTGAACCATGGCGATTGCCTGAACCAGAACTCCCGCCGCAAACAGCACAAGTCCGACGTAGGAGATTATACTGCCTCTGGCAATCGGACCTTCGAAGTTCGAATACTCCCATGGCGGAGCAATGATCAGCCACGGAACTGAAATAAATGATACAGCCAGAACCAAAGCTCTTTGCCCCTTGTCGTACCTTGTTTCCTGTCCTTGCCTTCTTCCAAGGAATGTCACAGTCCACCATGTATTCCAGAGCACGAGATACGTGATTCCAATTGGGTCTCTGAGGAATACATCCCCTTTCCCGGCGATGATTATGCTGAGGCTTGTGAGTGCCAAAAATACTATTCTCCCGAAAATATGAAGAATCCCTTTCATCTCAATCAGCTCCTTGTAGAGAAAGCTTGGGCAAACTCATGACTTCAGTAATGAGTGGTTTAATCGATTTACGAGGTCAATTGAGTTTCAATTGTTTAGAACTTTTCTCACAATTTGTTTGGGACACTACTATTCAAAAGAGAAAGGATGAAACATGCTCCATGACCGGAACAGGCTCCATCCTCAATTCATCATGCTTCCGCAATCGGTCCTGCACCAGTCAGGTCCTTTACAACAGGCCTTTCTTCAGGCTTGCTTTCAGTATTCTTCTGATCTTTTTTCAGCTGTGGTTCAGCTGGCTGCTCCTTCTTCTCGGGAAGCCTGCCAGTTGTGAATAGAGATTCGAATTCGTCGGCTTCTATCTTTTCCTTCTCAAGCAGTGTCTGGGCTACCAGATGAAGCTTGTCGAGATTTTCAGAAAGCAGCTCCTCGGCCTTTTCGTAAGCCTTATCCACCAGCTTCTTGACCTCGTCATCTATGACCTGTCCTGTCTTCTCGCTGAAGGTCTTTGACTTGGAGAAATCTCTACCGATGAATACCTCTTCACCCTCGCCGAATGATATGGTTCCTACAACGTCACTCATTCCGTAGTCAATTACCATTGACCTTGCAATCTTTGAAACCCTGTCGATATCGTTCTTTGCCCCGGTTGATATGTCATGGATGATAAGCTTCTCTGCGACTCTGCCGCCAAGCAGGGATACCATCATCTGCTCAAGTCTGGTCTTCGACATGTAGCTCCTGTCCTCTGAAGGCAGGTGCATGGTATATCCTCCGGCCATGCCTCTCGGGATTATGCTTATCTGATGCACAGGATCAAGGTCCGGCATGAGTCTTCCGATTATCGCATGTCCGGCTTCATGATACGCAGTAAGCCTTCGCTCCTTCTCAGATACGATCCTTGACTTTTTCTCGGTTCCGGCGATTACTCGAGTAATTGCCTCTTCCATCTCCACCATTGTGATGAACTTCCTACCTGCCCTTACAGCCAGAAGAGCTGCCTCATTTGCAAGGTTCTCAAGGTCAGCACCTGTGAATCCGGAGGTCATCTTGGCAAGGACATCCAGCTTTATGTCATCAGCCAGAGGCTTGTTCCTGACGTGGACCTTCAGTATCTCCTCGCGTCCCTTGACATCAGGGAATCCTACAACAATCTGCCTGTCGAATCTGCCTGGTCTGAGCAGCGCAGTATCCAGTATGTCAGGCCTGTTGGTTGCAGCAACCATTATTATACCTTCATTGATACCGAATCCATCCATTTCGACAAGAAGCTGATTGAGAGTCTGCTCCCTTTCATCATGTCCGCCGCCGAGGCCAGCTCCCCTCTTTCTACCTACCGCATCGATCTCATCTATGAAAATAATGCAGGGTGAGTTCTTCTTTGCCTGGTCGAACATATCCCTGACCCTTGAGGCTCCAACACCTACGAACATCTCAACGAAATCCGAACCTGAAATGCTGAAGAACGGGACTCCTGCTTCGCCGGCTACTGCCTTGGCTAAAAGGGTCTTTCCAGTTCCCGGAGGTCCGACAAGGAGTATGCCTTTTGGAATCCTCGCTCCCAGGTCAATATATTTCTTCGGGTTCTTCAGGAAGTCTACGACCTCCTGGAGCTCGAACTTTTCCTCTTCAGCGCCTGCAACCTCCTTGAAGGTAACGCTCTTGTTTTCCGGATTGGCCATCTTGGCCCTGCTCTTTCCGAAATTCATGACATTCCTGTTTCCGCCGCCACCACCGTTCTGTTGGTTCTGCTGGTTCATGAAGAAGAACAGGAATCCAACTACGATAAGTATTCCTCCCAGCGGAATGATTATCGACCACATGTCAGTGTTTTGTACCGGAGTGTATTTTTCAATGACATCATCCCTGCCCTCCTCAGCTAGGAAGCTGTCAAGCCTTTCTGATGATGCTACGGTTGTGAACTCAGATCCATCCTGAAGCACTCCCCTGATAGTCATACCATCATCCCTGACCTCTATCTCCTTGACGTTCCCATTCCTGTACTCGGTCTTGAACTTGTCGAAAGACACTGCATTCAGGTTAGGCTCTGAATTTGAGAAGAGGAAGGATGCAATCATGAACAATAGGAGTATTCCAATCCAGGTGAACCCTGCTGGCATTCTTTGCTTGGTGTTCATATATATCTCCATATGGCCAGGCTTACAGCCGGCCTTCCTTTCGTATTAGTGTTACCCAAAATATCTGGGTATGCCTATATTGTAAAATAAAATTGTATCCAATAGAATAGATATTCAGGAATTTTATGTTAACATTCCTTGAATCCCTATTTTGTGTATACCTCTTCCTTCAATGATGCTACATATGGGAGATTCCTGTACTTCTCGGCATAGTCGATTCCATATCCGATGATGAATTCATCCGGAACATCAAAGCCCCTGTACTTTACAGGTATATCTACCTTTCTTCTCTCCTTCTTGTCAAGAAGGCAAACTATTTCAATGGATGAAGCCTTTCTTGCCTTGAGGTACTCTACAAGGTATCCCAAAGTAAGTCCGGTATCAATAATGTCCTCTACTATGAGGATGCTCTTCCCTTCGACATCCATGTCCAGGTCCTTGATTATCTTAACTACTCCGGAACTCTTCGTATCAGCTCCGTAGCTGGATACTGCCATGAAATCGAGCATTACAGGTATCGTTATCTCCTTCATGAGATCAGTCATGAATACAACCGAACCCTTGAGTATCCCGACCAGCACCAGGTCTCTGCCTGCATAGTCATTGCTTATCATGGCACCAAGCTCCTTGCACTTTGCATCGAGCTCCTCTTTCCCTATAAGGATCTCCTTAACATCATTTACTATCATCAGTTTCCTCCTTGAATATGCCTACTGAAAGGACTTTCTCTGTCTTGTCCGTTACCTTGAAGTCCTCTCCTGTAACCGTGTCTTCTATATAGAATATCTCATCATCCTTTAAGAAAACTAAAAGGTTGTTCCTGAGATCCCTTTTGATTTTCCTGTCAATGAATATATCCTTCACCTTCTTGTAGCCTGCCATCCCAAGGGGCTTAACCCTGTCTCCGTGCACCCGATTCCTGATCTTTATTCTTCTTCCGGTTGATTCCAGGTCGAAATATCTGCAGCAGGGGTCCTTCTTTGGTGGTATGGAATCAAGTATCTCAAATTTCACTCTGAGGCTGCCTATATAATATGTGCCGGGAACATTGTATGATTTCTCCTTGAGAGGGCTCAGTATGCTCGGGTCAATTGAAGTGCCCCTGCGCCTGATGTACATATCGCCGTAGTTGTTATAGGCTGTTATGTCGTCCTTGATGTCGATTATCTTTCCCGTCTCTCCGCCCTGCAGCCTTACTATCTTGTCTACATGGACCTTCTCAATGTTTATAGTGTCACCCTTGACCATCCTGACTGCCGAAAGCACCACTCTGTTGAGTATGGCCTTTTCAAGCCTGAATGCTTCTTTCCTTATCATGGTCTCATAGCTCTTCTCAAGGATGTATCTCTCGACTGCTTCCTTCGCACGTCCCTCGATATATTGGTTATCCTCCTCCAGAAGCTCTGCCATCCTGTATACAGTCGCCGAAAAGTCCTCATTGAAGTTCTCGCGTATATATGGGATTATGACATTCCGGAGCTTGTTCCTGGAGTAATTGTTCTCATCGTTAGTGGCATCCTTTCTGCCTTCCTGACCAATTGCAGTGAGATATTCTTCTATCTCAATCCTCGGTGTTGAAAGAAGCGGCCTTATGAAGACTTCCCTTCTGGCGCTGATTCCCGTGAGACCTGACAATCCTGTTCCTCTGATAAGGTTCAGAAGCACTGTCTCACCCTGGTCGTTCAGGTTGTGCGCAGTGGCACATTTGTTGTAGCCTTCGCTTTCCATGACCTCAGATAGGAACGAATATCTGATTTCCCTGCCAGCAACCTCTGTTGATACCCCTTTTTCAGCAGCATAGCCCCCTGCATCCTTCCTGAGGCAATAGAATGGTATGCCCAAAGTATCACAGGTTATCCTGCAGAATTCCTCGTCAGCGTCTGCTGCTTCACCTCTCAGAAGATGGTTGACATGGGCCGCACCAAGTTTTAGGCCATATTCATCTTTTAGCTCTATCAGGATATTAAGCATGCAGAGCGAATCGCTTCCACCTGAAAAGGCAGCAAGTACTCTGTCATTCTTTTCCAAAAGATCCTTTTCATTGCAGTAGGCTTCAACCTTTTCCTTTAACGCCACCATATGAGGTCACCTCCAGTCAGTTCTTTCTTATTACATAAAAGACGTAGCCGTATTCATCCGAATGTTTCCGGTATATCCCTATTTCTTCCATTTCAGCTTCAAGGACAGCCAGATTTTCCGGCTTTCCCTGATATTTTTCCTTAAGCTCATTTATCCTTTTCTCCATGGGACCATAATAGCTGTCCCACCAGTCGGATTCTGGAAGTATGAACGTTTCAATAAGCTCATAGCCTTCTTCATCTATAAGTTTCCTGTTCTCATCCATGTGCTTCATCTGAGGATATCCCGTATTCCAGAATTCCCTTGCTTCATCCGAAGGTGCTTCCTTGAGCCAGGCAAGCTCTGCGAGGCCAAGGTAGCCCTCTTCCTTAAGCAATCGCCTCCAGGACCTCAGAGCGTTCTGAAAGCCCATTATGTAGGCTGAGCCTTCAGCCCAGACAAGGTCAAAGTGCTCATTCGGAAAATGCATATCGAACATGGATATCTTGAGAGGCTCTATACGATCAAGTACCCTTGCCTCATCAGAGCGCTTCACAAGCTCATCCAGAAAGGGTTCATGGGTATCAACCGCCATAACCTTTGCATCCCTGAAAGTCTTAGCTATCGTGATGGTCTGGTCTCCCGGACCGCATCCAATATCAAGGATCACAGGTTCTTCACCAGTAAGGATTACCTTGTCCAGTGCCCGGAGAGTAGACTCCTCACTTCCCGGAGCCTCCCTCTTAAGCCCTGAATGCACTTCCCAAAACATCTCTTCCATTATATATCTAACTCCTGTTTTCAATGATATTCAAGAAACAGCGCCCTACCTCAATCTTACATTCTTTTGATAATCAATGCAATGAAAGCAAAAATGGTACCATGCGCAGCCTAAGGCCGCACTGGCACCACCTTAACTTTTCCCCAGAAGCCGATTGAAGATCCGATTACTGCAACAGCTCCCAGAACCCCCTCTATTCTTGACGCGAACTCAAGAGCTCCCTGTATGTCTTCCTTAGCACTTATCATGTTTGCTGTCGCCGTAGCTGCAGCATCTGCAATAAGGGCATCCCTTGAGACTATGACAACCGCATCAGCTTTTCCGAAGCTTAATGAGTGTCCAACAGTTCCAGAAGATGTGCAAATGCCTAACGGAGTGTCTTCAGCCTTCACCTCAAGCGCAATTCGGTTCGACAGAGATGAATTTCCTGCATATATCAGAACCTTGATATCCCTTGAGCTTCTCACATACAGGTCGCCGCCATTTTCAATTATGAGGTCCTCACATTCAGGATGCATATTTCCAAGGTATTCAGCAACAGCTCCTGCAACGGCTGCCATGGGTCCGACACCAGCCTTTACCGCCGCCCTCTTCATATGGGAAACCATAGGGTGTTCATCCTCAAGAGAAGGTATTGGCGCAAGACTTGTAAGGAAGTCAGGCTCCCTCATGATTTGCTTCTTCAGCACATCCCTAAGCCCTGACAGCTCCTGTTCAATCCCCTTAATCTCTCCGCTGTACTGTATATCCAGGTCCGACTCCTCATCGATTACTGTCATCCTTTTAAGGTCCGATCCGACGATACCCCTGTATGACCGTTCCTCGTACACAGTCAGGCTCCCAGCTCTTCATATAGGCCGTGCGTTATTGCCCTTGTAGGGCAAACAGGTATGCACTGATTGCAGCCTATGCATTTTCCCGCGTCGTAATTAAGCTTCCAATCCGGTCCTGATATGGACAGCGCATTAATCGCACATACCGAGGTACAAAGTCCGCAGTCATTGCAAAGTGTTTCGCTCACAACAATCCCTGAAGGCGCCATGTCGCACTCTATCCCAAGTGACCTTACATAGTCCATGGCATCTGATATGTTTCCCGCCTCTCCCTCTATGTCATACAGGATGATCCCTACAAGGTTGTAATCAATCTCAGCCTTGAGTATGTTGAACTTCAGGTCGAATTTCTTGACTAACTGGTAGGTTACCGGTGTATTTGTGACATGGGGTGGAAACTTCATGAAAAGCTTCGTCTTCATCTCCTGACCTCCTCTGGATCCTTCATGGCCTTCACTGCGGCATCCTTCTTAAAGAATTTTACAGGCTCCTCAAGAAGGAACTCGCCATTCTGGATAAGCTTCTTTAAGTTCTCAGCGATCTCCCTTGCCTTACGTATGCTTGAGGTCGGTGATGTCTTGACTTCCTTTCCATCAATCTCCACCTTGCCGCTCTGAAGCTCCTCATAGGTCACTGTCTTTACGACAGGCTTCGACCGGCTCTGTATTGAATAGTCCACTATATTGGTAGTTATGTCCTTGTTCCTCACTGCACAGCCCTTTAGGATATCCATGTCTATCACTGGTATGGGGATTCCAATTCCAACATTCAGCGATGTTCCATACCCCTTGAATACCGCAGGGTTGATATATTTCGTGTCCATTTCCCTTAGCTCCCCTACAACAGCAAGCGTTGCTCCAGGAGTCATCGGAGTCCCGTTCTCATTCTTTGGTGCTGATGTCTTGCACTGCGTTCCGTTCCATGCAACATACCCAATTGCCCCGCCAACCAGCAGCCTTGTTCCGACACCTATGGTCCGCAGTCCCGGATCCTTAAGAAGCGGACTTAGCTCTCCGCTGGTCGAATATGTCACGTTGCCAGTCTTGGGAAGGAGTGTCCCCATATATGTATGCAAAGACTTTCCCGATGTGTTTGTCGCTGCTGAATAGTTCTGATAAGCGTTCCTCGGATTATAAAGATATGCTTCGTTAAGGTCAGACAGGGTAAGCCTCGTCCTCACGCTTTTTGCAGGATAGCAGTCCGTCCCCTTGCCGTGAGCTTCAAGCACTACTTCCTTGCCATCTATGAGGTCGCATATGACATGCGCTCCGCCATATTCATAGCCTTTGTCTTCAGACTCCGCTGTCGCACCGATATAAGTGTCCACAGCTGCAAGCCCGCCGTATGCCTCCACACCGTTCAGCATTATCTTCTCCATCCTTATAGGCGGATCCGAATGTCCGAAATTGAGGAATGCCCCTGATGAGCACATTGGGCCGAAGGTACCTGTTGTAACAACGTCAACCTTCTCGTATGCATTCTCTAGCCCCACCTCATCCACAAGGGCTATGAGCTCCTCAGCGGTACATACAACGACTGTACCTGATTTTATCTTTTCATTGATTTCATTGAAAGACCTTTCCTTCATATGTTCCTCCTGCCAGATTACAGAAATTACTCATAATCTGAAATCCAATTGATAATATTATAGGCTCGCGTATTCCAAGCTGTCAACGGATTGCGCTTTTTAATGATTTTTCACCGCTAAATTCACCAACAAATTGATAATTTATCATTTGAATGTAAAATTATGGCAGGTTTTATCCACACGAAAATTGAGGACCGCCATTCATGGCAGTCCTCAAGAGTCTGTTAATCAAATTTACTTGTGCTTTGAGTAGATGATTTCCTTCAGGCCGCCCCACTTTTCCTGGAACATTCCAAGATCCATTACCTTTAGGTCAGCTGCTATTTCCGGCTTGAATTCCATCTGTCCAAGTATGTCCTTCTCAAGGTCGATACCTGGTGCAATCTCGACGAGTGTCAGCTTTCCATCGATAAGCTCAAGTACAGCTCTTTCAGTCACATAAAGCACCGGCTGCTTGTTCTTTGTTGCTATTGCACCTGCGAAGGATACCTGGTCAATCTTGTTCCTGAACTTCTTGGCCTTTCCTTCCTGGAGGATGACAAGCTTTCCGTCCTTTATCTCTTCCTTCAGTCCGCCAGCTGTGAATGTTCCGCAGAAGACGACCTTCTTTGCATTCTGGGTTATGTTAACGAATCCGCCGACTCCGACAGGTTTTCCGCCAAGCTTGCTTACATTGACGTTGCCTGAATGGTCAGATTCGCCAAGGCCAAGGAACGTTACATCGATTCCGCCGCCATCGTAGAAATCGAACTGCTGTGGGTGCTCAATTATGGCATCTGCATTGTATGCGCTACCAAAATCAAGTCCCTGTCCAGGGATTCCGCCGATTACACCGGCCTCAGTACCAAAGCTCAGCTCCGGGCTCATTCCTTCCTCATTTGCAACTGTCGGTACTCCGTCAGGAATTCCAACTCCAACATTTACTACAGCATGGGGAACCAGCTCCATTGAGGCTCTTCTTGCTACGATCTTCCTCTCTGTAAGAGGCATAATTGGCATGGAGTGCATCGGTATCTTAAGGTCTCCCGAAAAGGCTGGGTTGTAGATGGTTCCCGATGTCTGCCTGTGGTTCTCAGGAGTAGCGATGACAACATAGTCAACCATGAGTCCAGGCACCTTGATTTCCTTTGGCTTGAAGGTTCCAGCCTTCGCAATGGCCCTGACCTCTGCAATTACTATTCCACCGCAGGATTTTGCAGCCGTTGCCGCAGCTATTGGATCAGTTAAGATAGCCTCATCCGTAAGCACTACATTGCCGTTTTCATCAGCGTAAGTACCTCTTATGACTGCAACATCAACCTTTGGAAGCTTGTACATCATGTACTCTTCACCATAGATTTCGATTATGTCTATCAGGTCCTCTTTTGCTGCCTCATTGGACTTTCCGCCCTCAAGCCTCGGGTCTATAAAGGTTCCGAGACCAACCTTGGTTATGTAGGCAGGCTTCTTTGATGCCACAAACTTAGGCATCTGGGCAAGCACTCCCTGCGGGAAGTTATAAGCTTCTACCTTGTTTTCAGCGATTAGCTTCTGCATTGCTGGTCCGGCTGCTCCAAAATGACCTGTTACGATCCTCTTCAGAAAGCCTTCATGAGCAAAATGGGCTACACCCTTTTCTCCGAAGTTTCCGCTGGCCGCTGCATTGTAGTATGTTATCCCAACTGGCTTTCCTGTTTCAACAAATCTCTTTTCAAGTGTTATTGCGAACTCTTCCGGGAATGCGTTCATTCCGAACGACGCGGTGAATATCGTATCACCGTCCTTTACCAAATTGGCTGCGTTTTCCTGGCTTATAAGTTTCATTTCTATACCCCCTGTAATAATGCTGTCTGTTCGCTGCATATACATCGGGTAACCGTTATGTTGTCTCATATACGGTTCCCGCCTTTTTCAGGACGCTCCCATCCCTACTACTTTCTACACTTTATGAGTATTACATTGCTGCTCTCAGTGACGACTTCACCTCTCTGATTGATGAGGTATGTGTCTGCAAGAACTGTGCCCTTGCCACCCTTGCTGCTAAGCTTTACTCCAATGATTTTTATAAGAGTGCTTACAGTATCTCCGATAAAAAGTGGTGATTTGTACTTGTTGGTATCTTCTGCCTTGGCGATCGTCGTTCCCTCAAAGATTCCAAGCTGGTTCATCTGCCCATTCATTATCGCTACTCCAAGCAGTCCGTGAGCTATTCTTCTCTTGAACGGTCCCTCAGCTGCAGTAACATCGTCGATATGGATCGGATTGAAGTCACCGGTAAGGCATGCGAAATTTATGACATCTCCATCAGTAACTGTCCTTCTGGTGGTTGCAAACTCCTGCCCTACTGCAAAATCTTCAAAAAATAATCCTTTTGGTTTATATTCAACCATTACTTCATCTCCAATAGGTATTATTAGTTCTTCTCTCCAAGCAATTCCACAAGCGCCGGAACTATTTCCTTGTAATCACCTACTATAGAGTAGTTTGCTATCTTGAATATCGGAGCCTCTGGGTCCTTGTTTATCGCTATGATTACATCAGAGTCCTTCATTCCTGCAAGATGCTGTATCGCTCCTGATATTCCGCAGGCTATGTATATGACAGGTTTGACGGTCTTTCCTGTCTGTCCTACCTGGTGGCTCTTCTCGATCCATCCGCTGTCAACCGCTGCCCTTGATGCACCTATTTCTCCTCCGAGTCTCTCTGCAAGAGGCTTGAGTATCTCAAATCCCTCAGGACCGCCCATGGCACGTCCGCCTGATACTATCACGTGAGCCTCTTCAATGAGGACACCCTTCTTCTTTGCCTTGACAATTTCCCTTACCTTTACCCTGACATCCGCTGCGGAAATCTTAGGAGTTATCCTTATGACTTCCCCTGTTCTTCCTTCAACCGGGTCAAGAGGATCCATGACTCCTGGTCTTACTGTCGACATCTGCGGCCTGAACTCAGTATTGATGATCGTGGCCATCAGGTTGCCTCCGAAGGCAGGTCTAGTCTGCAGCAGTGTCCTTGTTTCCGCTTCTATGTCTAGCTGGGTGCAGTCTGCAGTCAGTCCAGTTGACACTCTTGAAGCTATTCTTGGTGCAAGGTCCCTTCCAATGTTTGTCGCTCCGATGAGGAGTATTTCAGGCTTCAGTTCATCGATCATTTCGCTGATGACCTTTGTATTTCCATCTGTGGTGTAGTGTTCAAGGAGGTCATCCTCAACTACGTATACCTTGTCAGCTCCGTATTCGAATAGCTTTGAAGACAGGCCGGCGATATTTTTCCCGACCAGCAGGGCACATACCTCCACTCCAAGCTTTTCAGCAAGTCTCTTTCCTTCGCCTACAAGTTCAAGGGCTATCTTCTGCAGTTCGCCTTCTCTTTGCTCTGCATAGACCCATACATTCTTAAATTCATCTTTATTTCCGATAAGTTTCATCTGTTTCTCCTTTCGTGAAGACTAAATAATATGGTTCAGCTTAAGCTGCCTTATCAGTTCTTTTGCAGCATCCTTTGGATTTCCCTCAATCCTTGTTCCTTTGACGATAAGTTCCGGGGTGAAGGTCTTCTTTACATTCGTTGGTGATGCCTTAAGTCCTGCCATATCCGGTTCAATCTTCAGTTCGGCATTTGTGATCTGCTTGATTCCAGCTTCATGGAAGCCTTTATGGATAGCCCTCATGTTCATGAGTCTCGGCTCGTTAAGTTCTTTTATTGCAGTAAGCATTATCGGTGTGGTAGCCTCAAGGACTTCATAGCCGTTCTCAAGGTTTCTCTCAACCACAAGCTTGTTGCCTTCGATTTCAACCTTCTGTACGTATGTGATCTGAGGTATTCCAAGCTTCTCTGCTATCTGGGGTCCAACCTGAGCTGTATCTCCGTCAATAGCCTGCCTTCCTGCGAATATGATGTCGAATTCTCCAAGGTACTTTATGGCTTCAGCTATGACATTCGATGTGGCCCATGTGTCTGAACCTCCGAAAACCCTGTCGGTTATGAGGTATGCATCGTCAGCTCCCATTCCCATGCATTCATAGAGTACAAGCTCTGCGGAAGGTGGCCCCATCGATACTACTGTAATCTTCGTATCGGGATATTTGTCCTTAATCCTGAGCGCTTCCTCGATTGCATTGGCATCATCAGGATTGAGTATGCTGGGAACGCCCTCTCTTATGAGTGTTCCCTTTACTGGATCTATCTTGACTTCTGTGGTGTCTGGTACCTGCTTAGCGCAGACGAGTATCTTCATTGTGTTCCCTCCTACTTTCTCTTAAGGACGTGTCCTGCGATTACTATCTTCTGGATTTCTGTGGTTCCTTCGTAGATTTCCAAGATCTTCGCATCCCTGTAAAGTCTTTCAACAACATAATCCTTCGTGTAGCCATATCCGCCATGTATCTGTACAGCCTTGTCTGCTACAAAGTTCGCTACTTCTGATGCAAAATACTTGGCCATTGCAGCTTCGTGAGAATGTGGCTCACCAGCTGCCTTCTTTGCAGCCGCATCATATGTAAGAAGCCTTGCTGCTGCAAGCTTCGTCTCCATCTCAGCGAGCATGAAGGAGATTCCCTGGTTCTTTGAGATTGGTTTCCCGAACTGAGCCCTGTCCTTTGAGTACTTGACAGCCTCGTCCAGCGCTCTCTGAGCAAGTCCTACTGAGCTTGCGGCAACAGTTATCCTTCCGCCATCCAGTGCCTGCATTGATATCTGGAAGCCCTGTCCAAGCTTTCCAAGGAGGTTTTCCTTAGGTATCCTTACATTCTGGAATACAAGCTCTCCTGTATGCGATCCCCTGATACCCATCTTGTTTTCAAAGTTTGGTATCGTGAATCCTGGTAATGGATACTCAACAAGGAATGCTGATATGCCGTGTGTTCCCTTTGACTTGTCAGTTGATGCCATAACTATGTAAAGGTCAGCTATTCCTGCGCTTGAGATGAAAATCTTGTTTCCGTTGATTACCCACTCATCTCCGTCAAGTACTGCAGTAGTCTGTACACCAGCTGCATCAGATCCTGCACCAGGCTCAGTCAGGGCGAAGCCCATTATCATGCCCTCATTGCAGACCTTTGTCAGATACTTCTCCTTCTGCTGTTCGTTACCGAACTTAGCTAGAGGTCCTGCAGAAAGTGAGCAGTTACCGCTGATTATCATGCTTGTTGCCACATCGTACTTGGATACTTCCTCAACGATCATTGCGTATGTCAGGTAGTCTGTATCGAATCCGCCGTACTTCTTTGGGAATATGCATCCAAGGAAGCCAGTGTCCTTAAGCTTCTGTACAAGTTCATCAGGATATTCACCTGTCTCATCAATTTCTGCCGCAAGCGGTTCTACCTCTCGCAAGCTAAAATCCTTGGCAAGCTTCACTATTATCTCTTGCTCTTTAGTCAATTTCATACCTATTTCTCCTTATCTTCTATAATTTGGTTTTCTCTTTTCAAAAAATGCGCTTATCCCTTCAATCTGATCCCGGGATTCGAAGTTAGGTGCAGAATAATCACTTTCCAATGTTATTCCTGCTTCAAGTTCCATATCGACGCCTTTCTCCACCAGCATCTTGATTTTAGATATCGCATTCGGAGAATTCCTTACCATCGTCTCAGCGAGTTCCATCGACTTGCCCATAAGTTCTTCCAGAGGATATACATGGTTCACCAGTCCCATTTCCAATGCTTCCTGAGCCTTCACCCTTTTTCCTGTGAAGAGCATCTCTTTGGAATTTGACTTGCCAACTGTCCTTGGAAGCCTTTGGGTACCTGAGAATCCCGGAATTATGCCAAGAGTAGCCTCAGGGAACGAGAATGAAGCTTTTTCACTAGCAAGCCGGATATCAGTGCAGAGAGCCAGTTCCAGTCCGCCGCCGAAGCAGAATCCATTCACAGCTGCTATCGTCGGCAGCTCAAGAAGCTCGATTCTCCTGAAAAGGCTTGTACCCCTGTCTATGAATGCCCTTGCTTCCTTATCCCTCAGGTCCTTCATTTCATCAAGGTCGGCACCTGATATGAATGCCTTGCCGTTTCCCGTGAATATGATGACCCTTATATCAAGGTCCTTCTCAAAACGGTCAATCGCTTCCTCAAGTTCCTGAAGCACACCGGTATTAAGTGCATTCAGCGCTTCCGGCCTGTCAAAGGTTATTATTCCAATTGATTCTCTTTTTTCAATAAGCATTGCTTTTACCTCCAAATACCTGCCATGGAAGGAACCTATCCTTCCATCCACCAGGAAGCCTTTTATTTGAGCTCGTCCTTCAGACCCATGACAGCCTCACTGAATAACCTTGCATCCATGGTCTTGAGGTTCTCTGATATCATTGGCTTGTATGCCATCTGTCCGATGATGTCCTTCTCGATATCGATTCCTGGCGCAACCTCAATGAGGGTCAGGCCTTCAGATCCATATTTGAATACGCACCTTTCGGTTACTATAAGAACTTCCTGGCCGAATCTTGCGACCATTTCAGCGCTGAAGGTTATCTGCTCGATGTCATGGAGGAACTTCTTCTGCTTGCCTTCATTTACGATCACAAGCTTTCCGTCGACTATTTCTTCAACAAGTCCCCCCGCTGTCAGCGTGCCACAGAATACTATCTTCTTAGTGCACTGGCTTATGTCTATGAATCCGCCGCAGCCTGCGATCTTTGGTCCAAACTTGCTTACGTTGATGTTTCCCTTCGGATCTATCTCAGCAAAGCCAAGGAAGGTCACATCAAGGCCTCCGCCGTTGTAGAAGTCGAACTGGGATGTCATCGGAAGTGAAGCCCATGAGTTGACCGCAGATCCGAAGCTGTTTCCGCCCTGTGGAATTCCTCCTATGAGTCCTGACTCTATGGTGAGCACAAGGTCATTACCAAAGCCCTCTTCGGATGCGACACTGGCGACGCCTTCAGGAATCCCTATCCCAAGATTTACTACTGCATTGGCATTAAGCTCCATTGCCGCTCTTCTTGCTATTATCTTCCTGTTGTCAAGGGCCATTCCCTTGAAGCCAGCAACATCCTTCTTGTAGTAGCCTGCAAGCACCGGATCATACACCGTACCGGGAGTCATCCTGTGATGTTTCTCTACATCTGAGCAGACTACGACCTTATCAACGAATACTCCAGGTATATGGACCTTATTCCTCTGCATCGATTCAGACTTCACATAATTTTTGACCTGAGCTATGACCTTGCCTCCGCAGGCCTTTACAGCCATTGCCACATCAAGTGCATCTATATACGAAGATTCTTCTTCGAATGAAATGTTTCCATGCTCATCAGCAGTAGTGCCTCTTACTAATCCAATATTGAACTTCGGAGCCTTATAGAGCAGATGTTCCTCACCAAGCACATCAATCAGCTCGACTATGTTCTCGGTCGTTACAGAATTCATTTTAGCGCCAAGCTGTCTCGGGTCCATGTATGTGTTAAGGCCAACCTTTGTGATCTCTCCAACCTTGCCAGCGGCAGCTGCCCTATATAGGTGACAGATGACTCCCTGGGGAAGGTTGTAGCACTCGATCTTATTGTTGTTGACAAGGCTTATCATGGCCTGATTGTTTGCAAAATGTCCAGTGACATACCTCTTGAGCAATCCTTCGTGAGTAAGCCTGAGTGTTCCAGCAGTCTTGTAGTCTGAGATTCCGGCAGCCTGATATAGAGTAAGACTCTTAGGCGAACCAGTTGTAAGGAACTTCTCCTCTATGGTCGCATAAATCTCGTCAGCTGCTGTTGCAAGCATGAAACCTGATATTGCAACCACATCACCGTCTTTTATAAGTTCGATTGCATCCTTTGCGCTTGTTAACTTGTTCATTCTGTACCTCCCTAATAGTGCATTTTCAATTTTGAGCAACTTTCAGTCTCATCTTTTAATAGATAATATTTTGTCAAAGCCAGGCGTAAACCTCCTGATTTTGTTAATTAACACACCATTTATGTCTAAGCATTTTTGCTTGCTTTCAAACCAATATTCGTTAATCTGTTCTAGTGTCCTGCATGTTGAGAGGCAAGCTTTCATACAAAATGCCTGCCTTTCTCAAAACCTTCCAGCTCTTCTGTCTGGCCATCAACATGCAAACTGCCAATTATGCTGCTATTTCTTACTGCTGTCAAACCAGCCTTTTCCGCCTGTCTTCTTGCCAAGGCGACCAGCGTTGATCATCCTCTTCAATGAAACAGGTGGTGCCCATTTGTCCTGGCCGAATTCATTATGAAGGTATACCAGTGAATCATATGAAATGTCGAGTCCAGTGAAGTCCATAAGTGTGAATGGTCCCATAGGGTGATTGAGTCCCAGTGTCATCGCCTTGTCTATATCCTCAAGTGATGCAATGCCTTCCTCGTAGACAAGCTGAGCTTCCTTGAACTGAATAAGCATAAGCCTGTTGACTACGAAACCTGGAACGTCCCTCTTTACTTCGATTGATTCCTTGCCTATTGCCCTTACATAAGCCTGAAGTGACTTGATGGTCTCATCGCTTGTGTAGTAGCCTCTTATAAGCTCAACGAGCCTCATTACCTGTGCTGGATTGAAGAAATGTACTCCTGCGAATGCCTCAGGCCTCTTTACTGCTGTAGCCAGCTTTGTAATGGACATTGTGGAAGTATTCGATGCAAGTATCGCCTCAGGCTTAACTATAGAATCCAGCTGGCTGAAAACCTTCTGCTTAAGTTCAAGGTTTTCTACAACAGCTTCGATTACAAGGTCAGCATCCTTAAGATCATTGATGTCAGTCGTGAAGGTCATTCTTCCCAGTGTCTCTGCCTTGAGCTCCTCAGTTGCCTTTCCCTTCTGTATTGACTTGTCAAACAGGGCTGCTATGCTGTCTCTTGATCTCCCGATTGCAGCTTCAGCGATGTCATAGACTACAACTTCATAGCCACTCTGAGCTGATACATGGGCTATTCCGGTACCCATGGCACCTGAACCAACAACGCCAACTTTTTTGATTTCCATTTTTTACCTCCTGCTATTCTGGTACTTTCAGATGATCCGGTAACCAGGCATTAGCCTGATTACCGGCGATCCATTATTTGCTTTAGTGTCGTGTTTGTTAAACTATTCCAAACGATGCGAGTATTATTGCAACGATAAGCCCAGAGAAAGGAACGATACATGTGGATATGAATATTCCTGGATAGCCTTCCTTGAAGGTAAGTCCTGTTACTGCAAGGAATGTTACGTTAGGACCTGCATGTGGAAGCGAGTCAAGAACTCCAGCTGATATTGCAGCTATTCTATGAAGAACTTGTGGGTTGACTCCATTGGCAAGGAATCCCTTGGACATTGATTCCATGAATATTGTAATACCTGCAGATGATGATCCGGTTACAGCTGCGACTACGTTTACTGCGAACGCTACTGATATAAGAGCTGGAAGTGAAGTCGTTGTAGCGAAGGTTACGAAGGCCTGGAATGCAGGAACCATTCTTATAGCTCCGCCGAGTCCTACAACTGAAGCTGTGTTCAGTATGGCCCTGATGCTTCCGTTTCCGCTGGTTGTAAGAGCTTCTTTTCTCTCTTTGATCCTGTTCCAGAAAAGTCCGTAGCCAATAAGTGCTCCTGCAAACAGTGCTATTATGACAGTGAATGTCGATGGCAGTCCTATCTTGAGGAATCTTTCACCGAGTATTATTCCAACTATGAATATCAGTGGAATTATTGACAATCCGAAGCTTGGAAGTGCCTTGATCTCTTCAGCAGTAAGTTCCCTTACGATATCGTTCGGACCTGGCACGAAGTGTTCGCCGTTTGCCTTCATCTTCTTCTCATATAAAGTAAGGAGGAAGTAACCCACTATGAACATTGTTATTGCAGCTGCGATACCAAGTATAGGCG
Organism: Youngiibacter multivorans; assembly: GCF_017873395.1. Taxonomy (GTDB): domain Bacteria; phylum Bacillota; class Clostridia; order Clostridiales; family Clostridiaceae; genus Youngiibacter; species Youngiibacter multivorans. The sequence goes on along the minus strand of NZ_JAGGKC010000031.1, from coordinate 11,408 downwards.
CTGCAGTTGAGGTGGTTCCAAGATAAGTGGTCGGGATGATGTTTGTAAGTGCTGGTGATCCAGGGACTGACGTCATTGTGAATGATCCAGCACCAAGCATTACGGCACCTGGTATGAGTCTCTTTGGAACATCAGCTTCCTTGAACAGGAAGAGTGCTATCGGGTATATGGAGAAGACTATTACGAATACCGATACTCCGCCGTATGAAAGCAGGGCTGAAGTAAGAATTACTATAAGAAGCGCTCTCTTGCTTCCAAATACTTCAGCAAGCTTTACTCCAATTGTCCTTGCAGCACCGCTCTGCTGGAGAACCTCTCCGACAAGTGCACCGAGGAAGAACATGATGATATAGTTTCCTACGAAATTCTTAAGAGATGTTGAGTAACCTTCTGTAAGAACCTTCCAGATGTCCGCGTTGTTTGATATGATAGCAACCATTGCAGCGACAAGCGAAACAGGCAGTACATGATAACCCTTGAAAACGAAGAATATGAGTATTGCTATGGCTGCCAGTAATCCTATTACTCCAAGCATTTATAAATCACTCCTATATTTTTATTATGTTTTTTAGTTGACGTATGCTCCGCCGTTGATGTTGAGTGTTACTCCGTTTACGAATCCAGCCTCTTCTGTAGCAAGGTATACTACAGCTGCAGCGATCTCCTCAGGCTCTCCCATTCTTCCAACAGGTATTGCTGCAAGAAGCGTCTTAGTGATGTCAGCAGGTATGGTCTTTGTCATTTCAGTGTTCATGAATCCAGGTGCTATTGCATTTGCTGTGACATTCTTCCTTCCAAGCTCGATTGCCCAGGTCCTTGTCATACCGATTATTCCTGCCTTCGATGCTGAATAGTTGGTCTGTCCGAAGTTTCCAGCTACTCCTGCAAGTGAGCTAAGGCTGATGATCCTTCCCCACTTCTGTTCTACCATGTAGCTGCTCATAATCTGTGTGCATAGGAAAACAGATTTAAGGTTTACGTTGATTACTGCATCCCATGCTGCGTCAGTGAGCTTCTTAAGTGATGAGTCCTTTGTGATTCCTGCGTTGTTGACAAGTATGTCGATCTTCCCGTACTTGGCAATTATTGCCGCTGCAAGTGCCTCAACAGATTCCCTGCTTGTCACGTCGCATTTTACCGCCAGTGCATCTCCTCCGTTTGCGATTATTTCGTTTGCTGTACTGATGCATCCCTCCTCATTAACGTCTGTTACTACAACCTTGGCCCCTTCTTTGGCAAGCCTCTCGACTATCGCTTTTCCTAGTCCTCTTGCTGATCCGGTTACTACGGCTACTTTTCCTTCTAATCTCATCTATTTTCCTCCTCTATTTTCGATCTATTACGCCTTCGGGTTCTTCAAAAGTACTGCTATTCCCATTCCGCCACCTATGCAGGCGCTGGTTATCGCATACTTCTTGTTCTTCTCGATGAGCTCGTACATTGCTGTTATTACAAGCCTTGTGCCTGTAGCACCAAGGGGATGTCCAAGTGCGATCGCTCCGCCGTTAGGGTTGATTCTTTCGTAAAGCGGGCTGTCAAGGTACATGTCGAGTTCCTTCATGCAGCCGAGCATCTGTCCTGCAAATGCCTCGTTGATCTCATATACATCGATGTCTTCCTTGGTTAGTCCCGTCTTTTCGAGCAGCTTCCTGATTGCATAGACAGGTCCAAGTCCCATGACGTTCGGATCAAGTGCTACTACAGCGAAGTCCACGACCTCTGCCATCGCCTCAAGTCCCAGTTCATCAGCTTTATCCTGGCTCATCATCACTACTGCAGCACCTGCATCATTAAGTCCTGAAGCATTGCCGGCTGTTACAGTTCCATCCTTCTCGAATGCTGGCCTGAGCTTTGCGAGGCCTTCCATGTTTGTAGCTGGCTTTGGATGCTCGTCCTTGCTTACGAATGTCGAGTCACCCTTTCTGCCCTTAATTTCTACAGGTACTATCTCTCTATCGAATCTGCCTGTTTCCATAGCTGCCTTTGCCTTCATCTGGCTATCGAATGCAAACTTGTCTGCATCCTCTCTTGGGATGGAATAACGTCTTACAACATTCTCAGCGGTGTTTCCCATGTGCATGCTTGGGTACTGTGGCGCTGGTTGTGCATTGTAATGGTATGTTGTATTTGCATCTTTAAGGACTTGATTTCCCATCTTCAGGCCTTCATACCTTGCCTCAAGAGGAAGATAGAAAGGAGCCCTTGAAAGACTTTCTGCACCACCTGCAACAACAACATCTGCATTTCCAGTCTGGATCAGCATCAAGCCATTGGCTACAGACTGCATTCCTGATCCGCATATCCTGTTTACCGAACTTCCTGGCGCTGATATAAGTCCAGCAAGAAGAGCTGCATCTCTTCCAATATTAGGTGATTCACCTGATGACTCAACATGACCGATTACTACTTCATCCACCAGTTCGGGATTAAGGTCATTTGAACGCTTAAGCGCTTCTGTTATAGCCTTTGCAGCAAGCTGCTGTACAGGAACCGTCTTGAGTCCTCCCATAAACGCTCCAACCGCAGTTCTTGCTCCACTTGTAATTACTACCTTCTTTTCCATTCCTACCTCCTGAGTTGTTTGCTACCTCACATTTGATCAATCGAAGATTTACTTTCTTCGTTTCTCTCGCCATATATAGAGCAATCCTCGTGCCAAAACTTCAATTTCGAATTTAATTGACATATTTGATAAATTTACTTATTTTTGTTATTGATTTATCAAAATCAATCCCCAATTTTCTCATTTTCAAGAAACGTTTACTGAAACCGATATCTTTTTCTCTGTTAGAAAAGTCTACAATTGTAGACTTTTTTCTCAAATCACACAAAAATCGCATTTTTGCAACCGATTAAATTTCCGATTAAACTTCAATATTGGACATATCCTCGATTATTATGTTTAAATGTACTTAATTGTTCTGCAATTTTTCAAATATCTCAGCTCAGATCGATCTTAAATCTGGTTATTCAGATTTCTCCCTGATTCACCAGGCGATACTTCAGATATAAATAGCGAAATGAAGCAGGCTGAATTCAGCAATTTTTTCACAATTTCATGACAAATTCTTCATCTTATAGTAATATTATTTCTTGAAAACCATTTCTTTGGGCGAATATTTTTTCAAGGGGGACCATGCATGGCAGAATCACAACGATTATTTAAAAAGACCACCATTTCATTCGACCAGATGATTGATGTGCTAAACAATTCTTCAGATGGCATTATGGTTACCGATCACTTGGGAAATGTCACCTATGTATCTCCGGTAGCATATCAGAATATGGGTCTTCCTGAGAGTGAAATGATTGGAAGAAATGTGGATGACCTCGTAAAGGAGGGCCGCTACGACCATTCTGTTGTTATGGAAGCAATTATCAAAGGTGAACGAACCACAGGCATTGTAACTGTCAAAGAAGGCAACAGGGTTGTTTCAACCTGCACCCCAATATTTGACGAAAATCATAAGATGGTAATGACAGTCACAAATGTACGAGTTGAGAGCCTTATGGACAAGTACCTTGATGAACTCAATTCAGTAAAAGCAAAATCCAGAAGGTATAAATCCGCCATTGAATATATCGGAAGTCTGGACAAGAACAGGAATGCTATAATTGCAGAGAGTCCTTCAATGATTGAGATCCTCTCGTATCTGGAGAAAGTTGCCTGGACCAACAGTACTGTGTATCTTCAGGGAGAATCGGGAACCGGAAAGGAAGTCCTTTCAAGGTTCATACACAATGAAAGTCAGCGATGCAATGAACCCTTCATTCCTGTAAATTGCGCAGCTATACCGACAGAACTTCTTGAATCTGAATTCTTCGGTTATGAAAAGGGAGCCTTCTCAGGAGCTCTGACAAAGGGAAAGCCTGGCTTCTTTGAAATGGCTGACACCGGTACTTTGTTCCTTGATGAAATTGGCGACATGCCGCTTAACCTTCAGACAAAGCTTCTGAGGACCATAGAATCCGGTGAAGTCCAGAGGCTGGGTGGAACTAACCTTATAAAGACTGATGTCCGTCTGATCGTTGCAACTAACAAGGACCTTGCACTGAAGGTCAAGGATGGCTCATTCAGGGAGGACCTTTACTACAGGATTAATGTCATACCCGTTAAGATTCCTCCATTGCGCGAAAGGATAGAGGACATAGTCCCAATAGCCGAACATTTCATATCACAGTTCAACAAGAAATATGATACCGGGCTTTCTCTTACCTCTGAGATGAAGAAGACTCTTGAAGCCCACAGTTGGCCTGGAAACATCAGGGAGCTAAGGAACCTCATAGAAAGGATGGTCATAGTCCCAGGCAGCATCAATGATATCGCTGAGCTTACAATTGCCGTACCAACCAGTGAACCTGTGTTGGACAGCACCGCGATTCAAGAAAAAGTTGCGCAGCATTCCGGCGACCTCAAATCACTCGTGAAAGCCGTTGAAAAGGAATACATTACCAAACTCCTTAATGAGAAGGAGTGGAGAATAAACGAGATTGCTGACATACTAGGAATCCACAGAAGCATGCTTTACAGGAAGATGCAGGAGCTGGGAATCCAGAAAAAGGTCGGTGTGAAATAGGATTACTTCATTAAAGCACAAGCCTTCCAGGTTTGTGTTTTTCTTCAATACGGTTCATCTTTCTTATGATTGAATTGGAGATTCGTATTGCAAAAATGCACTAATATTCTACTATTTGAGAATTTGTTCCTTCAAATTTCTCCGGATACTCTATAAATGGTGTATACGCTTTCCGAATTAGAAATTAGCAGGCATGATATTTAGCACTTATTTGAATTTCGTATTAGTTAGCAGCCTTTTTTTATCATTTTCTTAGCACGACTCATCTGTGATTTTGGCACTGTTCTTGCTTTATAAATATTGATGTTGTTTTCAAGACTGTTATTAAAGGAGGATTTACCCATGGCTTACACTAAAGCATTTATTCCCTACGGAGGATATTATTCCACTCCGTTTGTCAGATGGAACGGTTCACTTAAGGGCGAAAACCCGATTGTTCTGGGAGCAGATACCGCGAAGAGGTGGTTTGCAGATAAGCAGATAGATCCTACCGTATTGGACTATCTTTACTTTGGATCTACAGTCGTCAATCCCCTGTCTTTTTACGGACATGCATATGCTGCAGCTGTGATCCTTGACAGGAAGAAGGAAATACCTGCGATTTCACTTAATCAGGTCTGCGCTACATCAACAACTACCTTGGGTCTTGCTGCAAACGATGTCGAGCTAGGCAACTTTGATACTGTTTTCTGCCTCTCCACCGACAGATGCTCGAGCACTCCGATTATTGTAGCACCGAATCCAAAGACAGGCAGCCTTGACGTGGAGAACGTGGTCTTGGACAATTTTAAAAAGGATCCGTCACCGGGAGCAGGACTGCAAATGTACCAGACAGCAGAGCTCATTGCGAAGGAAGTCGGCATTACCAGAGAAGAGTGTGATGAAATTGCGCTGCTCAGATATCAGCAGTATCTTGATGCACTGGCAAACGACAGGGAATTCCAGAAGCGTTACATGTTCCCGGTTGAGCTCAAAGAAGGAAAGAAGAACTTCAAGTACATCTCAGAAGATGAGGGCGTAAAGCCTGCTATAGCTGAAGAACTGGCCAGACTTAAACCATTGGAGGAAGGCGGAGTCCTTACCTTCGGAAGCCAGACACATCCGGCCGACGGCAATTGCGGAATCATTGTCACCAACAAAGATAAGGCTAAAGAGCTCAGCACCGACAAGAACATAAATGTCCAGGTGCTGTCGTATGGTATCGTGAGGATTGGAGCCGGAAGAATGGCTGCAGCACCTGCACCAGCACTTGAGAAGGCTCTTATGAACGCAGGGATTTCAGTCAGGGACCTTAGCCAGGTGAAGACACATAATCCATTCGCAGTTAATGATGCGAACCTCGGAAGGATGCTTGGCATCGACCAGAAGATAATAAACAACTGCGGATCCTCCATGGTGTATGGCCATCCCCAGGGACCTACTGCAGGCAGGTCGATAATCGAGCTTATAGAGCTTCTTGCAGCCCAAGGAGGAGGTTATGGTGCCTTCACCGGATGTGCTGCAGGTGATATCGGAGCGGCAGTAGTTATCAAAGTAGACTGATTGTTACACGGTAAGCCGTTTGTAACGCATTCGATTGACACCCGACATGTCTTGTCATGCCCTCTGCCAATTTTGCAAAGAACAAACGATGCCCTTAAAGGAGTAACTCTCAATGCCTAATATTCGAAGATTCATTGTATATATTTTGGGACTCGTAGTCCTGTCATTTGGAATAGCCTTTTCGATTCGATCTGGCCTTGGAGTATCGCCTGTAAGCTCAATACCTTATACGCTAAGCAGGATAACCGGTAAGACCGTAGGATTCACAACCACAGCTTTCTACTCTTTCTGCATATTCCTTCAGCTTCTTATACTGAAGAAGGATTTCAAGCTGAGGCACCTGCTCCAGTTCGTATTCTCTTATGTTTTCGGCTTGTTCACTGACATGAGCATGTTCCTAACAAGGAACCTGGCTACGGACATATATCCCGTGAGACTTGCCATGCTGGCGGTAAGCCTCGTTCTGATTGCTTTCGGCGTGTATACTGTCGTGCTTACCGATGTTGTAATGAATGCGCCTGATGGACTTGTAAAGACCATTTCAGACCACTGGCATGTTGAGTTTTCCAAAGTGAAATCCATATTCGATGTCATCTGTGTTTCAACATCCATAATCCTTTCACTCGTATTCATGGGCAACATAACCGGATTGAGGGAAGGAACTATTATCGCATCACTTTCTATAGGTAGGCTGATTGGAGTAGTCTCAAGAAGGTACAAGGAGAAGATAGCTTCACTATATTCCTAACTCTTACAACTAATTAGCCTTAACCAGTTACTCCTCCATACAGGTTTTACAAGGAAGAATCCCCGCGATTACAAAATATCGCGGGGATTCTTCTTTATTGGTTCTTATAATCGATTAAAGGATCTCATCTATCGGCGGATCGTTGACATCTGCGAATAACTCCGCTTTGACATCAGGCGCCTCATCCGGTTCAGAAGGCCCCTTCATCGTGTTTATGGCCTGGCAGTTCTGGCACTGGTAGCCTTCCTCGACCGGCAAAAAGTAAGACAGTCTCTCGCAGGTGGTGCAGTAGCCTTCTTTTGCTTCAAGCATTACGATCCCTCCTCAAGTATTTCTTACCTTAATTATACAACTCTTTATGCCAAAGAGATTGCCATTGCTTTTCTATTCTGTGAACAATTAACAATTCTATATATACAGGTCACGCTTGTTGAAGCCTCTGAAAGTCACTACATTGAGTATCAGTATCGCTGCTACAGAGATTATGATAAATTCAATCCTCAGTCCTGTACCATCTATGAATTCCGGTACCGAGAAGAACCTGAAGGGTGTCAGGTACCTAAGAAATTCACCCTGCTCTACCATCTCGCTAAGGACTGACGTAAGATAGAATACAAGCGTAATTGACATTACAAGACTTGTTGAGACTTTTGGCTTCTTTACTACTGATGCTACTGATGTTCCGATGAGGAAAAAAATGCACTGGATAAGGAACATTGAAATCGCCATTTCATAAAGAAGACTGTCAATATTTTCACCCTTGGAGTAAAAATCAACTGAGAACTTAGCCATTGCAAACATCATTGCGTTGAATATTATCAGGCCGGTAAGACCTGCAAATATCTTCGAAGCCATTATCTGAGTCCTTGATCTTGGCTTGACCATAAGGAATTCCGAGGTCTTTACATTCTCCTCCTTTGAAACTATGTTTGCGCCAAGCATTGCAGCGTGAATCGCTGCCATAAGGATGAGATATGAAATCAGGACACCGAAATATCCTGCAAGAGTACCTATGTCCAGCCCATTCATCCCAAATAGAAGTTTCAGGAACTTTGGCATGGCATCCATAATCGCATTGATGTCCTGTCCTGTGACTTCAAGGGCACCATATTTGCTCATTCCTCCGAAGGTCATTGCGAGTATTCCTATACCCCAGAAGATCAGGGATCTTATCTGGGCCTTCATTTCTTTGAAATATATGTTCATTTTCCTTGCCCCCCTTACACTGCGTGGATGTCTTTCCTCTTGAATACAAGGAAGGAAAGACCTATAAATACTGCTGCCGCTGCGATTGAAGTCAGGAAAAACACCATCTCATAGCTCTTTTCACGCAGAATGTAGATTGATTCGAAATACCTAAACGGCAGAAGTATCTTTACCTTGTCCTCCTCGATTATCCTCGATATGGTAGAAGCGATGAAGAACGTCATGACTATGCTTACCGATATGGTAATGACCGACCTTATCCTCTTTGCGAAGACTGCCCATAGTGCACCCATGGCAAAGAACAGAAGTTCTGTTATAAGAACTGAAAGACCGAGAAGCAGACATACGCCCTTGTCGAATTCAACATTCAGAAGAACTCCGGCTATGAAGAAAACCTCTGTAATCAGTACCGCATTGGCTATTACTATGAGAGTTATCCCTGCTAGAAGTTTCGCTGCTACTACAGTTTCTCTCTTAACAGGCTTTGTCATAAGAAAATCTGCTGTCTTATCTGTGTTCTCCCTTGAGAAAAGCGCAAGACCCAAGTTCATTCCCATGATGCTCATGAACAGCAGTATGAAAGTCATGATATACCCATAATATCCGTTGAAGGACAGAAGATTCTTGAGGTCCAAAGCAAATCCCGAAATGACCTCCTTCGGCAGTCCCTCAAAGATTTTCATGAATGCCTCAGAGTCAGCCGTGAATTGACTAAATAGACTAAGAAACATAAGTTGAACAGCAACCATTGATACTGTCCATATCATTGCAGATTTCCTGTACTGCTTTATCTCATGCAGGTATATGTTCATGACTCATCACCCTTTTCATAGTAGTGCATGAACACCTCTTCAAGGCTCGGTTCTTCGATGAGGATGTTCTTAAGCTTCAGTCCTGAAAGTTCCTTCATCACCAGGTTGATGTCTCCCTTGTACAGGAAGCTTGCTGACTTTTCATCCTTTATGACATCATCCACACCTGGGAGATTAAGCAGTCCATTGTAAAGCTTGTCTTCGGTCTCGATATTGAACCTCTTGTAGGTCTCTCCCCTTAGGTTCTCAATGTTGTCAAGCCTTATTATCCTGCCATCCTTAATGATCGCGACCCTGTGGCACAGCTTCTGTACTTCTCCGAGTATATGCGATGAAAACAGGACCGTAGCCCCCTTCTTGTTCTCTTCCTCAAGCAGGTCAAAGAATTTCTTCTGCATCAGAGGATCCAGACCACTTGTAGGCTCATCCAGAAGTATAAGCTTCGGTTCATGAAGCAGACCCTGTACGATTCCTACCTTTTTTTTGTTTCCGAATGAGAGGTCTTCAATCTTCCTGTCAAGGTCAAGGTCCATTACCTCAGAAAGCTCCTTGATCCTCTTTGAGCAATCCTTCTTGTAGAATGATGCAGAATAGTTAAGAAGCTCCTTAACCTTCATGTTGTCATAGTAAAAAACTTCAGATGGGAGATACCCTACATTCTTTGCAATTTCAGGAGCATCCTTCACGATATCCATCCCGAATATGGTTGCCTTTCCTGATGTCGGCCTGATCAGGCTCAGAAGAGTCCTTATAGTTGTCGATTTTCCAGCTCCATTTGGTCCGATGAACCCAAAAATCTCTCCTTCCTTAACATCAAAGGTAAGGTCCTCAATTCCCCTTGTCTTCCCATAATATTTGGTAAGCTTTTCCAGTACTATTACACTCATTGCCTATTACCTCCGTCATCCTTGTATAGCATTTTTTTTAGAAGCTTAAGGTATTCCTCGCTCTCTCTGAAGATTTTCTGATAGTCTATATCAGCACCCTCAGCCTTCGCCTTTGTGAAAGCAGTCCTGCCATAGCCATCGAATGTCCAGGTTATTATCTGCATGGCCATTGGTATGTCAATCCCATCCTTGAACTTAGACATATCTATACCCCTCAGCATTTTCTCCTGTCCTTCCTTCAGAAGCAAGGCAGTCCTTTCGTCCATATATGACCTGGCTTCATCCGCATCATCAAGATAAGCCGTCTCTATGAACCTGAATAGCTCTGGATGCTTGAGCACCATCTGTCCCTTGGCCCTGGTTATTTCCATGATCCTCTCGATAAAGTCAGAACTGTCTGATGTAAGCTTTCCGTACAGGTCATTCATCAGAGTCCTGATTGCATAGTCGTAGAGATATCTGTACAGGTTCAGCTTATCCTTGAAATAATGAAAGAGAATTCCTTTTGATATTCCAGCCTCCTTTACTATCTCATTTGTGGAGGCTTTCCTGTAGCCGTTCCTGGCGAACTCAGCTAGCGCTGCGTTCAATATCCTCTCCTTTTTGCTTTCATCAAGCTTTTCAAAATTCGTATACATTGCTCCTCCTTCCAGACTGATTTCCTATTACAGCTTCAGACTACACCCATTGACCAATCAAGTCAATAATATCAGCAACTATTTTACACAGTTTTTTATACTACATATAAATAGCTATTAAAGGCGGAGACCTTATGCGGCTCCGCCTTATAAAAAATCTGATATTGAGTTATTCTGCCAGCTTTCCCATTATCTCAAGACCATTGAGGATCGAGTCCTTATGAGGCGATGATTCGAAGGCTTCTGTAAGGTCTTGCCCTGCAGAATAACCCTCATGCTCTCCCTCAGTCCATCCGTCTGCATCTGTCACATCGTAAACTACCTCATCTATTGCGATATATGCCGCTGCTCCGTTCTTGCCGTCAAACTGAGACAACTCTTCAAGTGTGAATGTCTTGTCCGGTATTGTCTGTTCTGTTGTATTTTCTACCTCTGGTCTTGCTCCACGTTCACCCTTAGGACCCTTCTCACTGGGATTTTCTTTTCCTCCGGTTGCCGAGCTCACAGCATCTTCGCTTTCATCAGACTTTTTCGTGGCTGAGCTTGTTGCATCTTCCACTTTTTCCTCAGCTGGTGCCTGCTCCTCTGCCGCTACTGCCGAATCCCCTGTAACCCCTACAGCTTCACCCGTCGTACATCCTGCAAGTGCGAATGTTCCGAGCATTAATGCAAGGCTTGCAGCCATTATTTTTTTGTTTCGTGTCATCTTAATCAGTCTCCTTTTATATCCGGACCTAAAAGTCCGTAAGAAAGTTATACCATTATCAGCAAAATCATTCTCCGAAACTATTACATGAAATTGCCGCAAAAAAGCCAGAATACTGAGAAACATGATAGGGATGCTATATATCCCCACTCGGATTCCCCGAACAATAAAACGTTATCACAAATAAATAGTCGCATGTGGTTAATTGAAAAAGCAACTTCCACTTTGCCAAATAGAATTCCACTAATTTAGGAATCTGGGATTTCTTTGATGTACATGGTTTTTTAGACAG
>NZ_JAGGKC010000030.1 GCF_017873395.1 Youngiibacter multivorans | reverse complement strand
GTACAATCGGAAAAATTGCATTCGGGTCATCAATGCTTTCCTGCATCTGATGGCCATTCTTTTCCCCTCAACGATTCTTTCCTAATAAATTATATGGTTAGGGTAGGACGATTATGAACCGAGTAGTAATAATTGCTGATTATTGCATTTAGCCATTACCAAGCAATTTAATAAAACAATCCCGCAAATGACACAACATTTGCAGGATTGTTTTATCTGGGAGGACTGTGTTCAATTATTGAATCATTTAAATCATAAAAGGTTGATGCATGAAGAGTATGTAGTTACCAATTTAATGGTGAGTTACCGGTGTTTAAATTTGTGATTTGGTATCATTCTGCAAATAGGGCTGTCGACAGGTATCTTTCACCTGTGTCTGGCAACAAGACAACGATATTCTTGCCTTCGTTCTCAGGTCTCTTTGATAGCTCTGCTGCCGCGAATATAGCAGCACCAGATGATATTCCAACCAGCAACCCCTCAGTTCTGGAGATTTCTCTTCCAGTCTTGAAAGCATCCTCATTCTGGACCTTTATGATTTCATCATAGATTGAAGTGTTAAGTGTCTCTGGAATGAAACCGGCACCGATACCCTGTATCTTGTGAGCGCCAGCTCTGCCCTCTGAAAGTATGGGGCTGTCAAATGGCTCTACAGCTACAATCTTCACATTAGGATTCTTGCTTTTTAGATATTCTCCCACTCCTGATATTGTTCCACCAGTGCCAATACCTGCTACGAATATATCCACTTCACCGTCAGTATCCTCCCATATCTCAGGGCCTGTTGTAGCCAGGTGAACAGCTGGATTTGCAGGGTTCACGAATTGTCCTGGTATGAAAGAGTTAGGTGTTTCGCCTGCAAGCTCCTCGGCCTTTGCGATTGCACCCTTCATTCCCTTTGCACCTTCAGTGAGCACCAGTTCAGCTCCAAGAGCCTTGAGGAGAATACGTCTTTCGACGCTCATGGTTTCAGGCATGGTCAGTATAACTCTGTAGCCTCTTGCTGCTCCAACCGATGCAAGGCCGATTCCGGTGTTTCCGCTGGTAGGCTCAATTATCACTGAATCTGGATTCAGTAACCCCTTGGCCTCCGCATCATCAATCATTGCCTTCGCAATCCTATCCTTGACGCTGCCGGCAGGATTGAAATATTCAAGCTTTGCGATGAGTTTTGCTTTCAGGTCATGTTTCTTTTCATAGTTGCTAAGCTCAAGCAGAGGTGTTCTTCCTATAAGATCAGAGAGATTACTGTAAATTTTTGACATTCTATTGTCCTCCATAAATTCAATCTAAACAAAACATATATGAATAGTATGAATTAAAATTACGCCTATTTGGGGTATTTGTCAATAGATTTCATGCAAATTCTGAAAAGCAGCAAAATCTAAGGCGTAATCATTGCTACACAGTCTGGATTATGTTGACAATGAGAATGATTGAACTTAAAATTTGGTTAATACATATATGATTAGTATGATATGGAGGGAATCTTGAGAATATCAGCAAAGACCCGTTATGGAATAGCAGCACTTGTACATCTGGCACAGAATTCCGGCGAAGACAGGTTAATACCAATACTGAGCATATCCGAAGCACTGGGAATATCCAAGATATACCTTGAACAGGTGTTTTCACTCCTGAAAAGAGGGGATATAGTAGTTTCTGTTAAGGGTGCCCAGGGTGGTTACCAGCTTGCAAGGCCAGCAAATGAGATTACGATGCTTGAGATATTCAAGTCGACAGAGCAAACCCTGTTTGAGAAGGTTGAGGAGACAGTACCTGCTAAAGGACAGGAAATTGAGAAAGCTATGAAGGAGATTATTTTCGATAGAATTGATATTGCGCTTGAGGCTTCTCTTGAAGGTGTCACGTTGCTTGATATGGTTCATGAGGCGAAGAAGAATAAGTCAACCAATGATTTCATGTTCTTCATCTGAGTTTATAAATTGGATATGCATCGGGCATATGGATACATGAACTTAGACGGCAGACGGAGCAAAATTCACTATAGAGATAAGCTTATGTAAGCTGATTGGTATAAGAAGTGCTAGGTGTCTTTATAATCCGTAGTTCAGTTTAAGGTTTGAGCAAGTCTCAAATCTTTTTTTAATATACCATTTAATATCCATCGTAGTGGATTCAAAATTAAAACCATGAAGAAGGAGAAAAAGTAGAAGAATGGTTAAGCATTTTGCACAAAACCTGCATCTCGGTTACAAAAATTGTATTTCGTTTTTGAACATTGTTATTCTGGTTATTAGTGTTGCATCTTGACTTGCAAAATGGCTTCTCGGTTTACAAATAAGGGGTAAGCAAGTACCCATTATGGTCGTTACAATAAAAATACAACTAAATACAGCAATAATATATTGATAAACAATAAATTGCGTGATAGAATCACATTGACAGATACTTAGAGAATCACTAGGAATTAAAGATGTGACAAAATCTGATATATTTTTCGAGTGAGTGTATGTATCTCTTCAGACTTTATTGATTTACCAATCAAAATAATTAAGCAGACGCAAATCACAACACCAGGAGGAAAAGATGGAAAATAGGAATGAGATTATTGAAAACCTGACAAAACCTCATGAACTTGAAAAAATGTATAGAGATGAGCCTGAAGCTTTCAAGAGGTCTTTTTTGACTGCATTTGAACAGAATAGTAGCTCTGAAGTACTTGTTGTTTGGTATGAAAGACTGAACTACAGAGAAACTGGAACTACTGAAAAGACTGGTGTAATTCATAAGGACTTTTACGTTATGGGAGTTCTTGCTATTCTTGCAGGAATCAGCACAAGACTGATAATGCATTTTGCAGACAGGGATATGATAGCGCCGGTAAACCTGCTTTTTGGGATTCTTCCATTCATATGTGCCTATTTCGCATATAGGAGCAATCCCGAAAGGAAAATAGTCTATACCATTGTAGCTTTATTGGCTGGTTCAATTGTATATATGAACCTTCTTCCGATGGATAACAAAGACACAATAATTCTTTCGTATCTGCATCTTCCTGTGTTTTTGTGGATGGTCATGGGGCTGGCATATGCTGGTAATGACTTCAAAAAGGGAAATGCAAGATTGTCCTTTCTAAAGTTCAATGGGGAATTCTGCATACTGTACGCTGCTATGGCCATATGTGGAATGATACTTGCAGCATTGACCATACAGTTGTTCTCAATTGCGGGATTCGATATTTCTGAGTTCTACTTTGAAAATATCGTGCTATTTGGAGCAGCAGCACTTTCAGTAGTAGCTTCATATCTTGTTGCGAATAATCTGAAGCTCGCAAAGAGCATTGCTCCATATATCGCAAAGATCTTCAGTCCGTTGGTTCTGGTTACTTTGATTGCATATCTGATAATTGTAGTATCAACAGGCAAGAACCCATTTATTGACCGCAACTTTCTTCTTGCATTCAACGGAATTCTCTTTAGCGTTTTGGCAGTCACTATTTACTCAATTACTGAAAGCGGTAAGGATGATAAAAAGAACTTCTCTGATTACATTAATCTAGCGTTGATAGCGGCTGCATTGATTATTGACGGAGTAGCCCTTTCGGCCATTGTTTTCAGGCTGACATCCTATGGAATAACGCCAAACAGGGTAGCCGTTCTTGGAGTGAACATCCTGATATTTGTGAACCTGATTTGGATAATATCAGCATACATTAGGTTCATCGGCAATAAGAAGGGACCGGCGGTAGTGCAGGACGCAGTCACGAAGTATCTTCCGTTTTATGGAGCTTGGGCTGCATTCGTTACCTTTGCGTTTCCTCTAATATTTGCCCGAATGTAGTTATAAAATAAATCGAAAAAGAGAGTAAAGGAATAGCTACTGATCCCATGACATTTGAAGTGTCTCATGCATTATGTATATAATGTAGTTAAAAACAGATTTAACATTTGAAATGGGGGAAGCAGATTGGAAATGAAAACAAAGAAGCCATCACCATCAATGGATGAGTGGCTCAAAGAAGCTAAACTAGATCCAAGGTATTCAGAGGTCGGAATGTTCCTTGTGCATAACGGAACTGTTCGAATGACTGCAAAAGCAAAAGTTCGTTTAGGTGAAGAGGGAACTGCACCTGTTACAGGTATGGTATTTTCGTATGACGAAACAAAGGTTAATGCTGCAATTGAGGAGACATATAAACTTAAGGGGGTCTATTATGTAAGGACATGGCTTAATGAAGGCCAGCTTGAGGTCGGTGACGACATCATGTATGTTCTTATTGGTGGAGATATTAGGCCAAATGTAATTGATGCACTTCAGTTCCTTGTACAAAAAATTAAGACTGAGTGTGTTACTGAAATTGAACTAAATTAGGTACATTCAGTTTTTGTTGCACATTGATTAGTGTGCGGTAATTATTGCATCAATCATTCTTAAAGTACTTGTTCAGTTGGATATATAAAAAACAAGGCTTCCTGACAAAGACCAATTGCTAAGTCAATGGGTTTGGTCAGGAAGCCTTGTTTTCATTGTGCTCTTTGGTTTTCACTTTCGATAGAGATAGACGCCGGTCTTGGAATATTAATAGCTATCTCCAGCAGGTAATTTAGATCTTAGAGAATCGCTAACAGATGAGATGAAACCATCAAAAGAGGAATCTTTGCGAATCTTTTCTATCAATGTTTCGTCCGCGAGTAGTGAAGCAAGGTAGTTCCAAAGCTGAAATGCCTGAGGATTGTTCTTGCCGATGCATACTAGGAGTACCAGTGAAACCTTGTTCTTGTCGTTATCCCAATCAACTGGATTCTTACATATTCCTATGACTACGAAGGTATCTGACGAAAGCGATGACATAGGATGAGGGAGTGCAATGTTGTTAGCAAAAAATGTGCTGCGCATGTCTTCCCGAATCAGAACCTCATTGTACAGTGAATCGAGGTTGTAATAAGTGTTGGCTAACCCACATAGTTCCTTCAATATCTCATTTTTATTTGAGCTATTCAAGTTGACAAAAAGCTTGTTTGAGAAAATTCTTATTATATCATCGACATTTTGGAATCCGTCAATCGCAAGCTTGATATTCAGATAATCCTGTGTTGAAGGTACCATATTGATATGCATTGCCAAACCCTTATCGAAGTATTCTCCTTTTTCTGTAGTAAGGAAGATATCGTACGAATCTAGCAAATCAAGATTCATCTGTCCTGGATTCACGAAATCCAAGACAGAGATATCGTTAGCGAACCATTTTGTGATAGTCTGCTTCAGCAATATCGTTCGGCTAGTTTTAAGTGAGGATATAATAAGAATTTTTTTATTCTTTTTATGCTCATTGAGTTCTTTAAGTGCAGAAAAGAAGTATATTGCGATGAACGCTGTCTCATTGTCTGTAACCTTACTTCCATATTTTGCTTCAATTAACGAAGAAAAATAAGCAGCAATGTCATATCCCAATGGATAAGCCTGCTTTATGTACTCCATCATTCCTTCGCTTTCCTGCATATTATACTTAACGCGGATTATTAAGGGGACACAGTGTAGCGCAAGTGAAGCTCGAAGATTCAGGTTATCAGTGAGGTCAATATCAAATATTGAATTAATCTTGACGAGAGCCTGATATATGAATTCATCAATTTCTGATGAGATTGCTGAAGTGCTCTGGTCAACTCCAAATCCCTTTAGATGTAGAGCAAAAAAGTCAATCTCATTGCCGGTTGCCTTTATCAGGAATCTCTTGCTAAGTTGGTCGAAAAGAGTCTCTGCTATGGATTTCTCAATCCCAAGATCCTCGGTTATCGAAATATCTTCACTACTTATATAGAATCCTTTTTGCATTCTCTTAATCGCGATGTTCAGGGAGTATATTGACCTGGCAAGTTCGGCATCAGGCAAATAATACTTGTAGTAAAGAAGGATGTCATTGAGAATATTCTTTATATTGTAAACTCTTTGCTCTTCCTGGTTGGTTTGTTCGCTAATCAGCGGCACTGAATATATTTCCATGTCCAGCAGGCATTGGCGCTTGTTGATCTCTGAACCATCGATGATTACCTTATTATTTGCTTTGAGTATTTCAAGGCTGTATTTAGAACTCATTTCACTGACTTTCTTCAAGTCGTTAAGTAATGTTGAATACGATATGAAGAAGTTGTCAGCCAGCATATTAAGTGATAAGGAACGTGACTGATAAAGCAAAAACAGTAGAATACTTTTAGTACGCTCAGACTGGTAGTTAAGTGACAAATTGCTCATCTGCAGGCGAAGGTTTCCAAGGTAAGTCTCAAATTCCTTCTTGTCATTGATGATTATCCTTGAACCTTTGCGCGGCAATGACTCGAAAGTTAAGCATTTGATTTCCGCCAGGTCATCCTTTATCTGGGTGATGTCACTTTGGATGGTGCGTAAACTCGCCTGCTGTTTTTCGGTAAAATATGAGGCGGTATAAAAGACATTCGGGTTATTGCATAATTCAAAAAGAATCTCTACTTGTCTTCTGCTCAACATGGCTATTCTCCATTCCTTTTGATTTCATTGCGATTGCCAGAATCCGACAGAAAAATGAATAACACGCATGGTCAGAAGCACCCTGTTAACTTATTCTTGCATATGCTAAATATACTGTCAAATTCATATGTAATACCCTGTAGATAAGTGCAAGCTACGTATCCTAACTGTTGGATTCGAAGCCTTGAATAGCAATCTGCTTATAAGGCAGATTGCTGGAACTCTTTCAGGTATGAGGCAAACAATGCCCGGAATATGTCATGTTGAGACTATGTGAAAGGAGAATGGTAATAGTCCCAAATCAGGAATTAATCATAGTAACTAGCTCTCTAGCCTTATTCCTTACATTGGCCTTTGAATCCATGCTAAGGTGGATGACATCATGTGCATTGTGGTCAAGTTCGTAAGCCTCACCAAAGGTTCTGATAAATTCTTTCCTGAGATCTGATCCGTAATTGATCTTTATCAGGTTGAATTTCTTTGCATTTCTAATTGTTTCGAAAGGTATTCCTGAACCACCATGAAGTACAAGTGGTACAGGTGAGATTTTTGATATCTTCTCCAACAAGGGTAGATCAATGACTGGTGTGATATCGAGCCCGTGGACATTTCCTACCGATATTGCCAGAAGGTCACAGCCGGAGCGTGTTACAAATTCATTTACCATATCAGGGTCTGTCTTTGAATCGGACTCATTGACTATATCCTCTTCCTTTCCACGCAGAGCGCCCAGTTCTGCTTCTACAGGGATACCATAGAAGTGGCAGTATTCAACTGTTTTCCTCACTTCATTTATGTTTTCTTCAAAAGAAAGATGTGATGCATCAATCATGATTGAAGTAAATCCTGCATCAACACAATCCTTGACATCCTTAAAGCTCTTGCCATGATCAAGGTGAAGTCCTATTGGGACATCCAGATTTCTGACAGCATCTCTGGCAATTTCAGTTATTATCTTTGGATTGGAAAGACGCAAGTTATTTGATGATATCTGGATGTAGCCTGGAAGGCCTGCATCAGATAAACCCTCGGCAATTGCATATGTCATTTCGAGGTTTGTGGTGTTGAAGGCAGGTAATATGTATCCGTTCTTTGTTGCAAACTCCATTAGGTCAAAGCCGTTAACTAGTTTCATTTTAGTCACGCAGAGCATGTATTCTCTGCTTCCTCCTTACTATTTTTTCAATTTCATTATAGCAATGAGAAAACTGTGCAAATTTTAATTATTTACCGTTATATCGTGCAATCGGTTAAAAAGAATACGTTATCAAATTGCGCTATATTAATGCAAATGATTAAAAAGCCTTAGGTTTTTCTTGTGATAAGCTTTAGGTAGTCAATAACCGACCACATGAATATTGCAGCAAATTAATGCAACGTTGAATAAGTATCATATTTGGAAAGGGGAACAAAAGGTGAAGATTATACTGGTGTCGCACGGCAGCTTTTCAAAAGGATTGCTTGAAAGTGTTCAAATGATTATAGGGGAACAAAAGGGAATCATCGCATACGGACTTTATCCACAGGAGACGACAGATGACCTGGTTGCAAAATTGGAGAGCGAAATAGTCAAGGATGAAAATGAGGAATGTCTCTTTCTGTCAGATTTGTTTTTTGGAAGTCCGTTCAACGCTGTTGTAAGGCTGATGCAAAAATATGATCTTTATCACGTTACAGGTGTAAGCATGCCATTGGTACTTGAAGCTGCACTTGCAAGAAATTCAGGAGCTACTCCTGAAGAAGTCTGCAACAAAATCGTTGAAATATCCAGGGATTCCGTAAAGGATATCAAGAAGCTTTTAGCAGAGGAGGTAAAATAATGAAAAATATAGTATTGGCTCGAGTCGATGACAGACTGATACATGGAGAAGTAGTTTCAGTGTGGACGCCGAGCTTAAGTGCAAACCGCATTGTTATTGCAGATGATGAAGTAGCTGCCGACAAATTCAATTCGAAGCTGCTTAAGCTACTTGCCCCAGCAGGCGTGAAGGTGAATGTATATACAGTAAGCGAAGCAAGTGAGAAACTGGCGGGAGAGTTCAAGAAGGAAGAAAAGATCATAGTGCTTGTTAAGACACCGATCACATTTGAGAAGATGCTTGAAGCTGGAGTTGAACTTAAACATGTGAATTTGGGTGGCATGGGCATAAGGAACGAAAGGACTCCATTTGTAAAGAATGTAGCCTGCAGCCCTAAAGAGGTAGATTCAATCAAGAATATGATGGAAAAGGGGGTGCATGTATACTATCAGCTAGTACCTGAACAGCAGATTATAGAGGTTTCAGAAGTAATAAAGAAAAGAAAGGAATGATAAACTGTGACAATTTTACAGGCAGTACTACTCGGAGTTACTTATTGGCTCGCAATTGGAAATCTTCCATTCGTAGGTCTGTGGTCGCTTCAAAGACCACTTGTATGTGGACTTGTAGCCGGATTCATTTTAGGTGATCCAATCAAAGGTGCAGTTGTCGGCGGTACGATTAATCTTGTATACCTTGGATTTATGTCAGCAGGTGGAAGTATGCCGGCGGACATGGCTATAGCAGGAATACTTGGTACAACCTATGCGATAGTTGGTGGAATTGATGCTCAGACAGCAATGGCAATAGCGGTTCCAATAGGAATAATCGGAACAATAGTATGGTATTTGAGAATGACCTTTGACTCAATATTCGTTCATATGGCAGACAAGTATGTTGAAAATGGAGAATACAACAAGATTTGGAAAGCCAATGTACTATACCCGCAGATAATGGCCTTCTTCATGACAGTGATACCTTGCACACTGGCAGCATACTATGGTGGAGCATACATACAGAGCGCTCTTAACCTTCTTAGCGGTAGAGTACTTACAGTATTCCAGATAATCGGAGGCCTGATGCCTGCGCTTGGTATTGGAATAACACTGATGTACATATTCAAGGGCGAGTCCAAAATATTCCTCTTCCTCGGATTCCTTCTTGCAGTTTATTCAAAGCTGAGCCTTCTTCCGTTGGGTATGATATCGCTTATCGTGGCGATAATATATGTGCAAGTTTCTTCCAATAACAACAAAGTAGCAATTGAGGAGGAAGACTAAAATGGCTGAAACTAAAAAACTGATCACCAAGAAAGCACTGATAAAATCCTGGTTAATCTGGGAGACGTTCCCTCAGACCTGCTACAACTATGAAAGAATGATGGGCCAGGTTGTTGCACACATGTTTGTTCCAATAATATATCTTCTTTATGCAAATAATCCTGAAAAGCGCAAAGAGGTTATGAAGCGTGAAATAGAATTCTTTAACGTACATATCGAATTTGGAGCATGCATACTTGGAATGGTTGTCGCACTTGAAGAACAGAAAGCTCTTGGTGAGGATATACCGGCAGAATTTATTACTAACATCAAAACTTCACTCATGGGACCTTTGGCTGGAATAGGCGATACTATATGGCAGGGAGTAGTAATACCCATAATGCTTGCAATCTGTATTGACATAACCAGATCCGGAAGCGGAAACATATGGGGTTCAGTAATATATGCCATTGTCATAGTTGCTGGAGCCTACACGTTAAGCTATGTAAACTTCATGTTCGGTTACAATGCTGGTAGTGAAGCAATAATGGATTTCCTGGAAAAGGGTACTTTGAATAAGATACTAAAGGGAGCTTCAATCATGGGTTGCATGGTTATGGGTGGTCTGATAGTCAATTATGTCAAGGTTAAGACAGGTATTGAAATTGTAACTTCAACATCTACATTCAATTTTCAGACGGATTTCTTTGATAAGGTAATCCCAAGCATTCTTCCGTTGGGCGCTACAATGATGACATACGGTCTGCTCAAGAAGAGATGGTCTTCAATAAAGATTATTGCTTTGTTCGTAGCAATAGGCATAATTGCAGGATTCACAGGGATATTGGCATAGATATAAGGAGAAAGAATTATTGATGGAGAGTTTCTTCATCAATAATTCTTTCACTATAGCAGCAAGGCTGCTTTGATATGGAGGGTATTATGAAAGCGATAGTATATAGAAATCCTAATGACTTTAAGATAGAAGAAATCAGTCTCCCGGTTCTTGAGTCGGATGAGGTCCTTATAAGGATTACTGCATCAGGAATATGCACAAACGACATGAGAGACTTCAAAGGCGAATCAAATTATACGTTTCCCAGAATAGGTGGGCATGAGTATTGCGGAGTCATTGAAGATTCTGGTAAGGGCGTAGATAAAAATAGGTTCAAAAAAGGCAGCAGAGTTGTTTCATATATCATCGAGGACTGCAAGGAATGTTACTATTGTAAGCACGGTATGGAGAACCTTTGCGAGGAATTTCCAAAATCGAGGATATTCTTTAATCCTGAAGGTATGTCAGGTTACGGAGGCTTTGCAGAATACCTTAAGGTTAAATCAAATGATATTTGCTTTTATCCAGATAACACACCCTTTGAAAAGATGGTGCTAACCGAACCTCTGGCTTGCGTAATAAACAGTGTCAATGCAGCAAATATAAAATTCGGTGATGATGTCCTTATCATCGGCGGTGGAACAATGGGTCTGCTTCACGTAATGGCAGCTAAGCTAAAGGGAGCTCGAGTCATACTCAGCGAACCTCTAAAGGAACGATGCGATAAAGCAATGGAGCTTGGGTGTTCAGAAGCATTCAGTCCATTGGAGTGTGACCCAATTCAAAGAGTCAAGGAGCTTACATCTGGGAGAGGTGCGAATGTAGTCTTTAACACCACAGCTATACCTTCAGTTGCAGAGCAATCTATAGAAATGACCGCAGTTGGCGGTATTTGCCTTCTGTTCAGCTCAATTCATCCCAATAGACCATTAGCTGTAAATGGGGGAACCATTCATTCCTTCCAGAAGACAGTAACTGGTACGGTTAGTCCAACAATAGAATCTTTCCAACAAGCTGTGGAGCTTATAGCTAAAAACTTACTGGATCCATCTGTACTTGTAGAGGAAATATTCGATTACAAAGAGTTCGATCATGCAATGAAAACAGCAATGAGGCCTGACACATATAAGGTAGTTCTCAAATTTGGAGACCTGAAATGAACTGCTATCTTGGGGTAGACATCGGAACATCTTCAGCAAAGATGGTTGTGATTGACCAGAAAGGCGATACTATCGCACAATGCAGCCGTGAATATTCCTTTGACCAGCCAAAGCAAGGTTGGAAGGAGATAGATCCTGATGTATGGTATGTTGAGGTCATGAAGGGACTGAAGGACATGCTAGCATTGGTTGACAGAAAAAGAATCAAAGGGATAGGAATCACTGGTCAGATGCATACAGTCATTTTTATGGGAAAAGACGGTAAATCCATAAGACCTGCCATAATGTGGAATGACAATAGGACAAAGGAATGCCTTGCGGAATTGAAAGAAAATATTAAAAAGGTTGGAGATCAGCCTTTTATAGAGAAGATAATTTCTACTGGAAGTCCTGCTGCAAATCTTTATTGGTTAAAGCTAAACGAGCCTGACAATTTTAAACTCCTGCACAAATTCCTGATTGGTCCTGATTACCTTGTGTACAGGTTTACTGGTAAAATGACAACTGATTATTGTGAAGCATCGACATCATCACTTTATGATATCGAGAGAAGGGTCTGGTCCAAGGCTGTAGCTGAACTGATAGGATTGTCAGAAAATGTATATCCGCAGATAAAGGGAAGTTCAGAACAGGCTGGATTGATTTTGGATGAAGTAGCCGAGGAGCTGGGACTTTCGAAGGGCTTAGCAATAATAACAGGGACTGGAGACAACCCGGCTACAGGGGTTTCATCAGGCTGTTTCAGCAATACATCGCCTATACTTTCTCTTGGAACATCTGCTGTCCTTATGTTCAGAAGATCCGAGCTAGACTTGGATGCTAAGGGAAAGAATATCCTGTTTTCAGCAGATGGAAAGCTGGTTCATATCCTGAACCAAGGGGTAGTACAGTCTGCAGGCAATAGCTACAGCTGGATAAGCAAGGAAATATTAGAAATTGAAGAATTTGGGAAAGGTACCGAGGAAATATCCATAGATAGGCTGGGAGAGAATCAAGTGTTGTTTTATCCCCATCTTGCTGGGGAAAAGACAATATATGGTGATCCAGCATTAAAGGGGGCATTCATCGGTCTAACCCTGGATACAAAGAGAATGGATTTGTTGATAGCTGTTATGGAAGGTGTATCTTTTGGAATAAGGCAGCTGATGGATGAGATGAAGCTTGCACATTTAGATGTCCTCAGAGTAACAGGTGGTGGTTCCAATAGTACGGTGTGGATGCAGATATTAAGCGACATATTGAACGTGAAGGTTGAGACTATTCTAGCTGGCTCAGGTGCTTCCCAGGGAGTTGCATTGCTAAGTGCATATGCAAATGGAGAGTTCACCTCATTAGATGAAATTGGTGGTAAAGCTATTAAAGCGAATAAAACATATTATCCAAGAAGTTATAACACTTCACTATATGATGACCAATATCGAAAGTATAGGAAAATTTACACTGCGCTAAAAGCAATCACTGACTAGTATAAGGAAGATGGGGAATGAAATGAAAAAAACATGTGATCAATGCGGGAAAAATCTAGGATTGATAAAGTTCAGATACTCTGACGGACACATCTGCAAAGACTGCTACAAGGCTGCAAGCAGGAACTTCACTGAAACTGTCAGAGAAAAGAGTTTGGAGGATATTTCCAGTATCATTGATAATTCTATGAGAGTATCACTTGATGAGGATTTTCAGGTATCTGCCAAAATTGGCAACTTCATCCTTATAGACAAGAAAAGAGGGAAATTTAGTATCGTCAGTAGAAAAAATGATTTTGACATATCAAGGATATACAGATTTGATGATGTTAAGCACCACGAAATAATTACTATACCGAAGCTGTCCGCTGAAGAATTAAAGCTTCCGACTGGTAATTCGGACAAGATCATAAAGTCATTGAGCGTAAAACTCGCTTTCAACTCGGATGGAAAGAAAGAAGAGATAGTTGTAGCATCCACTCCTATGAGGCTGAATAGTCGTGCTTTCAAGATGTCGCTTGATTTCGCTAATAGAATATCTGCAGAATTTGATAAACATGTAAGTGCGAACAATGTCTCATAAGATAAATCAAAAGTATTACTAAGTTGCCGTGATATTAAGATTTTAGGTCTTCAATTATATAGTTATGAATAGGTAGCTCAAACATTACATTGAAATAAAGCATTTGAGATCTCAGCTGTTAGCCGGGATCTTTTTTATTCGTGAAAAATTCGATCATAGTGAAGGCATATAAATCACAGGCTTAAAGATTCTTAGCGTCTGAAGAACATGAGTATACATGCGAAATTGTTGAATAGCAAGCTTGAATATATATCTTGATTGTTGATTCAATTTCAAATTAGCCTTGAAAACTAATTAACAATGTCGATTTATTACTTATTGACTTCTAAAAAAGAAAACGTTATACTCTCCTTAGATACCTGGTCTTACCAGTAATCTATGAATGATAAGTGTGGTAACTTATCATTCAGTTTAGCAATTGCTTAACCAATTTAGGGAGTGAAAATATGGTTACTTTAGGAATTGATATCGGCTCTACAACCTCAAAATGCGTAATGCTTAGAGGCGGAACGGATATCGTTGCTACATCGCTTGTGCCTGGAGGCATTGGAACTAACAGCCCCGACAGGGCTATGGCTGAGGTGTTAGCAAAGAGCGGACTCAGTGCAGGTGATATTTCCTACACGGTTGTTACTGGTTATGGCCGCAGTAACTATAAGGGTGCGGACATGCAGGTAAGCGAGCTTTCCTGCCATGCATTCGGCGGACGTTTTGTATTTCCGAAGCTTCGTACGATCATCGATATCGGCGGGCAAGATGTCAAGGTTGTTTCGTTATCCGAGGCCGGAAAGATGACCAATTTTATAATGAATGATAAATGTGCTGCTGGTACTGGCAGATTTCTTGATGTCATGGCCGGAATACTCCAGATTAAATTGGGTGACATTGAAACGCTTGCAGCGATGGCTGACAAGCCTTCGTCAATTTCAAGCACATGTACCGTGTTTGCCGAAAGCGAAGTGATAAGCCAGCTGGCTCATGGGTCAACCGTACCCAATGTCGTAGCAGGAATATGCGAGTCAGTAGCATCACGTACTGCTTCAATGGTGAAGAGGATAGGAGTTACAGAGCAGGTCTGTATGAGTGGCGGTGTAGCACAGAACGGAGGAGTTCGAAGAGCTCTGGAAAAGACACTTGGGGTGCCGATTGCGTACTCTCCTTTGTCGCAGCTCTTTGGTGCCCTGGGTGCAGCCATTTATGCTTACAATAAACTACAACATGAAAAGTAAAAGAAGGAGGAAAAAATATGGCAGCAGAAACTAAGGTTCAAAAAGTACCAGATCCAAATTCAGCCAAGTACAAGCTCGATGCTATAGTTTCAAAACATTACAGAGAGGTTCAGGAAGCGAAGGACAGGGGTGAAAAGATAGGCTGGTGTGCCAGCAATTTCCCACAGGAGATATTCCAGACTCTCGGTATAAAGGTTTGTTATCCTGAAAACCAGGCGGCTGCGATCTCAGCCCGTGGTGCAGGTGAAAAGATGTGTGAGATATCCGAATCCAACGGGTATTCAAATGACATATGTGCTTATGCACGAATAAGCCTTGCCTATATGGAGGTCAAGGATGCGCCTGAGCAGAATATGCCTCAGCCTGACTTCATGCTGTGCTGCAACAATATCTGCAACACTATGATGAAGTGGTACGAGAATATAGCAAAAGAGCTTTCGATACCAATGATCCTTATAGATATTCCATTCAACCCGGATTACAAGGTTTCACCTGCCCAGGTCGAGTATGTCAAGGGCCAGTTCCTTGATGCGATAAAGCAGCTTGAAGAGATAACCGGAAAGGTCTGGAGTGACGAAAAATTCAAGGAAGTCATGGCAATTTCAAACCGTACTTCAAGAGCATGGCTGGATGCGACTGCATATACCAAATACAAGCCAAGTCCTTTGAATGGCTTCGACCTTCTTAACCACATGGCTGTTGCAGTCTGTGCAAGAGGTACTGTTGACGCTGCAGAAGCTTTCGAGACACTTGTTGAGGAATACAGCAAAGCAGTTGTTGAAGGCACAAGCACATTCCGTGGAGAAGAGAAACACAGGATCATGTTTGAGGGAATCGCCTGCTGGCCTCACCTCAGAACAACAGCAACCGGACTTAAAAGCAGGAACATCAACATGGTTGCCACCATTTATGCCGATGCATTCGGATTCATCTATGATGATTTTGACGGACTCATAAGGTCCTACTGCAATGTGCCTAATGCCATGAACCTTGAGCATTCGAGAGACATGAGAATAGACATCGCAAAGAGGACAGGAGCAGAAGGACTGCTGGTTCATACAAACCGTTCATGCAAACTGTGGAGCGGATTCATGTATGAGATGAGCAGACAGATTGGCGAAGCATGCGAGATTCCAGTGACAAGCTTTGACGGTGACCAGGCAGATCCGAGAAACTTCTCTGCCGCACAGTATGAAACAAGGGTACAGGGTCTTACTGAAATCATGGAATCAAACAAGGGAGGGATGATGTAATGTCTGTTAAGAAAATTCTTGCAAAGTTTAGTGAAATAGCCTCAAATCCCTCTGCACAAAAGGATGCATATCTTGCAGCGGGAAACAAAATTGTTCTTGTCGCTCCACTATATACACCTGAAGAGATAGTGCATTCTATGGGTGCAGTACCAATGGGAGCATGGGGTGCTGACTGCGAGCTGCAGGAAGCCAAGAAGTACTTTCCATCGTTCATCTGCAGCATAATGCAGAGCATTCTGGAGCTTGGAGTCAAGGGCACATACGAAGGGGCATCAGGTATAATCATTCCTTCACTGTGCGACAGCCTTAAGACACTTGGACAAAACTGGAAGTACGCGGTACCTTCAATTCCATTCATTCCAATGACATATCCTCAGAATAGGGCAAATGAGGGCGGCCTGGCATTCACCAAAGCCGGCTACGAGACAGTAATCAAGTCCCTTGAAGAAGTGCTTGGCACAAAATTCGACGCTGAATCACTGTCGAAGTCGATTGAAATATACAATGAGCACAATGAGGCAATGAGAAAGGTATCAGAGGTCCTTGCACTTCATCCGGAGGTTTCGGCTGCTGACCGCAGCAACATATTCAAGAGTGCGACACTGATGCTGAAAGAGGACCATACTGCACTTGTTTCCGAGCTCTTATTGGCACTGGAGTCAGCAACGCCAGGCGAGGCAAGGTTCAAGGTAATGACGAGCGGAATAATAGCAGACAATCCATCATTGAATGCCATATTCGATGAATTCGGAATGCATATCGTTGCTGACGATGTCGCAGCAGAAAGCAGACAGTACAGGACTGATGCACCAGAAGCCTCCAATCCGCTTGACAGGCTTACAAAGAAGTTCGGTCTGATGGACAACTGCAGCGTACTTTATGATGTCGAGAAGAAGCGTGCTGACCTTATTGTCAGGACCGCCAAAGAGAAGGCAGCAGATGGTGTCGTGGTTGTACTTACAAAGTTCTGTGACCCGGAAGAATTTGACTATGTGATGATCAAAAAAGCCTGTGAAGCAGCTAATATCCCTCTGGCTCTATTAGAAGTGGATCGCCAGATGGTCAATTATGAGCAGGCCAAAACAATAATTGAGACCTTCAGGGATCTCATAGAAAGCAATACCCAGGAAAATGAGAAAGTATTGATCAGTGCAATTTAGCCAGCACCGAAAAGGTGACCGGCTTGAATTGAGAATCAGAATTAGAGTTAATAAAACAAAAGGGAGATTTGAATGAGCGCAATGAAAAGACCATTAGAAGGAGTCAAGGTAATTGAACTTGCAACATTTGTCGCAGGTCCATGCTGCGCAAGGTATCTTGCAGACCTAGGTGCTGAAGTTATAAAGGTGGAGTCATTCCAGGGTGATCCACTCCGTTTTACAGCTGTCAATGAAGGCCGTCCTGCGGGAGAGGCTGAAAATACAAGCTATGACCTTGAAAATGCAAACAAGACATGCATATGCCTTAATACGAAGTCCAAGGCAGGCCGTGAAGCCATGGAAAAGCTCATCGCAAGTGCGGATATATTCATAACTAACTGGAGACAGAACGCTCTCGAGCGTTCAGGTCTTGATTACGAGAGCCTAAAAGAGAGATATCCGAAGCTTGTCTTCGGAATAGTAAGTGGCTATGGCGAAAAGGGACCTGACAAGGACCTGCCAGGCTTCGATTTCACTGCCTTCTTTGCACGCGGTGGCGTAATGGGCACCATGTTTGACAAGGATAACCTGCCTATGAATGTAATAGCTGGATTCGGAGACCATCAGGTCGGAATGAACCTTTCATCAGGAATCCTTGCTGCGCTTTACAGGGCTAGAGAGACAGGATACGGAGACAAGGTAGTAGTCAGCTTGTTCCATTCTGCACTTTGGGATGTTGCAATCATGCTTCAGAGCGCGCAATACGGACATCCTTCAACGCAGTACCCGATTTCAAGGAAGAAAATCGCGAACCCTCTTCAGGTAGCACATAAGTCCAAGGATGACAGATGGCTTCAGATAGCAATGCCAAGATATGATTTCTTCTATCCGAAATTCATGGAAGTGATCGGAAGGACAGACCTTATCGGAAACCCGAGGTACTATCCTCAATCAGCACTCCAGGATAATCTTGAGGAGTTCTACGAAATCATAAAGGAAAGCATCGCTAAAGAAGATATCAGCGTGTGGGTTGAAAAGCTCACTGTTGCCGACCTGCCGTTCGCTGTGGCAAAGACATGGAATGAACTTCTTGTCGATGAGCAGGCATGGGCCAGCGACTGCTTCCATGCAATGGAATATCCTACAGGAGCAACGCGTACACTGGTAAGACCGCCGGTATTGTTTGAGTCGACTGAACTTCCTCCATATAAGAGAGGACCTTACCTTGGCGAGCAGACAGAGGATATCCTTGTACAGCTCGGATATTCAAAGGAACAGGTTAAGGCAATGATTGAGGCTGGAGATGCAATGCCTCATAAGGCACAATAAAATTTCACCAATTAAATAGCTGAACAGACCCTGCAAAGGAGCCGTCCGCTCCTCTGCAGGGTTATTAACCACTAAAAAAACAAGATGATCTGAAGTCTTAAGATCACCTTGTCCTCACATTAATATTCAATTATTCAGTAATCAATTAGGTCCTTGTGTATAATTCGCGGATCTAATATGTTGCCCTGAGATCAACAAGGAATGCATGGACATGGTATCGCATAGCATCCTCTGCAGCACTTACATCCTTGGCACGGATAGCCTCAACGACATCCTTATGCATCTTCAGAATACCCATGCACATATCGATGCGTTCAGGAGTAGTCATTGGCTCCATCCTGGTATGCATCATGTTGATCAGCAGTTTGCTGAATACCTGGGTCATGATATAGGCAACTTCATTCTTTGAAGCCTTAGCCAGTAGCCCATGGAATTGAGGGTCGATAAGGATGAAATCCTCATAGTTATCTACGGTAGCTTCAGCATGTGCAAGTAAAACATCTAATGCTTCCAGGTCTTCATCTGTACGGCGTTCTGCAGCCCATCCGGCTATGGCAACATCGTTGAGTGAACGGTATTCCGACATCTTCTCTAGGGTTATCTGGCTTGACTGAAGCATTGCTTCAAGTGACTGCTCAACACCCTTGGTATTCGGTTCTTGTATTATGGCACCGTTGCTTCCGGCTATCGTCCTGATGAAACCTGCGCGCTCAAGCATTCTTAGCGCTTCACGTATGGTAGGGCGGCTCCTCTGGAGCATATCCATCATGTTTCTCTCTGAAGGCAGCCTGTCTCCCGGTTTCAGCTGTCCACTGAGGATCATATCCTTGATCTGGTCGTAAATTGCTTCACTGGCACGCTGTGTATGTATTGGTTTTAGGTTTACAGCATTTGCCAGAAGCCCATCTTTGTTTGTCACTATGTTTCCCCCATTTAACTTCGCTTATGATTACACTAGATTATACTATTTTAATCGTCCATGGTCAAATGTATTGGTACACAACACAAATGAATTGAAGGTGCATAGCATGGATGAAGCAATTTCTATTGGTCGGGCTTAATGGAATTGGATAAAATCTTTGAAAATATATTAACAATGTCATCGTTTTCCATATTGACTTTAGAAAAAGAAAACGTTATACTCTCAATTAGATACCTGGTCTTACCAGTAATCTATGAGTGATAAGTATGGTTAGTTAAGGGGGATGATATTGATTCAATAACTTTAATGCACCCCGATGGATGTGGTCATATTTTTACAGTTGATAAATCGAGGCTCCAGCTCGGCCATTCAAATGAAAAGGATAGTGACTGCAGATGCTGCAGCTGACGACAAGAGGTTATGTAGACTGAACCGGCGTAGGTGAAAGTTATTGCCGTAAATTGACAAAGCTTGCTGATGCCGCTAACAGATACTGATGGTGCGATTATTGAGAAGTTGGATTTTAGGAGGACGGAATGAATTTTGTAGATTTTCCGGAAATTACACTCACAATCCAAGGTATGGAGGACGTCAGAATCCCAAAAATGATGAAAGTCCGCCAGATATACGACAAGAACAGAATTGAGGATATCGAGGGATGGATATGGGAGGAATTGGAGACAAAGCTTCCTGAAAATCAGAAGTTATCCTACAAAGGCAAGAGGATATGTATTACTGTCGGAAGCCGTGGAATACCAGACATTGACAGAATTGTAAAAGCAGTACTCGAATGGCTTAAGGTGAAGGGTGCCAATCCTTTTATCGTGCCAGCCATGGGAAGCCACGGAGGAGGAACAGCTGAAGGCCAGAAAGAGTTTATCGCAGGTTACGGAATTACTGAGGAATCGATGGGAGTTCCAATCCTATCATCGATGGAAACCGTGAAACTAGGAGAACTCGAAGATGGTACGCCAGTATACTGCGACAAATACGCAGCAGAATCCGATGGGATAATTGTATTCAATAAGATCAAGCCGCACACCGATTTTCGTGGTGAACATGAGAGCGGATTGGCGAAGATGTGTGCCATAGGACTTGCTAAACATGTTGGTGCTTCATATTTCCACATGATGGGTTTTCCGACTTTTGCTGAAAGAATTCCAAAAGTTGCAGGAATGTTCATTGAGAAGGCTCCAATTGCCTTTGGACTCGGAGTAGTACAGAATGCATACGACGAGATCAGTGTAATTGAGGTAGTCCCTAACGACCAGATAATGGAAAGGGATGCAGAGCTTCTTAAAGCAGCGAAAGACAAGATTGCAAATTTCAAGATGAAGGAAATAGATGTTCTCATAATCGATGAGATTGGAAAGAATATCAGCGGCAACGGACATGACCCAAATATTACAGGACGTTCTAACTCAAAGGGTTTTGAAGATGTCCTTGATTGCAAGAAAATGTTTGTCAGAGGTATCACGGAAGTCTCCCATCATAATGCATGCGGACTTTCTGCAGCAGATATCACTACCCGCAGGGTTATGAACGACATAGACCTCGATGTAACATGGACTAATGTTGTAACAGCAACAATGCTGAATGGTGCCAAGCTTCCAATGTATGTGAATAGCGACAAGGAAGCGATAAGGGTCTGTATCCGTACCTGCAACAACATCGACTTCAGCAATGCGAGGATAGTACGAATAAAAAATACCGCGGAGATGGAGGACATACTTATGTCCGAAGCTTACCTCGAAGAACTTGAGGGACGTGAGGACATAGAAATAATTGGCGAACCGTTCGATATGGAATTCGACGAAGATGGTAACCTGGTAGATTGACATTCCAGGCAACAAGAAAATTTCCATACCGGGCATGTAGATTGTATCTCAATAAAATTATTATAATCATATCGAGAGGAGATTAATCATGGCAGAAAAAACTTCAAGGAAAGGCAAATTTAATCTAGCCACATCAATGGGAATTGGTGCGACCTGGTTCGGAGTTCATATGGGACCCGGAACTGCTTCAGGCAGACAGGGTTCAACCTATTACAGCACCTACGGAAACTGGGGGCTCGTCACTCCGCTGCTTGCTATGGGAATACTTGGATTCATAATCTACATCGTCGTTGAGTACTGCAGGCAGAACGGTCTTACAAAGTATAAGGATTTCTTCAACCATTTCTTCTCCCCTTACGAGAAGATATTCAGCATACTTTTCGATATACTTTTCTTCTTCACTTACTTTATGGTTGTTGGTGCATCACTTGCAACAGGCGGAAAGATACTTGCTAATCAGATTGGCCTTCCGTATCTTGTCTGCGCCGCTATCATCGGAGTTATCGCACTCATGCTCATCATCTACGGAGAAGCTCTCATACGTAACGCAAACAGTGTAATGACATGGCTGATGCTTGCAATTATCGTTTCTCTTCTTTTCTTCTCACTTGGAAGCCCGCAGTCTCAGTTCTCCACAGAGTGGGCTGCAAAGACATGGGATTCAGGAACACTCTTCCCGGCTCTCAAGGCTGCTGTAATCTACGCTTCTTTCCAGGTTACCGGAGCAATCGGATCAGTTGCATCTGTCACAAGCGGACTTAACAGCAAGGCTGAATCAAAGGCTGCTGCCATATTCGGATTCCTCACGAATTCAGTTCTGATCATAATGATCATCGTGATGCAGTACGGATACCCACAGCTGACTAAGGCTGAGATGCCAAACTATGAAATACTGAAGCTCCTCAATATACCAGTTCTTTACTGGATGTATGTTGCACTTGTTGAGCTGGCTGTTGTATCAACAGTAATAGGTCTCAACAACGGAGTTGTAACCAGGATTCAGAAATATGTAAAGATAAGCAACCCTATGGTCAAGAATGTAGTTCTTAACGTGATATTCATGATGGGCGCGACAGCTGTATCGCTCCTCGGACTTACAAAGATAGTAGGGCCAGGATTCACAATGCTCGGCTACATGTGCCTTCCACTTGTAATAATCCCGATATTGGTCATCGGCTACAAGAAGGTCATAAAGAACACAAGCGAGAAGCCTGATGTAGCAGCAAAAGCTCATCTTGGACTCGAAGACTAGGAATATCAAAGGTTTGACTTCAGTAAATGATGTCAGCAAGTAAATAATATAGAAATTGACAGACCCCGGTTGTGACCGGGGTCTGTTCGTTATACATAGCCATAAAATTTAGTATGATGACATAATGTCATATCTTGATTTTCTGGTTCAGATACCTTTGATAGTATCTTACAATCAGGCAGGATGACAGGATGCGGAAATCAGTGTGACCGTCTTCTATTGGAATCTGGATAATCTCAGTAATTTTCTTGATCTTGTTAAGTACTGTGTTTCTGTGCATGTACAGAGCCTTTCCGGTTAGAGAAATGCTTCTTTCATTGAGGATGTAGTAGAACAGCACATCAAGAAGGTTTGAGTCGTTATTCGTGTCATATCTGTATAATGCTACTATAGCCGGATGGATCAGGTATATGATGTTGTCGTGGTGGTGCTCCTCGATAAACTTCCGGGCAGCCAGGTCTATCAGGTAATAGAAGCTGTAATCCTCATGTATGAAAACCCTGTCTGAAAGGCTTCGCCGATGAAGGGTGGTAGCAAGGCGTATCGTATCACTTGCTATGAGATGCAGCGTCCGCAGCATGTCATGGTTTCTTGTGGAGTTGCTGATTCCGGCATATGCATTGTAGCGAGTCATGAGCTCCTCCAATTTGTCATAGTCAAAATCCAGTTTCTCGAAGTTGCGAGCCTCCTGAGTATGGAGTATTACAATATCATTATTATGCAGGGTAATGTTATCACCTTCAAAGATTTCCATCAGATCATCAATGAGGTGCGTATTTGCAAACTCATGATTATCTGCATGCCTTACAACAATGACAGCCATGAAAGTCATGAGAGGGTAACGAAGGTATTTCGAACGCTCTTCGATTTCTCTGGATTCAGTCAGCCTGGATTCAATGATATCGGAAATGAATGATGAGAAAAGAATGTCGTTCTCAGGATTGTCGATGTTCAGATCATTGAGAAACTTGACGACTATTTGGGACAGCTTGTAGAGCATATAGCTCACATCTACATTCCTGTGCGAAGGATTCGTTACAATCAAGAGTTTGGCTATTGTAGCACCATTCTCATGGATCTTCAGGAAATGATAATAGTGGTTCAGCTTCTGCGAGTGATAGACCTCATAAAAGTCCTTCTTATATATGCTGATACACGATGCCTTGAATTTACCGGCATCATTCTGAGGAAGATGTCCTTCTGAAGTAAGGGCATCGATGCAGGCATCGCTGAAATAAGTCCTCTCGCTGCCGTATATTACCCTGTCGTATGGATTAAGAAGAAATATAGGAGCTCTTATCAGATCCGAAGCTATGGAAAGGACCCCTGACAGGCTCTTGCCATCGAACATAGCCTGAAGCAGCAGCGTACGCCAGTGATTGTAGCTATGAACCAGGGTTGTGAGTCTGTTATATAATGAAGTGATTTCCAAATCTGTTTGGATTATGTTATGTTTTACGGATGATTCAATGAATGTCTTTTCAGTTTGAGCTGGAACGAATATAGTGAGCCTTTCATCAGAGCCATCACTTTCCATCAGGGATTTTAGCGATGAAGCGTTACTGATATATATGAAAGAACCCGACACAGGAACGCTCTTCTTGTAGAAGAGTATCCCGTTGAGCTCCGGCATATCCTCATGGGCAATCGATTTGGAAACTACATGTTTTCCAAGCACATTGACAATGAAATTTATATTGGGCATCTGAAATTCCTCCGTAATGGCACGTTGCGAATTATTGCTGTAAAAATATCAAGCTCATATGAAGGTGAGTAAGTGATGATCGAGCATTTCTTATTCCATGATATGCATGCAAAGTTGGTATTTGTCATGACAGCTTCAACTTCCATATCGTATCTTGCTGACAGACAATTGAATTATAAACGAAAGCAGATAATTTTGCTACATCAAGGCCTCCATCCAACAAGCGTCTTAATCAGAAGAGATTTCCTGCGTGTAAGGCACAGGGATGGGACGCTGGTCTGCATCCCTGATACTAAGGAATATGTATGCATTTGTCACATGGCAACTGGAATAGATTATGCGCACCGCCTAAGAATCAGCAAAATATGAAAACGTAATTGTGTTAATTATTTGGCGATGATAACCTTATCACGAAAAGTACTTTCAATAAAAGATAAAAGGGGAGATTAAGCCATGTCATTATACTTATGCTTATTTGCCATCCTGGCAGCGATTGTAATCGGATGGAAATTCAACTTCAACACTGGAATCCTTGCCATGGGCTTTGCATTCATAATCGGAAACCTGGTTATGGGGCTGAAGGTATCTGAGATAATCAGCTTCTGGCCTACCAACATCGTATTTTTCCTGATCGCGATATCATTGTTCTTTACTTATGCTACAAGCAACGGAACCATGACCCTTGTTGGAGAAAAGCTTCTCTATGCAATGAACGGCAATGCGAAGCTGATACCATGGGTTATTGCATTAGTCAGCGCAGTTGTAGCATTCCTTGGTGCCGGAGCATCAACTCCTGCAATCGTAGGACCACTGGCATTCGCACTTGGAATTCCAGCAGGCATACATCCAATAATGATCGCAGTGACAGTAGGCTGCGCAACACTTATTGGAGCTGACAATCCGATAAACGGATTCGGCGGAGTCATTTCAAAGAACCTTATTGAAAAGGCTGGCTATGGCGATGCATCGTTTGCAATAGCGAACTATGTATGGATCAACAGCGCATTCAAACAGATTTTCATAATCGCCATATTCTATATCGTATTCAAGTGCTATAAGGCAAAGCGCGTTGAAATTCAGAAGCCAAAGGATTTCGACGATATTCAGAAAAAGACTCTCTGGCTGATTCTTGCTGCATTCGCATTCATGGTACTGCCTGCAGTGATAAACACATGGGTACCAGGAATCAAGCTGGTAAAAGCACTGGCTACATTCTCTCAGCCACAGGTAATCATGGTTATTGCAGCAATACTTGCAAGAGCCCTGAAGCTCGGAGATGAGAAAGACATAATCAGGAAGCTCCCAATGAACACGATACTTATGATAGCGGGTGTTGCCCTTCTTCTTGGAATAGCCAAGGAAGCAGGACTTGTAGATCAGATTGCTTCGATACTCACGAATAACATACCGAAGTTCTGGGTGCCTGCAATGCTTGTTCTCTTCGCTGCATTCCTCAGCTTCTTCTCAAGTGGAACATCCGTCGTATGCCCTCTGATGTACCCACTGGTGCCTGTTCTTGCGACATCGCTGAGCCTGAACCCGGTAATGCTGTTCTCATGCATATTCATAGGAGCTATGGCATCATCACTTTCACCGTTCTCAACAGGCGGTGCAATGGTAATTTCCGGCTGTCCTGACCCTAAGATCAAAGAACAGCTTACAACCTGGATGATTCCAGTGTCTGCTGTGGTCGTACCGGCAGTCTGCGTAGTTCTTGCAACAGTAGGTTTATTCGGATTATTCTCAGTTTGATAGAAGAAAGGCATTAATATGAACTTAAGAATACAGAAAATGAAGGAAAGTCTAAGAATAAGCAAGTATCCGCTCTGCATTGAGCTGTTCAGGCTTGCTAACGAATCCCTGGACAAGACTGTCGGCGAGCCGATGATCACAAGAAGAGCGAAGCTCCATGAGCACATACTCGACAATATAACCATATTCATAGAGGAGGATGACCTCCTCTGCGGATCCGGAGCTAGCAAGCCGTTCGGCATGGAGATGCAGTATGAATACGGCGTCTGGACCAAGGATGAAGTGGAGTCGCTCAAGAGCGAGATATACACCATTACTCCTGAGGACGAAGCCGAGCTGTACGAGCTGAACAAGAGGTTTGCAGACAATGCACTGAACAGCAACCTGGTAGATGCATTGTCGAAGTCACTGGGAATGAACGAACGCATGTGGCCTTTCATGAAATCAGGTTGCATCCTTCCTCCCTGGAAGGACAAGAAGGGCGGCTCAGGCGGTGGCTTTGCTATGTCAGGCTATGGCCTCGGGCCAGGCTTCTTCCTGGTATGCATCGACTTTGAGAAGATCATAAGAGAAGGCGCAAAATCGATAATCGAAGAGGCGAAAAGAAACATCAGTGAACTGAGATATACTTCAGCTGACAGCATAGAGAAGCAGAACTTCTGGGAAGCGGTCATCCGTGTCTACGAGGCATGGGTGAGGTTTGCAGGACGTTATGCTGATGTTGCTGAAAAAATGGCAGCTGAAGAAAAGGACGAGACCAGGAAATCGGAACTCCTCGAAATGGCAAGGATCTGCCGCAAGGTTCCTTACGAGCCTGCTGAAAGCTTCCATGAAGCCATGCAGTCCTTCTGGTTCACATTCCTCCTGGCATGCCCATCACCAACAACAACTGCAGGACGCTTCGACCAGTATATGTATCCGTACTACAAGAAGGACATCGAAGCCGGTACAATGACTGATGAGAAGGTCCTGGAGCTTATAGAGATCATGCGCTGCAAGTGCATGAAGATAAACAGGGTATCCGGAAAAGCCAACAGGGCTAAAAACTCAGGAATGGCGAAATGGTACAACTGGACAATCGGCGGCGTTGACGAAAATGGAAACGATGCTACAAACGAGCTTTCGTACCTGCTGCTTGAGTCTGCAAGGGATACCAACCTCCCTCACTTTACGGTTACTGTAAGGGTCCATGAGAATTCCCCCAAGGAATTTTTGCTCAAGGCTCTTCAGGTAGTCAAAACAGGCATGGGGATGCCGGCATTCCTTGGCGACAACAGCTATATCAAGTTCTTCACAGACGGCGGAATGGACCTCATTGACGCAAGGGATTACTGCGCTACAGGCTGCGTCGACGGAAATATTCCTGCAAAGACAAGAAGCCAGGTTGTAACTTTCTTCATAATTGCACAGGCTTTCGATATCTTCATGCACAATGGGTACTGCAGGTACACCAAGGAGCAGGTAGGCATAGAAAGCGGCGATGTGACAAAGATGGCTACATTTGATGAATTTAAACAGGCGTTCTTCAGGCAGTTCGACTATCTGCTGCATCTGGCAGCAGAAAGGAACAACGTTGAGCTCATCGCTGAAAGGGAGCTATTCCCTGATCCGTTCCGTTCGGCCCTTATGGAAGGCGGGGTGAGCCTCGGCAAGGACATGCTTGACAGGCAGTTTGATTTCGAGAACGGAAGCCTGCTTGGAGCAGTCGGAGGAGTCAATACAGGAGATTCCCTGGCAGCCATAAAAGAACTGGTATATGACAAGAGGAAATACACCATGGAGGAGCTTCTCAAGGCGCTTGACGCCAACTGGGAGGGCTACGACGACATGCGGCAAGACTTCATCGCAGTGCCAAAGTACGGCAACAATGAAGACATGCCGGACCAGCTGGTAGCTGAAGTCTATAAGTTCTTTGCAGATACCTGCAGTACTATGGACACAGCATATGGCGGCAAGGTAGTACCAAACGCAATTTCCATATCTGCCCATCAGCCCGGAGGAGCAAGCACAGGAGCAACTCCTGACGGAAGAAAGACAGGAGAAGTGCTTGCTGACGCATCGCTCTCGCCTGACCATGGAAAAGACAAGAACGGCCCGCTTGCAGTGCTGCAGAGCGCCATGAAGGTCAACCAGGACCCGTATCAGGGGACTCTTCTGAATATGAAGTTCCATCCGAGCGCACTAAAGACTGATGACGACCTTGCAAAGCTCGGGGATGTCGTGAAGACCTACCTTACTAACGGAGGAAAGCATGTCCAATTCAACGTGGTGACAAAAGAGGACATGATTGACGCAAAAGCCCATCCAGAGGAACATCAGGAGCTGATAGTAAGGGTCGCAGGTTACAGTGCGTACTTCACGAGGCTCAGCGAAGCCATCCAGGATGAGGTCATAGAGAGGACTTCGTTTGAGTACGCTTGATTCGAAGGGGACAATATTCAACATACAGCACTATTCAATACATGACGGACCGGGCATCCGCACCAGCGTGTTCCTGAAGGGATGCCCGTTATCCTGCCTATGGTGCCAGAATCCGGAGTCGAACTCTGTCAGGCCGCAGCTCATGTATAACAGGGACACCTGTACAGGCTGCCTCGGGTGCATCGGAACCTGCCCACAGAATGCAATAAGGCAAGACTTTGACAAGGTAATTACTGATAGGGCACTTTGCACAGGCTGCGGTGAATGTTCAGCGGTATGTCCTTCGAAATCACGGACCATTATGGGGAAAACCATGACCTCGGATGATGTGTATCAAGAGGTATCGAAGGATGCGCTTTTCTACCGAAATTCTGGCGGTGGTGTTACCATTACCGGAGGCGAGGTGCTTTTCCAGCCGCTGTTTGCCAGGGACATCCTCAGAAGATGCATGGAAAACAACATACATACTGCAATCGAGACCTGCGGTTACGCAGACTGGAGGGCCTTTTCGGAGATCCTTCCATACGTCGATCTGGTGATATATGACATAAAGCATATGGACAGCACGATGCACAGAAAGGGCACTGGAGTGGGAAATGAAAGGATACTTGAGAACCTCGCAAGGATCTCAAGTGAGATGAGTATTCCCATAATAGCAAGGACCCCGATAATCCCCGGATACAATGACACTGAGGATAATGCGCGCCTTATGGCAGCCTTCTTGAGAGACAACGTAAGGACCTGTCAGGAGGTTAACCTCCTGCCATACCATAACCTTGGAGTTGGCAAGAAAAGCCAGCTTGAGGAAGAACCTTCGTTTATCAGCCATGCGCCGGGATCGGGCGAGATGGAGAACCTTAGAACCATAATACGTTCATATGGGATAGAGGTAATTTGACAGGCAGAGGCCTGCCATATATGAAGCTACCGCAATACCACCTTATATTCGGCTTGAGTTCGCTCAGGCCGTTTTTTGCACTGATGAGAAGATAGTCTCGTATCCAAAGAATTCACGGGCACTGGCAAGGATAGGTTAAAAGGTTTTGGATGTGAAGTAAACGATTTTTCCATATGTGCAGTTTGCACATAAAAAAAGATGTAAATCTATACATTCTGTACCTACAGTAAAAAAATCCCGGAGCATACAATTGAGTCAACCGGTTAAATGAAAGAATAAAAGGAGATTAAAGAGAATGAATGTGACACTGGTAGGATTCCTGATGATTGCCATCATAGTTGCTATTTTACTTTGGGGAAAGGTTTCAATAGCCCCCGTATTCGTCATCATACCGATAATCGGAGCAGCGCTTTGCGGCTATGACCTGAACAAGATCAACACATTTATGGGAGACGGCCTCAAATCAGTCCTTAATACAGCTGCTCTTTTTGCCTTCGCAGTCATGTACTTCAGTCTGCTCAGTGATGTCGGCATGTTCGACGTCATAGTCAAGAAGGTCATGAAGTATATGGGCAACAAGGTTGAAATGGTGCTTCTCATGGCGGCCTTCGTTGCTACAATCTCTCATCTTGACGGATCAGGAGCAACAACGATGCTCATAACGATCCCTACCATGCTTCCAATCTTCAAGAAGATGAAGATAAGACCTGAAGCGCTTCTTCTTATGGCGGCTCTCGCATCTGGCTCGATGAACGTTACACCTTGGTGTTCATCAGTACTTAGACTTACTTCAGCAGTCGGAGGGGATCCCCAGGAGCTTTGGATGTACATACTACCTCTGCAGGTAATCGCTCTGCTCCTTACCTACGCAAGCGTAATTGTAGTAGGAAAGGTTGAGAGGAAGAACGGCGCAGGAATGACTGATGAAGAGTTCGCAGAGCTCAAGAAGACTATCGACGAGCCTGCAAAGATATCTGTAAGCAAGGGTGTACTTGCATTTGACATGGTAATGACACTTGTACTCATTATCCTGCTTCTGACTGGTGTCCTAAAGACAAACCTCGGCTTCATGCTGGCATTCAGTATAGCACTAGTTGTAAATTACCCGAATGTAAAGAAACAGAGTGCCAAGATAAGAGAATATGGCGGAGCTGCACTCAACATGATCATAATAATATTCGCAATTGGCGTACTGGTTGGTATAACAAGCGGAACGGGGATGATAGCCGGAATGGCAAATGCATTCATTTCCATAATACCTGAAGGAATGGGAGAACGTCTCCCCATACTGCTTTCGTTCTTCTCAGTACCGCTTTCCATGATTATCGGAAGCGATACAGTATACCTGGTTCTTGCTCCGATACTTGCAACCATACTAAAGACTTACGGAATAAGTACTCTTATATTGTCAGCTGCGCTGCTCATGGGTTCATGCCTTGCAGCAAACCTTACACTCATAGGACCTACACCGTACCTGGCTCTTGGACTTGCAGACGTTGAAATGGGAGCGCACCTGAAGTACAGCTTCAAGTATGTATGGGCAATTGGAATAATCGTCACAGTAGCTGCCGGAGTTCTTAATATCATACCTTTCTAGACTGATCATGAGTTGGAAATGGCGATCCTCAAGGATTGCCATTCTCCTCCAGAGGAGGGACGAAAATGACCATTAATCAGAAAAGGCTTGTTATCATAGGAGTGGTGCTATTCACAGTGCTGATATCCATTGTCAACATGCTGCTCCATATTTGAAAAGGCTGGGAAGTGTATGAAAAAAAGAATGACCATGCTGGTTGGTGGAGACACCATTCTTGGCGAAAACCCAGAGCTGTATTTTAAAGGAATCGACAGCGTACTTGGCAGTGGAGATGTAGTCCTCGCTCAGCTAGAGGTTCCTTACAGCGACACCGCACCTGAGCTTGACGATCTGCACAGGGAACTAAAGAATCTGGAGCCGCTTAAGGGAAGGTTCGACCTGGTGACCATGGCGGGGAATCACATCTATGATGCAGGCGAGACTGGTGTTCATGATACACTGGACTGGCTTGATGAAAATGGAATACCTCATGCGGGCGCTGGCAGAAACTTAGATGAAGCGGTAAAACCGGTAATCATCGAAAAGGATGCTGTGAAGTTCGGATTCCTCAACTACAACTGCGTTGGAATTAAGGCCATGAATGCAGGAATTAAAAAGGCAGGAGCAGCTTACGTCGATGTAATCACGCATTATGAGCTTGGAGATGTTGCAAATCCGGGAGGAAATCCTGACAGGATCTACACTTTTCCGGAACTTACATCATATGAAAGAATGATCAGGGATATTGAAGACCTTCGAGAAAAATGTGATGTGCTGTCGGTATATCTTCACAAGGGCATAGTCCATAAGGCCGTCAAAATAGCGGACTATGAGAAATTCGTCTCAAGAGGCGCAATTGATGCCGGTGCAGATATCATTTTCAGCAGTCACTCCCATATATTGCACGGAATAGAGATCTACAAGGGAAAGACCATTTTCCACGGACTTAACAACCTGATTGCCTGGGTGCCTTCACTTGGACCGAACTGGAGGCGCACTAAAGGAAAGGCAACCGAGGTGTTCGATCCGGAGGCCTG
Organism: Youngiibacter multivorans; assembly: GCF_017873395.1. Classification (GTDB taxonomy): domain Bacteria; phylum Bacillota; class Clostridia; order Clostridiales; family Clostridiaceae; genus Youngiibacter; species Youngiibacter multivorans. The sequence continues at coordinate 19,107 of NZ_JAGGKC010000030.1, read as the reverse complement.
GGCCAGGGCGAGGGTGGAGAGATTCGGATTTGTTCCGGATCCTGAATATCCCACGTATCCGTTCCACCCTGATTCCATATATTCGATAATTGCCAAATGCATAATTGAAGACAGGAAGATAGTGGAGACAAGGTTCATACCTCTCATAGTAAACAAAGCCGGAATACCCGAAGCGGTAAAAAGATCAAACGGCGGGGACAGGGTCCGTGAGTACATGGACAGAATAACAGAGCTCGCTAATCTCAACGCCACATTTGATTGGGTGGATGACGAGATAGCGATAAGGGAAAAGTGAAAGGAAGTGTTGTTGTGGCGATAAGGGAAAAAGCATTGCAGAGCAGAGCCTTTGCTGCATTGAAGAATATTTATGACAACAGGGAAAGCTATATTGTAGATGCGAAGGCAAGAGGCAGGAAAGTCGTCGGAACCTTGGGCTGTGACGTGCCTGACGAGATACTCATGGCAGCAGGATATCTGCCGGTAAGGCTATATGCGGACAAGGACCCGGACTTAAGGGATGCCAACCAGTACCTGGAGTTTTCGTTTGATCCGGTTATACGTGCACAATTCCAGAAGATTGTGGATGGGACATACTATGATCTGGTTGACAGGATAGTCATCTCCAATTCGACTGATGCCCTGATAAGGATATACTTCTATCTGCGCGAGGTGCATCATATCGAGCCCGAGAAGAAGGTGCCCCCGGTTTACTTCATAGACTGGTTGTTCACAAGGACCAGGATGCATCAGGTCAGGAACGAGGGAACCATAAAAAGGTTCATCGAAGAGGTAGAGAGCTGGAGCGGAACGGCATTGACTGACTCTGAGATAAGGGCTGCAAGCGAAGTCTGCAACGAAAACAGAGCGGCTTTAAGAAGTTTCTCCGCACTAAGAAAGGGAGAGAATGCGACTGTAAATTCCAGTGAGGCCCTGGTTGTAATCGGAAGCTCTCTTTTCATGGACAGGAAGGAGCATACTGAGCTGGTAAATCAGGTGATCGAGGATGCCAGATCATGGGAAAAGCTCTCGGGTCCTAAAGTATACATGACTGGCAGCGTCCAGGAAAATACCGAGCTTTACGAACTGGTTGAAGCTTCCGGCGGACTCATCGTTTCAGAAGACCATGATTGGGGCGACAGACATATGGACAGGGATGTCAATACAGGTTTAGATCCTGTAAGGGGCATTGTCGACAGATACATGCTAAGGATGTTCAGTTCCAAGAAGGCGTTCGTTTCCCAGAGGGTGGAGGCACTTGCCGATGCAGTTGAAGCATCAGGAGCCGAAGGCGTACTGTTCTATCTGAGGATCTACGAGGATTCACCTTCGTGGGACTTCCCTGAGCAGAACAAGAGGCTAAAAGCCATGGGCAAGAAAGTCGATTACCTTGCGAAGCAGGGAACGGAAATTACAGGTAATATAAAGCTAAGGGCGGATATAACCGCATTCATATCGGACATGAAAGGAGGCTGCTGACATGGAAAAGGGAAAGACGACTCAAGATGGCGCAATGCGATCAGTGAAGACTATGGAAGCAGCGAGGCTTGCAAGTACATACCAGAAGGAATGGTTTGCCGGAATACATGACAGGGTAAATTCAGGAGAGGATTTCGCATACATCAATGCGGATGTGCCGATGGAGATCCTGAGAGCCATGGACATCCCCTTCGTAGTCAACCAGTGGTGGGCTGCAATATGCTCCGCCAAGCAGATGTCAAGCAAGTATTTCGCTCTGCTTAAGGAAGCTAATTACAGGGATGACCTGTGCTCATACTGTGCAACTGCTTTCGCAGGGTCCCTTGACCCGGACAAGAGCGACGCACCCTGGAATGGACTGCCAAAGCCCACTATGGCAATAACAAGGCTAACCTGCGACTCACAGGGTAAGATATTCGAGCTGTTTGCAAACAGATACGGTGCCGAATTCTATCCGATGGAAAATACCGTGCCTCTTTCAGTGCCTGAAAAATGGTGGGAGAAGGCGGAAGACAGATGGGAGGAGCTTTATTCCGAGGAGAGGCTTGATGCGGCAGTTGATGAGCTTAAGAGGCTTATTGCCTTCCTTGAGATAAAGACAGGCAGGATGTTCGATGAGAACAAGCTCATCGAGGTCATGAACCTTGTGAACGAGCAGGAAAGATACTACAAGATGGCCAGGAACCTCATTGCGGACAGATGTCCGGCACCGGCTGTGATAACTGACACTATCAATGCGGTGATGCAGGCCCAGTGGCAGAGGGGTACAAGATGGGCAGCGGACCATGCGAAATTCTTCTATAATGAGATTGAGCAAAGGGTAAAGGACGACTACAAGGCAGTCCCAAATGAAAAGATCAGACTCATGTGGATAGGACGCGGACTATGGTTCAACCTGGGATTCTATCAGTACTTCGAGGAGAAGTACGGTGCGGCATTCGTATGGTCAATGTACCTGGCGATGGGTGCTGATGCATACATTAGGAACGGAGTCGAGAAGGACCCGCTAAGGGCTCTTGCGGCAAGATTCATAGGCATGGAAGACTTTCTCCATATGCCTCCATGGAACGCTGAGTGGTTCATATCTGAGGCTCAGCACAACAAGATTGACGGAGTGGTGTATCTGGTACCTGAAAACTGCATGCAGGCGGTCGAAGGCTCCTACTTCATAACAAAGATGATGGAGGATGCAGGTATACCGGTGCTTCAGCTGAAGGCTGACCCTGTTGACCCGAGGAAATGGAACCAGGACAGCATGACAAGGGTAGTAAGTGAATTCATTGAGACAAGAATTAACAGGCAGGAGGTTTAAAATGGCAGGAATAGGACCACTTTCAGGATATAAGGTACTTGATTTCACACAGTTCGAATCAGGAACAGTTTGCACCGAGACTCTGGCATGGCTTGGCGCAGAGGTATGGAAGGTCGAAAGACCGGTAAAGGGTGAGCTTGGCAGGTATTCGGTGGAAGAGCCTTCTGTCGATGCTGTAGGCTTCGTAATACTCAACATGAACAAGGAGTCGATAACCTGCAACCTAAAGGACCCTGAAGGACTGAGGCTCATAAGGAAGCTGGTCGAACAGGTCGATGTGGTGGTTGAGAACATGGGTCCCGGATCCATGGATAAGCTCGGGCTTGGATACGAAGACTGTAAAAAACTCAACGAGAAGATCGTATATGCGCAGATTAAGGGATTCGGAACAGACGGACCATACGCTGAATACCCGGCGTTCAATCCAATAGCAGCCGCTGTTGGAGGCATGCCTGCGGTAACAGGACAGCCTGGCGAAATGCCTGTACAGTCAGGCCTGAATATTGCGGATTCAGGGGCTGGTTACATGTGCGCACTTTCGGTAATCGCTGCTCTTCTACAGAAGGAAAAACAAGGGATTGGCCAGAAAATCGAAGTCGCGATGCAGGACGTGGTCATTGGTTTCGGAAGGTCAAACTGGGAGCCGTACTACAGGACAGGAAAGCCTCCGAAAAGGGTCGGCAACGGAATGCCTCTCGAGGATGTTGCACCTGCAGGGATGTATGCCTGCAAGCCCTATGGTGAGAACGATTATGTTCACATATACTGCTCCAGGCATCCTGGCAGCAAGCAGTTCGAGAACCTTTGCAATGTGATCGGAAGAAGCGACCTGATCGAGGATACCAGATTCAAGACGCCAAGGTCCAGATATCTCTACAAGGACATCCTTAATCCAATCATAGAGGGATGGACAAGGGAACATACGAAGCAGGATGCCATGGACATACTGTGCAGGGCGGATATCCCGGCCGGAGCAGTCTTCGACTGCGACGATATAACGAAGGATGAGTATCTGAGAAGAAGAGGCACAATGGTTGAAATCGAGCATTCGAAGAGAGGCAAGCTTGTAATACCAGGATTTGCACCGAGAATGTCAGAGAACCATGTGGAGTACAGGTTGTCTCCCGAGCTTGGAAGTTACAGCGAGAAGGTATTCAAGGAATATGCTGGTCTTTCCGACGAGGACTACGAGGCACTCAAGGCGAAGCATATAATATAGGAAGCAGATTCTCCTTATATTATCAGTCTGAAAACTTAACCAGTGAATTTGAAAAGCAAAGGATCCGGGCTCGCCCGAATCCTTTGCTTTGTCTTTTCTAGTTGAACTTGATTTCCCAGGGGTCTATCTTCTTGTAATCCTGAAGGTACTTTATCGCAAGATATGAAAACATGAGGTTAAGTCTGAAGGTTCCGTCACTCAGGCTATGGTTAACTAGCGACTCTATCTTGTCGATCTTGTAGAGCATGGTATTCCTGTGAAGGTTCAGCTGCTTTGCTGTCTTTGTTGAGTTGCAGTCATTCATCAGGTATGCATACAGAACATCGGCAAGATTCGTATTGTGCTTTCGGTCATAGTGTACCAGCCAAAGTATGGCAGGGTCGCATAGATAAATCAGGTTTCCATGGTTGTATTTCGTCCTGAAGTTTACGCTGCACATGTCTATGATGTCCATTAGCCGGAACTCTTCGTAGTAATAAATGAGCTTGTTGCTGTCAGCTGTGAAGTTCTTTCCGAACTTGATTGCACTCTTGCACTGGAGGTAGAAGGTGTTCATGAAGAGATAGTGCTTTGAAGGATTGGATATTCCGATACGTGCACCATATTTTCTGAGAAGACCTGTGACTGCCTCCTGGTCGAAGGAGCATCTGTCGAACTGAGCTTGCTGACACCATATTACTATGTCGTCAAGATAAGTAGTTACTATCGAATTGGGTATGAGCCTCTCGAGCTGGTTTACTATAAAGTTTATAGGAGCCGGTGAGAGGGGGACTGAATCAAATTCGACCAGCAATATGAGATATATCTTCTTCAGCTTGAGATTCATGATCTCAAGCCTTGTTTTTATTTCATCCATGTTCTCGATCTTAAGCTCGATAAGGTCCGATACCATACTCTGAAAAGCCGAGTTTCCGCTGTAATTTATGATGCTGGTGCCGGTGGTCAACTGATTCCTTAAGGCTGAGCCAAGGATCGAGCTGAAATTAAGGATCCTATACATGCTCTCAACATCATGGGATACAAATAAGAGATACCCGATATTCTTCAGATGATAGCTGATTGATGAGACGACTATTGATGTGCCGTCCATGCAGGGAATTGTAAGCGTCGAATCCTCGAATTCGGCAGCCTTCCTTGCTTCAAGCACCATGTCCATGTACGGACTTGCCAGATATCCGACCTTAGTCAGTTCATCCATGAAGGAGCTGGATTTCTCTCCTTTTGCACTGAAGCTTCTCACTGAGTAGCCAGAGGAGACAAATGCAAGCTGACAGCCCAGCATTTCAGCTCCTTTGTCGATGAGCTGCTGGCAGCTTGCCGACTCGAGTTCAAGGATCCTGAACCTGTTTTCCCAGCTGGAATAGCAGCTGAGGATCTCGCTAAGATTATTATACAGGCAGAAGGGGTCCATGGCTGAATGAAGGACGGTGCCATTGAACTGCCGGACCGATGTCTCTTGAAGCTTCACCTCACTGGTAAGCACAAGTATTGAAGGAAACGGCAGCTTGAAAATGTTCATACTGTCGATATCCCTCTGAGAGGTGACTATGTAAAGGGTCCTTTCCTGCATTTTTGTACTTGCTGTCATGAACTCTATCTTCTGAATTGATTCGAATTCCCGCAAATTTGTATGCGTGTCAAAAAAGGACAATTTCGGATTATTTGTAAGCAAATGTATATTTTGCATAATAACCCCCCAATTAAGAGACTCCCTCTACAGTCGGCATCCAGGCAAGCGGCTATAAGGTTGCTTCTGAAGGAAGCATCCTCTCTTCCAGGTAATTCACGAATAATGTTCCTGGCTTGTAGTTGTAGCCCTTCTTGTAGATCAGGCCAATCTTTATCTCTTCTTCCACGCTATCTTCGATATGAATTACGTGGAAGCTGGCGTAGTCGTCAGGCGAAAGGAACATCTCCGGAAGGATCGCAACGAGGTCAGAGTGCATTAGAACTGAACGGATAAGCTCCTTGGATGTGCACTTCAGGAGTATGTTGGGCGTGAAGTGGTAGTTAAGGCACTCCTGAATTAACGATGATGTGAAGCTGAAACGCTCGGACAGCTCAACGAAACGTTCTGCCCGTATCGAATCGAAGGTTATCCTGCTCAGGGTGGCTATTGGATGGTTTTTCCTGCAGACAAGTACCTTCTTGCTTCTTATTGATGGAAGGTATGTCACTCCTATAACCGGTGTTTCGGTTGGATTGACTACCAGGCCGATATCTATCTTGTTATTTATAAGCAGGTTATGTACCTCGCTTGAACCTTCTTCCCTGAGTGCCAGGTTTATGTTTGGATAATCCTGGATGAAGTTCACGAGATTCGGTATATATTCGCTATTTGCCAGAAGCTGAGTTATGCCAAGCCGGATCCTTCCGGACAGGGTTTCCCCGGTCTTCTGGAACGAATCCAGAAAATGGTGATAGCTCTCCATGAACTCCTTTGTCTTTCCAAGCAGGTCCATTCCTGCGGGAGTCAGGGAAAGTGTCTTGTTCTTGTACACGAATACCGGTTCGCCGATTTCACGCTCGAGCTGCTTAATAGAGCTGCTAAGTGCAGGTTGGGAAACATACAGTCTTTCAGCGGCCATGGAATAGTTCCTGACCTGTGCGATCTCCAAAAAATACTTCAATTGCCTTATTTCCATTTTTTACACCACCTGAAATCCATGTAGGCATACATGTAGACATGTCAATTATAACATGTAAACATTCACATGTAAAATAAAAAATGGTTATACGTGGTAATAGATTTTCCGTATTAGACAGACCATGCCTTCATCAATAGAATGGGACCTGAGAAGTCAATATGACGATTGGTGAAGGTGAAAAATGGGAACTACATTTAGTGGATTCACAGAAAAGCTTGCAAGTAAATATGGCGACAAGACTGCAATAGTATTCAGGGGCGAAGAGCTGACATACCGGGACCTTGACAACTTTTCGGACAGAATAATGCTTTTCTACCTTGGCAACGGAATAAGCAAAGGTACTCATGTGGGTCTTCTGGCATCAAATTCAGCTGAATGGATAATACATTATCTGGCACTCTGCAAGATTGGTGCAGTAGCAGTATTGTTCAATACCCACCTGACAGGCGAAGAGCTGGCAAATGCACTTAATTATGCTGATGTAACATATCTCACGTGCGGGGATAGAGCTGAAAAGGCAGAATTCAAGGTATGCCTGGATAAGATAAACAGGGAGTCAGCCCCTATGCTGAAGCGGATATTCCACATTGGCCATGAGCTTGGACCTCTGCTAATGAGTTACAAGGAGCCAAGCGAGTTGGAGGCTGAATACCTCAGAGGCAGGAAGGCGTCAGTTGATCCGGCGGACCCTGTGAACCTCATTTTCACGTCGGGGACTATAGCCAAGCCAAAGGGTGTCCTTACAAGCGGATACCAGATGCTGACAGCGGCCGCTGAGGCTGCGAGGCACATGAGGCTGGGACCGGATACAAGGATATGCTCTGTGCTTCCCCTTTATCATTGCTACGGACTTTCAGTTGACCTGCTTGCGGGGCTGACAGCAGGAGGGACTATTTATATCCTTGAAGCCTTCAGGTCGGCAGATGTTCTTGAATGCATTGAAAAGAACAGATGCACCGTGTTCAACGGAGTCACGACAATGTTCCTCGCCATGATGAGGCACGAAAACCGGATGAACTACAAGATCAGCTCGCTGATTACAGGGACGGTTGCTGGGTCTTATGTATCCCCAAATGAATTTATGGAGATAAGCAGGAACTTTTCAATACCTCACCTGCAGATGTCATATGGCCAGACGGAAGCGACAGCCGGCATAACCTTCTCAGGTTTCGATGAAAGCCTTGAAAGCAAATCGCACCATGTAGGGAAGCCAATCGAGGGAACTAGCCTTAGGATCAGCGGAGCTGAAGGGCTGCCTGGGATTTCCGGGGAGATTGAGATCAAAGGTTTCAATGTCATGAAGGGTTACTACAGGATGAAGGATGAGAGTGAAAAGACATTCACTGATGATGGCTGGATGAAGACAGGAGACCTTGGGATGCTGGATGAAGACGGAAATCTCCATATCACCGGACGTGTGAAGGAGCTCATCATAAGATGCGGTGAGAACATATCGCCAGTTGAGGTGGAGGCCTGCATACGGAACTATCCGGGGATTGAGGACGTGAAGGTGATAGGTGTGCCTGCAGAAGTCATTCAGGAAAAGGTTGTAGCCTGCATCATTCTCAAGAAGGGCTGGCGGATCAACGAGCAGCTTCTCATAAACCATATGAGGAAACATCTGGCGCAATTCAAGATACCTGAGAGTATCGAGTATTTCAGCGAATTTCCAATCGGACGGACTGGCAAGGTTAACACAGGAGAGCTTAAGAAAATGGTCACCGGGACACTCGCTAAGGTATAGATTTTTCTGATAGCTGGCAATAAGACACCGGTATTATACATGAACTCAAAGTGGATATATGATGAAGACAAGATTAAAGGGGGGGAAACATAGTTGGCTAAGTATATTACGGCAAAGGAAGCTGCGCTTCTGGTAAACGACTTCGATACAGTAGGTATAGCAGCACAGGGTCTCGCCGGCTGGCCTGATGAAATCGGGGAAGCGATGGCAGACAGATACAAAGAGGAAGGTCATCCTGCAAACCTGAAGATCAAGCAGGCATGCCATACCGGAGACTGGAAACAGAGAGGAACCACAAGGTTCGGCATCAAGGGCATGGTAAGAAGCTGGACAGGTGCACATATAGGCGGTTCTACGAAAATGTGCCAGCTGGCACTTGAAGAGGAGATTGCTACATACGCTCTTCCCCAGGGAGTAATAATCAACCTTTGGAGAGAGATCGCAGCTCACAGACCAGGACTGATAACAAAGGTCGGTATTGGAACTTACATCGATCCGAGAATTGAAGGCGGAAAGATGAATGAGGCAGCCAGAAAGTCTGAAGACATAGTAAGGATACTCAATATCGACAATGAAGACTACCTTTTCTTTCCAACTTTCCCTGTGAACGTATGTATATTGAGGGGAACCACAGCTGATGAAAATGGAAATGTCAGCATGGAAAGGGAGATGTTCCTAAACGAAGGCTACTCGCTGGCAGCAGCTACGAGAAACACCGGAGGAATCGTCATAGTCCAGGTTGAATACAAGGTCAAGAATGGAGCAATCAAGCCAAAGGATGTCATTATCCCAGGAGCTCTTGTCGACTACGTTGTCGTAGCGACTAAAGAGGAGGCATCATGGCAGACTGAAGGAAGATACTATAGTCCTGCATTTTCAGGTGAGCATAGGGTTCCGACAGGATCCATGCCCGTACTCGCTTTGGATGAAAAGAAGATCGTCGCAAGAAGATGCGCCAGGGAGCTCAAGAGCGGCATGATAGTAAACCTTGGAGTGGGGATGCCCGCCAACGTGGCTTCCATAGCAGCAGAGGAAGATTGTATAGATAAGATCACTCTGACTGTGGAAGGTGGAAGCTTTGGCGGAGTAGCTGCAGCAAAGCCCGATTTCGGTGCGGTATACAATTCGGAGGCCATCATTCCTCATAACCAGATGTTTGATTTCTACGATGGCGGCGGATTGGATCTTGCAGTCCTTGGACTGGCACAGGTCGATGAAGACGGTAACCTGAATGTGAGCAAGTTCGGTCCGAAATTCATGGGACCCGGCGGATTCATAAACATATCGCAGGCATCGAAGAAGGTTGTATTCTGCGGAAGCTTCATGGTCGGTGCCAAGACTAAAGTCGAGGATGGTAAACTCATCATCGTCGAGGAAGGCACAGAAAAGAAATTCATGAAGAAGGTCGACCAGATCACCTTCAGCGGAAAGACTGCTGCGGCAAACAACAAGACAGTCCTCTATGTGACAGAAAGATGCGTATTCCAGCTTACAAAGGATGGAATGGAGCTGATTGAAGTTGCACCAGGAATTGACGTTGAAAAGGATATACTGGCAAACATGGAATTCAAGCCGCTTGTGAGCAAGGACCTTAAGACCATGGATGAAGAGATTTTCAAAGAGACCTGGGGCAGCCTGAAGAGCATAGTATAGCTGCCAGAAAAGAAAAGAATGATTATAGAGAACCATAGAAGTCACTTTAAGGGTTTAACAGGTAGGTAAAAGAATCATATATAAAACAAAGAAAAGGAGACAAAGAAATGGCATATACCAAAGCATACATACCTTACGGAGGATATTACTCGACACCATTCGTAAGATGGAACGGATCACTAAAGTCTGAAAATCCGATAGTCCTCAGCGCAGAAACAGCAAAACGCTGGTTCGCTGACAAGAAGCTTGACCCGACAGTACTGGACTTCCTGTACATGGGATCAACAGTTGTAAATCCTTTGTCATTCTACGGACATGCATATGCGGCTGCAGTTATCCTCGACAGGAAAAAGGAGATACCTGCACTTTCGATGAACCAGGTTTGCGCGACTTCAACCACTACACTCGGACTCGCGGCAAATGACATCGAGCTTGGAAATTTTGATTCTGTATTCTGCCTCTCGACCGACAGGTGCTCTAGCACTCCTATCGTTGTAGCACCAAACCCAAGGACAGGCAGCCTTGATATAGAGAACGTGGTCCTTGACAATTTCAAAAGGGATCCGTCGCCGGGAGCAGGACTGCAGATGTACCAGACAGCCGAGGCAGTAGCCAGGGAAGTTGGAATCACCAAACAGGAATGTGACGAAATTGCGCTCCTAAGATACCAGCAGTACCTTGATGCACTTGCAAATGACAGGGAGTTCCAGAAGAAGTACATGTTCCCTGTTGAAGTTAGAGAAAGCAAAAGAGAAGTCAAATACATTTCAGAGGATGAGGGAGTAAGGCCTGTAACAGCAGAGGAACTTGCAAAACTCAAGCCAATCGAAGCGGGCGGAGTACTTTCCTACGGAAGCCAGACTCACCCAGCTGACGGAAACTGCGGACTTATAGTCACTACCAAGGACAAGGCAAAGGAACTAAGCACAGACAAGAACATAACAGTTCAGGTCCTGTCATATGGAATAGTGAGGATCGGAGCAGGCCGTATGGCAGCTGCGCCAGTACCAGCTCTTGAGCTTGCAGCCAAGAGGGCAGGAATAAAGATCAGCGACCTCAGCCAGGTAAAGACACACAATCCTTTTGCAGTTAACGATGCAAACCTTGGCAGGATGCTGAACATCGACCAGAAAATAATAAACAACTGCGGATCATCAATGATCTACGGACATCCACAGGGTCCTACAGCAGGAAGGTCAATAATGGAGCTTGTAGAGCTGCTTGCGAAGCAGGGTGGCGGATATGGAGCATTCACAGGCTGTGCAGCAGGTGACATTGGAGCCTCCATAGTAATAAAGGTCGGCTAATCAAATAGATATACTAAAAAAGCTTAGGAATAAAGGAGATATGAAAATGAGACGTTTTGAAAATCAGGTAGCAGTTGTAACCGGATCAGGAAGAGGCCTTGGAAAGGCTTTCGTTGAAAGGTTCGCACAGGAAGGTGCCAAGGTTGTCGTTACAGACATCAATGAAGAGGCTTGCATCGTAGTCAGAGATGAAATCATAGCTGCAGGCGGAGAAGCCATAGCAATCGCATGCGACGTAACAAACAGGGCGCAGGTTGCAGACATGATGAAGACTGTCATCGAGACTTACGGACAGATAGATGTACTAGTCAACAACGCAGGAATAACAAGGGATGCATCCTTCATGAAGATGACTGACGACCAGTTCGACTTAGTAATCAACACCAACATGAAGTCCATGTTCATCTGCACACAGGAAGCTGTTAAGTACATGTTCGAGAGAAAGTACGGAAGAGTCATAAACATAAGCTCACTTACAGGAGTAGCAGGAAACTTCGGTCAGACTAACTACGGCGCAGCAAAGGCCGGAGTAATCGGAATGACAAAGACCTGGAGCAAGGAGTTCGGAAGAAAGGGTGTAACCTGCAATGCAATCGCACCTGGATTCATGATGACTGAAATGACACTTACAATGAAGCAGGAAATAATCGATAACCTCATCTCACAGATACCAGTTGGAAGAGGCGGAGATCCTAAGGAGCTCGCTGGAGCAGTAGCATTCCTTGCATCTGGTGAAGCCGGATTCATAAACGGAGCTACACTCAACATCAATGGCGGAACCTACTGCAGCTAATCCATGATACAAGAATAAATCAAAATTTGGAGGAATAAAAAAATGGCATATGAAATGAAGAGCTTTGACGATTTCAAGGTAGGAGACAAGAACTCCTTCACAAAGACAATAACAGAGACAGACGTAATATTGTTCGCAGGAATAAGCGGGGATTTCAATCCTCTCCACATGAACGAGGAATATGCAAAGACTACTGTATTCAAGTCGAGGATCTGCCATGGAATGCTTGTTGAGAGCCTTTTCGGACCAGCAGGAGCACCATTCTTCGGAGGAGCTTCAGTATATATGGGACACACTCAGAAATTCAAGGCACCTACAAGGATGGGCGATACTATAACAGCTTATGTTGAAGTCGCTGAGAAGATAGAAGAGAAGAAGATACTCAAGGTACACAACTATGCAGTAAACCAGGATGGAACAATTGTCATCGATGGAGAGGCTACTGTAAAGATACTCAAGTAAAATAACCCCTGACCGTTTGACAATGAAAAGAAGGCACGGTATGACCGTACCTTCTTTTTTCAAATCAAGCCCGTGAAATATGGGAGAGATAATCATCAAGCCAGTTGATGTAGTATTTCTCGCGCATGATGGCACTCTCAAGGACGATGAAGTCGCCGAATTCCCTGGTTTTCACAGAAGGTGGTACAGGATAGGTTCGGTCCATGATCCTCTGAAGGGATTCAAGCTTCTGAACATGCTTCAGCTTCTGCTGTTTCACAAGGTCAGAAAGCTCATCAAGGTCCAGAAAATCTGAAAAGTAAGCCCTTAACCTGAATATATCCTTGGGAGTAGCTTCCAGCGGATCATCCTTGACAAGCCACTTCATGAGGTCCTTCCTGCCCTTTTCGGTGATGGTGTACAGTTTCTTTTCGAGCTTTTCACCCTGGATCACGACCTCAAAGCTTATGGAGCCCTCATCGATCAGCTTGCTGAGCTCGGGGTATACCTGACTGTGGTTTGCATACCAGAAGTTGGCCAGAACATTTGAGTTGAATTCCTTGGTTATATCGTAACCTGTCATCGGTTCGCGGTTGATAAGCCCAAGTATGGCATATTTAAGTGTTCGCATACATGTTACCTCCTACATATTGATGCAATCATACCATAACATCTTCTAAAACTGAACATCTAAGCAAACAGAAAAAAATCAGGATAAGTAAAAATATGTTTGTGAAAATTTTAGAAAAAGACGTAAATTCAAACATGTAAATATTTACGTGATTAAATTAACATGTTATACTATTGTTATGAAATTAACGAGTAAGAAAACATGTAGGGGTGATCAAAGTCATGGTTGAATTCATCACGGCGAAAGAAGCTGCAGGACTCATTCCAGACAATGCGACTGTAGGAGTCGCAGGCATGGGTCTCTCAGGGTGGCCTGAGGAAATTGCAGTGGCAATTGCAGAAAACTATAAAGCCACAGGCCATCCCCGGGACCTCTCGATGAAGCAGGGCAGCGCACTGGGAGACTGGAAAGAGAGAGGTATGACAAGGTTTGGCGTAGAAGGCCTTGTATCAAAATGGTCGGCTGCACATATCGGGTCTGCCTTTGCAATGAATGACCTTGTCAGGGCAAACAAGATCGCATGCCATTGCCTTCCGCAGGGAGTGATCGTCAACCTGTGGCGTGAAATAGCGGCGCACAGACCGGGCCTTTTGACAAAGATTGGACTCGGGACCTTCGTTGATCCCCGCATCGAAGGCGGAAAGATGAACAAGGTCACAAATGAAGACATTGTTGAGGTTGTAAATCTGCATGGAGAAGAGTACCTGTTCTACAAATCCTTCCCTCTCGATGTCGCCATCTTAAGGGGAACAACAGCAGACAGGAACGGGAACATAACATTTGAGAACGAAGGTCCGATAAATGAAGGCCTGGTAGTGGCTCAGGCTGCTAAGAACAGTGGTGGAATCGTAATCGTCCAGGTAGAGTACGAAGCAGCCAAGGGAACCCTTCACCCGAAGAATGTAAAGATACCCGGAGCCCTTGTGGATTATGTGGTGATTGCAACTGATAAGAGAGCCTGCTGGCAGACAGAGGGAACTTATTATGAGCCTGCGTTTGCAGGAAACATAAAGAAGCCTCTGGACGGTATTCCGGTAGTTCCACTCTCTGAAAGAAAGGTAATTGCCAGAAGGTGCGCAGCTGAGCTGAGGAAAGGCGATATAGTCAACCTTGGAGTCGGGATACCAGCTGATGTTGCAAGTGTGGCTGCTGAAGAAGGGCACATCGAAGACATCATCCTGACGACAGAGAGCGGTGCCTTCGGCGGAGTTCCAGCAAGCCAGCCGAACTTTGGAAGCTCCTATAATGCTGAAGCAAACATCGACCATGGCTACATGTTCGATTTCTACGACGGTGGTGGTATAGATGTTGCGGTGCTTGGCCTTGCACAGGCTGACCAGCATGGAAACATCAATGTGAGTAAGTTCTTCATACCGGGATTCGGGGACAGGCTGACTGGCCCGGGTGGGTTCATCAACATCTCACAGAGCTCCAAGAAGGTTATATTCGCTGGTACCTTCTCAGCAAAATGCAGGATGGAGATTTCAGGCGGAGCACTTGTGATCCATGAAGCTGGCAAGGGGATGAAGTTTCTCAAGGAAGTGGAGCAGGTCACGTTCAGCGGGGAGTATGGTGCTAGGAGCGGGCAGGAGATTCTGTATGTTACCGAGCGCTGCGTCTTCAGGCTGATCGAAGGAAAGATGACAGTAATCGAGATTGCTCCCGGTGTGGACCTTGAAAAGGACATCATAGGACAGATGGAATTCATTCCGGAAATAGCAGAGGACCTTAAGCTTATGGACAGCAGCCTGTTTTGTGAAGACTGGGGCGGGCTGAGGCTATAAAAACACTAAAGTATTAGATCATAAAGACACTAGCAAACAGAGCAATACATATTGAAAAGAGATTGAGGAGGAAATGAAATGTTTTTTACTGAACAGCATGAGCTCATAAGAAAGCTTGCGAAGGATTTCGCCGAGAAGGAGCTTACAAACGACGTACTTGACAAGGTTGAGGAGTCCGGTGTGTTTCCAAAGGAAATCCTGGATAAGATGGGAAAAGCCGGATTTTTCGGTATAAAGATCCCCAGGGAAGTCGGAGGTCAGGGTGCAGACGCCAGGTCCTACGCCATAGTCATGGAGGAGGTAGCAAAGGTAAGCGCTGTTGCCAGCCTTTATGTATCATCACCGAACTCTCTGTCAGGCGGCCCTTTGCTTCTTGCGGGTACTGACGAGCAGAAGGAGAAATATCTAAGACCTGTAGTGACAGGAGAGAAGATACTTGCCTTCGGACTGACCGAGCCAGGTGCAGGATCTGATGCTGGCGGAATGACAAGCACTGCAGTGAAGGATGGCGACTACTATATCCTTAACGGCAGGAAGACCTTCATCACAATGGCGCCGCTGGCCGATTACGCCATAATCTACGCGAAGACAGACCTGACAAAGGGCACAAAAGGAATATCAGCTTTCATAGTTGACATGACTCTTGAAGGCGTTTCCTGCGGAAAAGCCGAGCACAAGATGGGCCTCGTAGGCTGCGCAACAAGCGACATCATACTTGAGAACGTAAGGGTGCACAAGGACGACCTTCTCGGTGAAGAAGGCAAGGGCTTCACGAACGCCATGAAGACCCTCGACACAGGAAGAATGGGGGTTGCGGCACAATCGATAGGAGTTGCCCAGGGAGCTCTCGATGAGGCGATAAAGTACGCCAAAGAGAGAAAGCAGTTCGGTAGAAGGATAGCTGATTTCCAGTCCATAAGCTTCATGATCGCTGACATGGCGACAAAGCTCGAGGCAGCCAAGCAGCTTGTCTACAAGACAGCATACCTGATGGATACAAAACAGCCATCCGGCCAGAGCGCTTCCATGGCCAAGTACTACGCGTCAGAGGTATGCAACGAAATTTGCGCCAAGGCCGTTCAGATCCATGGTGGATACGGCTACATCAAGGAGTACAAGGTAGAGAGATTCTACAGGGATGCAAGGATATTCACAATATATGAAGGCACTTCGCAGGTACAGCAGATGGTAATAGCTGGCACCCTGCTGAAGAAGTAACGGGAGGTAATTTACAATGAAGATTCTAGTTTGCGTAAAACAGGTTCCTGATACAAACGAAGTAAAGATAGACCCGGTCAAGGGTACGCTGATAAGGGACGGAGTCCCAAGTATCCTTAATCCGGATGATGCCAATGCACTTGAGGCAGCGCTTGCCCTGAAGGATACTATGGCTGACACGACTGTTGCAGTACTTACGATGGGACCACCTCAGGCAACATACATGCTCAGGGAGTGCCTCGCAATGGGTGCCGATGAAGCATATCTTCTGAGCGACAGGGCATTCGGCGGAGCCGACACATGTGCCACATCGACTACACTTGCGGCAGGAGTCAGGAAGGTCAAGGATGTTGACATCATATTCGCCGGAAGGCAGGCCATAGACGGAGACACTGCACAGGTTGGACCTCAGCTTGCACAGAGGCTGGACCTTCCAGTGGTAACCTATGTGGAGAAGCTTGTAAGCATAGATAAGGACAAGGCGGTCGTACACAGACAGATGGAGGACGGCTACGAGGTTGTTGAAGTCAAAACTCCTTGCGTTCTGACTGCAGTCAAGGAACTCAACGTACCAAGGTACATGTCCATAGGTGGAGTCATGAACGCATACCAGAAGCAGATAGAGGTCTGGGGACACAAGGATGTTGAGCTAGACCCATCCTGCTGCGGACTCAGTGCTTCACCGACACAGGTATTCCGTTCATTCACTCCTCCTCCTAAGGGAAAGGGAGAGATGCTCGACGGAACCATACAGGTCATGGCGGGGAATCTCGTAACTAAGCTTAAGCAGAAACATTACATCTAAATTGAAAGGACTGAGATAACATGTCTGTAAATATAATTAACGAAAAATGCAAGGGCTGCACCATATGTGTAAAGAGTTGTCCTTTTGGTGCGATAACAATGTCAGGCAAGCTTGCCGTAATCGGCGTGGCCTGCACCAGCTGTGGCGTATGTGTAGACAAATGCCCGTTCAAGGCAATAGAGAAGATTGAAGAGAAGAAAGAAACTACCGATCTGTCTGAATATAGCGGTATCTGGGTATTCGCAGAGCAGAGGGATAAGAAGATAATGCCAGTTGTCATCGAGCTGCTTGGCGAGGGAAAAAAGCTTGCTGCAGAGATCGGATGCGAGCTGTCAGCGGTTGTTTGCGGATCTGGCATAGGAAACCTTGCTGACGAGCTTTTCGAGTATGGTGCTGACAAGGTTTATGTTGCAGATTCACCGGAGCTTGAAAAATACACTACGGATGGATATACAAAAGTGATATTCGAAGCCATAGGCAAATACAAGCCTGAAATCGTGCTTCTTGGCGCAACACATATAGGAAGGGATCTTGGACCATGCCTCGCAGTAAAAGCCAATACTGGCCTAACTGCAGACTGCACAAAGCTTGAGATTGATCCTGATGACAAGAAGATAAAGCAGACCCGTCCGGCATTCGGCGGAAACCTTATGGCAACCATAGTCTGCCCGAACCATAGACCACAGATGTCGACCGTAAGGCCTGGTGTAATGGACAAGGCTGCGAAAGTTTCCGGAAGAAAGGGAGAGACAGTAAAGCTGTCAGTTTCATTCTCTGAAGGAGAAATAAGGACTAAGGTTGTAGATGTAGTGAAGCACCTTAAGGAAATGGTATCCCTGACTGATGCGGAAATAATCGTTTCAGGCGGCAAGGGAATGAAGGGGCCTGAGGGCTTCGAACTCCTGAGACAGCTTTCACACAGGCTTGGCGGAGTCGTAGCAGCATCAAGAGCTGCAGTCGATGCCGGCTGGATGGACCATGCCTACCAGGTAGGACAGACAGGAACCACCGTTAAGCCAAAGATATACATTGCCTGCGGAATCTCAGGAGCGATACAGCATATCGCCGGGATGCAGAATTCAGAGCAGATCATCGCGATAAACTCAGCTGAAAATGCACCGATATTTGAAGTTGCAGATTATGGCATAGTTGGAGACCTGTTCAAGGTAATCCCGGCGATAATCGATGAGCTCGACAAACAATGTTCATGAAGCTGTTAGTTAAAATCCCGAAGTATTGCCTGGGACTACTATTCCTTGCTGTTGGAGTAACATTTTCGATAAAATCGAACCTTGGCATATCGCCTGTAAATTCAATCGGCTATGTGCTCAGCGTTATAATGGGAATCGACCAGGGTAAGGTAATAACCGTAATATTCTCTGTTTATGTACTGCTTCAGCTGGTGCTTCTTCGAAGGAAGTTCAAGCCGCAATACCTGCTGCAGATAGCATTCTCGTCCATATTCGGCTATTTTGTCAGCTTCAGCAACTCAATGCTAACATTCCCGGTTGCGGACTTCTATCCGCTCCAGCTGGCTTACCTTGTAGTGAGCATAATATTGGTAGCCTTAGGCGTAACATTGTACATGGGCGCTGACCTCATGCCTATGCCAGCTGAAGGTGTCATGCTTGCGATAACCCAACTGACAGGGATATCGTTCCATAAGGTGAAGATGATTTTCGACACTGCCGTGGTCATGATTTCTGTTGCCGTAGGCCTGATTTTTGCTGGACATATACTGGGAGTAAGGGAAGGCACTGTGCTTTCTGCCCTTTTTGTCGGAAAGCTTGTTGGAGTATTCAATTCCATGAAGGCAAAAATGAATCTGAAGACAGCAGCTTAAAGAAAAAGTACCATCTATGCCTGACCCTGCCAGACCTGATCTTACAAGTCTGACCTGACCACAATAAAGATTTCGGATTTTGTCTGGTTTAATTTAAATCGCTGAGTCATTCATAAAGAATGCCTCGGCGATTTTTTGTTGGTCACTTTAGTGCGTTTCAAATGGCACATTTGAAACAAATAAACCACCTGCTATGCAGGTGGAGGAAATAATAGCTTCAGCTTCAAGAAACA